>NZ_BAABGN010000011.1:0-479726 GCF_039541595.1 Georgenia halophila | reverse complement strand
ACGGTCGCCTTCGTGGAGGACCCCCATCAGGCTCTCGAGATCTACGCGCTCGCCGCTCACGACGGAATCGAGATCCCCGCTGACCTCTCCCTGGTGACCCTGGCCGACCCGGGGGCTGCCAACACACGGGATCTGACTCGCGTGAGCCCGCCCCGCTCCCAACTCGGTGCCGAGGCGCTCACTCTCCTGGGTCGGCTCCTGGACCCGACCCTCGAGGTCAGCGCCGAGGACCGCCGACTGACCCTGCCCTGCACGCTCGTGAGCGGAACCACGCTCGCGCGACCGATTCCCTGACCCAGGAGGACGTTTGATGACGCCCGGCGCGTTCGCCCTGGGGTCGTGCGCGGTGATCGAGGCGCGCACGGCGTCGGCGTGCGGGCCACTCATCCATGGCCGTGTGCGAATCAGCGCCGGCCGCGAGCCCGACGCGAGGACGAGGGCGCGACCCTTGGGCATGGCGGCGAGGTCGGCAACGTCGAGGACCGGCTCGCGCTGGAGCTGACGCGCCTCATCCTCGACCTCGGCCGCCTTCTTCTCATGGCCGGCCGCTCGGAGGCCGGCGGCCTCTCCCGCCTCGCCGGGATCGAGGACGTTCATGTACCCGCGACCACCCCGAGGGAGATCACTTGGCCCCGCGACGTTCGATCAGGTCGATGTAGTCGGGCTTCAGATCGCCCAGGACCAGTGGCATCACTCCACGTGACGCCAGGCCAAGGATCATCCGGCGCACGCACGTGGACTTCCCGACACCCGGGATGGACAGGAACCAGACCGAGGGGTTGTTGATGATGCCGTGCTGGAACCAGGTGATGGGATTAGCGGCGACGGTGGCGCCGCCGGGATGGCGGCGTCCCAGCGGGGCGCCCAGTAGCGGTGTGCCCGCGCCGGCAGAGAACGGCCACAGTCCGCAGACCTGCACCGTCGTCGCTCGCCACTGGTCCGGCGCCTCGACGTAGTCCGCGCGACCCCGGCCACGACCGAACCAGCCACGCAGCGGTGCCCGGCTCGGCGCGGCGGAGTTCGTCTACTCCTGGCCGCGTCTTGCTCATAGCGCGTCCTTCATCGGTTGCGGTACTCGCCGATGGCGAGACGGGGTCAGTCCGAGCGGCAGCGCTGCCGCGAACGCGGCATCGGGCGAGCCGTACGACGGGCGCAGGCGCAGCCGTTACGTGCTCGTCATGTGTCCCACAGCGGTCTCGCGTCAGTTTGAGATCGCTCACCTGCGGGGGACGACGACCGTGGCAGTCGGGTCGAGCCGGACCTCGATCCGGTCGGGGATCTCGGTGGCGCCGCTGGCGACGGCGGTGGCGACCTGCCCGTCGGGGAGCGTGACGTCCACCTCGGTGCGGCCGCGCACAAAACGGCTCGCGACGACGGGAACGACGGGTCCAGCCTCAGCCCGGAGACGGATTGAGTCGTCATCGGCTACTGGGTCAACCGATGACGAGTCGGTGAACTGCTGACGACTCACGCGCGGGGTGGTGACGTGGAGCGCACCCGGACCGAGCCCGACCAGCGCGCCGTCCCCGGATGAGAGTGTTGATCTGGTTGCTATAGCGACAGGATCAACACTCTCGTCGCCGGGTGAGCGGTGCCCGAGCGGGACCTCGCCGAGGACGGTGCGGGCCACCTTGCCGGTGAGCTCGGCCGGCAGGAACGGGCCGTAGCCCAGGAACGCGGCAACCTCCCGACTTGCCGGCGCGCGCCAGAGGCGCGCCGGGGTGTCGACCTGGACGAGGTGGCCCCCGCCGAGGACGGCGACGCGGTCGGCGACGGTGAAGGCCTCGTCGTGGTCGTGCGTCACGTACAGCGCCGTGGTGCCGGTGGCGCGCAGGACGTCGTGCAGCTCGCCGGTGAGCCGCTCGCGCAGACTGCGGTCCAGCGCGGAGAGCGGCTCGTCGAGCAGCAGCAGACGCGGTTCGGGGGCGAGGGACCGGGCGAGGGCCACCCGCTGGGCCTGCCCGCCCGAGAGCGTGCTGACCGCGCGCGGACCGAACCCCTCGAGGCCGACCAGCGCGAGCAGCTCGGTCACCCGGGCCTCGCGCCGCTGCCTCGGCTGCCCGGCGAGCCCGTAGCCGACGTTGCCGGCCACGCTGCGGTGCGGGAAGAGCTGCGCGTCCTGGAACAGCAGGCCGAAGCCGCGCCGGTGCACGGGCACGTCGCCGACGTCCCGCCCGTCCCAGGCGACCGAGCCGCCGGCGAGGCGTTCGAGCCCGGCGACGGCGCGCAGCAGCGAGGACTTGCCCGACCCCGACGGACCGAGGAGGGCCAGCACCTCGCCGGCGGTCACGTCGAGGTCCACTCGGTCGACCGCCGTCGTCGGGCCGTAGCGGACGACGAGGTCCCGCACCGTCAGGCCGCTCACCACTGGCTCGCCTCCTTCGTCCGCATCCGCTCGGCCAGTCCCATCACGGTCGCCGTCAGGGTCGCGAGGACCACCGCGGCGGCCATCGCCATCCCGTAGTTCTCCGCGCCCGGCCGGCCGATCAGCCGGAAGATGACCACCGGGAGCGTGGGCCGGTCGGGCCGGGCGAGGAACGACGTCGCCCCGAACTCCCCCAGGGAGACGGCGAAGGCGAAGCCGACGGCCAGGCCGAGGCCGCGAACGAGGAAGGGGCCGTCCACCGTGGCGAGCACACGCCCGGGCGTCGCGCCGAGCGTCGCGGCGGCCTCACGCAGCCGCGGGTCGATGGCCCGCAGCACCGGCAGCAGGGTGCGCACGACCAGCGGGATCGCGACGACGGCCTGCGCGATCGGGACGAGCACCGGGGAGGTGCGCAGGTCCAGCGGTGGCTCGTCGAGCGTGATGAGGAACCCGAAGCCGACGGTCACCGCGGAGACTCCGAGCGGAAGCATGAACGCCGCGTCGAAGAAGTTCACCGCGCGCCGGGCGAGGCGCCCGCGCGGCCGGCGGGAGACGACCAGCGCCACGAGGGAGCCGACCACGACGGCCAGCACGGTGGCGTCGACGGCTGCTCGCAGCGAGTTGATGGTGGCCTCCCACACGGTCACCGTCAACGCGTTGGGTCCGCCGGTGGTGCCGAGGTTGACGTAGTTGGCGAACCCCCAGCCGTCCGGGGTCTGCAGGGAGCGGAGCACCAGCCCGGCGAGCGGGGACAGCAGCAGGCCGAGCACGACGGCGGCGGTCACCACGGCGGGGAGCAGGTCCGGCCCCGGGCCCACCGTCCGCCGAACAAGCCCTCGCTGCTCGTCCACGGGCGCGGACGAGGAGTTCGGGCTTGTTCGGCGGGAGGTCCGGGTCAGCAGGCGCAGCGGCTGGCCGGCCTGCTCGTCGGTGCGCAGCCGTAGGGCACGCTCCTGGCGCGTCCGGTTCCGGCTCGCGATGAGTAGCGCCGCCACCACCACGACCAGCTGCACCACGGACAGCACGGCTGCGGCCCGCAGATCGAGGAACTGGGTGGTCTGGATCCAGATCTCGGTCTCGACGGTGCCGTAGCGGATGCCACCGAGGACGAGGACGACCCCGAACGCCGTCGCGCAGAACAGGAACACCACGGACGCCGCCGAGGCGATCGCCGGTCCGAGCGCCGGCAGCGTCACGGTGCGGAACGCCCGCGTCGGAGAGGCTCCGAGCGCGCGGGCGGCCTGTGCCGCCCGCGGGTCCAGGCGCGCCCACATGCCCCCGACCGTGCGCACCACCACGGTGTAGTTGAAGAAGACCAGTGCCAGGACGATGGCGACGAATGTGCCGTCCAGGCCGAGGAAGCCCAGCGGCCCGCCGTCGGCGAGGAGGGCGCGGAACGCGACCCCGACGACGACGGTGGGCAGCACGAACGGCACGGTCACGAACGCCCGGACCAGGCGTTGGCCGGGGAACCGGCAACGGTAGAGCACGTAGGCACCGGGGACCCCGAGCAGGACCGCCAGGGTCGTGCCGAGCGTCGACTGCGCCAGGGTCAGGCCGACGATCCGCCACGTCCGCTGCCTCGAGAAGACGTCGGCGAACCCGGTGAGGTCGAGCGCGCCGTCGGGGAAGAAGCCGCGCCCGACCAAGGTGAGCACCGGCCACGCGAAGAAGATGCCGAGGAAGACCAGCGGGACCGCCGCTGCGCCGGCCCACGCGAGCCGGCGACCGGTCGCGGACAGGCGGTCCATCAGCCGATCACGATCTCCGTCCAGGTGGCGATCCAGTCCTCACGGTTCGCGTCGATCCTGGCCGGATCGAGCGTGACAGGGTCCTCGGCCAGCGGCGCGTGCCGGGCCCACGCCTCGGGAAGCTCGACCGAGTCGTCCACCGGGTACATGTACATCTGGGTGGGGATCTCCGCCTGGACCTCCGGGGAGAGCAGGAAGTCGACGAATGCCTGCGCCCCCTCGACGTTGTCGGCGCCGGCGAGCACCCCGGCGTACTCGACCTGCCGGAAGCAGGTCTCGAGCAGCGCGCCCGTCCGCGGCTCGTCGCCGCCCTCCGGGACCTCCGCGGCGGGGGAGGAGGCGTAGGACAGCACGATCGGGCGCGGTCCGGCGCCCTCGGAGCCGGAGAAGTCCACGTAGTAGGCGTCGGACCAGCCGTCGACCACCTTCACGCCGTTGTCGGCGAGGTCCGCCCAGTAGTCCTGCCAACCGTCCTCGCCGAACTCACCGATGGTGGCGAGCAGGAAGGACAGCCCGGGCGAGGAGGTGGCCGGGTTCGTGACGACGGTGAGGTCCCGGTAGGCCGGTTCGGTGAGTTCCTGGAGGGTGGTGGGCTCGGCGACGTCGTGCTCGTCGAACCACTGGTGGTCCACGTTGAGACACACGTCCCCGAAGTCGATCGGGGTGAGGGCCTCACCGAGGTCGTGCTGGTCGGCGGAGGCCGGTTGGTTCTCCGGCGTGTAGGGATCCAGCACCCCGGCGTCCACGGCCCGGGCGGCGAACGCGTTGTCGATGCCGTAGACGACGTCGCCGAGCGGGGAGTCGGTGGTCAGGACGAGCTGGTTGACCAGGGCACCCGCGTCGCCGGGGGCGACCCTCTCGAGGGTGTAGCCGGTGTCGGCCTCGAAAGAGGCGAGCAGCTCGTCGCTGAGGGCGAAGGAGTCGTGGGTGACGACGGTCAGCGTGCCACCGTCTGCCTGCTCGTTGCCGCCGTTCGTGGGCGACCCACCGCCGCCGTCTTCGCCGCCGACGAGGGTGCAGCCGGCGAGCGCGAGGGCGGCGATCGTGACGACCGACGCACGGGCATGGTGCCTGGGCGCGAGGTGATTGCTCCTGGTGGTGGTCCTGCTCATGTGTGTCCTCCCTTGCAGGAGGGCCCGCGAGCGCACATCCGCTCGCAGGGAGAGACGTCCCGACTTCCTTCGCCGGTGCTAACCGGTGCAGGTTCGAGGGTCTGCGGCTGGCCGCACTCTCAGCGCGCGTGGCGCTCCCCTGTCGTGTGCCGCGACACTAGCACCAGCGCGGGGGGCCTCGGGTCGGCGAACTTCGGCGAACTCCTTCCCGAGCCGGCGGGCCAGCTGGCGTGCGGAGACCTCAGTCATCCCGGGGTGACGCTAGGTCCACCGGGTGAACGGCGTCCGGAGGGCGACAGGTCCGGCGGTGCGCCGTGGCTCAGATCTTCTTGATGGGTTTGTCGACCGGGCCGCCGTACCACTTGGTCGCACCGCGCAGCGCGAAGTGCCGGGCGACACCGAGCAGGGCGCCGGAGACGACGGTGAAGGCGAGAACCTCCCACCACTCGACCTCGGGGTCGTCCTCGTCGACGGGCGGCTCGTGACCGGTGGCGGCGCGCCACCCGGCGGTGACCACCTTGGTCGTCACCATCGTGGCCCCGATCGTCGCGACGGTGCTGACGAGCTTCCAACCGATGTCCATGCGATCTCCAAATCCGTGGCGACGGCGTCCGGTCACGGGCCGGCGAGAGGCCCCGCGAGTACCGATGATGCCGGACCGCGCCGTCCAGCGCGATGCCGCCGCTCGAGGACCACCGCGGGCACTGCCACCAGCACCACGACACACGCCGGTTGACCGGCCGCCACCCGCACCCTTAAAGTCATCGTGACTTTTACTCCCGGTTCTGGCAGGTGGTTGGGTGACGCGCCCCGCTCTCAACGTGAGCGAGCGGTTGACCGCGCCGCCGGTCGTCGCCGTCTCCACGGTGATCTTCGCGCTCCAGCCCCCGGTCGGGCAGCCCACCGGCGCGGACGCGTCCACGGGCACCTCCAGCCTGTGGCTGCCCCTGGTGCGCCGCACCCGCGAGCCGTTCCGCGACGCCTGGGCGCTGCCCGGCGGCCCGCTGGCGTGGGACCAGTCCCTCGACGAGACCGCGCGCTCGACGCTGCACGCGGCGACCGGCCTGGCGCCGCGGTACCTCGAGCAGCTGTACACGTTCGGCGGGACGGAGCGCAGCGCCTCCGACCTGCGCGTCGTCACCGTCGCCTACTGGGCACTCATCGCCCTGGCCAACCGCACCCCGCTCTCCCCCATCGAGAACGTGGCCTGGTTCCCCGCCGACTCCCTGCCGCTGCTCGCGTTCGACCATGCGGACATCGTCACCGTCGCGCAGAACCGGCTGCGGGCCAAGGCCGGCTACGCCGACGTCGCCGTGCGCTTCCTCGGCGAGGAGTTCACGCTCAGCGAGCTGCGCCGCGTCCACGACGCGGTCCTCGGCACGCGGAGCGACCCCGCCAACTTCCGACGCCGGATGCTCGGTTCCGGTCGCCTGGAGCCCACCGGCGCGACCCGCCGTGAGGGGCCCCATCGACCCGCACGCTGCTACCGGTTCGTCGAGCCTGCCGGGAGCGACCTGCTCGAGCGACCCGCGCACGAGCTCTCCGACGAACCCCCGGGCCCATCCCCCGACCACTCCCCCACCACCGACCGGAAGCGGGACCCAGCATGACAACACCAGCCACCCTGACGGCACTGCCCCTGATCCCGCCCGCCGCGTCCGGGACGTGCGACACCGACCTCGCGCTCGATCCCTGGACCATCGACACCCGGCCCGGCTACGGTCCCGGCGCGAGCGCCGACGACACCATCCCCGCACACGCTCCCCGGCAGGGCACGCTGCCCGAGGAGTACAAGCGCCTCAGCGAGGCCGAGCTGAACGAGCGGATCGTCGCGGCGAAGCGGACGCTGGGCGAGCGCGTCGTGGTGCTCGGGCACTTCTACCAGCGGGACGAGGTCGTCCGGCACGCCGACTTCGTCGGCGACTCCTTCCAGCTGGCTAGCGCCGCCACCCAGCGGCCCGATGCCGAGGCGATCGTCTTCTGCGGCGTGCACTTCATGGCCGAGACGGCCGACGTGCTCTCCGGCGAGGACCAGCGGGTGATCCTGCCCAACCTGGCCGCCGGCTGCTCGATGGCCGACATGGCCACGATCGAGGACGTCGAGGACGCCTGGGCACAGCTCGAGGCGGTCTACGGCACCGAACCGGACGCCGATGGCCTTGTTCCCGTCCTGCCGGTCACGTACATGAACTCGTCCGCCGCCATCAAGGCCTTCTGCGGCCACCACGGCGGCATCGTCTGCACCTCCTCCAACGCCCGCACGGTGCTCGAGTGGGCCTTCGCCCGGGCACGGCGCGTCATCTTCTTCCCCGACCAGCACCTCGGCCGCAACACCGCCCGCGCCATGGGCGTGCCGCTGGAGGCCATGCCGCTGTGGAACCCGCGCAAGCGGCTCGGCGGCAGCGACGAGCAGCAGCTGCACGACGCCCGCGTGATCCTCTGGCAGGGGTTCTGCTCGGTGCACAAGCGCTTCACCGTCGACCAGATCGAGCAGGCGCGGGCCGAGCACCCCGGCGTGCGGATCATCGTCCATCCCGAGTGCCCGATGGAGGTGGTCGACGCCGCCGACGAGTCCGGCTCCACCGACTACATCACCAAGGCCATCGCGGCGGCCGAGCCCGGCACCACCTTCGGGATCGGCACCGAGATCAACCTCGTGCGCCGGCTCGCGGCCCAGCACCCGGAGCACACCATCTTCTGCCTCGACCCGGTCGTGTGCCCCTGCTCGACGATGTACCGCATCCATCCCGGCTACCTCGCCTGGGTGCTCGAACGGCTCGTCGCGGGTGAGACGGTGAACCAGATCCGCGTGGCCCCCGACGTGCAGGACGGCTCGCATCTGGCGCTCGAGCGCATGCTCGCCGCGACGCCGAGATGAGCGCCAGGAACGGGACCGTCGCAGTGGTCGGCGGCGGCGTCGCCGGGGCGAGCGCGGCACTCGCGGCGGCCGCCGCGGGCGCCGACGTCGTCCTCCTCACCGCGACGACGCTGCTCGACTCCGCGACCGCGTGCGCCCAGGGCGGCGTCGCGGCGGCGATCTGGCCGGACGACAGCCCGGAGCGGCACGCCCGCGACACGATCGCCGCCGGGGCAGGGCTCTGTGACCCGGCGGCGGTCGAGGTCCTGACCCGCGAGGGCGCGGAGGCCGTGCGGGCCCTGGTCGCCGCCGGCGCTGAGTTCGACCGCACGGACGACGGCGATCTGGCCCGAGGCCTGGAGGCCGCCCACTCGCTGCCCCGCATCCTGCATGCCGGTGGTGACGCCAGCGGCCTGCGGCTCGCGGAGTTCCTCGCCGGCCGGCTCGCGGATTCCGCGGTCGACGTGCGCGAGGGCGCGCGGATGCGGGATCTCGTCCGCCGTGACGGCACGGTCACCGGTGTCCGGCTCGACGACGCCACGGCCGGCGGCGCAGTGGTCGATGCCGACGCGGTCGTCCTGGCCACCGGCGGGCTCGGCCGGCTCTACCCGGCCACCTCCAACCCGGCCGGCGCGCTCGGTGACGGCATCCTCGCCGCCTGGCGCGCCGGCGCGGTCCTGGCCGACCTCGAGTTCGTCCAGTTCCATCCCACGACGACGCCGGACGGTCTATTGGTCTCCGAGGCCGTCCGCGGCGCCGGCGCCGTGCTGCGCGACGAGCGCGGGCGCCGGTACCTGACCGACGTCGACCCGCGCGCCGAGCTGGCGCCCCGCGACGTCGTGGCGGCGGCGACGGCGACAGTGATCCGGGAGCAGGCCGGCCGGCCCGCGTACCTCGACGCGACGGGACTGGCGGTCTCGGGCGTCGAGCTCGCCGCCCGCTTCCCGACGATCCACCGTGGTCTGGCGGCGAGAGGCATCGACTGGCGCACCGAGCCGGTGCCCGTCGCGCCGGCCGCACACTTCGCGATGGGCGGTGTCCGCACCGACCTGGACGGCCGCACGAACGTCCCCCGGCTGCTCGCCGCGGGCGAGTGCGCGCGCACCGGCGTGCACGGCGCCAACCGGTTGGCCAGCAACAGTCTTCTCGAAGGCCTGGTCTTCGGCGCCCGGGCCGGACGCGCCGCTGCACGACCCGCCCGCGACGCGCCGGTGTGGGACGCCACCGAGGTCGACGACGCCGCGTTCGACGGACCCGGTGCCGGGTCGGGCGGCGGGTCAGGCCGGGCCCTCGCCGCGCTCGAGCGAGCCACGGCGGCACAGCGCCTCGCCGCGGTCCAGGCCGCCCTGCGCGACGGCGTCGGCGTCGAACGCGACGCCGACGGCCTGCGCGCCGCCGTCGCCCGCCTGGACCGGATCTCCCTGGGCCGCGACGCCGCCGCCGAGCGGGCGGCGCTCGCCCGGCTCGTCGCGATCGCCGCGGACCACCGCACCGAGTCCCGCGGCGCCCACCGGCGCCGGGACCATCCGGACACCGACGTCACGCTCGCCACGCCGCACGCGGTCGTGCGCGGACGCACCAACCAGGGAGCCGCATGCTCACCCGCCGCCTGATCACCGACGCCGTCGCGACCGCCCTCGCCGAGGACGCACCCTGGGGCGACGTCACGGCCGAGTACGTCCTGCCGGCCGACGCGACCGCCGCGGCGGCACTCGTCGCCCGCGCGGACGGGGTCTTCTGCGGCGCGGACGTGGTCGTGGAGACGTTCCGGCAGGTCGATCCGCGCACCCAGGTCGTCCTCGAGGCCCTCGACGGCGAGACGGTGGCTGCCGGGCAGCGGCTCGCCTCCGTCCGCGGCCCGGCGCGCGGGATGCTCACCGCCGAGCGCGTCGCCCTGAACTTCGCGCAGCGGATGAGCGGGATCGCCACCCTCACCTCCCGTTACGTCCAGGCGGTCGCGGGCACCGCCGCCCGGATCGTCGACACCCGCAAGACCACGCCGGGCCTGCGGGCGCTGGAGAAGCACGCCGTGGTCGCCGGCGGCGGAGCGAACCACCGGTTCGGGCTCTCGGACGCCGTCATGCTCAAGGACAACCACCTCGCCGTGCTGCAGGACGGCGGGACAGACCTGGTCGAGGCACTGCGAGCGCTGCGGCGCCGGCTCGGCCATACCGTCCACCTGGAGGTCGAGATCGACCGCCTCGACCAGCTCGACGCCGCGCTCGAGGGGGGCGCGGACACGATCATGCTCGACAACTTCAGCGTCGAGGACCTCACGGAGGGCGTGCGCCGCGTCGGCGGCCGTGCGGTGGTCGAGGCGAGCGGCGGTGTCGACCTGACGACGGTCGCCGGGATCGCCCGCACGGGCGTGGACGTCATCTCGGCCGGTGCCCTCACCCACAGCGTCACCGCCCTCGACCTCGCGCTCGACGTCGTGCTCGCCCCGCGGAGCTGACACCGGTGCCCTATCTCGATCACGCCGCCACGGCCCCCGTCCGTCCGGACGTGCTGCGCGCCATGTGGCCGCATCTGGCCGGCGGGCCCGCGAACCCGTCGAGCCGCCACGAGCCGGGCCGCACCGCGGCCGCTGCGCTGGCCTGGGCGCGCGAGCAGATCGCCGCCTCGCTCGGTGCCCGGGCATCCGACGTCATCCTGACCGCCGGCGGGACCGAGGCCGACAACCTCGCCGTCAAGGGCATCGCGCTCGCGGCGCCCCGGGGACGGCGGATCGTCACGAGCCCCACCGAGCACCCGGCCGTGCTCGAGTCCTGCCGGGCGCTCGCACGCCTCGGCGGGTTCGCCGTCGAGCTGTTGCCCGTCGACGGTGCCGGGCGTGTGCATCCCGACGACGTCGCGGCGGCCGTCGACGCCGACACCACCCTGGTCACGATCGCCGTCGCGAGCAGCGAGCTCGGCACGGTCCAGCCGATCGCACAGATCGCGGCAATCGCCCGCGCGGGAGGCGTACCGATGCACACCGACGCCGTGCAGGCCGCGGGCGCACTGCCGCTGTCGATGGCCGAGCTCGGTGTCGACGCGATGTCCGTCGCCGGGCACAAGGTCGGGGCACCGACCGGTGCCGGAGCGCTCCTCGCCCGCCGGTCACTGCCGCTGGAACCGCTGCTGCACGGCGGCGGCCAGCAGGACGGCCGCCGCTCGGGCACCGAGGACGTCGCCGCCGCCGTCGGGCTCGCCGTCGCGCTGCGGCTCGCGACCGACGGGCTCGAGGACAGGGCCGCGGCGCTCGCGCGCCGCCGTGGCCGAGTGGCGGCGGCCGTGGCCGAGCGGCTGCCGTCCACGATCCTCGTCGGCGACCCCGTGGACCGGCTGCCGGGGCACCTGTCCTGGCTGATTCCGGGCGTGACGAGCGAGGCCGTGCTGCTGCGGCTCGACGAGCGCGGCGTGCAGGTCTCGAGCGGGACGGCGTGTGCGGCGGGCGAGGACGAGCCGGCTGAGGCGCTGCTCGCCTGCGGCATCGAGCCCGACCTGGCGCGGACGCAGGTGCGTGCCTCCTTCGGGGCGGAGACCACGGACGATGATCTCGACGCGTTCGTCGACGAGCTGGCGGCCGCCCTGGAATCCCTCATGCCGACCGTCTGACGCGTCCGGCCCCGGCCGAGCAAGGCCTAAGTTGCCGGTGCGGCCGATGAGTGGTCAGGGCTTGTTCGGCGGGGGGCGGGAGTCGTCGAAGTCGTCGCGCGTCGCCCGGTCGCCGAGCAGGCGACGTACGTCCTCCTCGCTCAGCTGCGCGGCAGCTTCAAGGTCCTCGGTGAGCTCGTCCACCTCGAGCCGGGCCGCATCGATCGCCTTCGTGCGGTAGCCGGCCCGCCCGACCATGTGCGCCGAGATCGGTGCGGTGACCATCTGGCCGGCGACCACCAGAACCAAGGTCCACACGACGATGGGGTTGCGCACCGAGAGCGCGAGCCCACCCATGAGCAGCAGCAGACCCAGCGTCTGCGGCTTGGTGGCCGCGTGCATTCGCGAGAGCAGGTCGGGCAGGCGCACCACACCGATCGCGGCGACGAGGGTGAGGAGGGAACCGAGCAGCAGCAGTACGGCGCCCGTGACGTCGGCGACGTCGGTCCAGGAGATGGTCACCGGCCACCCCCCGCGGCGTCGGCGTCGTCCGAGGGTGCGTCGGGGTCGTGCACGGGGGCGTCGGCATCGGCGAGGGCCTGCTGGGCGGCCAGTGCCCGGGCGACCTCCTCCTTGCTGAGGATGCGGGCCTCCTCGGGAGCCTCGACGGCAGCGAAGCGGGCGAGCGCCACGGAACCGACGAAACCCACCACGGCGAGCACGGCGAGCACCGGAACCAGGTCCGTGCGGCCCGTGCGGGCGGTCATGAGCGCGCAGCCTCCGAGCACGGTGACGGTGACCACATCGAGCGAGGCGACACGGTCGAACATCGTCGGGCCCTTCTCCATCCGCACGAGCGCGACCAGCACGGCGACGCCGAGGAGGCTGAAGGAGACGACGAGCACGACGTCCACGAACGTGGAGAGGATCACGAGCGACCCCTCTCCTCGTCGGGGAGGGCGGCCCGCCGGGCGGCCCGGAGCATCGAGCGGGTCCGGAGACCGGCGTCGGCCATCTGCTCGTCGGATGCGAGCGCGCGCAGCACCCGCTCCTCCTGATCGAGGACGATGCGCTGCGCACCTTCCGGTCCGCCGTACATGTCGAGATCGAAGACGTGCACGTACAGCGTTCCGGTGAGCCGGTGCGCCTCGACGACGATCGATCCGGGGACGAGCGACGTCAGCGCTGCCGTGATGGTGAGGAGCACGTCCGAGTGCGAGCGCAGCCGTACCCGAACCACGCCGCCGTGTGGACGGCGGCCCCACAGGACCATGGCGGCTATCTGCAACGATGCCTGTGTCAGATCGACCAGGAGCTTGGCGGCGAGCCGGATCAGGCCCCACGGGCGGATCCGGCCCCCGTAGGGCACACCAGGCAGCGGTGCCACCGTGGTGACCAGCACGGCGATACCCACGCCGACCACGAGGTTCGCGACTGTCAGGTCGCCCCAGAGCAGGACCCACACGGCGGTGAGCCACGCAACCATCAGTGCCGACGCGCGGAGGTTGCGCGGGCGCCGGGCGGTGGTCGCCGTCGGCTCGCTCATCCTTCCTCCTCAGGCTGGCCGCGCTGGCCGTCGTCGCTGACCTGGTCGGACACGCCGGTGCCCCGCCCGCCCTCGGGCAGGACGGAGTTGATGTACGGCGTCCGGGCGCGCAGATCCGTGGCGGCACTGTTGGTGTAGCCGTAGAGAGGTCCGGCTGCCACGGCCAGGAAGAGGGAGAACGCCACCAGGGCGGCCGCCGGGCCGACGAGCCCCGGCGGGGTCCGGGCGGACGGCAGCTGCTCCGGTGCTTCCTGCCAGAAGGCCATGTTCCACGCCTTGGCGATGGCGTAGAGCGTCAGCAGAGAGGTGAGCAGCCCTCCGGCGATGAGCGCGTAGGAAAGGCCTCCGCCGTCCGCCGCGGCCGCCTCCACGAGGCCGGCCTTGCCGAGGAACCCGCTCATCGGAGGGATGCCCGCCAGGTTCATCGCCGGCACGAAGAACAGCAGCGCGAGGAGCGGCGAGAGACGGGCCAGGGAACCGAGCCGGACGAGGGAGGTGGTGCCGCCACGCCGCTCGATCAAGCCGGCCACGAGGAACAGCGAGGTCTGCACGGTGATGTGGTGGACGACGTAGAAGATCGCTGCCGACAGGCCGGCGACCGAGGCCATGGCCACACCCCACACCATGAAGCCGATGTGGCTCACCAGGGTGAAGGACAGCATGCGCTTGATGTCGTCCTGCGCGACCGCCCCTAGGATGCCGATGATCATCGTCGCCAGCGCGGCCACCATCAGCAGGTGGTCGAGCCGGCCGTCGGGGAACAGCAGCACCTGCGTTCGGATGATCGCGTACACGCCGACCTTGGTCAGCAGTCCGGCGAAGACGGCGGTGACCGGCGCCGGCGCGGTCGGGTACGCGTCCGGCAGCCAGGCGGACAGCGGGAAGACGGCCGCCTTGATACCGAACGCCACCAGCAGCATGACCTGGAGGGCGAGCTGTGTGCCGGGATCGATGTCCGGCAGGCGGAGCGCCAGCTGGGCGAGATTGAGCGTGCCCGTGGCGGCGTAGACGAGCGCGATCCCGATGAGGAAGATGATCGAGCCGAGGAGGGAGACGACGACGTAGATGGTTCCCGCCCGGATGCGGTCGCGCGACCCGCCGAGCGTGATGAGCACGAAGCTGGCGGCGAGCAGGACCTCGAACCCGACGTAGAGGTTGAACAGGTCACCGGAGAGGAACGACGTAGACACGCCCGCGGACAGCACGAGGAAGGTCGGGTGGTAGACGGCCAGCGGGGCGCCGTCGTCACCGTCGGCCAGGCCCTGGGCGAGGGAGTACAGGAGGACGGCGAGCGTCACGGCGACGGACACGACGAGCAGCAGCGCGCTCAGCCGGTCCACGACGAGCGAGATGCCCACCGGTGCTGCCCACCCGCCGACGTCCATGACGATCGGGCCGGCGTCGACGAGGACCAGCATCGTCACGGCGGCGACCAGCACGACGGTGAGTGCCGTCAGGGACACGATCCGCTGCACCGCGGGGTAGCGGGCGAGGGCGAGGGCGAAGCCCGCCCCGATGAGCGGCAGGACGACGGGGACGGCGACGAGCCAGTTCACGACTTGGCCTCCTCGTCGTCGGCGGTCAGCGCGGGGGCATGGTGACCGGTGCCGGCACGGGCGCGGGCGTCGTCGTTCTCGATCTCGTCGCGGGCGGTCGCGGCGTCCTCGGCCAGGGTGGTGCCGGCATCGTCCGTGGCCCGTTCGGAGCGCTCGTCCCGCGCGGCACGCCGAGCGATGCGGCGGTCCTCGAGGTCGTCCTGGACCTCGTCGTGGCCGTTGAGCTGCCAGGACCGGTAGGCCATCGCGAGAAGGAACGCCGTCATGCCGAGAGTGATCACGATGGCGGTGAGGATCATGGCCTGCGGCAGCGGGTCGGACATCTCCGCAGGGTCGCTCTCGCCGAGGATCGGTGCGCCGCCGGCGCGACCACCGGCGACGAGCAGAAGCACGTTGACGCCGTTGGACAGCAGCGCGATGCCCACGACCACCCGGGTCAGGGACCGCTCGAGCAACAGGTAGACACCGGTCCCGGCGAGCACGCCGGCGAGCAGGATCAGCGCCAGGCTGGGCGACATGTCGAGTGCCGTGCCGGGACTCATCGGACCGCCTCCCCTGCCGTGCCCCGGCTGCGCACGTGGACGGCGTCCTCACGCACGGGCTGGGGGCTGTCGAAGGCCACGTCGGGGGCCTGGTTGCCCTCGATCTCGCCGTGCCGGTCCACCTCGGCGCCGAGCGAGCGCAAGATGTCGAGCACCAGCCCGATCACGACGAGATAGACGCCGATGTCGAAGAACAACGCGGTCGCGAGGTGGACGTCGCCGAAGACAGGCAGGTGCACGTCGAGGATCGTCGACTGCAGCACCGTGCCGCCGAACAGCAACGGCACCGCACCCACGCCCGCGGAGAGGAAGAGCCCGGTGCCGAGCAGGTGGCCCGGATGCAGCGGCACGGCCTCCCCGAGCTCCTGCCGTCCGCCGGCGAGATAACGGACCACGAGCGCGATCCCCGCGATGAGGCCGCCGGCGAACCCGCCACCCGGTGCGTTGTGGCCCGAGAACAGCAGGAACAGCGAGAACACCAGGAGGGTGTGGAAGACGATGCGGGCGCCGATCTCCAGAATCACCGAACGGCGCCGCGGCTCGATGCCGCCGGCACCCTGGAGCCACCTGCGGCCCCTGCCCGGGCTGCGCACACCGCGCGGCGGGTCGAGCATGATGCCGTGGCGCAGCCGGGCGGCCAGGTCGTCGGGGGTGCCGGCGGCGCTGCTGGCCGGTTGCACGTCGGTGGCGCGGTCGATGCGGCCCACCCGCATGCGCAGGAAGACGAGGGACGCCACCCCGGTCGCGGCCACGAGCAGGACGGAGATCTCGCCCATGGTGTCCCACGCCCGGATGTCCACGAGCGCGACGTTGACGATGTTCTTGCCGTACCCGTACTGGTACGCCTCGTCCGGGTAGTCGGCAGCGACACTCTGGTGCATGCGCGAGCCGGTCGCCATGACCCCGAGCAGGATGACGGTCACGCCGACGGCGAGACCGAGGAAGGCGCGCCACCACCGGGACCTGGCCAGCGGGCGGTTCGAGAAGTAGGCGGGCAACCGGCGCAGGACGAGCACGAAGACCACCAGCGTGACGGTCTCGACGAGGACCTGGGTGAGCGCGAGATCGGGAGCTCCGTGCAGCGCGAACAGGAGCGCCACGCCGTACCCGGCGACGCCGAGGAGCAGGATGGCCTTGAGCCGCCGCCGGGCGCGAGTGACCAGCAGGGCGGCCGCGGCCACCACGACGGCGACGACACCCTGGGCGGGCGTGTCCCACGGCCGCAGCCTCTCCGGCCAACCGGCTTCGTCGACCGTGGCTGCGCCGAGCGAGACCGTCACCGCGGTGACCAGGATGATCGAGAGGTATGCCGGCAGCGAGCCGCGCTGGGTGAGCGCGGTGACGTCGGCGGCGAGGTTGTCCACGGCGCGCAGCGTGGCGCGGTAGAGGCCCTCGGTGCCGTCGGTGTCTCTGAAGGCACGCTGGAACCGCTCGACGGCGCGGCGGCCGGCGAACATGGCGGTGCCGAGGACCAGCACGGTCACCGTGATCAGCAGCGGTACGCCGAAGCCGCCCCACAGAGTCAGGTGCCCGGCCTCGCCGGGGTAGGCGTCGGCGTGGGGGGCCAGCACCGACTCGACGGCGGTCGGCGCCAGCCCGAGCAGCACACCGAGCACGGACAGGACCACGGGTGAGGCCATGATGAGCCTCGAGGTGCGCTGCGCCGTCGGCTCGGTCACGCCGTCCTTCCGGCAGAACGCCCCCCACCAGAACCGCAGCCCGTACGCCAGGGTCAGCACCGAACCGGCGGCGACGGCGACGAGCGTGAGGATGTCCGCCGGGCCGCCGAGGTGGACGAGGGCCTCGAGTGCCGCTTCCTTGGCCACGTAGCCCAGTGCGGGCGGCAGGCCGACCATCGAGGCGAGGGCGAGCGCGCCGACGGTCGCGGCCACGGGCATCCGGCGGCCGAGCCCGGACAGCTTCCGCAGGTCCCGGGTGCCGACGGTCCAGTCGACGACGGCGACGAGGAGGAACAGCGCGGCCTTGAAGAGCGCGTGGGCGAGGAGCAACGCGAGGCCGGCGAGGGCGACGGCGCGGTCGCCGTGGCCGACGAGCACCGTGATGAGCCCGAGCTGGGAAACGGTGCCGAACGCGAGGACGAGCTTGAGGTCGTGCTGGCGCAGCGCCCGGTAGCCACCGACGAGCATCGTCAACAGGCCGAGACCGAGCACGGACCAGCGCCAGAGATCCGCCGCGGCGGTGTGGCCGGCCAGACCCGGAGCGAGCCGCGCGACGAGGTAGACGCCGGCCTTGACCATCGCGGCGGCGTGCAGGTACGCGCTGACCGGGGTGGGCGCCGCCATGGCCGCCGGCAACCAGAACGAGAACGGCACGAGCGCCGACTTGGTCAACGCGCCGAGCAAGATGGCGGCGACGGCGACCGGTACCAACGCCGGCGGCGCGCCGGCACCCAGCTCGCCGGAGGCGGCGGAGGAGACCAGCTCGCTGATCCGGTAGGAGCCGCCCTCGACCTCGCCGAGCACCACGAGGCCACCGAGCATGGCGAGGCCGCCGAAGGTGGTCACCATGATCGCCTGCTGCGCGGCGCGGCGTGAGGACTGGCGGTCGTGGTGGTGGCCGATGAGCAGGTAGGAGAAGACCGTGGTCAGCTCCCAGAAGACGTACAGCAGGAGGCTGTTGTCGGTCAGGACCAGGCCGAGCATGGCCCCGGCGAAGGCGAGGAACAGCCCCGCGAAGCGGCCGAGCGCCGTGGCGGTGGAGGAGAAGTAGGCGGCGCAGGCGACGAGCACGAGCGCCCCGACCCCGCCGACGACGAGCGTCATGAGCCAGGACAGCGCGTCGAGCCGGAACGCCAGCTCGAGGTGCAGGGTCGGCACCCAAGCCACGGTCTGGCTCGGCGGGTCACCGGCCAGCATCTGCGGTGTCCTCGTCGCCGCCCAGACCGCGGCGGCAGCCGGGACCGCGGCGAGGACCAGGAAGGCGCGGCGGCCCAGGCGGCCGACGATCGCGGGCGCGGCGAGGGCCGCCACCAGGTGGATCGTCAGCAGCTGCAGCACGGGCCGCTCCAGGGCTCGGTCGCGGTCAGGTCGCTCCGCGCGTCCGCCAGAGGGTAGGGGGCGTCAGAGCACCGACGGCGCGTGCGGGGGATCGTTGCGGATTTTACCAAAGCGTGACTGACCTGCGGTGAGCGGTCCACCGTGACGCCTGCGGGGTCACCTGCGCAGGTCCGCGGGGTCGACCAGGAAGCCGTCGTCGTCGCACACGGCGCCGTCGACAGCGTCGTAGATCGCGGCCGCGGTCCGTTCGATCAGCTCCCCGGCGCGGGCCCGCGCCTCGCGCTGCGCCAGCGGCGGCCGGTAGGCGAAGGCCGTCTCGGGATGCGCGGGACGCCAGCGAACCTCGTACGCGACGACGCCGCGGCGTGCCCACGGCTCGTCGCGCAGCACCAGCGGCGGGTGAGCGGTGCCGGTGACGGTCACGTCGACGAGGTCCTCGCCGATGGCGGAGGCGATCCCGTACGTCTCCAGCTCCTCGACGCCCTCGGGCAGGTCATCGAGCGGGTTCCGTGGTTCTGGCAACGTGGCGCGCAGCACCTGCAGGCAGGCGTCGGGCTCGAGCCAGACCGGCGCGTGGACGGTCAGGTCGGTCGCAGACTCCGGGTCGAGGACGACGACGGCGCCCGAGCCGGCCAGCCGCAGCGCTCCGCCGAGGCGGCGACCGACGGCCCGCAAGTGATCGATGGACTCCTGCTCGACGCCGATGGGCACGCCGTCGAGAAAGGCGTCCAGCACAGGGTCGACGCCGGCGAGCTCCGCGGGGAGAGGATGGCCACGCTGGACCGGGCACCGCAGCAGGTACGCCTGGGCCGCCCAGCCGGGCAGGTCGAAGACGGAGCGCAGGTCGCTGCCGACCGACCAGGGCCCGGTCAGGTGCACACCGGGCAGGAGCCGGAGGTCGGACTCTCCCACCGAGCCGGCGCTGTCGCTGCGGGAGGCGACCAGGCTCTCGACCTCGTCGGGCGCGATGTCCGAGGCCAGGACCAGGAGGTGGTGCGGCTCGGCCAGCGTGCGGACGAGCCGGCGGGCGGAATCGGGGCCCCCGTGGGGCGGGCTGCGGTCAGTCACTTCACCGGGGCGCGGGTGAAGTTGACGTGGGAGCGGGACGCCGTCGGACCCCGCTGGCCCTGGTACCGCGAACCCGTCGCGCCCGAGCCGTACGGGCGCTCGGCGGCCGACGTCAGGCGGAAGAAGCACAGCTGGCCGATCTTCATCCCGGGCCAGAGCATGATCGGCATGGTGGCCGTGTTCGACAGCTCGAGCGTGACGTGCCCGGTGAAACCCGGATCGATGAACCCGGCCGTGGAATGGGTCAGCAGGCCGAGCCGGCCGAGGGAGGACTTGCCCTCCAGGCGTGCCGCGACGTCGTCCGGGAGGGTCACCTGCTCGTAGGAGGCGCCCAGGACGAACTCGCCGGGGTGCAGCACGAGCGGCTCGTCGGGTCCGGCGTCGACCAGGCGCGTCAGGTCGGGCTGGTTCTGAGCGGGGTCGATGACGGGGTACCGGTGGTTGTCGAAGAGCCGGAAGTAGCGGTCGAGGCGCACGTCCAGGCTGGCGGGCTGGATCATCTCCGGCTCATAGGGGTCGAGCCGCACGCGCCCGGCGTCGATCTCGGCGCGGATGTCACGGTCGGAGAGCAGCACGCGCCCATCTTGCCATCGCCCGTCGGGGACGCTGCTTGTTCGCAGAGCCTCCGGCTGGATGGGTATAGTGGCCGGGCGCTACGGCGCGCTGCGGGTGTAGTTCAATGGTAGAACTTCAGCTTCCCAAGCTGATAACGCGGGTTCGATTCCCGTCACCCGCTCAGGTGCGAAGGCCGGCCCCTACGGGGCCGGCCTGCTGCTTCTCAGGCCACGACCCTGCCGCGAACGACGGTGTGGACGGGGAGTCGCCGGGAGTCAGCAGGCAACCGGGCCCGCGAGGCCCCGCTCGTCACATCCCCAGAGCCGCCCGCGCCGGCCCAACCGCGTTCCACGTCGCCGCAACGAGGACGACGGCGAAGCTCAGCACCCACAACCACGCCGGCACGCGGGTGAGACGGGCCAGTGCTCCCGCGTCCGAGCCGGCGGACGGGCCCGTCACCAGGGCAGCCAGATGGCGCCACGCTCCGACCAGCAGGAACAACCCGATCCCAAGCAGCGCAGCCGCCTGCAGGTCCGCCGAGCCCCACCACCACAGTGCGCTCGTACCGGTGGTTACAACGAGCATGACGACGGCGCTGTACAGCGAGCGGACGCGGATCAGCGAGACGATCAGCACGGCGGCGGCCGCGCCGAGCACGGGACCGGACCAGCCCGTACCCGCCGCCCGGACCAGCAGAGCCCCGAGGACCGCCGGCGCCGGGTAGCCCGCCCAGGTCGAGAGGACCCGACCCGCTCCACGCGCGGGCCCGACCGTCACGGCGTGCCCGGACATGTCTGCCCGCAGCACGAGTCCGGTGAAGCGACGACCGAGCAGCACGCCGACGAGCCCGTGGCCGAGCTCGTGCACGACCGTGACACCCACGCGAAGCGCCCGCCACAGGGTCGGCACGACGACAGCGACCAGCACGGCGAACGCCACCACGGCGAGCACGGCATCGTCCGGACGCGGCACGCTGCCGGGCTGCAGCTTGACCCACGCCTGGCCGAACCAGGTGGCCGCGCCGTCGATGAAGTCCTCCATCCGGTCATCCTCTCGCGGCCGGCTGAGAACCCATGCTCCCGGAAGGCGAGCGGCGCGAGCTGCCTCTACACAGGTGATGTGACCACCTACGGATTCCACGCCTCGCACGAGCAGACCGCACCGAGCCGGCTCCTCGCGGACGTGCAGGCCGCCGAGCGGGCCGGGTTCGACGCCGCCATGTCCTCGGACCACATCACGCCGTGGGGCGAGCGCCAGGGTCACTCGGGGTTCGCGTTCTCCTGGCTCGGTGCCGCGCTGGCGACCACGTCCTTCCCGATCGGATCGGTCAACGCCCCCGGTCAGCGCTACCACCCGACGCTGGTCGCCCAGGCGACGACAACCCCCGCCGAGATGTTCCCCGACCGGGACTGGGTGGCGCTCGGCTCCGGGCAGGCGATGAACGAGCACGTCACGGGTGAGCCGTGGCCCGTCACGGAGACTCGGGTGCGCCGCCTCGAGGAGTGCGTGGACGTCGTCCGTGTCTACGACCGCCCGGTCGAGCCCGTCCCGCTGCTGGCCTGCGCCATCACCCCACCGACCGCGGCGTGAACCGCCGCCTGGGCCGACGGGCTCATCACGCTAAACCAGCCTCACGAGAAGCTCAAGGACGTGAGCGCCGCCTACCGCGACGAGGGCGGACGTGGGCGCCTCGCCCTCCAGCTGCACCTCTCGTGGGCGCCGACCGACGAGGAGGCCGGGGCGATCGCACACGACCAGTGGCGCACCAACGTCTTCGCGGAACCGCTGAGCCTCGACCTGCCCACGCCGGAGCACTACGACATCGCGGCGAGCGACGTCACGCTGGCCACTGTCGAGCAGTCGGTGCGCATCTCCGCCGACCCCGTTCAGCACGTCGACTGGATCCGCGAGTACGCCGAGCTGGGCTTCGACGAGATCTACCTCCATCACGTCGGCCAGGAGCAGGGGCCCTGGCTCGACGTGGCCGCGACCGAGGTCCTGCCTGCCCTCCGCGAGGGCTGACACGCCCTCGACTACGCTGACGGACATGGCCAGGACGATCGCGACGACGACGACCGCCACGCGCGCCGAGATGGAGGACTTCGTCCGGCCGCGCCACCACGCGGTGCTGCTCGCCCACCGAGCGAGCGGCGGGGCGCAGATGAGCCCGGTGACGTGCGGCCTTGACGAGGCCGGCCGTGTCGTCATCTCGACCTACCCGGAGCGCGCCAAGGCGACGAACCTCCGGAAGGATCCGAGCGCCTCGCTGTGCGTCCTGTCCGACGACTTCGGCGGCCCGTGGATCCAGCTCGACGGCACGGCGGAGGTTCTCGATCTGCCGGAGGCGCTCGAGCCGCTCGTGGACTACTTCCGCTGCATCTCCGGCGAGCACCCCGACTGGGACGAGTACCGCCAGGCGATGGTGGACCAGGGCAAGTCCCTGATCCGGGTCACGGTCGAACGGTGGGGACCGATCGCCACCGGCGGGTTCCCGGCCCGCCTCGCGTGACCTCCCCGCGGGCGAGCGAGCGGCGACTGGTCGCTGCCGCCGCCGTCGTCGACTCGCTCGACGCGCCGACGGCGATCCTCTGTGCCCGCCGGTCCGCGCCCGAGGCGCTCGCCGGCAGGTGGGAGCTTCCCGGTGGGAAGGTCGAGCCCGGCGAGTCGGCCGAGGAGGCCCTCCACCGGGAGCTCGCCGAAGAGCTCGGTGCCCGGGTTCGCCTCGGTCCCGTGATCCCCGCGGACGACGGCGGCGATTGGCCGATCCTGCACCATCTTCGGATGCGGGTGTGGATGGCGGAGCTCGTCGCCGGATCGCCGAAGCCCCTGCAGGACCATGACGAGCTCGCGTGGATCGCGCCCGCGGACCTCCAGGATCTCGACTGGCTGGATCCCGACCGTCCGATCGCACGCGCGCTCCAGGCGGCGACGATTCCTCAGGACCGCACCGGCACCGGCGCGTACGGCTCTCCCGCCTGATTCTCGTCCCCGCCGGCTCACATGATGTCTTCGCACCAGTCGTCGGTACCAGGGAACCGACCACCGCAGTCGGCCCCGAACTGCTTGTACTCCGAGCCCTCGGGCGCCTGCTTGTACAGATCGTCACAGGCCACCGCTTCACCTTCCTCGCAGGCGTCCCAGAGGACGTCGAGCTGGGCGTCGTCGCCGTAGCCGTCCTGCCCGTTCAGCCCGGAGATGAGGTTCCCCAGCACGATGGCGCCGATCACCACGACGACGACGGCGGCGCCGCCGACGATCCACTTGACCGGGCTCCTCTTGACCGGCCCGGGGTCCCAGGGCGCGGTCGGACCATAGCCAGTTGGACCATACGGGTTGGGCTGCCCGTAGAGCTGGTCGGGTTGCTGGGGTTGCTGCGGTGGCGGACCGTACGGGTTCGGCTGGCCGTAGCCCGGCGGCTGGGGCTGGGGTTGCTGACCGTAGGGATTCGGCAGCGCACTGCCGGGGGTCTGTGCCCAGGAGTGTGCCGGACCGGCGCCCGGGTCCTCCGCCCGTGCCGCGAATGGCTCTGCAGGGTTCGCGGGGTACGACCGGGCGCTTCGGCGTCGCAGTGCTGCGTTGATCGCGACGTCACCGAGCCCGCTGAGCCACTGAGCGACCGAGTCCGGCGTCGACGGGTTGGCGGCAACGAGGGCGCGCAGGTCCGGACGTTGCTGGGCGATCTGACCCAGCACCTCGGGTGCGGTGCCCGGGTTGCTGGCGTGGAATGCGGAGAACTGCTCCGGCGTGCTCATGCTCCGTGCCCCTCGTGATCGATGCCGACATGGGAGGTTAAGTCATTCTGGCCTTCCCGACCGATGGGGAGCAGTGCCCACGAGCTCTCCCTCAGAGCAGTCGGATTTCACGACGGTTCGGTCACCCTCGTCAGCAAGTGGCATGATTCGTCCATGCCCAAGATCCTCGGGAGCTCGCTGGCCGAGCACCGTGAGCGCACACGCGACGCCTTGTTCGCGGCGCTCTCCTCACTCATGAGTGAACGTGGCTTCGACGCGATCTCCCTGGCGGACATCGCGGCCCGGGCCGGCATCGGCCGGACCGCCGTCTACAACCACTTTCCGGACAAGGAGACGCTGCTCCTGGCCTTCATCGAGCACGAGACCGCTGCGTACCTCGCCGGGCTGCAGGATTCGCTCGCCCAGGTCTCGGCTCCTGTGGAGCAGCTCCGGGTCTACGTCCGCCAGCAGCTCTCGCTGGCGCCGTCGTACCACTTCGCGCCCGGACCCGATCTGCGGCAGGTGGTCTCGCACGAAGGACTGCGGAACCTGCGGGCGCACGTGGCTGAGGTGGAGTCGCTGCTGCGTGACATCCTCACCCGTGCCATCGAGGCTGGTGACATCCCGGAGCAGGACCTCGACGCCGTCGTGCCGCTCGTGCACTCCTGCCTGAGCGGTCGTCCCGCGCCGCTGGAGGAACCCGAGCGTTCGGCCTTTGCCGAGACCACCGAGGCCTTCGTGCTGCGGGCCGTCGGCGCCTCGGCAGCAGTGGAACCCGCCCCCGTCGCCTGAGCGCGGAGGTCGTGCACCGACCAGAGAAGGGCCCCGCCCTGCCGTCTCGGCAGGGCAGGTCAAGTCACGTCGCCGAAGCTTTCACTCGATGTCGACGCACATCTCGGTGGTTCCCGTGTGCCGTCCGCCGCAGCTGGCGCCGAACGCCTCGTACTCGGAGCCGATCGGAGACTGGAGATACAGCTCGTCGCAGGCCTGTGCGTCGCCCTGCTCGCACTCGTCCCACAGGGCGTCCAGCTGCGGGTCGTCACCATAGGTCTGGGGCTCGCCGCCCGAGCCACCCTCCTCCGTGGGCTCTTCGGTAGCCGGCGCCTCGGACGTCGGAGCTTCCGGGGTCGGGTCGGTCGCCGGACCAGCCGCCGGGTCGGTCTCGCTGTCCTGGTAGCCGAGGACGAGCGCGACCACGACGGCGATCACCACGACGACGGCGATGCCGCCGCCGATAATCCACTTCAGGGCGCCGCTGCCCGACGCCTCGTTCGCCGCCCAAGGGCTGGCGCCGGCGGGCTGACCGTACTGCTGGCCGTACGGGTTCTGGACGGGCTGGGCGTACGGGTTCTGCGTGGGGGGCGGACCGTACGGGGCCTGGCCCGGCTGGCCGTACGGGGCCTGGCCCGGCTGGCCGTACGG
This sequence comes from Georgenia halophila, assembly GCF_039541595.1. NCBI lineage: Bacteria > Bacillati > Actinomycetota > Actinomycetes > Allobogoriellales > Allobogoriellaceae > Georgenia > Georgenia halophila. The sequence continues at coordinate 454,625 of NZ_BAABGN010000011.1, read as the reverse complement.
GGCCTGGCCCGGCTGGGCAGACTGCTGCTGACCGTAGGGATCCCGACCCGGCCCGTACTGCTGCTGAGCGTGAGGGTCGTAGCCGCTCTGCGGGCCCGCCTGCTGGTCTCCGTACCAGGAGCTCTGGGGGTCCTGGTACGGGTAGCCGAGCTGCCCTTGCGGCGTGGCGCCGTACGGCGGCTGCCCGCCTGGCTGACCGTAGCCCGGCTGGTCCCACTGCGGCCGGCCCTGCTGGTCCCACTGCGGCACCGGGGCGGAGCTGGATGCGGACGGAGCAGCGAAGGGCTCACCGAGCGCGCCCTGCGAAGCACCCCATCCGGCGTCGTGGCTCGCCGCCTCGGCGCCCTCGCCGGCGTCTCCTTCGACGCGCGGATCGCTCGGGCCCTCCGCCGCAGCGGGGGAGCTTTCAGGGCTCGGCGGCGGCTCCTCGGCGGGAGCGCCGGTGTCCGACGGCCGAACATCCTCGACGGCGCCTGGCCGGTTCCGTAGCGCGGAATCAACCCCTGGATCACCGAGGGCGCCGAGGTTCTGCACCACGTAGTCCGGCGTCGACGGGTTGCCGGCGACCAAAGCCCGCAGGTCCGGCCGGGTCTCGGCGATCTGGGCCAGCACCTCCGGGGGTGTCGCCGGATTGCCGGCCTCGTACGCCGAGAACTGGGCTGGGCTGGTCATCGTCTTTTCCCCAATCGCTGACAGTCTTCGGCGAGACTAGATCACACACTCGGCTCAGGACGCACCGAGAGGTCTGCCACCCGCCGACCTCGACGGTAGGGGGCGATCGCGGCTTCGGCCGATGGGGAGGACTACCCGGTGCCTTCCCTCACAAGACGCCGGAACAGACGTCGCTCGCGAGGAGCCCTTCCGCTGCTCGTCCCCCGCAGGTCCACCCGAACTGCTCGTACTCGGAGTCCACCGGCGCGGAGCCGTACAGGTCCACGCAGGCGCCGGGATCGCCCCCGTCGCACGCCTCCCAGAGCTCGTCGAGGCGACGGTCCTCACCGTAGGTGAACGGCGCGTCCTCCGATCGATGGAGCGGGGCGCCGTTGCGTTCTGTCGCCGGCTCGTACTTCGGACCGGGTGAGGCACCGTCCGGGAGGAGCAGGACGATCAGGAGGACGCCGACGACCACGGCGGTCGCCGCCATCGATACGGCCGCCCGGGACAGCGCACGTCCCCTGCGCGACTGCGGCGCCTCCTCCACGGCCGGCGTCGCCGCCACCGGCATGAGCAAGGCCCAGTCCAACGGTGCGTCCGCGCACGGCGGCACTGGCGATTCGGGCGCCCGCTCGTGCGCGCCGTCGACCGAGCGCGTCAGCGGCGGTCGTCCGCTCAGCGCTGCATCGACACCGACGTCGCCGAGGCGGCGCAACCACTCCAGCACGGGTTCTTCCGTCGCCGGGTTGCCGGCGACGAGGGCACGGAGGTCGGGGCGATCACCGGCGATCCGGGCGAGGACCTCCGGCGGTGTGCTCGGGTCGTGCGCCTGCCGGGCGGTGAACGGCATCGACCTGGTCATCTGCTGCGTCAAGTCTCAGATCACGTCCGCGCACGCCTCGCCGGAACCCTCCCGGACTCGGCCACTGGAGGCGAACAGGACGACAGGTAGCCGGGCGCACCGATGCGCCGTGGTTCCTGCTGCTCCCCAGTCATCCTGCTCCCCCGGTGTCTCAGGGGAACGCTATGGCAGGGGCGACGGTCTGCCGATGGGGAGATCTCCCCGCCGGCGGGCCGAGGACGACCAGCGTCCCTCCGGCACGGTCACCCGTCACCTGTTCTGCGCGTCACCAGCTCTGCGCGTCACCAGTTCTGTCCGCCGCCGAAGCCGCCGCCCTCCTGCTGCTCCTGCTGCTGCCGGTCGCGCTCGGCGTCCTCGTTGCGCTCCTCGAGCTCCTCCTGCTGCGGATCCGGCGGCGGTTCGGTGGGCTGCTCCTGCTCTTCTTGGCCCTCCTGCCCCTCCTGGCCCTCCTCACTCTCCTGGTTGTCGCCACCCTGGTCCTCGGACTCCTGCTGCGCCTGCCCGCGCTTCTGCTGCTGGCGCTGCTCGGTCTCGTCGGGCGTACCGGGGTCCTGCTGCTGATTCGGGTCCTGGGTCGGCTCGCCGCTCGGCTCACCGGAGGGTTGCCCGCTGGGCTCACCGGACGGCTCACCGCTGGGCTCACCCGACGGCTCACCCGACGGCTCACCGGACGGCTCCCCGCTGGGCTCACCCGACGGCTCACCACTCGGCTCCCCGCTGGGCTCGTCGGGCGGTGGCTGCTGCTGCTGGTCCTGCTGCTGCTCGCCGGCTTCCGACTCGCCGTCGGAGCTGCACGGCCCGACGACGTTCAGGGCCTCGTCGTAGTGGGTGATGGCCATCGCCGGGTCACCCTCCGCGAGGGAGTCGTCACCCATGGCCTCCAGCGCCAGGGAGAGGTTCCGGCGGACGCGGCACTCCGGCGTCGTCGGGTCGGGGTTTCCCTCGGCGTCCGTGGTCCCCAGCGGCACCAGCTCGAGAGCCTCCCGCAGGTCCTCCGCGGCGGGGAAGTGCTCGGCGGCCTGCAGCTCGGCGGTACCGCTGTTGAACCACGCCTTCCACGGCTCGATGACGACCGGGGTGAACGTCTGCTGCCAGCGGTACCGCTCCGCGGCCTCGGGGTACCGCTGCTCGTCGTACGCGGCCCGCGCGTGCAGGTTCCCGAACGTGACACCCAGCAGCAGGCTGCCCACCAGCAGCAGCGTCAGCACGACCGGTGCCGACCACAGCAGCATGCGCCGACGCAGTGCCAGGTGCGGCGGCAGCGGCGGACGGGGCCTCGTGCCCGCGTACCCCAGACCTTTCTGCTGCGCGCTCATGCGGAGACCTCCCGCAGCCGACGGGTGCGGCCGCTCAGGTAGAACGCCTCCCACGCGACCAGCCCGGCCAGCAGCGCACCGGCCGGCCACGTCACGTCACGGTAGGTCTCGACCGACCGACGGCCGTCCGAGGCGATCTCCTCGATGTTGATGCCGTCGGTGATGTGGCCCACCGGGCTCGGCTCCACGCGGTGGGTGTACTCGACGCCCATCTCCTCGGCGACCCGCCGAAGGTTCTCCTCGTCGATCCGGGAGACGGCCGGCGGTGCCCCGGGCAACGTGTCGTCCGTGATGTACGGCGCGTCGGACCCGGCCCCGGAGTCTTCCGTGCCGTCGTACTGGCGCATCCGGCCGCCCTCGGGAGTGCCGTAGCCGAACACTGCCCCGGCGTCGATGACGTCGTTCAGCGGTGCGTAGCTCTGCCTCCCCCCGGAGGTGGAGGAGTCGTCGCCGTCGGTGTTCTCGCCGTCGGACATGAAGAAGACGAGGCGGACGTTGCCGGGGTTGCGCTCGGCCGCTCCCTCCAGGGCGTTCGTCAGAGCGCCGAGCGGGCGGTCGATCGACGAGCCGGCCGAGTAGTAGGTGATCTCCTGACGCACTGTCTCGGCCCACGACAGCACGGCGCGCGAGTCCGTGGTGAGCGGCAGCTGCCTGGTGGCCTGGGAGTCGAAGGCGATCACCGAGTAGTGCGCCCCGGGGAGAGCCTCGACGACCGCGCCGATGTCGTGACGGACGCCCTCCAGCCGCGGCTGGTCGCCGTTGTAGTCCTCCGCGGCCATCGAACCGGTCCGGTCGACGACGAAGAAGATCTCGGCGTTGGACTGCACCTGCTCCGTGGCCGCCGGCATGGCGGGAGTGAGACCGATGACCAACGTCGCCAGCGCCATCGCGCTGCGCCGCGCCCAGGCGGTGGCCGTGCCGTCCTGGGTACGGCGCGCCCGCCACCACGACCAGCCGCACAGCACGAGCATCGGCCCGAGCACGAGCACGAGCGCCCAGACCGGCCACACCATCCGCAGGATCATGCGCGCAGCCTCCAGACCACGAGGAGGAACAGGCCGAGCCCGGCGACCAGCCACCCGTACCAGCGGTCCGGGCGGTCGGTGTGCACCACCTCCGGGTCGGCGTCGAGCTCGACGGCCTGCTGAGCGGCGATGCTCTCGACGATGCCCTCGACGGCGGCCGGGTCGTCGGCCTCGTAGAACAGGCCGCCGCGGCTGGTGATCACCCGCTCGTACTCGGCGCGCGCCTCCTCCGAGCTGGCGTCGGAGGCCGAGGCGTAGAGGCCGTGAACGGCGATGTCGCGCTCGGCGGCCAGATCCGCGGCCTCGGGGAGCGTGTAGACCGGCTCGCCCATGACGAGGTTGTCGGTGACCAGGATGATCGAGCGCGACCGGTCGGCGTCGGCGTGGTCGAAGGCCAGGGCGCAACTGGCGAGCCCGTCGCCGACGAGCGAGGAGGCGCTGGTCGAGTAGGACACCGTCCCGGCGAGGAAGTCCTCGAGCCGTTCGAGGTCCTCCTGGTCGTAGATAAAGGCGTCGATGTCGAAGTCCAGCGCCACCGCGGCGGAGTCGAGCTGCTCCTGCACGAGCGTGTAGTCGTCGGTGAGCGGGAACACCATGCGGGAGGTGTTGTTCCAGACGCTCAGCGCGATGCGTTCGCCCTCGAAGGACTCCACCATCGTGGAGAACTTCTCCACGATCTCGGTGTCGAACTCGATCATCGATCCCGAGACGTCGAGGCACAGGACGATGTCACGGGTCGCGAGCTGCTCCGAGCGGATGTCACGGTCGACCGGCCGCGCGGTCAGGGCGGAGGAGGCCACCGCGGTCAGCGCGAGCGCGGACGCGCCGAGGGCCAGGCCCCACCGCAGCATCTTCATGCGGCGCCGGTAGCCCTTGAGCGAGCGCACGTACTCGGAGTTCGCCACCCAGGTCACCGCGGTCCGCCTGACGCCGCGGCGCCGCGGGTACCAGCCGACGAGCGCCGCGACGACGATCACGCCGAGGATGACCGGCACGAGCCATGGCGTCACCACCGCGTGATCACCTCCTTGGCGTTGGTCACGGAAACCAGGGCTTCGGCGTCCGAGCGCACCGCGAAGCTCGGCTCCTCGTACACGGCGAGGACCTCACCGACACGGCGGGTCGGGTCGTAGCCGCCGATGTCGCCACGGGTCCAGGCGGTCACGTCGGTACCGATGCGCTCCGAGGCGAACTTGCGCATGGTCGCGGACAGCTCGAGGTGGAGCACCCGCAGGTCGTACTCACCCCGGGCGTACCTGGCGTGGTGTGCGTCCACCTCGGCGGCGTAGCGCTGGCGCAGCGTCGGCGGCATCGGCGAGGGGGCCCAGTCCTTGCGGGCACGGGCCGCCACCCTCTCGGGGTTCGTCCAGACGTGGACGAAGATGTACCAGGCCAGGACGAGGGCGAGCAGCACCGCACCGACCGTGGGTACCCACCACGCGTAGGCCTCGGGCGGCAGCAGGTCAGCGACGGGCGACACGGTGCTGTCTCCCCAGCAGGTCGATGAGCTGGTCGATCAGGTCGTCCTCGCTCGTCACCGTCACCGCCTGGATGCCACGACGGCGCAGCATCGCGAGGACCTCGGACTTGCGTGCCTCGACGGCGGCGACCGCCTCGGCGTGCAACGCCTTGTCGTCCCGCAGGAAGGCCGGCAGGTCGGCGCCGGTGTCGATGTCCGCCGTCGGGCCGATGCCGGGGGTGGTGGGCAAGGCGTCGGCGACGGAGATGACCATGATCTCGTGGCGGGTGCGCAGGCGGCGCAGCGCGTGCTCGTGCTCCGGCGCCGGCCGTGCCTCGTCGGTGATGATCACGATGAGGGAGCGGCGGCTGAACAAGGTCCGCGCCCGGTCGAGGAGCCGGCCCAGGTCCGACGGCGGCGAGTCCACGGAGAACGCGCGCTCCACCATGCGCAGCAGCAGCTCCATGTGCTCGGTGCCGGCCCGGCCGGGCAGCTGCGACATCCGTTCGGCATCGCCGGCCAGCAGCGCGACGAGGTCGCCGCGGGACCGCGCCAGGTACGCGACGACGTCGGCCGCGAACATCGCGACCCGGGACTTCGGCTCACCGGAGGGCGCCGCCGTCGCCATGTTCCGCCCGGTGTCGACCATGAGGACGAGCGAGAGGTTCGACTCACGCACGAAACGGCGGATGATCGGGATGCCGGCGCGCGCCGAGGACTTCCAGTCGATGTCGCTGACGTCGTCACCGGGGTGGTACTCCACCTGGTCGTCGAAGTCCTGTCCGTGCCCGGTGAAGATCGACCGGTGGCGCCCCTCGAGCAGGCCCGCGGCGCGGCGGACCGTGGGAAGGTCCAGGCGGGCACGGACCTTCTCCAGTCGAGAGGTGGTCGAGGACATCCAGGCTCGCTCCTCGCTCAGGGAGTCGGAACGGTGGCGAAGACGGCGTCGATGAGGGACTCCGGGGCCACGTTGTTGGCCAGCGCGTCGTAGGTGCGCACGAGCCGGTGCCGCAGCACCGGGTGCCGCAGCTTCTTGACGTCGTCGGGGACCACGTAGGTACGGCCCTCCTGGAGCGCGACGGCCTGCGCCACCCGCATCAGCGCGATGCCGCCGCGGGGTGAGGCGCCGACGCGCACGTGCTGGTTGAAGTTCGGCAGCGGACGCGGCCCGCCGCCGCGCGTGGTGTTGATGAGCGCCACGATGTACTGCCGGATCGAGAGATCCACGTACACCCGCCCGACGAGCTCCTGCAGGAACAGCACGTCCTCGAGAGTGATCGGCTGGTGCTCGATGGGTTGGCGGTACGCCTTGGAGGAGGTCAGCTCGAGGATGTCGACCTCCTCGCTCGGCGTCGGGTAGGTCAGCACCTCCTTCATGAGGAAGCGGTCCATCTGCGCCTCGGGCAGGACGTAGGTGCCCTCCTCCTCGATGGGGTTCTGGGTCGCCAGCGTCATGAACGGCGTCGGCAGCGGGTAGATCTCGCCGCCGATGGAGGTCTGTCGCTCCTGCATCGCCTCGAGCATCGCCGACTGGGTCTTCGCCGAGGACCGGTTGATCTCGTCCAGGAGCACGAAGTTCGCGTGGACGGGGCCGAGCTGGGTGGAGAAGTCGTTCGTGGAGTAGTTGAAGATCTGGGTGCCCACGATGTCGTTCGGCATCAGGTCCGGCGTGCACTGGATGCGGTGGAACGAGCCGGAGACCGAGGCGGCGAGCGTGGAGGCGGCGGTGGTCTTCGCCAGACCGGGGACGGACTCGAGGAGCACGTGGCCGCCGGAGAGCAGCGTGGAGATCAGCGCCGTGCGCAGGCCCTCCTGACCGATGACGCGTTCGCCGAAGATCGTGATGGCGCGCTGCACCAGCGACGTCGCACGCTGGATCTCGGTCTCGCTGATCGGAGCGTTCTCCGGCGCCGGATCGGTGTTCTGCTGCGCGTGCTGCGTGGGCGGCTGCGCGGGCGGCGGCTGCGCGGGTGGTGGCTGCGGGTTCCAGCCGGAAGGCCCGGCCGCGCCCCGGTCGGCGGCCTCGTCGGGCCGGCCGGCCTCGTGCGCCGATCGCTGCGGATTCATCGTCCCCCCGATTCTGGTGACCAGCCGTCGTTCATCGTGGTCGAGGGTATGGCACCCGGCTGAGTCCTGGGCGACGGAGGCACCGGACAGAACTCGGCGTGTGCGCGGCATACGCTGGTCCAGTGCCTGAGACGACCACCCCGACGGCCCGTGCGCGAGCCTGGGCGGTGGGCGCTCTCCCCGTCCTGCTGCTGGGTGTCCTCGCCGGGGTGGTGACCACCGGGGCCGCTGCCCCGACGGTGATCGACCCCGGCTCGGTGGTGCGCTGGGGTCTGCCGATGGTCTCCGCGCTCGCCGACGCCGCGGCCGCGGGGACCGTCGGCGCGTTCGCGTTGTGCGCCCTGGTGCTGCCGGCCGGTACCGCCGTGCCCCGGGAGTCGGGGCAGCGCCAGACGGCACGACGGACGACGGCGGACGGCCGGGCGTGGTCGCTCGCCGCGCGCGTCGGGGCCGGCGCCGCCGTCGTCTGGGCGCTCGCTCAGCTGGCTCACCTGCTGCTGACCTACGGCTCGGTCGCCGGCGCGTTCGGCGGCCCGCAGTTCGGTGCCCAGCTGGCGCAGTTCGTCACCGAGCTCGAGCTGGGCCAAGACCTGCTGTGGTCCACGGCGTTGAGCGCCGTCGTCGCTCTGGTGGCGGCCGCCGTCACCGGATTCCGCTCAGCCGCGCTGACGGTGGTGCTGGCGCTCGTGGCGCTGGTGCCGCTCGCGCTGACGGGGCACGCCTCCGGGGCGGCCAGCCACTCGCTCGCCGTGTCCTCGTGGTGGATGCACATCGTCGGCATCTGCGTCTGGGTGGGCGGCCTGGCGGTGCTGTGCGTGCTCTCCGGCCGCCTGGGACCGGATCTGCCCGACGCCGCCGAGCGGTACTCGCGCACGGCGCTGTGGGCGTTCCTGGCCGTCGCGTTCTCCGGGATCGCGAACGCCTGGATCCGGCTGTCCTCGCCGCTGGACCTGCTCACCCATCCCTACGGCCAGCTGCTCGCGGTGAAGATCGTGCTGACGGCCGCCCTGGGGGCCGCCGGCTGGGCGCACCGGCGATCGACCCTCCCGGCGATCCGGGCGCACGCCGAGGCGGGCGCTGGCGGGGCGGGTCACCGCGCCGGCCGCGCCTTCTGGCGCCTGGCCGGCGTCGAGGTCCTGGTCATGGCCGCCACGATGGGCATCGGCGCGGCGCTGGCCTCCTCGGCGCCGCCCGTGCCTCAGGACCCGATCACCGACGCGAGCCCGACGTACCTCATCACCGGCTACCCGGTGCCGCCCTACCCGACGCCGCTGACCTACCTCACCGAGACCCGGCTGGAACCGCTGCTCTTCTTCGGGACCGTGTCCGCCGTCGTGGTCTACCTCATGTGGGTACGGCGGCTGCGGCGCCGCGGCGACACCTGGCCGGCGATCCGCACGGTCTCCTGGATCGCCGGCTGGACGCTGTTCGCGTGGGTGACCAACGGCGGTCCGGTCGTCTACGGGGCGGTGCTGTTCAGCGCGCACATGCTCATGCACATGCTCCTGGCGATGGTGGTGCCGATCTTCCTGGTGATCGGGGCACCGGTCACGCTTGCCATGCGTGCGCTGCCGCACCGCCAGGACGGCTCCCGCGGGCCGCGCGAGTGGCTGCTGGCCATCGTGCACGCGCCCGTGGCCCGGTTCCTGGCCCACCCGGTCGTCGCGGCCGTCAACTTCGCCGGCTCGCTGATCGTCTTCTACTACACGGACTTCTTCGAGCTGGCCCTGACCACCCACGTCGGCCACCTGGTGATGGTCGGGCACTTCACGATGGCGGGCTACCTCTTCGCGAACGCGCTCGTCGGGGTGGACCCGGGGCCGTCGCGACCGTCCTACCCGCTGCGGCTGGTGCTGCTGCTGGCGACGATGGGCTTTCACGCCTTCTTCGGCGTCACGCTGATCTCGCAGACCACCCTGCTGGCGGGCAACTTCTTCGGCTGGCTCGGGCTGCCGTGGGGAGTGGACGCACTGGCCGACCAGGCCCGCGGCGGGGCGATCACCTGGGGCATCGGCGAGCTGCCCACGCTGGCGCTGGCCATCGGCGTCGCGGTGGCCTGGTCGAAGGACGACACCCGCACGGCGCGGCGCTCCGACCGCAAGGCGGACCGGGACGACGACGCCGAGCTGCGCGCCTACAACGCCATGCTCACCGAACGCGCGCGCCGGGCGGGCGGTCAGGACGTCACTCCTCGAGAGTGACGTCCTCGCCGGTCAACCTCAGGCGCAGCCCGCCGTCGACCGGTTCCACACCGACCAGGCGCAGTCCCAGCGGCAGCTCGCCGACGTCGATCTCGGTCTCCAGCAACCCGTCGGGCACGACGGCGGCCAGGGTCGACCGCTCGACCGTGGCGCCGCCGAGCTCCGCCTCGACCACGCGGACGACCACTCCGGCGTCCGTGACCGCGGGCTCGGCGCGCAGCGCGAGGTCAATGCCCATCAGCTCGGTGCTCAGGCGCAGGCCGTCGGTGTCGGTGCGCACGCTCACGCCGGGGTGCTCGCGCTGGACCAGCGCCTCGACCGAGGCGTCCGGCAGCGTACCGGTCAGCTCCAGCCGGTCGACGACGGAAGGCGCCTGCACCGTCACGCCGCGCGCGTGGCCGCTCACCTCGCGCAGCATGAGGCCGTCGACGCCGGCGGTCTCATCGAGGACCACGGCGTCCACCTCGGCCCGGACGCTGTCCAGCTCACCGGCGGCGACCTGGGTGAGGAACGGGAACCCCTCGACCGCGATGCGGGGCTCCTCGGCGAGGTCCAACGAGCCGGCAAGCTGCCCGGCGACGCGTTCCTCGGTGCGCGCGTGGAGCACCCGGTCGGCCGCCCAGGCGGCGACGACGAGCAGCAGGACGAGCGCCGCCGCCACGACGATGCGCCGCCCGCGGCGGCCTGGACGGGTGGTGATGCGGCTCACCGAGCCAGCCTAGGCAGCCACGCCGCGGAGGGCTTCTGTGTAGTGTCGGGGCCGGATCGACGCGGGTTCGAGGAGGTGACGGCCGCATGACGGGCGCTGACGGTAACGCCGGGCAGCCAGATCTGGCAGCGCAGGCGGCTGATCCGAGCACGCCGCTGGCCACTCTGCAGACCCTCGCCCAGCACCACCCGGAGCTGCGCGCAGCGATCGCCGAGAACCCGGCGACCTACCCGGGCCTGCTCGAGTGGCTCGGCAGGCTGGGCATGCCCGACGTCGACGCCGCCCTCGCCCGCCGGGCCGAGGCCGGGCAGGCCGTGCAGGCACCGCCGCCTCCGCCCGAGGCCGAACCAGGGGCAGAACCGGAACCGGACCTGGGGCAGACCCCGCCGGTCGTGGAACCGTCCGCCGGTCCGCCGACAGAGGCGATCGAGCCCCCCACCGAGGCCGAGCCACCGGCACGGGCGGCCGACCGCGGCGAACCGTCGGCGGACGGGTCGCAGCCCGTGGAACGCCGCTCGATCCTCGGCCGGGGCGAGCAGGCCGAGGCGGGTGCCGGTGCGGGTGCATGGGGTGCCACGCAGATGCCGCCCGCCCGGCCGCCGCAGACCCCACCGACCCAGCCGACACAACCGACTCGGCCGGCGCAGTGGCAGCCGACCCACCAGCCGGCCGAGCCCTCCTGGGAACCGCCGTCCGAGTCCGGCGCCCTCTTCGGCGCGGCCGCTCGGGACGAGCACGAGGATGCTCGGCGACGCTCGTGGGTGCCCCTGGCCCTCCTCGCCGTGCTCGCCGCGATCCTCGTCATCATCGTCATCATCCAGCTCACCGGCGGCGAGGACGAGCCGGAGCCGCCGGCCCCGACCGGCGAGCAGACGCAGGATCAGGCCGACGAGCCGGAGCAGACCGGGCAGGGCGAGACCACCGACGTCGAGGCCGCCCGGGAGCAGCTGACCTCCCTGCCGGAGTCCACCTCGTGCGAGGACCCGAGCAGTGACGCCGGCACCTTCGGCACGTTCGCCGCGGCCGCGGCCCCGGACGGGACGTGGGCGCAGGAGTCCGACAGCCAGCTCGTCATCGACACGCTCCAGGGCCTGCAGCAGTCCTGCTCCAACGTCTACGCCGTCTCGGTCGCCGGGGCACTGACCGAGGGGGAGGGGACGCCCGAGGTGCTCGCGTCCACGGTCAGCGAGGCAGGCACGGACTGGGTCGACTTCGCCCGACCGGCTCCCGACGGCGCCACCGAGATCTCCACGTTCGCGTCGCCGTCGGGCAACATCCAGTGCGACCTGGGCGGCGACCTGGCGCGGTGCACCATCCTGGAGCACAACTTCGACGCCCCGCAGGGGTGTGACGACGGCACCACCCTCGCCGTGCCGATGGACGGGGAGGTCTCGAACCGGTGCGACTCACCGGTGGGCGCCCAGGGCGACGTTCTGCAGTACGGAGACTCCGGCGTCTCCGACTTCTACGCGTGCACGAGCGAGGAGACGGGCATGACCTGCTGGAACACGTTGACCGGCCACGGCTTCTCGATGGCCCGGGCGGGCTACGAGACCTTCTGACCGCGAGGCACCGGTGACCCGCCGGACGCTCTTGCCCGACGCCGCGAATTTGGATATCTTCTATCCAGGTTAAGACGGGAGCGGGCATGAAGATGAGCGAGGGCGTGGAGTGGGCGGCCCACGTCTGCGTCCTGCTGCACTGGCTCGAGGCCGGGGACACCGCGCCGGTCCCGGCAGCCCGGCTGGCCGAGGCGTACGACCTCCCGGCTCCGTATCTCGTCAAGCAGCTCCAGGCGCTGACCCGGGCGGGAATCACCGAATCGGTCCCCGGCGTCCGCGGCGGCGTCCGGCTCGCCCGGCCCGCCGACCGGATCTCGCTCATGGACGTCGTGACGGCCATCGAGGGTCGCTCCGAGGCCTTCAGCTGCACGGAGATCCGGCAGCGCGGCATGAACGCGGAACGGCCCGCACGGGACTTCGCCAAGCCGTGCGGCATCGCGCACGCGATGCGCTCGGCCGAGCTCGCCTGGCGCAGGCAGCTCGCGGCGACCACCATCGCCGACCTCTCGGCGTCGACCCCCTCGACCGTCGCCCAGCACGCCCGGCGGCACTTCAGTAGCGCCTGACCGAAACCGTTCCCGACGTTCTCGTTCGCCGAACCGAACCGAACCTGGACATCAGACGTCCACCTTAAGGAGAGTAAGAGCAATGTCCCGCACTCCCACCCGCCGGGCTTCGCCGGAGACGTTCCGCACCCTCGTAGCGCTCGACGGCCGCCTGAAGAGCTCCCTGGGCCCGGTGCTCTACGACCTGGTGAAGCTCCGCGCGTCCCAGCTCAACGGCTGCGCCTACTGCGTCGACAAGCATGCCGCCGACCTCGAGAAGCAGGGTGTGCCGACCCGCACGGTCCACGGCGTCGCCGCGTGGCGCGAGAGCCCGTTCTTCGACGACGACCAGCGCGTCGCGCTGACCTTCGCCGAGGCCCTCACCGGTGGCGTCGACGCCATCGACGACGGCGTGTGGGAGGCGGCTGGGAGGCTCCTCGGGCAGGAGCGGCGCGCCGATCTCGTCATCGCCGTCGGCACGATCAACACCTGGAACATGTCAAGCATCACGACGCACCTACGGCCAAGCGCGGACTGATCTCGGCCGCGAGAGGGCTTCCGGCGCCGCCAGCCCGTCCGAGTCGGCGCTCCTGAGGCATCGTCAGTCCGCCCGCTCGGCCGCCCAGTCGAGCAGGCCGGCGGCGATCGCCTCGGCGTAGCGCTGCCGACCCTCCTCGCTCTCGACGAGCGCGGCCTCCTCGGGGTTGCGCATCTCGGCGAGCTCGAGCATCACCACCGGACGCTCGGCCCAGTTCAGGGTGCCGAGGTCCGGCCGCTCGCTGAGGGCGTCCGGCACGGCGGTCGACGGCGTGAAGCCTGCGTCGTCGAGCGCGTCGAGGAGGTGCCGGGCGAGCACCCGGGACGGCTCGCCCTGCGCGTCGTTGAGCGGCGGGTCGGAGACGATGGCGAAGTAGCCCCGCACGGCCGGGTCCTCAGAGCCGTTGGCGTGGACCGAGACGAGGACGTCCGCACCGGACTCCTGCGCGGAGCGGCCACGGACGTCGATGCACGGCCCCACGCCGTCGTTGCTGTCGCGGGTGAGGGTGACGGTGGCGCCGTCGTCCTCGAGCAGGTCCCGTGCGCGGATGGCGACGTCCCACGTGAAGGCATGCTCGGGATACCCGGACGCGGCGGACGTTCCGACGGTGTTGCAGGCCTTGGTGCCGCCACGACCGTCGCCGACGCTCTCGTTGATCTGCGCGACGGCGTCGGCGTTGCCGCCGTTGTGGCCGGGATCGAGGACGATGTGCACGCCGTCCAGCGGAGGCGGCGGCGGCTCGGGTGTGGGACTGGGCGTGGGTGTCGGGGAGGACGCCGCCGTCGTGGGCGCCGGGGGTTCGGGCGCCGGTAGCGGCGCCGACCCGATCCGCAGCCCGACCGCCGCGGCCACGAGCGCGACCAGCACACCCAGGACGACGAGGAGGCGGGAAGGGCGAGCTGGCACGGCCCCATCCTGACACCTGTTCGCGGTGGCGCCGGCCTCCGTGGTGGGATGTGCCGCGTGACACAGCCGCGCCAGCAGTCGACCCCCTTTCACGACCTCGACGAGTACGTAGCACTCCCCCGGCTCGCCGGCCTGACCCTCTCGCCCGACGGCACCCGGCTCGTCACCGGCGTGAGCGTGCTCGACGACGACGCCACGAGGTACGTCACGGCGCTGTGGGAGATCGACCCGGGCGGCGAGCGGCCGGCTCACCGGCTCACGCGCGGCGCGACGGGAGAGTCGCAGGCCCGTTTCACGCCCGCGGGTGACCTGCTGTTCGTCGCGTCCCGACCGGACGGCTCCGACGCGGACGACAAGCCGGCGCTGTGGACAATCCCGTCCCACGGCGGTGAGGCACGCGTGCTGGCGACGCACCCGGGCGGCGTCGAGGCGACGCAGACCGGCCAGACCGGCGTCGCCGTCGTCGTCCAGGCCTCCGCGATGCCGCGGGCGGCAGGCCTGGCGGACGAGGAGCGGCTCCGCAAGGCGCGCAAGGACAAGAAGGTCGCCGCGATCCTGCACACCGGGTACCCGGTGCGGCACTGGGACCACGACCTCGGCCCGGCCGCACCGCGGCTGTACGCGCTGACGCTCGCCGACGGCGGCGCCGTGGCAGGCACGGTCAGCGCGGCCACCGCGGACGAGCCACTCCCCCTGCGGGACCTGACCCCGGACGCCGGGACGCATCTGGTCCGGGCGGGGCACGACGTCGCCCCGGACTCCTCGTTCCTCGTGAGCGAGTGGCGCGTACCGGAGGGACGGGCGAGCCTGCGCTCGGACCTCGTCCGGATCGACGTCGCGACCGGTGCACGGACGACCCTGCTGACCGCCGACGAGACCGTCGAGTACGGCTCCCCCCGCATCAGCCCGGACGGAGGTCTCCTCGCGTACGTGCGCCGCGAGCGCTCGACGGCGGAGCACGCGCCGCGACCGACGCTGTGGCTCCTCGACCTGACAACGGGTGATAGCCGCCCCGTGGCGGAGGGCTGGGACAGATGGCCGGGCCAGACCCGGTGGCTGCCGGACTCCGGCGGCTTGCTGGTCGTGGCCGACGAGGACGGTCGCGCGCCGGTCTTCCACGTCGACGTCGCCTCCGGAGCGGTCACCCGCCTGACGGACGAGGGCGCCTACTCCGACGTCGTCATCGCGCCGGACGGCCGCGCCGCCTACGCGCTGCGTTCCTCCTACGGGTACCCGGCCGAGGTGGTGCGCCTCGACCTCGCGGACCTGTCCGCGGTGACGGTGACCGCGCTGCGTGCCCCGGTCGACCGCCCGGAACTTCCGGGCCGGCTCACCGAGGTCGAGACGACTGCGGAGGATGGCACCCGGGTGCGGTCCTGGCTGGCGCTGCCCGCCGGCGCTTCCGCGGAAGCGCCGGCGCCGCTGCTGCTGTGGATCCACGGCGGGCCGCTTGGCTCGTGGAATGCGTGGAGCTGGCGGTGGAACCCGTGGCTGATGGTCGCGCAGGGCTTCGCCGTGCTGCTGCCGGACCCGGCGCTGTCAACGGGCTACGGCCAGGAGATGATCGAGCGGGGCTGGGCTCGGTGGGGCGCCGAGCCCTACACGGACCTGATGGCCGCGACCGACGCCGTGGTGGCACGCGGTGACATCGACGAGACGCGCACCGGGGCGATGGGCGGCTCGTTCGGCGGCTACATGGCGAACTGGGTGGCCGGGCACACCGACCGGTTCAAGGCAATCGTCACCCACGCCAGCCTGTGGTCGCTCGAGAACTTCGGACCGAGCACGGACGCGGCGTACCACTGGTCCCGCGAGATGAGCCCGAAGATGCAGGAGACGTACTCACCGCACCGGTTCGTCTCGCAGATCCGCACGCCCATGCTCGTGGTGCACGGCGACAAGGACTACCGGGTGCCGATCGGCGAGGGCCTGCGGCTCTGGTACGAGGTGCTGGCCTCGTCCGGGCTGCCACAGGCTGCGGACGGCTCGACGCCGCACCGCTTCCTGTACTTCCCGGACGAGAACCACTGGGTCCTCGCCCCGCAGCACGCCAAGGTCTGGTACCAGGTGGTGCTCGGCTTCCTCACCGAGCACGTGCTGAATCAGACCGGTGAACTCCCTGAGCTACTGGGCTGAGGAGAGGACCGAACTCAGTCCGGCTTCTCGCCCAGACAGCTGACGCACATCGGCGAGAAGCCGCCGGCCTGATCGGCTCCCTCGTTCGCGTCCGTCGAGCTGAGGCCGAACACAGAGAGCAGGAGGGTCAGCAGTCCGCCGACCAGTACGCGCTCGAACATCGTTTGTCTCCGATCGATTCGTCTACCCAAGGCCTGGGAAGGCCAACGGTAGCGTGGTCGCTCCGGTCGCACCCGAGTATATGACCAAGAACTAGGCGATCTCCGGCGTGATGGTGCCGACCGCGGCGATAGCATCGGGTTCCAGACAAGGGGAATGATGTTCGAACCACTGGGGATCGGCGCGCGCGACATAGCCGTCTATCGCGCGCTCTTGGCGGACCCGGACGCCGGCGAGTCCGACCTCGCCGTGATTGCCGGCGCTGACGAGCAGGACGTGTCCGGCTCGCTCAGTGTCCTCGAGGAGCGCGGATTCCTGCGCCGCTCGCACACCGCCGCCGACCGGTTCCACGCGGAGCCGCCGCAGGTCGCGTTCGAACGCCTGCTCGGCGACGAGGAGCGCGACCTGCATCGCGCGCAGGAGCGGTTGAGCTTGTGGCGCGCCAAGGCCGCGGAGCTGGTGGACGACCTCAACCGGTCCAGCCCCAGCTCGACGTACGGCGAGTTCGAGAGGCTCGTCGGCGTGGACGACATCGTCACGAGGATGCGTGCGCTCGCCAGGGCCGCCAAGGTGTCCGTCGACTCGATCGTGCCCAACCTCCCGGCGAAGCATGGCCTGGACCAGGCCAGGGTCGACGACGGCGAGCTGCTCGATCGCGGGATCGCAGTCCGGGCGATCTACCAGCCCGAGGCGCGGCAGAACGAGGACGCCCTCGACTTCGCGCGTTGGTTCAGCGCCAAGGGTGGCCAGATCCGCACGGCGCTCGATCTGCCGAATCGGCTGGTGCTCTTCGACCGGGACGTGGCGCTGTTCCTCTCCGACCCGCTGACGACCCGTCAGGGCGCGATCGTGCTCAACACGCCGGGGGCCGTGACCACGCTGCAGGCCTACTTCGAGCTCCTGTGGTCCTCGGCCGAGGAGCTCGGTCTCCCGGCCGCCGACTACGAGGATCTCAAGCCCGAGGAACGCGACCTCCTCAAGCTCTTGTCCCGCGGCGACAAGGACGAGGCGATCGCTCGCTCGCTCGGCGTCTCCATCCGCACCGTCCGGCGCATGACCAACAACCTCAGCACCAAGGCGGGCGCGAGCAGCCGCTTCGAGCTCGGCGTCAAGGCCGTCGCGCACGGCTGGGTCGACGCCTAGGGGCAATGCTCAGCCGCGCACGAGCAGCACGACGACGTCGACGACGGCGATAGCCAGGGCGGCTCGGAACGGCGCCCGGCCGCCGCGCGCCAGGGCGAGGGCCGCGAGCGCAACGACGACCGCCAGCACCACCCACGCCCACACCGGCGCCGAACCGGCCGGGCCCAGCACGGCCACGGCCGACCCGACCGTCAGGGCCAGCAGGGCGAGGATCGTCGTCGTCCGCGCGCCGAGCCGGTGCGGCAGGCCACGGACACCGGTCGCGGCGTCGTCGGCCAGGTCGGGCAGCACGTTCACCAGGTGAGCTCCGAGACCGAGGAGGCTCCCGACGGCGATCATCCACACCGGTGGCGGCGCCGGCGGGTCGAGGGCCAGCCACGCCACCGCCGGCAGCGAGCCGAACGCGACGACGTACGGCAGCCAGGACAGCGCGGTGCGCTTGAAGAACAGGTTGTACGCCACGCCCGAGCCGACCAGCAGCACCACGTGCACCGCGCCGGCGGCCGGTCCGAGCAGCGCCGAGGCCGCGACGCACAGCACGCTCGCCCCCACCAGCGCCGCGCGCAGCACCGGTTCGCTGAGCTCGCCGGTCGCCACGGGCTTGTCCCGGCGCCCCACCTGGTGGTCCCGGTCCGCGTCGACCAGGTCGTTGGACCACCCGATCGTCAGCTGTCCGAGCAGCACCGCCACGGTGACCAGCACGACGACCGCGACCCCGTGCCCGGCGACCACTGCCACCAGGGTGGCGAGGACCGTCACCGCCGCCGCGGGAGCGGGATGGCTTGCGCGCACGAGCGCGCCGGCGGTGGCGGGCACACGGGAAGCGTAGGGAACGCCCGAACCGTACGCTCGACAGATGACGCACCTCGCGGGCGTGGCGGCCGTTCTGCCCGAGCACCGCTACGACCAGGCGACCATCACCGACGCGCTGGTCGGCCTCATCGGCCTCGACTCTCGCCGTGCCGCGGTGATGCGGAAGATCCACGCCGGCGCCGGCGTCGACGAGCGACACCTGGCCCTCCCCCTGGAGCGGTACGCCGCACTCACCGACTTCGGCGCCGCCAACGACGCCTTCATCGCCGCCGCGGTCGATCTGGGGGCGGAGGCGGTCGCCGGTGCGCTGGAACGTGCGGGCCTGGCGCCGCAGGAGGTCGACGTCGTCGTCTCCACCACCGTGACCGGCCTGGCCGTGCCGTCGTTGGAGTCGCGGATCGCGGCTCGCCTCGGGATGCGCGAGGACCTCGTCCGCGTGCCGCTGATGGGCCTGGGCTGCATGGCCGGTGCCGCCGGTCTGGGCCGCGTGCGCGACCTGCTGCACGGCCGCCCGGACGGCGTCGCGGTGCTCGTCTCGGCCGAGCTGTGCTCGCTCACCGTCCAGCACGGCGACCCCTCGACGGCGAACCTCGTCGCCTCCGGGCTCTTCGGTGACGGCGCGGCGGCCGTGGTCGTCGTCGGCCCGGAGCACCCGGCGGCGGGCACGGCCGGGCCGCACGTCGTGGCCGCCGGGAGCCGGACCTACCCCGGCACCGAGGCGACGATGGGCTGGGACGTGCGGGCCTCCGGGCTACGGATCGTGCTCGGCGTCGAGGTGCCGGAGCTGGTGCGCGGGCACGTGGGCCGCGACGTCGCCGCCTTCCTCGCGGACCAGGAGATGACCGTCGAGGACATCGGCTGGTGGGTGTGCCACCCGGGCGGCCCCAAGGTCATCGACGCCATGGTGGACGCGCTCGGCGTCGAGCCCGACGAGCTCGCGCTGACCACCGACTCGCTGCGGCGCGTCGGGAACCTCTCCTCGGCCTCGGTGCTGCACATCCTGCGGGACACCCTCGACCAGCGCCCACCGACGCCCGGCACGTACGGCATGATGCTCGCGATGGGCCCCGGCTTCGGTCTCGAGATGGTGCTGCTGCGGGCATGACCAGCGAGATCCTCTTCACCGTGCTGGTGCTCGCCGTGGGTTGCGAGCGCCTGGCCGAGCTGCGCGTGGCGCGGCGGAACGCGGCGTGGAGCTTCGCCCGCGGCGGCGTGGAGTCGGGCTCCGGCCACTACCCCGTCATGGTCGTGCTGCACACGGGCCTGCTGCTCGGTGCGCTGGCCGAGGTCTGGCTGCGGCGGCCGGACGCCGTCCCCGCCCTCGCCTGGCCGATGCTCGTGCTGGCCGTCGGCGCCCAGGCGCTGCGGTGGTGGTGCATCGCCACACTCGGTCCGCGATGGAACACGCGGGTCATCGTGGTGCCGGACCTGCCGCTGGTCGACGGGGGCCCGTACCGGTGGTTCCGCCACCCCAACTACGTCGCCGTCGTGATCGAGGGCTTCGCGTTGCCGCTGGTCCACTCGGCGTGGATCACCGCCGTCGTGTTCTCGGTGGCGAACGCCTTCCTGCTGGGCGTGCGGATCCGCACGGAGAACCGGGCTCTGGGGACCGCTCCGTGACCGGTGGCACGACGGATCTCGTGGTGGCCGGGGGCGGCCCGGCTGGTCTCGCGACGGCGCTGTACGCCGCCCGGGCCGGGCTGTCGGTGGTGGTCCATGAGCCGCGCCGGGGGCCGATCGACAAGGCGTGCGGCGAGGGACTGATGCCGTCCGCCGTCGGCCGGCTGGACGACCTCGACGTCCGCCCCGACGGTCAGGTGCTGCGCGGCATCCGGTACGTCGCCGGCGGTGACTACGTCACCCGCGTCGCCGGCGGCTCGGACGGCGCGACGGCCGAGGCGCCGTTCCGGACCGGCGTGGGTCGCGGGGTGCGCCGCACCGCACTGCACGCCGCCCTGCGCGAGGCGGTCGACGCCGCCGGGGTGACGGTCACGAGCGAGCCCGTGAGCGACGTCGTGCCCCGGGAGGAGGAGGTGCTCGTCGACGGCGCCGCGGCCCGGTTCCTCGTGGTCGCGGACGGGCTGCACTCGCCGCTGCGCCGTCGCCTGCAGCTGGAGGGCTCACCCCGCAGGCCGCGGCGGTACGGGCTGCGCCGGCACGTCCGGGTCGCGCCGTGGACGGACCTGGTCGAGGTGCACTGGGCCGAGCGCGTCGAGGCGTACGTGACGCCGGTGGGCCCGGACGAGGTGGGAATAGCGCTGCTGACCGCCGACCGCAGCTCCTACGACGACCAGCTCGCCGCCTTCCCCGCGCTCCTCGAGCGGATCGGAGACGCACCGGCCACCTCGACCGTCCGCGGCGCGGGCCCGCTGCACCAGGTCAGCACCCGCCGCGTCGCCGGACGCGCGCTGCTCGTCGGCGACGCCAGCGGGTACGTCGACGCCCTGACCGGGGAGGGCGTGGCCCTCGCGCTCGCCCAGGCGGAGGCCGCGGTCGCCGCGATCACCGCGGGCAGGCCCGACGACTACGAGACCGCCTGGTGGCGCATCGTGCGTCGCCACCGGATCCTGACCCGGGCGCTCCTCACGGCGGCCGCGGTGCCGCCGGTGCGGCGCCGGCTCGTGCCGACGGCCCAGGCCCTGCCCGGCGTCTTCGCCGGTGCCGTGCACCAGATCTGCCGGTGAGCAGGCCGGGCACAGCTCGCGTCAGCTCCAGACGAGCACCTGCGAGGGGTCCTCGAGGACCTTGGCGACGTCGGCCAGGACCTTGGCACCGAGAGCGCCGTCGACGAGCCGGTGATCCATGGACAGCGCGAGCTGGCTGACCCAGCGCGGCTTGATCTTGTCCTTGTGCACCCACGGCTGGCGGCGGACCGCCCCGAAGGCGAGGATCACCGACTCGCCGGGGTTGAGGATCGGGGTGCCGCTGTCGATACCGAAGACACCGACGTTCGTGATGGAGACCGTGCCGTCGGACATGTCCTTCGGCGTGGTCGTGCCCGCGCGGGCCTGGGTCGTCAGGTCCCCGAGCGCAGCGGCGAGCTCGTGCAGCGTCAGCCGGTTGGCGTTCTTGATGTTCGGCACCATGAGGCCGCGCGGCGTCTGGGCGGCGATGCCCATGTTGACGTAGTGCTTGTAGACGATCTCCTGGTTCTCCGCGTCCCAGGAGGCGTTGACCTCGGGGTTGCGGCGGATCGCGTGGATGAACGCCTTCATGACGATCAGCAGCGGCGTGACCCGGACGTCGGCGAACTCCTTGTCCTGCTTGAGCCGATCGACGAGCTTCATCGTGCGGGTGACGTCGACGGTGTGGAAGACCGTCACGTGCGGGGCGGTGAACGCGGAGGAGACCATCGCCTCGGCGGTACGCCTGCGCACCGCGCGGGCCGCCACCCGGGTCTGGCGGCCGTCCTGGGAGACCGTGCCGCCCTCGAGCCACGGCTCCTCGTCACCCGGGTAGGTGGCGAGCTGCTGGACCTCGGTGCGCTGCTGCTGCTCGACGACGTCCTCGCGGGTGATGATCCCGCCCGGGCCCGAGCCGCTGATGGCCGCCAGGTCGATGCCCAGGTCCTTGGCGAGCTTGCGTACCGGGGGCTTGGCGAGCACGCGGATGTCGCCGGCCGTGCGAGCGGGTGCCGCGGCCGGCCGCTCGGCGGGCGGCTGGCCGGTCGCAGGCTGCCGGGCCGCCGCCGGTCCGGACGACGGCGCAGCCGCCTTCCGCGGCCGGCGCCCGTGGCTCGGAGCCCGCGTGCCGTACCCGACGAGCACCGATCCGGAGCTCTCCGACTCCTCGGCCGGCGCCTCGCCGTCGGACCCGGCGTGCGCGTCGTCCGTGCCGGACGCAGGCTCGACAGCGGGCGCCGCGGCTCCGGCGGACGCTCCGCCGTCGGACGGCTTCTCGGGCCCGCCCGGGTCGACGTCGATGACGACGATCGGTGACCCGACCGCCACCGTGGCCCCCTCCTCGGCGAGGAGCTCGTGGACGCGGCCGGCGTACGGGCTGGGCAGCTCCACGACGGACTTGGCCGTCTCGATCTCGCACAGCTGCTGGTTGGTGGCCACCGTGTCGCCGACCGCCACGGACCAGGTGACGATGTCGGCCTCGGTCAGCCCCTCGCCGACGTCGGGGAGTCGGAACTGCTGGTAGGTCGGCACGTGTGCTCCTCTGCGTGGTGCTGCGGTCGGTGGGGCGCGGCGGTGCGCCGACTAGCGGCGGTGCACCGACTAGTACGCCATGGCCCGGTCGACAGCGTCGAGGACCCGGTCCAGGTTCGGCAGGTAGTGCTCCTCGTGCTTCGCGGCCGGGTAGGGCGTGCTGTAGCCGCCGACCCGCAGCACCGGCGCCTCGAGGGAGTAGAAGCAGCGCTCGGTGATCCGGGCGGCCAGCTCGGCGCCCGGGCCGAGGAACACCGGGGCCTCGTGGGCGACCACGAGCCGGCCGGTACGTTCCACCGAGGCCGCGACGGTGTCGACGTCGAGCGGGGAGACCGAGCGCAGGTCGATGACCTCCAGCTCGGTGCCCTCCCCGGCGGCGACCTCCGCGGCGGCGAGCAGCGTCTTGACCGTGGGCCCGTAGCCCGCGACGGTCACGTGGGTCCCGCTCCGCACGGTGCGGGCGGCGTGCAGACCGGTCGTCACGCCGGTGGTGGACAGGTCGACGTCGGTCTCCAGGTCGACCTCGGCCTTGTCCCAGTACCGGGCCTTGGGCTCGAGGAAGAGCACGGGGTCGGGCGAGGCGATGGCCTGCTGAATCATCGTGTAGCCGTCGGCGGCCGTGGCCGGCGACACCACCCGTAGCCCCGGGGTGTGCGCGAAGTACGCCTCGGGCGACTCGCTGTGGTGCTCGATCGCACCGATGCCGCCGCCGTACGGCACGCGGATGACCACCGGGACACTCACGTCCCCCATGGAGCGGTAGCTGAGGTTGGCCAGCTGCGTGGTGATCTGGTTGTAGCCGGGGAAGATGAACCCGTCGAACTGGATCTCGCACACCGGACGGTAGCCGGCCATCGCGAGCCCGATGGCGGTGCCCACGATGCCGGACTCTGCGAGCGGGGTGTCGACGACTCGGTCCTTGCCGAAGGTCTCCTGCAGCCCGTCGGTGACGCGGAAGACGCCACCCAGCGGACCGATGTCCTCGCCCATGAGCAGGACCTTCGGGTCGCTCTCCAGGGCGGCACGCAGGCCGGCGTTGATCGACCGGGCCAGGGCTGTGGCGCTCACGCGTCCCCTCCGTCGGTGAAGCTCTCCTCGTAGGCGAGGAAATCGGCGCGCTCGGCCGCGACCAGCGGGTGCGGCGCCTGGTACACGTTGTCGAACATCTCGACGGTCGGGCCGGCGACCAGTTCTCGGCACCGGTCGCGGGTCGCGGTGGCCAGCTCGTCCGCCTCCTGCTCGACGGCGCCGAAGAACTCCTCGTCGGCCAGGTGCTCGGACTCGAGGTAGGCGCGCAGCCGAGCGATCGGGTCCTTCCCGGCCCAGCGCTCCTCCTCCTCGCGCTCGCGGTAGCGGCTGGGGTCGTCGGAGGTCGTGTGAGCGCCCAGCCGGTAGGTGACGGCCTCGATGAACGTCGGGCCGCCGCCGGAGCGGGCGCGTTCGAGCGCCTGCCGCGCGACGGCGTAGCAGGCGAGGACGTCGTTGCCGTCCACCCGGACCGAGGGGATGCCGAACCCGGTGCCGCGCGTGGCCAGCGGAACGGGCGACTGGGTGGCGGCGGGCACGGAGATCGCCCACTGGTTGTTCTGCACGAAGAAGACGACCGGGGCGTTGTTGGAGGCGGCGAAGACGAGGGCCTCGTTGACGTCACCCTGAGAGGTGGCGCCGTCGCCGAAGTAGGTGACGACCGCGCGGTCCCGGTCCTGGTCGCCGGTGCCCACGTCGCCGTCGCGCTGGACACCCATGGCGTAGCCGACGGCGTGCAGGGTGTGGCTGCCGATGACGATGGAGTACAGGTGGAAGTTGTGCTCGTGCGGGTCCCAGCCGCCGTGCCGGGTGCCGCGGAAGAGTGCGAGCAGCTTGGGCAGCTCCATGCCGCGCACCTGCGCGACGCCGTGCTCGCGGTAGGACGGGAAGACGAAGTCCTTCGGCCGCAGGGCGTGTGCCGACCCGACCTGGGCGCCCTCCTGCCCGAGCGACGGCGGCCAGAGGCCCAGCTCGCCCTGGCGCTGCAGGGAGGTCGCCTGGGCGTCGAAGGCGCGGGTGAGGACCATGTCGCGGTACATCTCGCGGACGGCACCGGCGTCGAGGTCGTCGACGAGCGGATCGTACTCCGCGTGCTGGTGGCGGCGTCCCTCGGCGTCGAGGAGCTGGATCGTCATGGCGTCGGTGGTCTTCTCGATGGTGGTGAGCGGATCTGGCAACGGCGGTCCTCCTCGGCGAAGGCGCTTCCGCGCCGGTCGGTCCTCGGTGTTCCGCCGCGCTCGCGGCATGGGTGGCGCAGCGAGCGCGGCGGTCGGTCTGGTCATGGTGGCGACCTGAAACCTACGCCAGCGTAGGCTACGCAACCGTCGGTTCAGTTTCGTGGATACCTCCAAAGAACAGCGTGTCGACGATGAGATTCTGTCCATGATCTGTGGGATTCCACAGCACGGCCCCGTTGAGTCGTCAGGCGTACCGGGCGGCGATGCGCGCCGTCTGGGCGCCGTAGAACCCGCCGAAGAGGGCGGCGTGCACGATGAGGATGTGCAGCTGGTGCAGGCCCACCCGCTCGCGCCAGCCGTCCGCCAGCGGTGAGACCTCGTCGTAGCCGGCGACGATCCGGTCGCGGTGCGGGGCACCGAACACGCCGAGCTGGGCCAGGTCGGACTCGGCGTGACCGCCGTGGGCGGCCGGGTCGATGAGCGTGCCGACGGTTCCGCCGGAGCCCCAGAGCACGTTGCCGGACCACAGGTCGCCGTGGAGCCGCGCCGCCCCGGCCGGATCGACGAGTGCCGGCTGCGGGGCGTCGAAGTCGCCGGCCGCGAGCCGGTCCGCGCAGCGCTCGACCGTGGCCGCGCCCGCGGTGTCGATCGAGCCGTTCCCGACGGCGGTCCGCAGATACGGCAGGATCCTGTCCTCGGCGTAGAACTCGCCCCAGGCGCGGGAGGGTGTTTTCGCGGCACGCAGCGGCAGCGGGGCCCGCCCCATGAACCCGTCGCCGTCGAAACCCGGCGGCGGGCAGCCGTGGTGCGACGCCCCCGCGGCGTGCGTGCGGGCCAGGGACCGGCCGAAGGCCTCCGCGGCGGCCGGCTCCGGCGCGCCGTCGTCGACCCGGCGGGTCTGCAGGACGCCGGGCGCCTCGTCGACGATCTCGGCGACGGCGGCCCCGCCCGCGTCGGCCAGCCAGCGCAGTCCGGCGGCCTCGAACTCGGTGGCACGAGGGTCGCTGTCGGTCTTGCGGTAGGTGCTCACGGTTCCATCCTGGCGCGTCGGCGCTCAGCCCGCCCGGCCGGCTGCCGGGCCTGCTGCCCGGCCGAGGACGGCGGTCGCGCCGATCGACTCGTCGGTGTGGATGCTCGGGTCGAGGCGGGCACCGCGCATCAGCTCGGCGACGGGCGGCGCCTGCCCGGCGGAGACCTCGGCGAGCACGACGCCGCCCGGCCGCAGCCAGTGCTCGGCACCCGCGATGAGCCGCCGCTGGACGTCCAGGCCGTCGGCTCCCCCGTCGAGCGCGACGCGGTGCTCGTGGTCACGGGCCTCGGGCGGCATGTGCGCGATCTCGTCCGTGGGGACGTACGGCGCGTTGGCGATCAGGACATCGACGCGGCCGCGGAGGCCGTCGGCCAGCGGGGCGTAGAGGTCGCCGAGGAGGACCCGGCCGGCCGGCAGGTTCAGGCGGGCGCACGCGACGGCGGCAGGGTCGACGTCGACCGCCCAGAGCTGCAACCCGGGCACCCGGGCGGTCACGGCGGCGCTCAGCGCGCCGGTGCCGCAGCCGAGGTCGACCACGACGGCGCCCGGCGCGGCGCGCGCGACGGCGAGGCGGACGAGGAGGGCGGAGCGCTGCCGAGGGACGAAGACTCCCCGCGCCACGGTCACCCGGGTCCCGGCGAGCTCGGCCCAGCCGACCACCACCTCCAACGGCTCGCCGGCCACGCGGCGGCCGACCATCGACTCGAGCTCGACGGCCGAGCTCGCCTCGGCGCTGAGGAGCGCCGCCTCGTCCTCCGCGAAGACGCACCCGGCCGCACGGAGCCGGGCCACGAGCTCTGGTTCGGTGCGCGGCACTGCCGGTGCGGAGGTCATCCCTCGATCGTGGCACGAAGGGCGCGCTCGCGGTCCACAAGGCAGCACGGGCGCCGCCGCCTCCACAGCGCCATCCGTCAGGCGCGCGACGGCAGGGCCGGCCTGCTTAGCGTGCGTGGCGGACGTAGGCGGAGCGGACTTCTGGGCGACGCGGGCCTCTCCGCGTCCATGAGCGGAAGGGAGTGAGATGAGCGGGAGCTACGGGGTCTTCAGCGTGGCGGCAGGTCTGGACGGCGCGATCGGCACGTTGGAAGAGGTCAGGGCGGAGCTGGCTCGGTCGATGCCGACGTCGGGCTGGACCGGACCCGGCTCGCAGTCGTACGCCGACGCCGTCTCCCTGCTGCTCGGCCGGACCCAGACCGTCAACGCGTCGATGTACTCGGTGCTGCCCGCGCTCCACACGGCGGACGCCGTGGCTTCCGCCCAGATCGCGGGCGGCGCCGGATGAGGACGGTGCACCCGTGAGCACACGCCTCGTCGAGGACGATGCCGGGCACGGACCCACCGGCACGAACCCGATGACCGACGTGGTCGTCACCGGCGGTGCGCCGGTCTACGGCGGCTCACCGATCGTCGTCGACCCCGACGAGCTGGGTGCGCACGCGGCCACGTTGCGCGGTGCCGCCGACCTGGTGGACGCCGTCGACCGGCAGATCGTGGCGCTGGACGGCGACATCCAGACCTCGGGCGGCGCCCACCAGGTGCTGCACCTCTACGCCGACGTCCGCATGCGGCTCACCGACATCCGGTCGGGGCCGACAGGCCTGCACGCGCTCGCCGAAGGCATCCGCGAGCTGGCTGAGGACCTGACGCACCAACGCTACGTGTACGAGGAGGCGGAGCGCCGGGCGAGCACCCAGTTCGACCCGCCGTGGTGGCGGGTGGTCGGCAACAACATGCCTCCTCCGCTGGCGCCGGGGATATCCCTGATGATGCTGGGCCACGACCTCCGCACGGTGGCGGTCCACGCGGGTCTGGCGTACCGGGACGTCCTCTTCGGTTCCGCGCCGGACGGCGTGGCCGTCCAGCGCCGGATGTCCGACCTCGCCGAGGTCATGCAGTACATGAACGGTGACGTCGTCAACGACACCTTCCTCGAGGACGGGCACGCCATCGACGTCACGGGCATGACCAGCGTGCAGCGTTCGTCGCTGGTCGGGCTGGTGTGGCTGCGCGTCGCGTCCCGGCTGCTCACCACGCAGCACGACGACGTGCGGGCTATCCATGTGCCCGTGCCCGGTCCGATCATCCTGCGGCGGCCGGGCCGCCACGACGACGATCGCGGCCTGCTCGGCCGCCCGGTGCCGACCACCATCGGCCGGCCGGTGCCGACGCCGCAGGACGCGGGGGACGTCCTGGCGCGCATCCAGGAGACGAACGACTACCTGTCCTGGCGCGGTGATGACGTCGGAGCCGTGGAGATCCTGCGCACCACCACCCCGGACGGCGAGCACCGGTGGACGGTGCTCGTTCCCGGCACCAAGAGCGTGCTGGCCGGCAGCTCCAACCCCATGGACATGGAGACCAACATGCTCGGGATGGCCGGGCAGACCACCGACATGGAGCGCGCCATCGTGCAGGCGATGCAGCAGCTGGACATTCCCCCGGACGAGGCGGTCTCGCTGGTCGGGCACAGTCAGGGCGGGATCGTGGCGACCCGGCTCGCGGCCGACCCGGATCTGCAGAACCGGTACCGGTTCTCGTCGGTGCTGACCGCCGGAAGCCCGGTCGGGACGATCGACGAGATCCCGAGCGACGTCAACCTGATGCATCTCGAGGACAGCCAGGACCCCCTCGCCGGTCTGGACGGGGAGCCGAACGAGCAGGCGCCGAACCGGACCACGGTGACCAGTCTCGGTGCGGAGCCGGCCCACCTGGGCGCGAACCACCACCTGCCCCCGTACGTGCAGACCACGGAGGATCTGGACGAGATCGACCACCCCTCCGTCGAGCGCTGGCTCGCCATCAACGACGACGCGATGGCGCTGGGGGACGAGGGCGCTCGCACCGAGTCGTTCCTCTTCGAGGTCGAGCGGTACTGAGGCCCGGCGACCGGTCTGCCGCTGCGCTGTCACCCCTTCGAGGAGCATCATGGGGGTGTCCGGGTCTCGACGACGAGGAGGGCACGATGAGAGCGACGGTAGGCGACCGGATCGTGACGGCGTCCGGCGTCGTGGGCGGCGCGGTCCGCGAGGGCGTGGTGGTGCAGGTCAGGAACGCCGACGGGTCTCCGCCGTACACGGTGCGCTGGTCGGACACCGGGGAGGAGACGATCCTCCATCCCGGCCCCGACAGCGTGGTCCAGCCCGAAGAGGGCGACAGCGCTGGCAGCGAAGGTGGCACGTCGTCGGTCCGGACGACGACCTGGCATGTGCAGCTCTCGCTCGTGGAGTCCTCCGGCAGCACTGTCGCCGAGGCCACCCTGGTCGGCGGCGCGCCGGAACAGCTGCGAGCCGTCGGGCACGCACGCAAGGACCCCGGTGACGACGAGATCCCGGTGATCGGCGACGAGGTGGCGGCGGGTCGTGCGCTGAACCGGCTGGCCGAGCGGCTCATGGCGGCGGCAGAGCACGACATATCGAGCCGGACGGGCAACCGGGCACACGTGCACCGGTAGCCGGCGTCAGCGCTTGCCGGGGATCACCAGGTGCAGCAGCCAGCTGATGATCGCGATGACGATCCCGGCCACGACGGCCGTGCCGAAACCGTCCACGTTCATGCCGAAGTCGGTGAAGCCCGTGATCCATCCCGTCAGCATCAGCATCAGGGCGTTGACCACGAGGAAGAACAGTCCGAGCGTGATGATGTAGAGCGGTAGCGACAGCAGCTTCACCACCGGACGCACCAGCATGTTGACGAGGGTGAACACGAGGGCGACGACGCCGAGCGAGAGCAGCGTCGTGCCCACGGACGACGTCGGTTCCAGCTCGATGCCCGTGAACAGCCAGTCGCAGAGCCAGATGGCAGCGGCGTTGACCACGAGTCGCAAGACGAACTTCATGGCCCCGATCCTGCCATCCCGGCCAGGCGGGTGCCCTCGGAACCGCCGTGGTGCGGAACGTGGTCGCGGACGGTCGCGATGCGCGACCATGGGGACATGGCCCGAACGCGCTCCTCAGTCACCCTTCGGCCCGAGATCGCCGCGCTGCCCGCATACGTACCGGGCGCCCGGGCGTCGCGCGGGCGTCAGATGTACAAGCTCTCCAGCAACGAGCTGCCCTTCCCGGTGCTGCCGGCGGTCGGAGCGGCGCTGAGCGACGCCGGGGTCGAGCTGAACCGGTACCCCGACATGTACGCCACCGAGCTGACCGAGGCGCTCGGTACGCACCTCGGCGTCCCGGCCGAGAAGGTCATCGTCGGGAACGGCTCCGTGGCGGTGCTCGCCCACATCCTGGAGGCGGTCTGCGAGCCCGGCGACCAGGTCGTCATGGCCTGGCGCTCCTTCGAGGCCTACCCGATCGCCGTGCCGGTCGCGGGTGCCGAACCGGTCATGGTGCCGGTGGACGGGGCGGGCCGCCACGATCTCACCGCGATGGCGGCGGCCATCACGGATCGCACCAGGGTCGTGCTGCTGTGCAGCCCGAACAACCCGACCGGACCGGCGCTCACCCAGTCCGAGGTGCGCCAGTTCCTCGAGACCGTGCCCGACGACGTCCTCGTGGTCCTGGACGAGGCGTACATCGACTTCGTCCGCCAGGACGACCCCACCGACGGCGTCGCGCTCCTGGACGACCACAAGCATCTCGTCGTCCTGCGCACCTTCTCCAAGGCGTACGGGCTGGCCGGGCTCCGGGTGGGATACGCCGTCGCGCGGCGACGCCTGGCCACCGGTATCCGGTCCGCGTCCACCCCGTTCGGGGTCAACGCGATGGCGCAGGCCGGCGCCCTGGCCGCGCTGGCGTCGTCGGACCTTGTCCGCGACCGGGTCGAGCAGGTGGTCGCCGAGCGCGACCGGGTGACCGCCGCGCTGGCCGAGCAGGGCTGGTCGCTGCCGGATGCCCAGGGCAACTTCGTCTGGCTCCCGCTCGGGCGCCGCGCCGCCGCTTTCGCCGAGGCGGCCCGCGAGAGCGGCGTGCTGGTGCGCCCGTTCGACGGCGAAGGGGTGCGGGTCTCCGTCGGCGAGCCGGACGGCAACGACCTGTTCCTCGAGGTCGCGACGGACTGGACCACCGACCAGGCGCCGCTCGCCCAGGCCTGAGACCCGCCGCCTTCGGAAGGGAGCATGCGCTTCCGCAGCAGCTACGGGCGGGCCCACGCTGGATCGCGGCCGGCCAGGCCGAGCGCACGGTCGAAGTCGGATGCGTCGTCGGGCACCGGGACCCTCGGGCCGAAGATCGGCGACTGCTCCTCGGCCGTCTGGGTGGCGAACCCGAGCACCACCTTCGTGGTGGCCTCGTCGACGCGGTGCTCCTGACCGGTGGCGCGGGCCAGATCCCACCCGTGCAGCGTCACCTCGTCCAGCGCGACGAGGCCGGCGACCTCCGCGGGTAGCTCCAGGCCGCCGGCGCGGGTGGTGCCGGTCCAGGCCTCGGGTGCGCTCCAGGCGCGCACGAGCGCGTCGACCCGCTCCGGGATCCGCTCGCGCCAGCCCTCGTCGAGGACCAGCGCCTGCCGGCTCGGATCGGTGTCGGTCAGCGGCCCGAGATCCTTGTCCGCGGCGGCGCGGAACGCGAGGAGCAGGCCGTCGACGTGCGCGAGGAGCTCGCGAACGCTCCAGTCCGTGCAGGGCGTCGGGCGGTCGAGGGCGTCCTCGCGGACACCGGCTACCACGGAGGTCAGTGCGGCGCCGGCAGTGCCAAAGTCGAGTGTCTCCATGCCGACGAGTATTCCGGTTGCAGAACGCCACCACAAGCCCGCCGAGAGCGGACACCTGCACCAAGAGCAGCCGTTCAGTCACCAGCACTCGGTGCGATCGGCTGCTCTCGGCGACGGGGTTCAGGCCCGCGGCTGGCGCTCCACCCACTCGGCCAGCTCCACTCGCGGACCGGTGAAGAACGGCGTCTCCGCGCGTACGTGTCGGCGAGCCTCGGTGGCCCGCAGGTCCCGCATGAGGTCCACGATGCGGTGCAGCTCCTCGGCCTCGAAGGCGAGGATCCACTCGTAGTCACCGAGCGCGAACGCGGCCACCGTGTTCGCGCGGACGTCCTTGTAGTCGCGGGCCGCCATGCCGTGGTCACGCAGCATGGTGCGGCGCTCGTCGTCGGGCAGCAGGTACCAGTCGTAGGAGCGCACGAACGGGTAGACGCACAGGTAGTTGCCCGGCTCCTCGCCCGCCAGGTACGCCGGGACGTGCCGCTTGTTGAACTCGGCCGGGCGGTGCAGGGCGACGACGGACCACACCGGTTCCAGGTGCGCGCCGATGTCGGCGGCGAGGAGCCGGTGGTAGGCGTCCTGAACCTCCTCGACCGTCTCCGCGTGCCACCAGACCATGAGATCGGCGTCGGCGCGCAGGCCCGCCACGTCGTACCAGCCGCGGACGGTGGCACCGGAGTCCTCGAGGCTCGCGAGCGCGGCGGAGACCAGGGCGGGACGCTCGGTGTCCACCGCCGGCAGCGGAGCCGCCGTGGCGAACACCGCCCACATCGTGTAGCTGACCTGGGCGTTGATGTTCTCGGAGTCGGCGCCCTCGCCGATGCGCTGGGTCTCGCTCATCAGGCGACCGTCATGACGTCGGTGCGCTCGCACGCGGCGGGCACGCCGGAGTCCACGCCCGAGCGCAGCCGGCAGCACCCCGGCGGGCAGACGTCGTGCCAGGCGCCCAGCGTGCCGACGGTGCGCCGCTCGGGCTCCTCGCCCCGCTCGGATGCGGCCCGCTCGAGCAGCAGGTCGACCAGCCCGGAGACGAACGCCGGTGCGGTGCCGGCCGTGGCGGCGCGCTCCATCGGCATGCCGAGCTCGTCGGCGGTCTCCCTGGCCTCGGTGTCGAGGTCGTAGATGACCTCCATGTGGTCGGAGACGAACCCGATGGGCGCAAGGACCACGTTCGCGGCGCCGTCGGCGTGCAGGGCGGCGATGGTGCGGTTCACGTCGGGCTCGGTCCACGGTGTGAACGCGGTGCCGGAGCGGGAGCAGTAGGCCAGCTCCCACGGGATCGGCGCCCCCAGCTGCTCGGCGGCGCGCGCGGCGACGACGGCCGCGACGTCGAGGTGCTGGCCGGAGTAGCTGGCCGGGTTCCCGGCACCGGAGGCGACCTCCATGGTGGTGGGGATCGAGTGGGTCACGAACACCAGGGGCGCCTCGGGCGAGGGCGGTACGCCGAGCCGCTCGTAGGCGGAGACGACGGCGTCGATGTTGGCCTGCACGAAACCCGGGTCGTTGAAGTACGGCCGGACCTTGTCGACCTCGAGGTACCGGCCCTCCTCCGCGAGGGTGCTGAGCGCGGCGGCGATGTTCTCGCGGTACTGGCGGCACCCCGAGTAGGAGGCGTAGGCGCTGGTGACGAGGGTCAGGACCCGGCGGGCGCCACCCTCGTGCAGGTCGCGCAGCGCGTCGACGAGGTACGGCTCCCAGTTCCGGTTTCCCAAGACGATGGGGATGTCCGCCCCGCGCTCGTCCAGCTCGCGGCGCAGCTCGGCGAGCAGGGCGCGGTTCTGGTCGTTGATGGGGCTGCGGCCCCCGAAGGCGTAGTAGTGCTCCCCGACCTCGCGCAGCCGCGAGTCCGGGATGCCGCGGCCGGCGGTGACGTTGCGGAGGAAGGGCACGACGTCGTCGGGCTTCTCCGGCCCGCCGAAGGAGAGCAGCAGGACGGCGTCGTAGGGCGTGAGGTCGCTCATCGGGCTCTTTCGTTCTCGTCGTGGTTCGCCGGCACGTGGACCGTCTGCGGTGTCTGCGATGTCTGGGCGGGCTCGCCCACGTCGAGGCCGAGCACCTGCTCCAGGGCGCGAAGGTGCTCCTCGGCCCGGCCCTCACGGCCGGCCTCGCGGGCGAGCACGGTGGGTTCGTGCACCAACCGAGCGGCGAGGCGGCGCAGCGCCTGGGCGGCACGCTCGGTCGAGACGGTCTCCTCGGCGGGCAGCTTGCCCAGCTCCTCGGCGACGACGTCGGCAACCCTGGTGCGCAGGGCGACCACGGCGCCGTCCATCCGCCGCTCCGCCGTCGTCTCGGCGAGGCTGCGCACGCCCTCGGTGACGATCGCCCGGGCGCGCACGATCTCGGCGGCCGTGGTCGCCGGCGCGTGCTCGCGCACCGCCTCGAGGTCGACGAGCAGCACACCGGGTAGGTCGCCGACGCCGCGCTCGACGTCGCGGTGCAGGGCGAGGTCGACGACGACCAGCGCTCCCGCGCCCTCCGGCCGGGTGGCGGCCGCGGCGCTGACGGTGTTGAGGTCCAGCACCGGGGTGCCGGTGCCGCGGCAGGTGACCACGAGGTCGGCGTGCGCCACGGCTTCGGTGAGGTCGGCCGGGGCGACCTCGACGTGGTGAGAGGCGGCGAACGTCTCGGCCCGGCCGGAGGCGGACCAGACCGCGACGTCGGCGGCTCCGCGGGCGCGCAGGGCGGCCAGCGAGGCGCCGGCGTAGGCGCCCGTGCCGACGAGCAGGGTGCGGCTGCCGCCCCAGCTCTCCTGGGGGACGCCGTCCGTCGCCGGCGAGGCGGGGTCGTCGGTGCCGAAGAGTTGCGCGGCCGCGAGGTCCAGGGCGACGGCGACCACGGAGCGGCCGGCACGTGCGAGGTCGGTCTCGACGGCGACCTGGCGGGAGGTGCGGGCCGCGTGCTGCAGGGTGCGCTCCAGGAGCGGGGTGGTGGTGCCGTCGGCGCGGGCGTCCGCGAGCGCGCGGCGGACCTGGCCGACGATCTCCCGTTCGCCGACGACCATCGAGTCGAGGCCGGCGGCGACGTCGAAGATGTGCGAGACGGCCTGCTCGCCGCTGACGGGCCGCATGAGGCGGGCGACCTCGTCCACGGAGATATCGGCGGCGTCGGCGACGGCCCGGTAGGCGGCGGCCGTGGCCGCGGACTCTCCGCCGTCCTCCTCGGCCGCTTCGAGGTAGAGCTCGAAGCGGTTGCACGTGGACAGGACCACGGCACCACGGACGGCAGCATCTTCGGCCACGACGCGGGAGCCGAGGCCGTGCGTACCGGTTGCGAGCCGGTCGATGTCGGCGAGGTCCAGGTCGTGGTGGTTGGCGGAGAGCATCAGGAGCACCACAAGACCAGTATTGAACCATTTTCTCGAGAGCCAGGCACAATGTCCCGGTGACGAATTCGACGACGCCCCCGAGTGTGTCCTCCGACACTCCGGCCGGGTTATCAGGACAAATGCCCGGGCCTCCCCTGCTGCAGGCATTCCATGGACGCCGCCCGGGGGTCCTCCCAGTGTGGTTCATGCGACAGGCCGGACGGTCCCTGCCGGAGTACCGGGAGATCCGCCAGGGCGTGAGCATGCTCGAGTCATGCCTGCGCCCGGAGCTCGCGGCGGAGATCACCTTGCAGCCGGTGCGCCGCCACGGCGTGGACGCGGCGGTGCTCTTCTCCGACATCATGATCCCGCTCAAGCTGGCCGGGGTGGCCGTCGACATCGTCTCCGGCGTGGGCCCGGTGGTCGACGAGCCGGTGCGCACGGGGTCCGACGTCGACCGGCTGGTGGCGCACGAGGCCGGCGACCCGGCCGCCGTGGCCGAGGCCGTGCGACTTGTCGTGGCCGAGCTCGGAGACACCACCCCGCTCATCGGCTTCGCCGGCGCCCCGTTCACCCTCGCCGCGTACCTCGTCGAGGGTCGCCCCTCCCGGGACCACCTCGCCGCCCGCACGCTCATGCACGCCGAGCCGGACACGTGGCGGCGCCTCATGGAGTGGGCCGCGGACGTCACGGGCCAGTTCCTGCGCGCCCAGGTCCGCGCCGGCGCCCGCGCCGCCCAGCTGTTCGACTCCTGGGCCGGGGCGCTGTCCCTGCCCGACTACACCGACCACGCGGCCCCGTACAGCGCGCGGGCGCTGTCGCACCTGGACGGGCTCGAGGTGCCGCGGGTGCACTTCGGCACCGGCACCGGCGAGCTGCTCGTGGCCATGCGTGACGCCGGCGCGGACGTGGTGGGTGTGGACTACCGGATCCCGCTGGACGAGGCGAACCGGCGCCTGGGCGGGCGCACCCCGCTGCAGGGGAACATCGATCCCGCGTTCCTCGCCGCGCCCTGGTCGGTGCTCGAGCGGCACGTGCGGGACGTCGTCGAGCGGGGTCGCACGGCGCCCGGGCACGTCGTCAACCTCGGGCACGGCGTCCCGCCGACGACCGATCCGTCCGTGCTGACGCGGATCGTCGAGCTCGTGCACTCGCTGTGACCGACCTCGCGACGGGACCCGACGGCACCGTGACCGCGGACGCCGTGGTCGTCGGCGGCGGCATGGCGGGCCTCACCGCCGCCCACGCCCTCGTCGAGGCCGGCAGGCGCCCGGTACTGCTCGAGGCGGCGACCGATGTCGGAGGGCTCGTCGTCGGCGGGACGGTCGGAGGCCACGAGATCGACCTGGGCGCGGAGGCGTTCGCGCTGCGGCGCCCGGAGGTCCGGGCCCTGGCCGAGTCCCTCGGCCTGGCGGTCGAGCTCCCGGCCGGTGGCTCGTGGGTGTACGCCACGGGGCGGGCCTTCCCGATCCCCGCGGAGTCGCTCCTCGGCATCCCGGCCGACCCCACCGCCGAAGACGTACGCGCCGCGCTCTCCCCCGACGGCGTCGCCCGGGCGGTCCAGGACGCCTCGCTGGAGAGGTCCGTCGGCGCGGACGTCGAGGACCTCGCCGGCCTGGTCCGGGCCCGGATGGGCGAAGAGGTGCTGGACCGGCTGGTCGGGCCGATCGCCGGCGGCATCCACTCCGCCGACCCGGCCGACCTGGCGGTCGACACCGTCCTCCCGGGGCTGCGTGCCGGACTCGGCCGCCACGGCTCGCTGGCGGCGGCGGTGCGGGCGATGCGCTCGGCCGTGCCGGCCGGCCCCGCCGTGGCGACCACCTCGGGCGGCCTGTTCCGCCTCCCCCGGGCACTCGCGGCGGCGGTGACGGCGGGCGGCGGCCACGTCCGCACCCGCGCCACCGTGACGGCCGTCCGGCCCGGATACGGCTGGGAGGTCGACGTCCAGGCCGGCGACGGCGGGCCGCGCCGGATCTGCACCGACCGCCTCGTGGTCGCGACCGATGGACGCGCCGCCATGAACCTGCTCGACGGCGTGCTGCCCGGACCGCTGCCGACCCTGCCGTCCGGCAGCGCCATCACGCACGTCACGCTGGCCGTGCGCGCGCCGGCCCTCGATCACGCGCCACGCGGCGCCGGCCTGCTGGTGGCCCCGGGACCCGGTCCCGTGCGCGCCAAGGCGTTGACGCACGCCTCGGCGAAGTGGCCGTGGCTGGCTGCCGCCACCACCCCCGGTGAGCACCTGCTGCGCCTGTCCTACGGGCGTCCGGGCGAGCCGCAGGCCGTCCCGGCGGACGTCGCGCTGGCCTCGGCGGACGCCGGACAGCTGCTCAGCGCCCCGATCGACGAGGTGCTCGACGCGGTCGTGGTCAACAGGTCCGGAGCGCTGGCCCCGACGACGCCTGCGCACCGCGGCGCCGTCGCGGACCTGCAGGAACGGGCCGCCACGCTGCCGGGACTGGCGGTGACGGGGGCCTGGGTGGCGGGCACCGGGCTCGGCTCGACGGTCCCGCACGGTCGGGCCGCCGGCGAAGCCGTCGCGCGCTTCACGAATTTTTCGTGACAGAGTGTCAATTCGATCCTGACCGGTCGTCATAAAGCAAACGCCGTGATTTGCAGCACGCTCGCGTCGGCTATTTCGTATTATCGACCGGAAACCATGGTCCACGTCACAGCCCGGGCACTTTCCTGACGGTGGTGTCAGAAAGCCGTCTCGACTTTTCCCGGTGCCGTGACGAGACTGGGAAGGTGAGTGCCTTCACCCCTCCCGCAACCACTGCCCTGCGCATCGGGACGCGCGGCAGCGACCTCGCCCTCACGCAGGCCACGACGGTCGCGGAGGCCCTCGGGGCCGCCTCGGACCGCGAGGTCGAGCTCGTGCGGATCAAGACCGAGGGCGACCGCTCCTCCGCGTCGCTCGCCAGTCTGGGTGGCGCCGGCGTGTTCGCCGCCGCGCTGCGTGAGGCACTGATCGCCGGGGAGTGCGACGTGGCCGTGCACTCGCTGAAGGACCTGCCCACCGCAGAGACCGGGGGCCTGTCCATCGCCGCGCTGCCGCACCGCGCGGACCCCCGTGATGTGCTGTGCGCGCGGGACGGCTGGACGCTGAGCACTCTGCCCACCGGTGCGCGCGTGGGCACCGGGTCGCCGCGGCGCGCGGCCCAGCTCCGACTCGTTCGTCCCGACCTCGAGGTCCTCGACATCCGCGGCAACGTCGGCACCCGGCTGGGGCGGTTGGACAAGGACCTCGACGCAGTCGTCCTCGCTCGTGCCGGCCTGGCCCGCCTGGGCCTCATGGACCGCGCCACCGAGACCCTCGAGCCGGACGTGATGCTTCCGGCGCCCGGCCAGGGCGCCCTCGCGGTCGAGTGCCGCACCGAGGATCTCGAGGGCCCGCTCGGCGAGGTGCTGCGCCGCATCGACCACGCGCCGACGCGGCTGGCGATGCTGGCGGAGCGGGCCGTGCTCGGCACCCTCGAGGCGGGCTGCACCGCGCCCGTGGGCGCCCATGCCACGCTGCACTGGGCCGACGACGTCGGTCCCGCCCGCCTCGAGCTGCGTGCCGGAGTCTTCGCCCCGAACGGCCGGCGGAGCCTGCTGCGATCCTCCGCCCTCGAGATCCCCGCCCGGGCGGACGGTGAGCCGCTCGCCGAGCAGAGCCGGGCCACGCTCGGCGACCAGATCCCGGGCCGCGCCGTGGAGCTGGGCGAGAGCACGGCCCTGGAGATGCTGGCCGAGGGCGCCGCCGAGGTCGCGGAGCTGCGATGACGGGTGCGCGATGAGCGGCACCGACCGGCCTCGTGTCCTGCTTCCCCGCGCCCGGCCGGACGACCCGCTCGCCGTCGCCGTCGCGGAGGCCGGACTCGATCCGGTGCCGACCGCGCTGGTGACCACCGTCCCGGTGCAGCCGGGCCACCTCGACCGGACGCTCGGGGACCTCGCCGCCGGTCGGTACGCCTGGCTCGCCGTCACCAGCGCCACCACGGTCGAGGTGCTGGCCGACCGGGCCGCCGCCCGTGGCTCCACCCCGGCGGAGCTGGTCGGCCCGGCTGCGGTCGCGGCCGTCGGCCCCGCGACGGCGGACGCGCTCTTCCGTTCGGGCATCGCCGTCGCCCTCCGACCGACCGGACCCAGCTCGGCCGCGGACCTCGTGCGGGCGTGGCCGGCCCGGGCCGCCGGTGAACCGGCACGGGTGCTGTGGCCGCGGTCCGCACAGGCGTCGACCACGCTGGCCGACGGCCTGCGCGAGCGCGGCTGGGACGTCGACGACGTCGTCGCCTACGACACCGTGACGGCGCCACCGGACCCCGCGCTGGCCGAGGACCTGGCAGCCGGCGAGATCGACGCCGTCCTGCTCACCTCCGGCTCGACGGCCGCCGCCCTCGCCGAGAGCTACGAGAAACTGTCCGGCATCCGGGTCGTCGCCATCGGCCCCGTCACGGCCGAGACGGCCGAGCGCGCGGGGCTGACGGTCCACGCCGTCGCCGCCGAGCAGAGCCCGGCCGGCCTCGTCGAGGCCCTGCGGTCCCTCGACCCAGAACTGTCCGCCAACCATCAGGAGCAGCCATGACGACCGTCCCTGCCGGACCGACCGACCGGCCCCGCCGGCTGCGCACAACTCCGGCGCTGCGCCGCCTCGTCGCCGAGCACCGCACGCATCCTGGCGACCTCGTGCTGCCGATGTTCGTCAAGGAGGGCGCCGAGCAGCCGCTCGCTCTGGGCTCCATGCCAGGCGTCACCCAGCACACCCTCGACTCGTTGCGCCGCGCCGCCGTCGACGCGGCCGAGGCAGGCGTGGGCGGGGTGATGCTCTTCGGCGTCCCCTCGGTGCGTGACGCCGTCGGGTCCGGTGCGACCGACCCCGACGGGATCCTCAACGTCGGCCTGCGCGCGTTGGTCGAAGAGGTGGGTGACGCCGTCGTCGTCATGTCGGACCTGTGCCTGGACGAGTTCACCGACCACGGCCACTGCGGCATCCTCGACGCCGCCGGTCAGGTCGACAACGACACCACGCTCGAGCGCTACCAGGACATGGCGCTGGCCCAGGCGGAGACCGGTGCCCACATGCTCGGGCTCAGCGGGATGATGGACGGCCAGGTCGGCGCCGTGCGAGAGGCCCTCGACGCGTCCGGGCACACCGACACCTCGGTCCTCGCCTACTCGGCCAAGTACGCCTCCGCCTTCTACGGGCCGTTCCGGGAGGCCGTCGACTCACAGCTGCAGGGCGACCGCCGCACGTACCAGATGGACGCCGCGAACCGGCGCGAGGGCCTCCGGGAGGCGACGCTCGACCTCGTGGAGGGGGCCGACGTCGTCATGGTCAAGCCGGCCATGAGCTATCTCGACGTCCTCTCCGACGTCGCAGCCTCCTCGCCCGTGCCCGTGGCCGCGTACCAGGTCTCGGGCGAGTACGCGATGATCGAGGCCGCCGCCGCCCAGGGCTGGATCGACCGGCGGGGTGCCATCCAGGAGTCGGTGCTGAGCATCCAGCGGGCGGGCGCGGACTTCGTGCTGACGTACTGGGCGACCGAGCTGGCCGGCTGGCTGCGCTGACCGCCTGCCTCTCTCCCCGCGCCGCACGATGCAGCACAGAGCGGAGCCAGTACGGTCGTGAGCCCGCCGTCCACCCTGTCGAGCACGCCCGAAGGAGCACCATGACAACCGACCCGCAGCACGACCTCTTCGCCCGCGCACGGGCCGTCATCCCCGGCGGGGTGAACTCGCCGGTGCGGGCCTACGGGTCCGTGGGCGGAGACCCCCGTTTCATCGCCTCGGGCTCGGGGCCGTTCGTCACCGACACGACCGGTCAGCAGTACGTCGACCTCGTCATGAGCTGGGGCCCGGGGCTGCTCGGGCACGCCCATCCGGAAGTCGTGGAGGCGGTGACCGCGGCTGCCCGCCACGGGCTCTCCTTCGGCGCCCCGACCGAGTCGGAGGTCGAGCTCGCCGAGGCGATCCGGGACCGGGTGCCCCCGGCCGAGAAGGTCCGCATGGTCTCCACCGGCACCGAGGCCACGATGACGGCGATCCGTCTCGCCCGCGGCGCCACCGGCCGCGACCTCGTGGTGAAGTTCGCCGGCTGCTACCACGGCCACGTCGACGCCCTGCTCGCCGAGGCGGGCTCCGGTGTCGCCACCTTCGGGCTGCCGGGTTCCTCCGGGGTGACGGCGGCGACGGCGGCCGAGACCGTCGTCGTGCCGTACAACGACGTCGAGGCGGTCGAGGCGGTCTTCGCCGAGCGCGGTTCCGAGATCGCCGCCGTGATCACCGAGGCCGCGCCCGCCAACATGGGCGTGGTACCGCCCGAGCCGGGCTTCAACGCCGCGCTCCGACGCCTGACCGCTGACCACGGGGCGCTGCTGATCCTGGACGAGGTCCTCACCGGGTTCCGCGTCGGACCGGCCGGCTGGTGGGGCCTCGACGGAGCCGCTGGCGGCGAGGTCACGGCCACCGGCTCGGAGCCGTGGAACCCGGACCTGTTCACCTTCGGCAAGGTCGTCGGCGGCGGCATGCCGCTCGCGGCGGTCGGTGGCCGGGCCGCCCTGATGGACCTGCTCTCCCCGTCCGGACCGGTGTACCAGGCCGGAACGCTGTCCGGTAACCCGCTCGCGACGGCGGCCGGGTTGGCCACCCTGCGGCTGGCCGACGACGCCGTGTACGCCCGGGTCGACCGTGTCGCCGACGCGGTGGCGGACGCCGCCGCTGCCGCGCTGGAGGCGGTCGGCGTGCCACACCGCGTGCAGCGGGCCGGCAACCTCTTCTCCATCATGTTCGGGGAGGAAGCCGCCCGTGACGCCGTGTGGGACTACGCCGGCGCCCAGGCGCAGGACGCCTTCCGGTACCCGCCGTTCTTCCACGCCATGCTCGATGCGGGCGTCGCGCTGCCGCCGTCGGTCTTCGAGGCGTGGTTCGTCTCCGCCGCGCACGACGACGACGCCGTCGAGGCGATCCTCGCGGCGCTACCGAAGGCGGCCAGAGCCGCGGCCGCGGCCCGGCCGGCCTAGCTGCGGGGGCCGGCGGTCGGCCTGAGACCGAGGACCGCGGGCGGAAGCGGAGCCATTGCGTTCGAGTCAAGGGCTCGACGGAATCCGCCCGCGAAAGGTGACTCGTACGGAGGTGCCGGCGGCCGGGGCCGCGCCTCAATCGGGCGACGGCGGAGCCTCCTCGCCCTCGGTCTCATCCCGCTCGGCCCACTCCAGCAGGGGCGCGATGTCGAAGACGGCGTCGTCGATACCGGCGTGCAGGTCGCCCACCTCGGCGTACCGGTCGGGCATGGTCGCGACGGTGAAGTCACCGGGCTCGCAGTCGGGAACCTCGCCCCAGGTCAGCGGCGCGGAGACGGTAGCGTCCCGTGTCCCGCGCACGGAGTAGGCACACGCGATGGTGTGGTCACGGGCGTTCTGGTTGAAGTCGACGAAGACCTTGGCCGGGTCGCGGTCCTTGCGCCACCACGTCGTGGTGGCGTCCTCCGGGTTGCGGCGCTCGACCTCCCGGGCGAACGCCAGCGCGGCCCGGCGCACGTCGTGGAAGCCGTGCTCGGGCTTGATCCGGACGTACACGTGCAGACCGCTGCCGCCGGTCGTCTTGGGAAATCCGGTGGCGTCGAGCTCGTCGAGGACCTCCCGGACGACGGCGGCGACGCGCCGCACGGTGGCGAACGTGCAGGTGTCACCCGGGTCGAGGTCGATGCGCCACTCGTCCGGGCACTCGACGTCCGTCCGGCGGCTGTTCCAGGGGTGGAACTCGACCGTGGACATCTGCACGGCCCAGATCACCTGGGCGAGCTCGGTCACGCACAGCTCGTCGGCGGTGCGGTTGTACCGCGGGAAGCGCACCCGGACGGTCTCCATCCAGTCCGGGGCCCCGCGCGGGAGGCGCTTCTGGTGGACCTTCTCGCCGGTGATGCCCTCGGGGTAGCGGTGCAGCATGCACGGTCGCTCGCGGAGAGCGTTCACGACGCCGTCCCCGACAGCGAGGTAGTACCGCGCCAGGTCCAGCTTGGTGTGCCCCGGGCCCGGGAAGTAGACCCGGTCCGGGTTGGAGATGCGCACGGTCCGCCCGCCGACGTCGAGCTCGACCGACGGCGTGCTCGCCTTGGCCATGGGCCCACCTCACCACAGGTTCTGCTCGAGCGGGAGCCCGAATGCGAGTTCTGTTCCGGCCGGGCGCGGCACCGGCGCCGGCGGCCGTCAACGGGTGGGTGGGACGTTCCAGTACTTGATGACCGGACGGCCGCGCTTGAACGTCAGGACGCTGCGGTGGGCGGCGTCGAGGAGGAAGCCCTCCCCCTCGGCGGCGGGCAGGCCGAGCCAGCGGGCCACGAAGACGCAGAGCAGATGGCTGTGGGCGACGACGAGCACGTCGCCGGTCCCGTCGCCGTCGTCGAGAAGCACCGGCCGGACCCGCTCGATCACCCGGTCCACCCGGGCGCCGACGGCGTCCGCGTGCTCCCCGTTGGGAGCGCCGTCCCTCCAGAGGTTCCACGGCCCGAGCCCGGCGTCCTCGAGCTGGGAGACGTACTCCGCGGTCGTCAGGCCGTCCAGGTCGCCGTAGTCCCACTCGGCGAGCTCGTCGACGATGTCGAACTCCTCGATGCCGGCCAGCTCCGCGGTGCGCCAGGCGCGCTGGCGCGGGCTGACGAGCACGGCAGCGAAGTCACGCTGGCCGACGTTGTCGAGCAGGTCGCGCGCCTGCTCCTCCCCGCGAGGCGTGAGCGGTATGTCGGAGAGTCCGGTGTGCTGCCCGGACAGGCTCCACTCGGTCTCGCCGTGACGGACGATCACGAGCTGGCGGGGCGACTCGGACACGGGCACCTCCTGGTCTCAGCGCGAAGGACGCGCAGCTGGCATCTCGGGGTCAGCGTCCCATCGTGAGCCCGGTTCTGCCTCACGCGGGCCGAGACCTGGCCTCATGCCGCCCAGTCACTGGCCGAGGACTCCACGCGACGCCTCGATCGGACCGGCGTGCCCGTGGGTGCGGACGTGCTCGACCCAGCCGGGTGGCAGCCAGCTGCCGTCGGCCAGCTGCGGGTGCCGGGGAGCGAACCGGTTGACCCAGAGGACGAAGATCAGCTCCGCCCAGTCGGAGCGGATGATCCACCGTACGGGGCCGTTGGCCGAGGTACCGGCCATGATCAGGTGGCTCGGAGCGGCCATCTCCACCTGGTTGATGTCGTCGTAGTTCCACGAGTGGAGACCGCTGCGGGTCTCGAGGTAGAAACCCCGATCCGAGACGATAAGCTGGCCGGTGTCGACCTGCACCCAGCGTGGGACGGCGTCGGCCTCTGCGCGCTTCTTGCGCGAGCGGTTGCCCGCGAAGCGAGCGGCTGCGAAGACGCCGGTGGCGGCGAGCCCGATGGGGCCCGTGCCGAGGAACAGGCCGCCGCCGCGCTGGTAGCTGCCGTTCCCGACGGGCTGGAAGTTGAAGAG
Organism: Georgenia halophila; assembly: GCF_039541595.1. Lineage (NCBI taxonomy): Bacteria > Bacillati > Actinomycetota > Actinomycetes > Allobogoriellales > Allobogoriellaceae > Georgenia > Georgenia halophila. The sequence goes on along the minus strand of NZ_BAABGN010000011.1, from coordinate 410,764 downwards.
GTCGAACGGTCCGGCCGCCATCATGATCTCGTCGGTGCTGAAGGTGGGACGGAAGCTGACCGCGAGCTCGAGCGGAGGCGTCACGGGGCGACCCGTCTGGAGCTCGATGTGGACACGGCAGGCCGCGAGGCGTGCGCTGTCAGCGTCCGTCCACGGCTCTGCCCCCGGCGTGTTCGCCAATGCTCGTCCTCTCGGTCGACGACGGCGTCGAGTCGCCGCCCGGCTCAGGCATAACCAACCGGATCGCGAAGGTCAAGGTCTCTGCGGTCGCGGGCCGGATGGGATGATGCCCCCATGCCTGCGCGCGTCGATCTCGCCACCGTAACCCCGTCCATCACCCTCGGCGCCCTCGACGGCCGATACCGGCCCGTCGTCGCGCCCCTGGTCGACCACCTCTCCGAGGCGGCGCTCAACCGGGCGCGTCTGCACGTCGAGATCGAGTGGCTGATCCACCTGACCGACACCGGCGCGCTCCCCGGTGCACCGATGCTCAGCGACGCCGAGAAGGAGTACCTGCGCGCCGTCGTCGACTCGTTCGGGGCGGACGAGATCGCCGAGCTGGCCGAGATCGAGCGGGAGACCCTGCATGACGTCAAGGCCGTGGAGTACTTCCTGCGACGCCGCCTCGACGCGGCCCCGTCGGTACTGGGAAAGGGGACCGCGCTCGGAGGGAACGGCGTGGGCGAGATTGTCCACATCTTCTGCACCAGTGAGGACATCAACAATCTCGCCTATGCGTTGCTGGTCAAGGGCGCCGTCACGGCGGCGTGGCTGCCCGCGGCGAGTGCCGTCGTCGACGATCTGGCCGACATGGCCCGCCGGTACGCGGCCGTCCCGATGCTGGCCCGGACCCACGGGCAGCCGGCGACGCCGGTGACGCTCGGCAAAGAGCTCGCGGTGCTGACGGCGCGGTTGCGCCGCCAGCTGCGCCGGATCGCCGGGGGCGAGTATCTCGGCAAGATCAACGGCGCGACCGGGACGTATGGAGCACACGCCGTGGCGGTCCCGGGTACGGACTGGGAGGAGGTCTCGCGGACCTTCGTCCAGCATCTCGGTCTGACGTGGAACCCGCTGACCACCCAGATCGAGTCCCACGACTGGCAGGCGGAGCTGTACGCCGACGTCGCCCGCTTCAACCGGGTGCTGCACAACCTCGCCACCGATGTGTGGTCCTACATCTCGCTCGGCTACTTCCGGCAGCGGCTGTCGGCGCAGGGCTCCACCGGTTCCTCGACCATGCCACACAAGGTCAACCCGATCCGCTTCGAGAACGCCGAGGCGAACCTGGAGATCTCCTGCGCGCTGCTGGACACGCTCGCCGCCACGCTCGTCACCTCGCGCCTCCAGCGCGACCTGACGGACTCGAGCACGCAGCGCAACATCGGCACCGCGTTCGGCCACTCGTTGCTCGCCCTGGAGAACGTCCGACGAGGGCTCGCCGGCCTCGACGTCGACGAGGCCACCCTGGCGAGGGACCTCGACCAGAACTGGGAGGTGTTGGGCGAGGCCGTGCAGTCGGCGATGCGTGCCGCCTCGGTAGCCGGCGCCACGGGGATGGCGAACCCGTACGAGCGACTGAAGGAGCTCACCCGCGGCCGCCGGGTGGACGGACCCGCGATGCGCGAGTTCGTCTCCGGACTCGGCCTGCCGAACGACGTCGAGCAGCGGTTGCTCGCCCTCGAGCCGGGAACGTACACGGGGCTGGCCGACCAGCTGGTCCGCCACCTGGAAAACTGAGCGTCGTGACGAGGGAGGGCATTCTTCGCCGACTGGGCGGCCGCGTGCCTCTCGGGCATGGCCGCGGGTCGGGCGAGCACGGGCACGGCCATGGCCATGGCCATGGCGAGTCTGGTGACATGGGAATCAGCGCCACGTTCTACGACCGCACCTCCGGCCGACTCGCGCGTGGCCTGTACCGCCGTGTCGCGTCCGACGTTCAGCGGACCGCCGCAGAGGGAGCCCCGGCAGCGTCTGCTCGGCACGACGCGTCGGTGCTCGACATCGGTGCCGGCACCGGGAGAGTCCTCTTCGAGCTGCACCACATCGCACCAGCCCTCGAGCTGACCGGCATCGACATCTCGCCGGACATGGTGGCCGTCGCCCGCCGCAACACCGCCGGAACCGGGATCGCCGTGGACGTCGGTGACGTCTCGGCGCTGCCCTATGCGGACGCCTCCTTCGACGTGGCGGTCTCCACGCTGAGCATGCACCACTGGCCGGACCAGGCCGCCGCGGTGGCCGAGATCGCCCGCGTGCTGCGCCCGGGCGGGACACTGCTCGTCTATGACTTTGCCAGTACCGACGCCTCTGCCCTGAGCAGGTCCGCCCGCGACGACGGACCCTTCACCGGGCGGCCGCCGCTCCGAAAGCGCCTGCGCCTCATGCGGTTGCTGCCGCGGCCGGTGCTCGCCCGATATCGGCTGGTCCGCAGCTAAGGCGCCTCAGGCCGCGTCGGTGCGTCGGCGGGTGCGTTTGGTCCGGGCGGGTGTATCGGCTTTCGTGCTGCCGGTTGTGCTTGTTCGGCTCGCGTCTCGCCGGCTCCTTGCTCCCGGAGGCGCTGGAGGTCGGGTCGTGTAGGAGTGCCCGGTGGGCGTGATGGTGGTGACCGGTGGCCCGGTTGTGCCGGGCGGTCCTGCAGTACTCGGCGGTCTCCTCCTGTCAGCAGCGTCGGTGTTCTCCGCGTTCTCTGTGTCCTCGGGGCTGGCTCGGGTGGTCCATCGGGGTGCTTGTTTGGCGTAGTTGCAGGCTTCGCAGAGTCCTTCGAGGTTGCTGGCCTCGGTGGCTCCGCCGCGGGCGTGCGGGTGCACGTGGTCGATGTGTCGGATGGGGGCGTCGCACCAGGGGGTGCGGCAGGTCTGGTCCCGGATGGTGATGTAGCGGGCCAGGCCGGCGGGTGCTCGCCGGGCGGTTGATTCCATCGCGACCAGGGCGTTGCCGGCGGGATCGGTGAACAGGCGCCGCAGCCACACCCCGACACCACCAACACTGCCGCCGGCGGTTCTCTTGGTGCCCGCGGTTCTCTTGGTGCAGGCCGTTCTCGTCGTGCCGTCCGCGTCTCTGTCGTCGCCCGCCACGTCACCATCGGTCGCGCTGCCGCTGCCGTCGTCGGTCGCGCCGGCGCTGCCGGTAGTGAGGGTGCTGGTGATGAGGTCGCGGGCCCGGCCGGCGGGGATGGTGCCGTGGTCGGGGATGACGGCGGGGTCGGCGCCGCCGTCGAGGAGGGTGCCCTCGGTCATGATGAGATGGACCTGGAGGGGGACGTGGTCGGCCCGGGACTGTCCGGTGACGCGTTCGACGAGGGTGTCGGCCATGACTTGTCCTCGACTGCGGTCGTCCCCGTTGGAGCGGGCAGTGTCGGCGTGGCGCTTCAGGGCGGCATAGACGGCGACGCCCTGTGTCACCGGCAGCAGTCCGGTCAGCTGAGTCATGGTCTCCGGCGCGGGCCGCAGGGTGACGCGGCGGTCCTTCTCAGCCTTCTTGGCGCGGCGGACCAGGGCTTCGGGCTCGAGCTCGCTGCTCAGCGCCCGGGCCTCGCCGGCCAGGCGCCGGTCTCCCCAGCCCTCGATGGTGCTGGGGTCGGCGCAGAGCTCCTCGTCGATCTCGCGGCGATGCTCCAGGGTCAGGCAGGCGGTCTCCCGAGCCAAGAGGGTGGCGCGCCACTCGCTGAGTCGTCCGTTGGTCAGGGCGGTCAAGGTGTGGGGCATCTCCCCGTCCAGGACCTTGGCCAGGCCGAGTTGGCGGGCGCCGCGGGAGGGGGAGACCCGCCGGGCCAGCGCGATCTGGGCGGCAATCCCGGCCCCTCGCTGGTCGGCCGGAACCCCGGCTCGTTGGCGCTCCTCACGCACAGAAGCATCGAGGTCGGCGGACAGCTTGGCCTGGGCGGCCGCGATCGACCCGGTGGCCTCCTCCAGCGCCCGCAGCAGGTCGATGCGCTCTTCGTCGGTGAGGTCGCGGTCCATCGACGCCAGCCGGTCTCGCCAGCCGGAGACCTCCTCGATACCGACCCGGGCCACGGCCGCAGCCGGTTCTGGCTGCTTGCCGCCGGTGCTGGAGGTGGCAGCACCAGAGGATCCGGGCGCCTTGCCCGGGGCGGTGGTAGCTGCGTCGTCGACCATGCATCGAACACTAGTACGACCCACTGACATGGCGACCCTTCACCGGCACCACGCCGACCACGACCTGTTCGGCGTCGCTGAGGTCGGCGTCAGCGACCGCGGACGCATGCACCGGGCCACCGACCTTCGTGGCCCCCGGCCGGGCCCAACATGCAGCGATGACATGTCACCGCACGAGTGACGACTCAGCACACAAGTGACTGTGGACTCGGCACACGAATGACGACTCGCCGCGGGGAGGGGCGGCGCAGACCCTCAGCCGGCCAGGACCTGATCGAGCGTCTCGCGACCCACGCGGGCGATGATCGGCTCGTCGTCGGACATGGTGACCATCGCCGTTGCCATGCTCAACGCCCAACCCCGGGCGCGCCGCCAGGTGGCATCGTCGTAGAGCCCGTCGAGACAGCCACGGAAGGTCTTGCGGCCGGCGGCGTCGAAGGTGAGCCACGCTGTCGCCAGATCGGTGGCCGGATCGCCGGCCGTCATGTCCCCGAAGTCCACGACGGCGACGAGCCCGAGCGAGGAACGAGCGGAGGGAGAAGAGCCGTCGACATCGGACCCTGCGGCGACGAGCCCGAGCGAGGAACGAGCGGAGGGAGAAGAGCCGTCGACATCGGACCCTGCGGCGACGAGCCCGAGCGAGGAACGAGCGGAGGGAGAAGAGCCGTCGACATCGGACCCTGCGGCGGCCAGGCCGGCGTCGTCGTCCAGGACGAGGTTGTGCGGATGCAGGTCGCCGTGCAGCCAGGTCGGCGGGCCGGACCAGGCCTCGGTGGCCGCCAGCTCCGTCCACAGCGCCTCGACCTGTGCGGCCCGCGGCACGCCGCCGCCCGCCAGCCGGCTGCGGACGGGCTCGTCACGGGTGATCAGCGGATCGGCGCGCACGGCGTTGTACGGCGCGTCCGCGGGCGCTGGGACGTGCATGGCGCGGACGACGGCGGCCAGCGGCTCCGCGACGACAGCCCGGCTACGCACCGGGACCGTCGCGGCCGAGACCCCGGCCACCCACGGCACGACGGACCAGGGCCAGGGACAGTCCGCCGTCGGGCGGCCGACGCGCACCGGCACCGGGAGGGCAACCGGCACAGCGGCCCGGACCCGTCCGGCGATCTCGGGCAGCCACCGCTGCTCGTTCTCGATGAGGCCTGCGGCGACGGCGCGGCGCGGCACCCGCACGGCCAGGTCCTCACCGAGGCGCCACACCACGTTGTCCCAGCCGTTGTTGGCCAGCTCGAGCGGCAGCTCCGCGAGGTCGGGATGCTGGTCGATCAGCAGCCGCCGGACGAGGGCGGCGTCGACATCGACCTCGGCGGCGGGCATGCGTGCCACGGGGTCTCCTTCTGCCAGGTCGCGCGGAGCCGCGCAGGGCCCGCAATGATGCCATTCCGCACGGGTACCTGCCACGACTCTGCCGCCGGCCACCTCCTGACCATCACCGGGACCGCTGCGCCCGCACGTACCGTTGTGCCCCGTGACCCCCTTGCTCCTCAGTGCCTCCTCCGCAGAAGAGACGACCCTCGACGGCGTAGCCGGCTGGGCGGTGAGCGTCATGGAGAGCCTCGGCGGCCTCGGTGCCGCGCTGCTCATCGCGCTCGAGAACCTCTTCCCCCCGTTGCCCAGCGAGGTGATCCTGCCGCTCGCGGGGTTCACGGCGTCACGGGGCGACCTCGGGCTGGTCGAGGTGATCCTGTGGTGCACCGGCGGTTCCGTCGTCGGCGCCTGGATGCTGTATGCCGTCGGTGCCCTGCTGGGACGACGGCGGACCCGGGCGATCATGCACTGGCTGCCGCTGGTCAAGATCGAGGACGTCGACCGCACCGAGGCGTGGTTCGACCGGCATGGGCGCTCGACCGTGTTCTTCGGGCGGATGATCCCGATCTTCCGCTCGCTGATCTCCATCCCGGCCGGTGTCACGCGGATGCCACTGCTGCTGTTCACGGCGCTGACGCTCGCCGGCTCCGCGGTCTGGAACACCGCGCTGATCCTTGCCGGCTACTGGCTCGGCGAGCAGTGGCACGTGGTGGAGTCCTACGTCGGGACCTTCTCGAAGACAGTCCTCGTCGCCGTCGTGCTCGGCCTCGCCTGGTTCGTCATCGCCCGGGTGCGCACGATCCGCGTCGAGCGGCGGACCCGCCGTGAGCCACCGCATATGTGACCTAGGCCCCTCACCCAGCAGATGACCGCTGGCCGACCAGGAGGCAGGATCGATCCATGCTGACCGCTCGCGAGATCACCGACCGCCTGCTGGCCGAGGCCAGCGCACCGCCACGGGAGAACACCGTCGACGGGTTCGTCGCCGGCGACCCCGACGCACCCGTCAGTGGCGTCGCGACCGTCATGATGCCGACCCTGGACGCCCTGCGCGGCGCGGTCGACCGCGGCTGCAACCTGGTGATCTCGCACGAGCCGCTGTTCTACGACCACCTCGGCGACCACTCCGCGCTCGAGGCGGACCAGGACCCCGTATACCTGGCCAAACGAGAGTTCCTCGTCGAGCACGGACTCGTCGTCTGGCGCTTCCACGACGGCTGGCACGACCGCAACCCGGACGGAGTCCTGACCGGTGTGCTCGCGTCGCTGCAGGAACGTGCCGACGTCGCCCCGCCCGAGGGGGCGAACGGCACCGCGCAGACCACGCTCGGCGACCTGGCCGAGAACGTCGGAGGCGCTCTGGGCGCCTCAGCCCTGCGCGTCGTCGGCGATCCCGAGCTGCCGGTGTCTCTCGCTCGGGTGAGCGTCCAGCCCGGCTTCGTCGGTTTCGCACGTAACCGCGGCGGCCTGGCGAACGCGGACGTGCTGATCATCGGTGAGGGGCACGAGTGGGAGATCGGCCAGTACGTGACGGACGCCGCGGCCCTCGGGCTCGGCAAGGGCATGATCGTCGTCGGTCACGCGCAGTCCGAGGCGGCCGGCATGGACGAGTGCGCGCGCTGGTTGCGCACCTTCCTCGAGGACGTCCCAGTCGAGTTCGTCGGCGTCCCGGACCCCTACCGCGCCGTGTGACAGCACGCCGGTAGCCGGGCCACGACGGCGCACCTTCTCTCGGCACGAAGACAGATCTTCAGAGCCGTTCCATACGGCGCAGGATGACGCCCTCGCGCAGCGCCCAGGGGCAGATCTCGAGCTCGTTGATCCCGAAGGACTTCATGGCCCGCTGCGCCACCACGGCACCTGCCACGATCTGGTACGTCCGTTCCGCGGTGATGCCGGGGAGCTCCATGCGCTGCTCGGCGGGGATCTTCGCCAGGCGCGGGGTCCAGTCGCGCAGGCCGTCCAGCCGCATCCGCCGGCGCTCCTCCGGCCCGACGACGGCGACCTGGTGGCCGGCGAGCCGCGCCAGCGACCGGAACGTCTTCGAGGTCGCGACGACGTGGTCGGCCGACGGCATCGCGGCGAGCTCCTTGGCGACGGGCGCGAGCTGCTTCTTCACGTGGCTCTTGAGCTCGTCCAGCTGCTTGTCGTTCGGGGGGTCGGACGCCAGGAACTGCCTCGTGAGCCGGGCGGCGCCGAGCGGCACCGAGACGGCGTACTCGGGAGTCTCGTCCAGGCCCTGCGCCACCTCGAAGGAGCCGCCGCCGATGTCGAGCACCAGGAGCCGACCCGCCGCCCAGCCGTGCCACCGGCGGGCCGCCAGAAAGGTCAGCTCCGCCTCTGCCGCACCGCTGAGGACCTGAAGCTTGACGCCGGCGACGGCGGAGAGCTCCTCCAGCACCGACGTGCCGTTGGTCGCCTCTCGGATGGCCGACGTCGCCAGGCCGATGACCTCGTCGACGCCGTGCTTCTTGGCGGCCTTGAGCGCCTTGCGAACGGCGTTGCCGAGCGCCTCTACGCCCTCCGCGCTGATGGCGCCGTCATCGTCGACGTACCGCATCAGCCGGACGGTGGACCGTTCGTCGACGGCGGGAGCGGGCCGGGCGTCCGGCGCCGCGTCGACGACGAGCAGGTGGACGGTGTTCGAGCCGATGTCGAGAACGCCGAGTCGCATGGGGGACACCGTAGAGCCCCGCACGCAACGTCACGCCCGGGCCCGGCACGACATAGGGTCGAGGCAGACGCCCGCAACCGACCGGAGATGTCACCTCTTCCCATGAGCACCATCCTGCAGAAGGCCGTCACACCGCAGATGTCCGCCGCATATCTCGGCCGAGGGCTCGACCGGGTCGCCGGATACGTGGTGCCCGCGGCCGACGCTGCCGAGGTGACCACGACCGCAGGGCTCTTCGAGCTCCACGGGCTCGACTTCGACGGCACGCCCTTCTCCCCCGAGGGGCCGATCGACATCCTGCACCTGCCCACCTCACCGACCGCGGTCGTCGTTCCGGCGACGGGCGGCGTGGACGAGGAGAGCCGCAAGGCGACCGGCGGAACCTTCATCGAGCGTCCACCCTTCACCGGTACCGGGTTCACGACGGCGGAGGACGCCGTGGTCCCGCTGTCCTGGGTGGAGCACACCCGCCTGCCGTCCGGCTCGCGCCTGTGGCGCTTCACGTCCGACGGCGAGGAACCGCAGCTGATCGGCAGCTACCACGGGGTCGCCTTCGGCTGGCAGAACCACCTGGAAGACGACGCCTTCCGTGCCGTTCCGCCGTCGAAGCTCGTCGGACACGTGGCCAAGACCGAGGCCGGTACCTACGCGGCCGACGTCACCACGGACGAGGACGGCAGGCCCACCGTCATCACGCTCGTCACCCACGTCGAGCCGGAGGGCAAGGACTTCACCCGCACGGATGCGGGGGTGTGGGCCAAGCGCATCCCCGCCGACGACGCCGTCGAGATCTTCGAGATGCACGCCACGGCGAAGTGGCGGGGCGTCCCGGTGCGCATCGTCGACCAGGGCCCGAACGCCGAGGGCGAGCAGGTCGCGCACATCACTTCCCTGCTCCATGACGCGCTGGCGGCCGAGCGTCTCGGCATGGACAAGCTCGACGTCGGCGTCTACGAGAAGACGGTCGCGCTGCCCGAGCTGAGCGAGACCACGTACGCGCAACGGGTCCCGCGCTCCTGGGCGCGGCCGTCCCAGCTCGAGAAGGCCCGCGACCACGCGGCCAAGGCTGACGGCGGCACGTCGGTGGTTCCCCCGGTCACCTCCGGCGGAGCGCCGACGGTCGGGACGCCGAAGCTCGACGTGCCGGAGGGTGCCGACGCCAGCGCCAACCCGATGACCAGACACGCCCCTCAGCTCCAGCGGGTCGCCCAGGGCCTCGTCAACGCCGCGCCCGCGGGCTGGACCCGTGCACGGGTGCTCGCTCGCATGATCGGCAAGCGCGGAGAGATCGTTGCGGCCTACACGGACGAGGAGGGCAACCAGAAGGCCCTGACCGGGCTGCCTGCCGATGTCGGCCGAGCCATGGCCGAGATCCGGCAGGCCAGCTACGAGGAGGGCAAGGGCACGTGGCTCGCGGCGCTCGTCACCCTGGAGCGCGGCGGCAAGCTGACCCTCAATATCGACCGCTCCAGCGAGCAGAAGTGGACCAAGCCGCCGGAGCCCGGCGACTACACCGAGGACCTGAAGCGCTACCCGCGCGAGGCGGAGAACATCCCGGACTGGATGCGCGAGAAGCTGGACGAGGCCGAGGAGTAGGCGCCCCGAAGCGGAGCGCCTGAATACCGCCTCATCGGCGCGCTCGACCCTGGGCGCGCGGGTCCCGGCCGAAAACCTGTCCACAGCACCGCGATCGGCCCCGCCGGGGCACAGCTGACGCCCCGCACGGAATACCCCCAAGGGGTATGATGTTGGCACATCTACGACCTATCGGTCGCGTACGCGAGCACGTACGAAAGCACTGAGACGGAGGACGTCATGCCGGGTTACAGCGGCACCAAGGAGGACTACGCCCGCCGGCTGCGCCGGATCGAGGGGCAGGTCCGCGGCATCGCCCGCATGGTCGACGAGGACACCTACTGCATCGACGTCCTCACCCAGATTTCGGCGGTCACCAAGGCGCTCCAGGCGGTCGGCATCGGACTGGTCGAGGACCACCTGGGCCACTGCGTCGTCGACGCCGCCCGCTCCTCCGAGGAAGAGGGTCAGGAGAAGGTCACCGAGGCCGCCGACGCCATCGCGCGCCTCGTCCGTTCCTGACCGTCCCACCCGACAGCGATACGACCCACCAGGGAGAGACATGACTACCGAGACCGCCCGCACCACCGTCGTCGACGTCCAGGGCATGACCTGCGGGAACTGCGTCGCCCACGTCAGCTCCGAGCTCGAGGGCCTGCCGAGCGTGAAGGACGTGTCCGTCGAGCTCAACGCCGGCAGCGTGTCCCCGGTGACCGTCGTCTCCGACGGCGTCCTGGACGACGACGCCGTCCGCGCCGCCGTCGACGAGGCCGGCTACGCCGTCACCGGCATCCGCCGCGAGGCCTGAGCGAGCATGTCCACGTCCACGAACCACCCGCCGAACCTGCTCGAGGTCGACCTCGCCGTCGACGGGATGACCTGCGCGTCGTGCGTGGCACGCGTGGAGAAGAAGCTCAACAAGGTTCCCGGCGCGCAGGCCACCGTCAATCTCGCCACCGAGTCCGCGCACGTCAGCCTGGCCGAGCAGGTCGACGTCGACCAGCTGGTCGACGCCGTCAGCGCGGCCGGCTACTCCGGCCGGGTGACCCGCACCCGTGGTCTCGAAACCGACCACCACGACGACGCCGCCCACCCGGACGACGCCCCTGGGGGCGCCGGCGACGAGCCGGCAGTGGATCACACCCACGGCGGCGAGGACACCGGCGCCACCGACCGGGCCGACGACCTGCGCCGTCGCCTGAAGGTGTCCGCCGTCCTCACGGTGCCGGTGGTCCTGCTGTCCATGGTCCCCGCGCTGCAGTTCCCGGCCTGGCAGTGGGTCGTGCTGCTGCTCGCCCTGCCGGTCGTGACTTGGGGTGCCTGGCCGTTCCACCGCTCCGCCGCGAAGGCCGCCCGGCACGGCGCGTCGACCATGGACACGCTCGTCTCCCTCGGCGTGGCCGCCGCGACGCTGTGGTCGTTCTGGGCGATCACCCTCGGCGGTGCCGGCGAGATCGGCATGCGGATGGAGTTCACCCTCCTACCGGCCCGCGCGGAACCCGGCGGCACGCCCGAGCTCTACCTCGAGGTCGCCACCGTCGTCTCGACGTTCCTGCTCGCCGGGCGCTACGCCGAGTCCCGCTCGCGTCGCCGGGCCGGTAACGCGTTGCGCTCGCTGCTCCAGCTCGGCGCGAAGGACGTCACCCGAGTCCGGATCGACGACGGCGGCCGCCGCACCGAGGAGCGCGTGGCCACCACCGCGCTCGCCGTCGGAGACCTCTTCGCCGTCCGCCCGGGCGAGAAGGTCGCCACCGACGGCGTCGTCGTCGAGGGCAGCTCCGCCGTCGACACCTCGCTGCTGACCGGCGAGCCCGTCCCGGTCGATGTCGCCGAGGGCGACGAGGTGACCGGCGGAGGCGTCAACGCCTCCGGGTCCCTGCTCGTGCGCGCCACCCGCGTCGGTGAGGAGACCACGCTGGCGCAGATCGGCCGGCTGGTCAGCCAGGCGCAGACCGGGAAGGCCCCGGTGCAGCGGCTCGCGGACCGGATCTCCGCCGTCTTCGTGCCGGTGGTCCTGGTGATCGCCGTCGCGACGTTCGCCGTCTGGCTGCTGCTCGGCAACCCGCTGCAGGCCGCGTTCACCGCCGCCGTCGCCGTCCTCATCATCGCCTGCCCGTGCGCGCTCGGCCTGGCCACCCCGACGGCCCTGCTCGTGGGCAGCGGCCGGGCGTCGCAGCTCGGCATCGTCATCAAGGGCCCGGAGATCCTCGAGTCCACCCGCCAGATCGACACGATGGTTCTCGACAAGACCGGCACGGTCACCGAGGGCCGGATGCGGCTCGCCGACGTCCTGGTCCCCGACGGCGACGAGCCCGACGGCGCCCCCCGCGACCTGGTCCTGCGACTCGCCGGAGCCGCGGAGTCCGGCAGCGAGCACCCGATCGCCCGGGCGATCACCGAGGCGGCGGCCGCCGATGACGGCGCACTCCCCCGCGCGTCCGACTTCGCCAACCACGCCGGCCGCGGGGTCACGGCCGCCGTGCACGACGGCGACGACCAGCCAGACGGCGGCACGTCGGCGGTGGTCCTCGTCGGCCGGCCGTCGTGGCTGGCCGAGCAGGGAGTCACCGGTGCGGGCCCGGACGGGCAGGTGGGCCGGCTGCACGCCCGGGCGGAGTCGGACGGCGCGACGACGGTCGTGGTCGCCTGGGACGGCCGCGCCCGCGGCGTGCTGGCGCTGCGCGACGAGGTCAAGCCGAGCTCCGCAGCGGCCGTTGCCGACCTGCGATCTCTCGGCATCACCCCGCACCTGCTCACCGGGGACAACCGCGCCGCCGCCGAACGGGTCGCCGCCGAGGTCGGCATCGCGCCCGAGCACGTGATCGCCGAGGTCCTGCCTGAGGACAAGCTCGACGTCGTGGCCCGGCTGCAGGAACAGGGCCGGGTGGTCGGCATGGTCGGCGACGGGGTCAACGACGCCGCCGCCCTCGCCCAGGCGGGCAGCCGGGGGCTCGGGCTGGCCATGGGTACCGGGACCGACGTCGCCATCGAGGCCAGTGACATCACGTTGGTCCGAGGTGACCTGCGCGCCGTGCCGACGGCGATCCGCATCTCCCGGAGGACCTTGCGGACCATCAAGCAGAACCTCTTTTGGGCCTTCGCCTACAACGTCGCCGCTCTGCCCCTCGCGGCGCTCGGGCTGCTCAACCCGATGATCGCCGGCGCCGCGATGGCTGCCAGCTCGGTCATCGTGGTGACCAACTCGCTACGGTTGCGCCGCGCGGCCTGACCCGATGCAGGTTGCGTATCACCGGCGACGGGCCTGCCCCGCCACCACGGGGGCCGGTGGCAGGGCAGGCCCGGTCTGGTGATCGCCTCAGTCGGCGTTCCGGCGCCGGGTGGTCAGGATCAGGGCACCTGTGAGGGTGAGCAGGATCGCGGCGCTGGCGTAGATCCAGGCGTCGGTGCCGGTGTCGGGCAGGGACGGGGGCTGGTCGGGGTCGGCCGGTGGGGGCACCAGGTCGTGCGAGGTGCACAGGTCGGAGTCCTCGGCGCAGACCGGGTCCTCCCCGGTGACGGCGAGCACGTTGCCCAGGTGATGGTCGTCCTGGCCCTCGTACTCGTCCACGGTCACCGTGTAGGTCACCGTGACCGTCTCGCCCGACGCGACCGCCCCGGTGATCAGGATCGCCTCGTCCTCGGTGGTGACGTCCACGTCGGAGCTGGAGGACACCGGCCCGTCGGTCAGCTCGGCGTCGTCCAGGACGTCACCGAGGTGGTCGGTGTACCCGATCGGCGCGGCCGCCGCGTCCGGGTTGGTCGAGACGTTGTCGAACGTGAGCGTGTAGGTCACGTCCTGGCCCGGGTCGACCTCGGTGCCCGACTCTGGGTCGGCCGTCTTGGACGGGACCACGTTGGAGACGTGGTTGACCGTGCAGTCGGCACGCTCGTCGTCCGCGGGTTCGCACTCCTCGGGCGGCTCCTGCCCGGTCGGGACCAGGAAGTTGCCGAGCCGGTCGTCACCACGGTCACCGTCCGCGTTCACCGTCACGGTGTAGGTCACCGTGACCACCTGGCCCGGTGTCAGGGTGCCGGTGATCGTGAACCGCTCGCCGGTGAGCTGCGAGACCGTCAGCGCGGGGTCCGAGCTGGCCGCGGTCGTGGTCAGCGTCGCGTCATCGAGGACCTGGGTCAGGACGTCGTCGCGGTCGACCGGCACATCCGCCTCCCCGGTGTTCTCGAAGGACAGCGTGTAGGTGACCTCCTCACCCGGCTGCACGGTCCCACCGGAGGCCGGGTCCACGCTCTTCCAGTCCTCGAGCTCACCGATCGGGTGCTCCGTGGTCGGCGGCGGGAACTCCTCGCAGTCCTCCGCGTCGTCCGCACACACCTGCGGGGGCACGTCCGGGGTCAGGACGTTGCCCGCGATGTTGTCGCCGCGTTCGCCGTCCGCCTTGATCGTGACCTCGTAGACGACCGTGACGCTCTGACCCGGCTGGAGCAGCCCGGTGACCCGGATCTCGTCGCCATTGCGCACCGCGGTGACCGCCGGGTCGGAGGACACCGGCTCGGAGGTCACGTCGCCGTCGTCGAGGATGTCGGACAGGTCGTCGGTGGAGTCCACCGGGCCCTCGGCCTCGCCATCGTTGGTCCAGCTGAGGGTGTAGGTCACCACGTCACCGGCGAGCAGCTCCTCACCCGACGCCGGGTTGGAGGACTTGTCGGGCACGATGTGCGGCAGCTCGGTCACCACCGTCACCGGCGGGTCGCAGATCTCCGGGTCCGAGCACACCGGGCCCGCGACGTTCTCCATGATGTGGTCACCGGCATTGGTGACGCTCACGGTGTAGGTGAACGTCTCGCTGTCGCCGGCGGCCAGGGCACCGGTCCAGGTCAGCACCGGTGCCGCGTACGACACCGTCCCGGCCGACGCCGACGCATCACCGTTGTAGGTCGCGTCGTCCAGCACCCCGGTCAAGTCGTCCTGCGCGACCGCGGGGGTCTGGGCGGTGTAGTCACCCTCGCCGTCGTTGGTCACGGTGACGGTGTACTCCACCGTGTCGCCCGTGTTGACGTCCGCCGCGGCGTCCGAGGTCTTCTCCACGCTCAGGTGCCGGACCGGGTTGGTCGTGCGGCACGTCGGATCAACCTCGGGGCAGCCCTCCTCGCCGCCGAGCACGTTGCCCAGGACGTGGTCGCCCTGATCGGCGAACGCGTCGACCGTGACCGTGTACTCGACGGTGTACGTCGCACCCACCGGCACGGTGCCGGTGATGTCGATCTGGTCACCGTTGAGCACCGCCGTCAACGCCGGGTCCGACGTCGTCGGTCCGCCCGACAGCGTCGCGTCGTCCAGCACGTCCGAGATGTCGTCGAAGGTGTCGACGGTGGCGTCGGCCTCTCCGGTGTTCTCGAAGTACAGGGTGTAGGTGACGTCCTGGCCGGCGACCACCGAGGTCCCCGAGGCCGGGTTCACGGTCTTGCGGTCCTGCAGCTCCGAACCCGGGATCCGCACCGAGCGGCACGGGTCCGCCGGGTCGACAGCCAGCTCGGCCGGGACGCAGGCCACGTTGACCAGCCGGTTGTCACCGGTGGAGGAGTCGTAGGTCACCGAGTAGGTGATGGTCGCGGTGTCCGTGACACCGAGCGCGCCCTCCCACTCGATCGACTCGCCGGCCTGGTCGAACGTCACGGCGCCGACATCGACCGACACGTCACCGTTGTAGGTCCCGTCGTCCAGCACCGCCGACAGGTCGTCAGTGAGCGTGCCGGGTGCCGTGGCGGTGAACACGCCCGGGCCGACGTTCTCCACCGTGATGGTGTAGTTCACCACGCCGCCGTCCTCCGGCAGCTCGGTGGTGTCGGCGACCTTGGTGTGCTCCAGGTGCGGGAGCAGCAGCTCCGTCTCCGCGCACGGCAGACCGGTGTCCGGGTCCACGCCGTCCTGCGGCGGGTCGCACTCCGGCGTCGTGGTGTCGCAATCCGCATCGGCCGGGTCACATTCCGGGCCGAACGCGACGTTGCGCACCTCGCCGTCACCACCGGTGGCCAGGGTCACGGTGTACTCGATCGTCACCGCCTGCCCCGCCGGCAGCTCACCCACCCAGCTGATCAGGGGGTCGGCGTACGACGGCGCCGGCCCATCGGATGCCTGGGCATCGTTGTTGTAGGCGGCGTCGTCGAGCACCCCCGACAGGTCGTCCAGCACGACCGCCGGGTTCTCGGTGGTGTAGTCCGCCGTACCGGTGTTCCTCGCCGTGACCGTGTACGTCACCACATCACCCGGACGCGCGTCCTCCGTCGCGTCCGACGTCTTCTCAATCTCGAGCTCACGCTCCAGGACCGTGACCGGATAGTCCTCGACCTCACCAGCCGCCGCCGGCCCAGTGGGCAGGGCGTCGGCGTCGGCCACCGTGCCGGGGAACAACCGGAACCGCGCGAACGTGTCCGCCGTCGTGGTACCCACCGGGAAAGTGAGGTCGTAGTCAGCCGTACCCGATCCCGCCGGAACGGTCGCGGTGATCAGCTCACCGGCATCGAACGTGCCGCTGCCGTCGAGGTCGATCCACCCAGCCAACGTGGCGGCCTCACCGGTGTTGTTGGTCGCCGAGACCGACACCGTGGTCTCCAACCCCGGCTCCACCTCGATCGCGTCCGCGACACCGTCCTCGTCAGCGGCGTCACCATCAGCGGCCGACGAAGGCTGACCGTCGGTCTCGAAGTCGACCGTCGCGCCCAGCATCAACGGGGCCGTGCCGGCGGCCTCGTCATAATCCGGGATCCCGTGACGGGGACCGTCATCGCCGAGCTCGGTGTCGTAGTCGTTCGGGGCGTCTCCGTAGTCGGTGTAGATCGGGCTGGGGCAGCGAGCGCCGTCGTTGTTGCCCGACGCCGGCCCTTCGGTGAACTTCGTCATGGTCAGGTTGTCGATGTCGACCCGCCTGATGACGCCGTTGCCGTTGTTGGAGACGTACAGGAAGCCGTCCGCGTCGGCGTACATCGCGCCACCTGCGGCCACGTCACCGGTGAGCACGCCCTCCGTCGTGAACGTGTGGGTCGTGCGGTCGAACCGAACCAGGGTCCGGTCGCCGTTCGCATTCGTACCGATGCCATAGAGGGCGTCGGTACCGGGCACGTAGGCCCAGTCAGCAGCGACCAAGGTCCCGCCGGTGTAGTCCTGAGCGTGCAGCACCGACATGAAGTCCGGCGACGTGGAATCCAGGTCGACCTGGTACAAGCGACCATCGGAGACGAACCAGTAATGGCCGTTGTCGTCGACGTCACCGATGATCGAATAGCCGTCACCGGTGTAATCACCTGTCGGAACATCGAGGGGTTCGACATTGCCGTCGCTACCGACGCGGACCATATAGCCGTCGCGGATGTCCCATCCGTAGACGTAGTCGTCGAGGACGTTGTACCCGATCGCGTTGATGTTGTTCTCGTGAAAGTCGGGCGCGATGACCTCGTCCTCACCTGTCACCATCTCGATGGCAAACGCCGTGACCGGCTCCCGCTGGAACAAGATGCCGGGCGCGTTGGTCCCACACTGGAACGGCGGCAACGGCACCGCCGTGACGGGATAGTCCTCGACCTCACCAGCAGCCGCCGGCCCGACCGGCGACGCGTCGGCGTCCGCCACCGTGCCGGGGAACAACCGGAACCGCGCGAACGTGTCCGCCGACGTGGTGCCGGCGGGGAACGTGAGGTCGTAGTCGGCGGTACCCGATCCCGCGGGAACGGCCACGGTGACCAGCTCACCGGCATCGAACGTGCCGCTGCCGTCCAGGTCGATCCACCCAGCCAACGTGGCGTCGTCCGCGGTGGTGTTCGTCGCGGACACCGTCACGGTCGTCTCGTCGCCGACGGTCACGACGACCTCGTCCGCGACGCCGTCCTCGTCGGCGAGGCGGTCCGAGTCGTCGGCGTCAGCGTCCGGGCCGGGCTGGCCGTCCGCGTCGAAGTCGATCTCGCTGCCGAGGAGCAGACCCGGCACGATGGTGTGCCGCGGCCCGTCGTCGGCCAGCGTCGTGCTGTACGTGTCGGGCGCGTCGCCGAAGTCCTCACATGCCGGGTCGAGCGCCAGGTCCTTGTCGCCGTCGAACCCGTACCCAGATCCGCCGAAGCCGGTCCAGCCGACGTCCATCGTGTCGACACCTTCGAGGACGACCTGGAACCTGCTTTCCGGGGCTCCCGCCGAGTTCGCGTTTCCGGTGAACTCGACGTTCCCGCCGGTCTCCGTGATGGTGACGGCGCTGCCCTGGGTCACGGCGTAGCTGGCGAGGTCCGCCGCCGAGAAGGTGGCGCTCTCAAGCCTCCCACCGCCATGGTCGTCCATGTCGTTGACGGTGAAGACCGCGTTCACGGGCGTCGGATTGTTGGTCCCGGCCTCGTAGAAGGCGTACCGGAGCACCGCGTCGGTAGCGACCTGCCACTGGGCGTCATCGGCGCCGAAGCTGATTCCGTCGCCGCTCCGGTAGCCGTTCGGCGGCGCCTGGTTCGCGTTCATCGTCCCGGAGATCGTCTCGATGAAGAGATCGACCGGCACGCCCTCGACCACGGCGACGTCACGGAATCGCACCGAGCTGCCCGGCCCTCCGGTGCCCTCGAGATCGGCAGGGGCAGGAGGATTGAAGGTGAAGGCGTAGTACTCGTTGCCAGTGTCGACACACACGTCTGGCTGCACGAGACGTTCGATGAGGACCTGGTAGTCCTCGACCTCGCCGTCGGGCGCCGGGCCGGTCGGATCGGCGATCGCCGTGTCGTCGGTGCTGTACCGGACCCGTACGTAGGTCTCGATGTCGGGCGGGTTGGTGCCTTGGGCGAACGTGATGTCGTTCACGCCGGCCGTGACCGCTTCCGCGGAAGCGACCTGCTCCCCGGCATCGTCGAAGTCCCCGTCGATGTTCCAGTCCACCCACACCGACACGAACCCGTCCGCCGATGCCTCGACCTCGAGGGTGTTCTCGATCTGCTGGAGCGACGTCGGGTCGACGCCCGTCCGCAGGGTGGCGTTCGGATACCCGAGCGCCGGGTTGAACGCGACACCGTCCTCGTCAGCGGCGTTGTTCGCGTCGTCGCCGGTGGCGTCAGCATTCGGTTGCCCGTCGTCCTCGATGTCAATCGCCGAGCCGAGCATCACCGGCGCCGTGTTCGCGTCCTCGTCGTAGCCGATGGCTCGGTGGGACGGGCCATCGTCTGAGAGGAGTGTTCCGTAAGATGCCGGAGCGTCGCCGCGGTCGTCGCACGGCTGACCGAAGTTGTCGAACGCCGTACGGTCGGGCCCGGTCTGGCCTTCGATCGAGAAGGTGAAGCGATCCACGTTCGCGATCGCTGCTTCGAACGCCGCCGCCGTCGGCGCCGGTCCGTACGGTCCGGTGGCGTTGTTGAACTGGGTGTGCCACTGCGACGCATCGATCGGCACGATCACCCGGGTCCACTGGGTGGCGTCCGCGATCTGTGGCCGGAAGTTGTACCAGTAGTACGAGCCGTTCGCTCCAACGATCCCCACGTAGACGTCGACGTCGATGCCGGTGTTGTTGCGGTAGTCGAACTGGAGCGACTCGCCGATGGCGAACGAGTAGTCCGTTGTGTAGCCGTTGGCCGCAAGCTCGGGCGTCCACAGCTCGGTCCACTGGCCGTCCAGGTCGTCCTCGATCAGTCCGCCACCCGGATTACCGGCGTCGGCACCCCACTCGACCGGCTGCGGCTGCATCTGGATCTCGTCGCCACGAACCGTCGTGGCCGCGCGCCAACCCGCGTTGTCCTCGTCGAACGTCACGAGGTTGGAGCAGCCGAGGAAGATCGGGGGTGCCGGCAGCATCTCGACCGTGTAGTCCTCGACCTCGCCGGCGGCGGCTGGCCCAGTAGGCGAGGCATCAGCGTCAGCGACGGTTCCTGGAAACAGGCGGAACCGGGCGTAGCTATCGGCACCCGTGCTCGCGGCGGGGAAGACAAGGTCATACTCGTCGGTGCCGGAGTTCGCGAGTACGGGCTCGACAACCGACTCCCCGTCGTCGAACGTGCCGCTTCCGTCAAGATCGATCCAACCGACGAGCGTGGCTGGGTCTCCGGTGTTGTTCGTCGCCGAGACGGTGACGGTGGTTGTCTGCCCTGCCGTGACCTGTATCGGGCTCCCGACACCGTCTTCGGCGGCGGTACCGTTCGCGTCGTCGCCGGTGGCGTCAGCGTTCGGCTGCCCGTCGTCCTCGATGTCGATCGATGACCCGAGCATCAGCGGCGCCGTGTTGGCGTCGACGTCGTATCCGGGGATGGCGTGCCGCGGCCCGTCGTCGGCCAGCAGCGTGCCGTAGCCGTCCGGGGCGTCACCGAAGTCGACCGGGAGCGGCGCCAGGGGGCAACGCGCGCCATCCGCCTCGGTGACGGACGGGCCCGTGCCGAACTCGGTCGCTTCCAGCGCGTCGAGATCGGCGCGATACAGCACGCCGGAGCCGTACACGTACATGAAGCCTTCACCGTCGAAGAACTGTGCCCCACCGCCGCCGGAGAGCCCGTCGATCGGTCCGACGAGGTCCACCTCGCCGGTGGCCGGGTCGACAGTGACGAGGCTCCCATCGTTTCTGATCGAGTAGAGCACGCCGTCGGGACCGAACGCCCAGTCGGACCCGATGTCGGTGCCCCCGGCGTCGCCATCGGTGTCTTTACGGGTGACGGTCGACATCGTCAAGAAGTCCGGACTGTTCGGGTCGACGTCGATCGCCCAGATCGTCGTGCCGCCGGAGCCCGCGGTGGCATAGAGCGTGCCGTCAGGCGAGACGTCACCCGTGTTCACGAAGCCGGCACCTGCGAGACCGTCGACAGGGCCGATGCGTTGTGCGGCCCCATCGGCCCCGATCACGACCACGTACCCAGTCCGCTCGACAGGCGAGGTGGCTGTCAGATCGATGCCGTACACCCGATCGTCCACCATGCTGTAGCCGATCGCGTTAACCCTGATGTCGTCGGCGCCGCCCAGATCGTCCTCCAGCAGCCCCGGCTCTCCGGTGACGAGGTCGACGTCATACCAATCCGAGGGGTCGTTGATCACCATGAAGGCAGTCCCCACACACTGCGGGTACGGCGACGGCAGCCCCGCGCCGGGGATCGCGGCCTCGTCGGACACGTCGACGGCTTGGTACGTCCAGTCGTCGATGTTCCGGGTGTCGCCCCAGGAGCCGCTCTCGCCGTCGTTCTGGTTCCCCGCGGTGGGGCTGCAGGGCCAGCCGTGTACACCACCGGCGCTGTCCACGCCGGCGGTGCCGTCCAGCTCCGGTGTCTGACAGATGCGTCCGTCGGTTTCGAGGTCGGTGTCGTCCCAGTACAGGGTGGACGACCCGACGCCCGGCCCGTTGAGCGCTTCGACCTGTAGTCCGTCCCGGGTCTCCACGTCACCGTTGACGAAGTGGATCTCACCGGCCTGGGTGATCGCCACCCGCGCGTTGATCGCCTCGGTCGAGGAAATGGGGTCGCCCTGGCCGTCGAGGCCGTCGAACGCCACCGTGACGGTGCCGTCCTGGGTGACGGCCGCGGGCACTGTGGTGTCCACCGCGTCGGTGTAGTCACCGTCGTCGTTGGCGTCGATCAGGATGGTGAGCTGACCCGTGAAGTCGGCGACGTCGAAGGTGAACTCGCCCGCCGAGGTGCTCGGGCTGTTCCGGGTGAAGGCGAGGTTGTCGAGCGTGGGCCGAGTCACGGGCGGCTGAAGCCATTGGGTGGTGCCGTCCCACAGCTCGGCGGTGGCCGGCAGCGAGGTCGAGGGAGTCTCGAAGAAGATCTTGTACGGGTCACCGCACTCACCTGGGGGCGGGACCCAGAGGCTTGAGGCGTCGGAGTACTGCCCCACGTCCGATTGCATGCTCCGGTAGGCGGAGACGCACGTGTCGATCTCGGCGACGCCTGTGGCGTTCGAGGCGAAGCTCGAGTTGATCCCGTTGTAGTTGTTGTAGTCGGCCCGGTACTGGAAGCCCTGCTCACTGACGTACCACAGCGTCACCCCGGAGGTCTCCGCCGACCGCTGCGAGATCCCGTAGCGCTCCGAGTAGACCCGTCCGGAAATCGTGCCCGATCCGTCCTGGACGTCGATCGTCCAGTCGTAGAAGTCGGAGGTCTCGCCCACGGGAGTGAAGTCGATCTGCCAGATGCCCGGCGTGCCCGAACTCAAGTCGGTCCATGAGCAGCCGCTGTCGGCTCCGTCGGCAGCCAGTGCCGTACAGGTCTCCATCACACCACCCGGACCACGGACCGTCACATCCGCGTCGGTGTCGTTGTTGCCGTCCGCATGCTTGGCGAAGCTGATGTCGAGGTTCTCTCCGGCAGCGACGTAGGCGTAGAACGTGTTCTCAGTCCGGATCCACGATGTCCCGGGGCTGGTTGACAGCGGAGCTATGACTCCGGCGTCCGCACCCGGCTGCTCGGCCTCAGCGCCTTCGGCGTCTTCCGGGGTGCTCTTTGCGCTAGTCGTCTCGTCGCTCGTCGTGGCGTCCGTACTCGGTGACTCTTCGAGGCCGGGAGAGGGGGTCTCCTCCGGTGTGGGCTCGGTCGTCGTTGTGTCCTCGGGTGCGGGGTCTGTCGACTCCGTGTCCTCGGACGTCGTCGGGTCTGCGGCGGTACTCGACTCGTCGGAGCCCCCGGGCGGGCTCGACTGTTCGTCGGCCGGCTCCTCGGTGGACTGCGAGACGTCCGGCGCTGCCGGCGCGGCCGCAACCGGTGCGGCCACCGCTCCTGCGCCGAACACCGCGATCAGCAGAGTCATCACCATGCTGATCCACCGGCGCAGCGCAGTCGATCTCGTAGGACGCCGCCGCGCGGATGCGCTCACAGTCGACCGCGGAGATGTTTTAGCCACGACGCCCCCCCATGCGAACTGCGCCACCGCAGTCCGAAAGATTTCACTCGACCGTGTGCCCGGTCTAACGCAAGGAGCATCTGGCTGGCTAGCACGCACGACCTAGTGGCAGGGAACTTCACCCTCCATTTCACCCTCGACGGGGTGACGCGATACCGCCACCGCCCCCATTTGGCGCAAACGCTCGCGAACGGTTCTTGGCGGCCACGGCGGCGAATCGGCCGGCGGCATGCGTACCCCTGGTCCCGATCAGCCGAGCGGCACGTCCTGGGCCGCCATGAAGGACCCGGGGTCGGTGTGCTGGCCGCCGACGTAGACCCCGAAGTGGAGATGGCATCCGGTCGAGTTTCCCTCGTCGCCGACCGCCCCGATCTGCTGACCGGCGCTGACCTGCTGGCCGGGGCGCACGTGGACGCCTGCGGCGAACATGTGGTTGTAGGTCGTCTCCAGACCTTCACCGTGGTCGACGACGATGACGTGTCCCGAGAGGCCGTAGCGGGGGTGGCCGCTGCCGGTGTAGGTCACCACGCCGTCGGTGGCGGCATAGATCGGCATCCCGCATGCGGCCGCGAAGTCGGTGCCCGCGTGGAAGCTGCCCCACCGCGGTCCGTAACGGGAGCTGATCGGCCCGTCCGTCGGCTTGACCCAGTCCCCCGTCGGGCTCAGTCCGGCCAGGCTGATCGAGGCGTTGAGGCAGCCGACCGGGCTCAGGTCGGCGGCCTCGGAGGGCGTCGACCGGAGGTTCACGTGGGGGTGGTCGAAGTGGTTCGCCGAGTCGGAGCCGCGGTCCTCCATGGGCTGCCAGCCCTCGTCGGCGCGGTCCGCCATCCAGATGGCTTGCCGCCAGATGATGTACTCCACCGACAGCCGCTCGGCGTTCTGCATGACGTAGTCGACGATGGCGTCCCCGAGCGCCAGGTCTTCCCAGGTCATGAAGTCGACCGCGAGGCCGGCGGGGTGGCCGCCGGAGTCCGCGGCGCTGTCGCGGTAGCCACCGACGTCGGCCGGGTCGAGGCCGAAGTGGGCGCCGACCTCGTCAGCGAGCGCCTGCGTCTGCGGCTTGACCGCTCCGATGTCGTACCCGCCCTCGTCCGCTACGGGCAGGGCGTCACCGCCGGGTCCCTGGTCCGCCAGTGCGGTGACGACCTCGACGGCGGTGTCCCAGTGCTCGCGGTAGTGCAGCGGATCCGCGTTCCGCTGCACGCGGTTCGCTGCGAGCGTCGGTTCGAGGTCGCGCCACCCATCCACGTGCCGGAGACGGTCGAAGAACTGCTCCGAGGCGTGGACCGGATCCATCACCTGCTCGCGTGTGCCCCAGCCTTGTGAGGGGCGCTGCTGGAAGAGGCCGGCAGAATCGGGACCGGCCGCGTCGCCGTGGCTGATGTTCCGCAGGGAGGACTCGCCCATCGCGGTCATGACACCGATCGTCTGGCCGTGCGCGTCGATGCCGAGCTGCTCCCCGACCTGCATGATGATCGACGCGTTGTGCAGCTGCTCACCGGTGTAGCCGGCCACCTCCAGACCGGCCGGGACGGTCCCGACCGCCTGGATCGATTGGCCCTGCGCACACGTGCGTTGCTGGGCGCCCGCGTTGAGCCCGGCGCCCAAGAACAGGACGAGGAGCACGCCGCCGAGCAGGCCGCAGGCCAGGAGCGGCACGGTCCAGACGGCGAGCTTCTTCATTCCCTTCTCCCCGGCACGGTTCGGCCCTCACTCGGCCGGTTCGGCGTACTCGACCATCCACGGGTCCCCCTGGGCGACGCGTGAGAGCGTGACCCGATAGGTGCCGGCGTCGGTTCCGACGAGCACCTCGGCCAACGTCGGCGGCTGGTTCTCCGCGATCGCTACCTCGCCAGTGAGCGAGGTGGCGGGCACGTTGGCCGGGTCGACGTACGAGAAGAGCTCGACCGCCTGGTCGGTCATGAAACCGGCCATGCCGGCGAGCCACTCGTCCGCACCGAGGTCGGGGCGGGCGAATGCCCGCATGAAGGCCTCGGCCCGGTCGGCGGCGGCCTGCTCGGCCTCGGCGTCCCACGTCGGTGCCGCCTCGGTCGGATTCTGCTCGGCGCCGGTGATCTCCTCCATCGGCTCACCACCGTCGGTGGAGGCTCCTTCCGGCGACGGCGTGGACGTCGTCGCCTCCGCCGGAGTAGCCCGCTCGGCGGCCGGGGTGGTCTCCTCGGCGGTGGTCGGCTCCGGGGTTGACGACGCCTCGCCGCCGGCGCAGCCGGCCACCGTCAGCGCGAGGCCGACGGCGAACGCCGCGACGATCGTGCGGCAGATCACCGCGGAGCTCCTCCCGGACGGCGGCCGCTCCGGCGAGGACCGCGTCGGCTTCACGGGATCTCCCTCCGGGAGACCATGGCCCCGTCGGTGTCGGTCAGGGCGACCTCGAGGCTCGACCGGGTGTGCTGGACGTACATCTCCGGGGACCTGCCCCGCTTGAACAGGTGGAAGCCCTGCTCGAGATCGGGGATCAGATCGAGCGCGGCCCCGTCGAGGTTGAACTCGTGGACGCACCGCTCGACGTCGGTGGCACGGGACTGGCTGTAGATGTGCACGGTGTGCGCCTCCTGGAGCACGGCCATCGCGGGCGAGTCCGTCGGGATGTCCGCGATCTTGTGGATCGCCATGATCAGCGCGATCCCTCGCGCCCGGGAGAGCTTGATGTTCTCCTGCAGCAGCGGCGCCGTGGTGTTCGAGACGAGGTGCCATCCCTCCTCGACGATCAGGTTCGTCTTGACGCGACGGCGGCCCATGCCCTGCAACCAGGTGTGCGCGATCGCCATCACGATCGACACCGCCGGCCCGGAGTCCGGCAACGGGGACATGTCGAACGAGGTGATCTTCTTGTCCAGCCGTACCGACGACGACGTCTCGCCGTCGAAGAGACCGCCGTACTCCTCCAGCAGCCCGTTCAGCAGGAACCGGACCCCGATGCCCGCCTCGTGGAACCGCTCGCGAGCACGCGGCCACAGGTCCTCGTACGCCCGCAACGGGTCGTCTTCCAGATGCCCCAGGGCCGCGAGCACGTCGGGCAGGACCGGCACCCGTGCCGCGCGCTCGGCCTCTCGGACCGCGATGCGGTGCGCGGACCGGATCGCCTCCTGCTCCCACGCGGTCAGCTCCTTGCCGCCCTGGGCGAGCTCGGCGACCGTCATCAGGAGCAGGCGTTGGTTACCGGTCCCGGCAATGACCGGATCGAGGACGTTCAGCACGACGCCGCCGCCGTTGGGGTTGAACGTGATCGGCTCACCACCGAAGACCCGCACCAGCTGGGCATACTCGCCGTGCTGGTGGACGATCTCGTTGCCGTACTCGTCCTCGTCGCGTTCCTTCTTGTCGAAGACCACCACGCGACGGTCGCGCTGGAGAGCGGGCCGCAGCCCGTAGACGGTCTTGCAGGTCGAGGACTTCGACGATCCGACGTCGCCGACGAGCAGCACGTTCGGTGAGGTGACCAGGCGCGCGTCGTACGCGAGGAAGGGATCGTGCTTGACGACGCTGTCCGAGAGCTGGTCGACGCCGAGGATCGGCGCCTCCATGTCGCTCGAGCCGGCGATCACCGCGGTGTTCAGCACCTCCGCCTGCCGGGTCGTCGTGGGACCGCCGACGAGGACCGGCGCGTAGTAGCCCCGCGCGGCCAACCACTGACTCCCGCGGCGTTGTGTCCCGGCCGCGTTGTACGGGTCCAGCCCCTCCTCGCGCGGCGTCAGTCCCGGCGGCGCGCCGAACAGGCCACGCCTTTCCTTCCTGCGCTTCGACTCGTCCTGGTCGCGCCCGCCGTCCCGCTCGACCCCGACGGCGCTGCCGTCGGCGTTCTTGTCGGCGGTGCTCGCTCGCCGTTGCGCCCGGGAGACCCTGGTCGTCTCGCTCACAGCGCCTCCTTCGCTCCGTGGCCGGCCAACGCATCCGTCGCCTTGTCGCGCGTCTTGATCGACGGCGGCTTCAGACCCCTCGCGATGGGCCAGGTACATCCCGACGCCGCGGACTGGTAGGTGTCCAGCCACTCCAACGCGCCCTCGACACCGAGGTCACGGCGGACCACCTCTCCCAGAGATCGACATGCACGAGCCAGCTGCTCACGCGAGCGGGCCGTGATCGTCACGTGCGCGACCCACTCCACGCCCGCGTTCTGATTCCCCGGCGCGAGGTCGCGGGCGCGGCGCTGCACGGCCGTGAGCCGGACACCGCCCTCCTCGCTGTCGATGCGCCCGCGGCTGCTGCGCGCGACCGCGTCCGCCTGGTCGCGCGTCCGGTCCAGCCGGGCGAACGTGCGCGCCTGCGAGGCCGGCACCATCCAGCAGTTGATCGAGACCGTCCGGAGCGTCCCGTCGTCGGTGCGGGAGAGCAACGGAGTCAGCCACATGGATGACCGCTCGATGGTCGCCATGTCCTGGGCGCGGATACGCATGGTGCGGTGCCACCACTGTCGCGCCTCCCCCGTAACCGGGTCGATCGCCTCCACCACGTGAGCGGCATACTCGTCGCGGCTCTTGACACCGATCCGCTCGGGGTCAGCGTCGTGGACCCGGTCGATCGGGCGGGACGGGTCCTGCATGTGCAAGATGACGGCCGCGAGCCGCGCGGCGGTCAACGGCTCGACCTTCTCGTGCCCCGCGGCCCGCAGAGCCGACCTCACCGACCGGACCTCCTCGGCCATGAGCCGGCGCCAGCCCTCCTTGCCCGGTCCGTAGCGCTCCGCGGCCCGGTAGAACGGGCCGGTCAGCGGCCACCGCACGGCCACGAAGTGGCGCTGGATCATGGTCGACTGGTCGACCAGGTGCACCAGCTCGTCGTAGGACGCCGCCAGCTCGATCGGTACGTCGGGGTCCAGCTGCTCCAGCATCCACGCCTGGTGTCGCGCCAGATCTGGCGGCAGGACCCGCGTGACGGTCTGCACCATCCGTGCCGGCGCATCGGTGTCCCCGAACCGGTACAGGAACCGGCCCCACTTGGCGGCGGCGCCGTCGGTCGCCGCCTCCGACTCGAGACCGCGCAGCTGACCGGACACCTCGAACGCCACCGACAGGTACGGCTGCTCGCCCCGAGGACCGTGGTAGGCGATCCCCGGTTGCTCCGGCCGACGCTCGAGCCATCCCATGCCGTCGGCGCCGTCGGGCGTCTCGCGCACGGCCGCGGCCTGCCGCACCGCGGCGGCACGGACCTTCCGGCTCCTCGCGCGGGACTGGGCGGCCAGAGCTTCCCAGTCCTCCGCCTCGAACGGCTGGTAGTAGACCGTGCCGTCGCGCAGCTTGTCCCGCCGACGACGCCGGGCCACGGCCCGGTCCAGGATCGAGCCGTGCTTGGTCGGTTGCGTCAGTGCCCAGGCGAGCACCAGCACAGCGGCACCGACCACCAGGCCAGGTTCCGCGTAGGCCGCAGTCAGGGCGATGAGCACCGCAAGGGCGCCGCCCAGCACCGACAGGCGCCAGGGCGGCACGCTGCCGCCCAGGGTGGAACGGTAGCCGGCCTCACCGCCCAGCACCGAGGTACGCACCATCAGCTGCTCCCCCATCCGTTCTCGTCCGTGTCCCGCGCCGGGATCACGCCGTCCTGCGTGTTCTCCTCCGTCGTCGTCGCCACCGGCGCCATGCCTGCCGACGTCCCTGTCTCTGCCTCGGTGCCCGGCTTGCCGGGCACGCCGTTGTGGTGACCGGCGGGCGCCTTGACCGGCCGCGGGCTCGCACCGGCCTTGTGAACCTTGGCGTTGTGGCGCTGTCTCTGCTCGAGCGCCCTCTGCAGCGGCCCCGGCTCATGGCGGCCGCGCGACAGGCCGGCACCGGAGCCGAGCACCGTCCGGCCGCCCATGCCGCCCTCGACCGGCGTTCCGTCCCAGTGCGGGTACTCGCTGCGCCGCCGTGCGTTGTGCCACGCGACCTGTTGCGTCTGCGACCCGGTCTGACCGTGGCGGGCACCGTTCTGGGCACCCGTGTGCAGGGCTGACCCGGCCTGCCCGGTACCCGTGCGCGAGGCCGGCGCGAGCTTGAACAGCAGGACCGGTGTCAGCCCGGCGATCACCATCGCGGCGGCTGCGCCGAGCATGTTCGCGAGGGTCTGCAGGCCTTCACCACCGCCCGAGAGCCAGGTGACGTTCCCGGCCTGCATCCGGTACGCGATCCCCAGCACCAGGAACAGCACCGGCTTCGCGGCCATCACCCCGATAATGAGCCCGATCATCCGGTTCGCGATCGGCCGATGCTCCGGGCTGACCAGCCAGGACCACGCCACCGGAGCCAGGGCTCCGCCGATGTAGACGGCCACCATCGTCACGAACAGCATGATCGCCACCAGCCCGAGCCCGATGACCATGAAGATCATCAGCAGCAGCGCCATCGGTACCCCGCCGACCACGCCGGCGCCGTCGGCGTCCGCGATCATCTGCGCCATCGCCTCGACGGCGTCGTTGACCGAAGAGTTGGTCGCCCAGCCCGCGATCCCCTCCGCCAGCGCGCTGAACGTCTGCATCAGCACCCACCCGGCGGCGGGCCCGAACGTGCACAGGGCGAAGAACTGCACCGAACGGACGGTCAACGCTTCCATCACGTCGTTCGCCGTGTACCGCCCGAGTGCGGACTGCGTGATCGTGTACAGCAGCACCACGATCCACAGACACACCCCCACCGCGTACGAGACGCGGTACGCCTCCAGGAACCAGTCCATCGAGAAGTCGGGCTTCGTCGCCTCGAAGAGCGCCGGCAGCACCGTCTCCGCCAGGCTCTGCGCCAGCTGCCGCGTCTGATCGAACAGGTACGCGATGGGGTCGCTCGTGAACGACACCGCGTTGTCGAGCCCGCCCGCTGTGCCGCGAGCGCCCTCCTGGACGTCGACGGTGTCCTGGGACCAGCCGCCGAGTGCGCCACCGGAATCCTCGGCAGGAGGATCGTCCTGCGTCGTCATCGATCAGCACCCCCCAACGTAGGGCGTCATCACCGAGCGGAGATCGTCCGGCTCTCGAGTTCCGGAGAAGTCGACCAACAGCCATTTCCCAGATGACCGATCGAGCGTGAAGGTCCCTGACGAGGCCCACACCTCATCGGTATTCTCGTCGCTCCACCGGGGAACCGTGACCAGAACGGACACCACGACCTCGTCGTTCGCTGAGGACTCGATGTAGTAGCCGCCGTGCGTGGTGGCGACCGGCGGGCCCTTGCGGACCGCCCCGGCGCCGAGCTCCTTCAGCCGCTCCGCGACCTGTGTGACAGCGTCGGTGGCGCGCTGAGCGGTGACGGCTTCCATCACTGTCGGAATCTCGTTCGCCGGTGGGATCGTGGCGTCGGAAACTCCCAGCCACCGCGATGTGGTGGCCGCGAACTCGGCGGCGCCGACGTCGTCGAGCGGCGCCTGGCCCTGGGCGGTCAGCACCGTCTGCGCCGTCACGGCCTGCCCACCCAGGCAGCCGTTCGCGACCCGGGCACCGTCGCCGTCGCTCTGACCGGACGACGGAAGACCCGATGGCGAGGGTGTCGATGTCTGCTCCGCCTCACGAGTGAGCCCGTAGACCCAGGTCGCAAGCGCGGCGAGCACACCCGCCACGACGACGAGCACGAACAGGCGCAAGCCCCAACGGCGTGGGGCCCGAACCTGCGTCTGACTCACCGTGCTCGACCTCCTCGTGGTCAGTTCAGCCGCCGGCGACGTTGAGTATCGCGCCCACGATGACGCCGAACGCCGCCAGGACGACCAGCGCGATGAGCGACTTCAGCACACGGCCGCGGCCCGAGGCGTAGTCGTGCGGGTTGTCGTTCGCCATCGCCATCGTGACGATCCCCCAGAGCAGCATGACGATCGCGACCAGGATCGCGATCGCCCACAGGGCACCGAAGATGCGCGTGAACCAGTTGTCGAACGCGACCCCGAGGACGTCGAAGTTCGGACTCTCGCCACCGATCGGGTTGTCTATCCCCGCGTACGCCGCGCCCCGGACGGTGCTCAGCAGTTCCGTCACCATGTGGGCTCCCTCAACCTCTCCCGAGCGGACACTCTCCGCCCGACTGCCGGCACAACGAGCGCCTTGATCGCCGTCACGTTCGTCCGCATGGTCGCCAGCAGCGCAGCGTCGGACGCCTCTGCCTCCAGGACGCCGGCCTCCGCCGACCCTTCCCAGGCTTCGTCGAACTCACCCGCTTGCTGTGCACCACTGAACAGCTCGCCCATCTGCCCGCCCCCCGAGCGTCGAACGCCACAGGCCTGAAGCATCACACACGATCGCGAGGTCCGTTGACGATTTACGGACACACATGTGCCGCAGTCGTGCCCGAAGCGACCGGGCGCCGTCCCGAGCGGGCGGGATCTGCTGCTCCGGCAGCCGTCCGCCAAGCCCACCTCGTCGTTCATCGAGCGATAGCCGGGGTTTCCGACTCTCGTCGTCCGCAGGTCATCTTTGCTCGATTGGGTGGGACCGCACCCCGGAGCCGGGGAGGTCGGCACCCCCTGCCGGCCGGCGTCGGGGAATCTGCGGCGCCCGGCTCCTCGACCGGAGACGAGGACGGATGGCGGCAATCGGCCAGGTCCGCGCACCGGACGCGGACACCCGCCGACCGGTGGCACGGGGGGCGTCGGGACGCCCGCGCTCGAAGCAGCTGCGGCGCCGGAACCGGCGTGAGGCGCTGCTCTTCCTGCTCCTGATCCTCCCGAACCTCGCGGCGATCGTCGTGTTCGGGTACTACCCGACGCTCTACAACTTCGTCCTCAGCTTCACCGAGTGGGACTTCGTCGACCCGGCTCCCGTTTTCGTCGGGTTCGACAACTACGTGGAGCTCTTCCGGTCCGGCTCGATCCTGATGGAGGCGCTGAAGAACACGGCTATCTTCGTCTCCGTCGCGGTGGTCGGCACGCTCTTCGGCGGTATGGCGATCGGTGCGCTGCTTGCCCAGAAACTCCGGTTCACCGGTCTCGTCCGCACCCTGGCGTTCGCACCGCACATGCTGCCCGGCGCCGCGATCGGCGTCCTCTGGCTCTTCATGTTCGACCCGAACTACGGCTTGAGCCGATTCTTCTTCGGGCTGTTCGGAATGGATTCGCCGCACTGGACGACGACGTCCGACTTCTCGCTCTGGTCCATCACCATCGCCTACGCCTGGCAGCGCCTCGGGTTCGTCGCGATCATCTACTACACCGCGATCCTCGACCTGCCGAAGGACGTCTTCGAGGCTGCCCAGCTCGACGGCGCGCGGGGCTGGCCGCTGTTCAAGAACATCACGCTGCCGCTGCTCAGCCCGGTCACGTTCTTCCTCACCGTCACGGGCGTCATCGCCGCCGCCCAGACCTTCGACATCATCGCCACCCTCACCAACGGCGGCCCGGGCAACTCCAGCACGACACTCCCGTGGTTGATCTACGACCAGGCGTTCGTCGACTTCAACATCGGCACCTCGGCGGCGACCGCGACGGTCATGTTCGTGTTGCTCCTCATCGTGACCCTCGTCCAGACGAAGTACGCGAGCAAGCGGGTGCACTACTCATGAGCCTCACCGTCAAGGAACGCGACGACGACACCCGCACGGGCGTTCGGCCGCCCGCCCCGCCCGCCGACGGCCCGACGGCGCACCCACCGAGCAGGAGGCGCCGCACGGGGCCGCGGCGCTCGCTCGCCGCCACGGTAGCGCTCTACGCCCTGGTCGCGTTCACGTTCCTGGTGTTCGCGGTGCCGCTCTACTGGCTCTTCAGCTCGGCCGTGAAGCCCGAGAACCAGATCTACCAGTTCCCGCCCGTCCTGCTGCCCGACTCGCTGGAGCCGGGCAACTTCGCGCAGGCCTGGAGCTCCGCACCGTTCGGGGCCTTCCTGAGGAACTCGATCCTCACCACGGTGGTCGGCACGGCGCTCGAGATCGGCGTCGCGATCCTGTCGGCGTACGCGTTCGCCTTCGTCCGCTTCCGCGGCAAGATGATCGTCTTCGGGATCATGGTCGGCTCGCTCATGCTGCCGGGCCACATCACCCTGCTGGTCAACTACATCACCGTGTCGAACCTGGGCTGGCTCAACACCTACCAGGGCCTCATCCTCCCGGGCATCGGCAGCGCGTTCGCGATGTTCCTCATCTACCAGCAGATGCGACAGGTGCCGGCCGAGCTCGTGGACGCCGCGATGATGGACGGCGCCGGCCACCTCCGCCGCATGCGCACGATCGTCATCCCGATCTGCCGACCGATGATCCTCACCGCGACGCTGATCATCTTGATCGCGAAGTGGAACGACTTCGTCTGGCCGCTGATCGTGACGTCGACGTCGGAGATGCGCACCCTGCCGATCGGCCTGATGTTCCTGCGGAGCCAGGAGGGCTACGACGCCTGGGGGCCGGTCATGGCCGGAACCGTCATCGTCGCGCTCCCCATGCTGATCGTCTTCTTCATCGCTCAGAAGCGCATCATCGGCGGCCTCACCGCCGGTGCGCTCAAGGGCTGAGCCGCCGCACCCACCTGTCCCACCCACCTGTCCGCTCTGTCCGCGTTCGAACGATCAAGGAGCACATCCGTGCACAACGCACTCCTCACCCGGCGCCGTCTGCTGTCGGCCATGGGCCTCTCCGCGGGCGCCGCGGCCCTCGCGGCCTGCACCACACCCACCACCTCGGCCGGCGCAGGAAGCGGTGGTGGGAGCAGCAACCTGCGCAGCGACATGAGCCAGGCCGCCCTGCCGGAGATCCCGTCCCAGTACCAGGGCCGGACGAACATCCTGTTCTGGGCACCGTGGACGGGCGGGCTGTTCGACGCCGCGTCCGAGCTGTTCTCGATGTTCAACGACAGTCAGGACGAGATCTTCGCGGGCATCGAATCGGTCGGCGGCTACGAGGACCTGAACACGCAGTTCACCGCGGCTCTGCAGGCGAAGGCCGTGCCGGACATGGTGTGCTTCCCGGAGATGCAGTGGCTGCAGTTCTACTTCGCGGACGCGCTGACGCCGCTCGACTCGTACTTCGACGACAGCTTCAACACCGACATCTACATCCCGAACTTCGTCGGTGAGGGCCTGGCCGGTGACCAGACCTTCGTGGTCCCGTTCGCCCGCTCGACGCCGCTCTTCTACTACAACAAGACGATGTTCTCCGAGCTCGGTCTGCCGGTGGACACCCAGTACACCTGGTCCCAGCTGCGGGAGTGGGGCGCCGAGTTCGCCTCCCTGACGAACGCGGGCCAGCCCGTGCGAACCTTCGCCTACGGCCAGAATGACATCTGGTACACCAACGCCTGGCTCTGGGCGTTCGACGGCCGCTGGTCCGACGGGCTCGAGGTCATGCCCACCGAGGACCGGGTCCGCGAGCTGATGTCGTTCGCGAAGGAGTGGGTCCACGTGGACGGCAACGCCTACCAGGCGCAGTCCTCGCACACCGACTTCCAGAACGGGGTGGTGGCCGCCGTCCACGGCTCGACCGCCTCGATGCGCGGCCTGACGGACGCGGTCGACTTCGAGCTCGGCGCCGCGTTCATGCCGGGCGAGGTCAACCAGCCCCCGAAGGTGCCGACCGGCGGGTCGGGGTTCTCGCTGGTGCGGACCGAGTCCCAGGAGCGGCAGGACGCGACGGCCGAGCTGCTCAAGTTCCTGGCGACGCCGGAGATGTCGGGGTGGTGGCACATCAACTCCGGCTACGTGCCGATCGTCCAGGCCGCCATCGAGGAGCCGGAGGTCCGCGAGCTCCACTCGTCGGACCCGAACTTCACGGTCGCCGTCGAGCAGCTGGAGAACGCCCAGACGGTGGATCCGGTGCACTGGTTTCAGGCCGGCACCACGGAGACGAGCGCGGCCTTCGCCTCGATCACCGGTGACGACGCCGACGTGGACGAGGTCATCTCGTCGCTGCGGGCGGAGCACGAAGCCGTCATCGAGGACAACCGTGAAGACCTCGAGCAGTACGGTATCTGAGCGTGACGGTGAATGAGCAGACCATCGGCGTCGTCGGGCACCGTGGTGCCGCCGCCCTCGCGCCGGAGAACACCCTCACGTCCTTCGCCCGCGGCATCGCCGACGGCGCGGACGTCATCGAGCTCGACGTGCACGCCTCGGCGGACGGGCAGATCGTCGTCATGCACGACAAGGCGGTCGGTCGCACGGCCGTCGGCGGCCGGACGTCGGGCGAGATCGCGGACCTCACCTGGGCCGAGCTACAAGAGGTCGAGCTGCCGGACGGCGAGCGCATCCCGCGGCTGAGCGAGGCGCTGGACGCGATCACCACGCCGATCCAGCTCGAGGTCAAGGCGCTCGCCGCGGCCCGGCCGGCCGCCGAGATGGTCCGCGGCGCCGGGCTCGCGGACCGGGTGACCCTGATCAGCTTCCAGCCCGCGGTGCTGCGCACAGTCCGGGAGACCGACCCTGACCTCGCCGTCGGCGTCGTCGTCTCCCGGCCGACGCCGGAGGCCCGCACGCTCGTGGACGAGCTCGGCGCGGCGATGTTCTCCGTCGAGATCCCGCACCTCGATCGGGCGCAGGTCGCGGCCCTGCAGGGCCGCGGCGTGCAGGTCTGCTGCTGGACCGCGGTCACGGAGGACGCCGTCCGTGCCGCCGTGGCCGCCGGGGTGGACCTCATCGCCGCCGACGATCCGGCCTGGTGCCGCTCGGTGCTCGAGACCGAACCCCACCCGCCGGCTGAGGCGAGGGGAACCCGGTGAGCGCACCAGACAAGCTCCTCGTCGTCTCCGTCGACGCGATGCACTTCGACGACATCCCGTTCGCGAAGACCCTGCCGGCCTTCGCACGGATCCTCGAGAAGGCCGCCGTCGCCGAGATCGAGGGCATCTACCCGTCCGTCACCTACCCGAACCACACGGCGCAGACGACCGGCTGCCCGCCCGCCACGTCCGGCATCTTCAACAACCTCCAGTTCCAGCCCGGCCTCGGCGACGGCTCGGAGTGGTTCTGGGACGCCGGGCTCATCAAGGTCCCGACGATCTTCGACGCCGGCACAAGGGCAGGCCTGACCACGGCCGCCGTGCAGTGGCCGGTCACCGCCAAGGAACGGTCCATCGACTGGCTCGTCCCCGAGATCACGAGCCCGCAGGTCTTCGCCGGTCTCGAGGACCAGTACCGACAGACCACGAACGAGCAGACGCTCGAGCGGTACATCCTCCCGAACCTCGACCTCGTCGAGACGGACCGCAAGAAGGGCAAGTACTTCGCGTTCGTCAACGCCGTCTCCGAGCAGATTCTTCGCACGGAACAGCCGGACATGATGTTCGTGCACCTCGTCGAGGTCGACACCGCGCGGCACGCCGGCGGCTCCTACGGCGCGCACGTCCACGACGCGCTCCGGGAGGTGGATGCCACGCTCGGGACGTACCTGGCGGCGCTCGAGGAGACGGGCAACCTCGAGCGGACCAACATCGTCCTGGTCTCGGACCACGGCCACGTCGACATCGAGCAGCACACGAACCTCAACACCGTCTTCAAGGAGCGTGGGTTCCTCCGGGTGGACGAGCACGACCGGCTCGTCGACTACGACGTGTTCTGCCTGGGCGCCGGGCTCTCGGGCCAGCTCTTCCTGGGCGAGGACGTCACGCCTGCACGCCGCGCCGAGGTCGAGGATCTGCTCGACGAGATCGAGGCCGACCCTCGGTACCGCATCGAGAAGTTCTGGACCACCGAGGAGGCCCGGCGCGACTACGGGCTCGGCGGCCCCTTCGAGTGGGTCGTGGAGTCCGAGCCCGGCGTCATCGTCGGGATGCTGTGGGACCGCCGTCCGATCGTCCTCGCGGGCGAGAGCGACGATCCGGGCCCCGTCGGCGCCCACGGCCACGCGCCGCGGCACGGAGGGCAGCCGGTGTTCCTGGCCTCGGGCCCGGCCTTCGTGCCCGGTGCCGACGCCGGCCGGCGCAGCATGCTCGACGAGGCCCCGACCTTCGCCGCGGTGCTCGGGCTCGACCTGCCGGATGCCGAAGGGGCCGCGATGTCCGAGCTGCTGGCCCCGGTGGCCGAGCCGGCCTGACCCCGGCCACGCGGGCTCCCTCGCCGGACGGACAGATCTCCGTCCGGCGGGGGATCCGCCGCCGGCCAAGGCCTCGCTAACGTCGAAACGTGACAGACCAACCGCAGGAGCCGGAGAAGCCGAAGCAGTCGGGCGGCAACCCAATCGTCGGCACATGGATGGCAGTCGGCATCGCCATGGGTTCCGGAATGGGCGCCGGGCTCGGCGTCGCCCTCGACAACATCGGCATGGGCGTCGCGCTGGGGATCCCGATGGGCATGGTCGTCGGGATCGCGATCGGCACCGCCCGGTCGAGCAGGTCGGAGGAGACCGGGAACGACGAATCTGGCGAGCCCGACGACGATGCCCGATCCGGCTAGCGCCGTCGTCCTGCAGGCGTGCGGCAGGATGGTGGGGTGCCTTCTGAACCGGTCAGCCGCATCTCCGCCGTCGTCTTCGACATGGACGGCGTCCTGACGGACACCGAGGCGGTGTGGGACGACGTCCGGCGCGGCCTCGCCGCGGAGGACGGCGCGGCGTGGCCCGACGACGCCACCGACCGGATGATGGGCATGTCCACCGCCGAGTGGTCGGAGTACCTCG
The DNA here is from genome assembly GCF_039541595.1 of Georgenia halophila. NCBI lineage: Bacteria > Bacillati > Actinomycetota > Actinomycetes > Allobogoriellales > Allobogoriellaceae > Georgenia > Georgenia halophila. The sequence goes on along the minus strand of NZ_BAABGN010000011.1, from coordinate 373,807 downwards.
CCACCACGGTCGGGCTTCATGGCGACGCCGCTGCGGTCGCGGAACGGGCCGTCTCCCGGGTCGCCGAACGGTACCGCGAGCACCTGCCGCTCATGCCCGGCGCCGTGGCCGCCGTCGAGCGGATGGCGTCCCGGTGGCCCCTCGGGCTGGCCTCGTCGTCGCCGCGGCGCCTCATCGACGCCATCCTCGACATGCTCGACCTGACGCCGCTTTTCCGCGCCACGGTCTCCACCGAGGAGGTCCAAGCCGGCAAACCCGCGCCCGACGGTTACCGCCGCGCCTGCGAGCTGCTCGGCGTGGAACCGGCGACCGCCGTCGCCGTCGAGGACTCCTCCAACGGTCTGCGCTCGGCCTCCGCGGCCGGCATGCGAGTGGTGGCCGTGCCGCACCCCGGCCACCCTCCGGCGGGAGACGCCCTCGCGCTCGCAGCGGTGCGGCTCGGCAGCCTGGACGAGCTTACGCCCGAGCTCGTCGCCTCGCTCGGCTGAGTCCGAGCGCAGTTGCCGACGGCGCTGCCGGGCGCTAGTAAGAGGAGATCCGGCAGGCGCCGCCGCCGGAGTGACGAGAGGAGCAGGGCTCATGGCAAGCCGGTCCACCGCCTCGGCCGCCTCCGTCACCGTCGGCGCGCTCGCCCCACGCTTCCCCGACGTCGATCGCATCGTGGTGCTGCCGGGACAGGGGCTGGGTGACCTGCTCTTCGCCATGCCGGCGATGCAGTCCCTGGTCGACGCCTACGGCGCCAGCATCACGCTGCTCGGCACGCCCCTGCAGGCCGCTCTGCTCGATGGCCGCCCGAGCCCCGTGGACGAGGTCGAGGTGCTGCCGGTGGCCCGAGGGGTCCACGATGTCCGGGGGCGGGACGAGGACCCGGTGGCCACCGCGCGGTTCGTCGATCGCCTGGCGGCACGACACCACGACCTGGCGGTCCAGATGCACGGCGGCGGCCGGTTCTCCAACCCGTTCGTGCTGCGGCTCGGCGCGCGGCACACCATCGGCACCCGGACTCCCGACGCGGCCCACCTGGAACGGACGATCCCGTACGTCTACTACCAGCACGAGGTGCTGCGCGCGCTCGAGGTGGTCGGCCTTGCCGGTGCGGCGCCGACGCAGCTCGAGCCGCGGCTGGAGAGCACGGCGGCGGAACGGGCCGCCGCCCGAGAGAGGCGGACGGCGGGCCGCCCACTCGTGCTGCTTCATCCCGGTGCGACGGACCCACGACGACAGTGGCCTGCCGAGCGCTTCGCCGAGGTGGCCGCCGCCCTAGCCCGGTCGGGAGCAGACATTCTCGTCGTGGGTGCCGCGGAGGACGTCCCGGCCGGGGACGAGATCGTCGGCCGGGCGGGCGACGTCCTCGACCCGCGGACCGCTTCCCAAGTCCGTTCGCTCGCCGGAGCGCTGGACCTCTCGGAGCTGACCGGCGTACTGGCGGAGGCCGACGTGCTGGTGGGCAACGACAGCGGCCCTCGCCACATGGCACAGGCGGTGGGCACCGCCACCGTGGGGCTGTACCTGTTCGGGAACGTCATCAACGCGGCTCCCCTGAGCCGGACCTATCACCGCGTGCATGCCGGACAGATGACGGCGTGCCCGGTCTGCGGCCGAGACGTGATGACGGCCCCACGCTGCGAGCACGACGACTCGCTGGTTGCCGACATCGCCGCCGCCCCGGTCGTCGAGGACGTCGAGGACCTGCTGTCGCGGCTCGCGCCGTGAGGTGCGAGGCACAATGCTGACCATGGCACCCGAGGACCCGCAGACGCACGCCCAGACGCCCCCGCAGGTGAAGGCCCGATAGTGGCCGACCGCCCGGCGGCCGGGGGCCAGGTGGACAGCCGTGCGACGGAGCCGTACGGCAGGCACCGGCCGCGGTTGGGTGCCGAGGTCCTCATCGTCCTGGGTCTGTCCCTCGGCCAGTCCGCCGTCTACGCGCTCGTCAACATCGTCGCCCGGCTCGCCGAGGAGGCGCCCCTCGCCGAGCAGGCGACCGCACTCAACCCCTCCCGCTCCCCCCGGCCGTACCTCGATCTGACCTATCAGCTGCTCTCGATCGGCTTCGCCCTCGTTCCGGTCGCGCTCGCGCTGTACCTGCTGTCCGAGCCGGGCCGCCGCGCCACCGCACGCATCGGGCTGAACCTGGCCCGGCCCTGGCGCACCCTGGGTGCGGGTGTCGTGCTCGCGGCACTGATCGGCGTGCCCGGCCTCGGCCTCTACCTGGCCGGCCGGGAGCTCGGCGTGACGGTCGAGGTCCAGGCCGCAACCCTCGACGCGTACTGGTGGACCGTGCCCGTCCTCCTGCTCTCGGCGCTGCAGAATGCGCTGCTGGAGGAGGTCGTCGTCGCGGGGTATCTCGTCGAGCGCCTCGAACAGCTCGGGTGGCGCCCGGCGGCCGTCCTCGTCACCAGCGCGTTGATGCGGGGCGCCTACCACCTCTACCAGGGCTTCGGCCCGTTCCTCGGCAACCTGGTCATGGGCCTGATATTCGCGGAGTACTACCGTCGAAGGCGCAGGACCATGCCGCTCGTCATCGCCCACACCCTCATCGACGTGGTCGCGTTCGTCGGCTACACCTTGCTTCCCGAGCAGGTGCTGAGCTTCCTCGGTCTCTGAGGCATCCCGGCAGGCCCTCGGCGCCGCGACCGCCGTTGGTGTCCACCGGCCGCGCCGCTGTGACCTGCGCACGAGTGTGGCCCGTAGACTCGCGCCCATGAGCCTGCATCCGGGCGACCGCGGTGCCCCTGCGCCCGCTCGGGTCCCGGTGGAGGACGTCCCGCCGCGTCGCGAGGTCCTGCTGGTCGACGCACCCGAGACCCGTGTCCGCCGGCCGAGCGATCTGCTGGCCCTGCTGGCCTGCCTGCTCGGCATCGCGTTCGTGCTCACCCTGGCCGTCTACGCCCACGCCACAACCCAGGGCGTGACCGAGGACGTGCAGTCGGTCGTCACCGACGTGCTGCGGCAGGTGCTGCTGCTGCCGGTGACGGTCCTCGAGGGCCTGGTCTCCTTCTTCGTACCGCTGGTGGTGCTCGTGGACCGGGTCGTGCGTCGCTCCTGGCGCTCGGCGCTGGAGGCGCTGGCCACGGGTGTCGTCGCCGTGCTGCTCGCCGCCGGCGCCCTCTGGCTGCTCGACAACGTGGCCCCCGCCGCGCTCTCCCAGGGCCTGACGATCACCTCCGAGGGCGACACCGTCATCGCGCTGAACGTCTACATCGCCGGGCTCACCGGGGTCCTGACCGCCGTCGGCGACCGCTCGCACAACCGGCTGCTGCGATGGTCGTGGAACCTGCTGTGGGTCGTGCTCGGCCTTTCGGTCGTCCAGGGCGACCAGACGCTGCCGGGCGCGATCGTCGCGGTGCTCCTCGGCCGTGCCGCGGGCCTGGGCATGCGGTACGCCTCCGGGGTGCTGCACGAGCGCGCCACCGGCCTGCACCTCGTGCGCGGGCTGCGGCGCGCCGGTCTGGACCCGGTGACGGTCGTGCGGATGGACCCCGTCCTGTCCGGGACGTACGCGCAGGCGTGGCGAATCAGCTCCGCGAGCCCCATCGGCTACACCGAGCGGCTCAGGGAGCCCAGCCAGCGCGCCACCACCGATGCCGGGAGCCGTAGCTCGGAGGACGGGGCGCCGGACCTGCTCGCCACCACGAAGCAGCCGGAGAACGTGGCCGACGCGGTCGTCCCCGACCCCACCGTCGAACCCGGACAGGTCCTGCAGGAGGCCTCCTCCTCCGCGGCGAAGACGCTCGACGTCGAGAGCGCGCACCGGCTCTACGCCATCTGGGACGCCGACGGACGCCGCCACGACGTCACGGTGCTCGACGGTGACCGCCACGTCGTGGGTGTGCTGTCCTCGCTCTGGGACAGCGTGCGCCTGCGGGGCCTCGACCGCCGCCCGGCCACGAACCTGCGGGAAGCCGCCAACCGCGCCGCCCTGATGTCCCTGGCGACCCGCGACGCCGGGGTCCGCACGCCCGAGCTGGTCGGGATCACCGAGTCTCGCGACAGCGTCATCATCGTCACGGAGCACGTGGCCGGCGCCCGACGCCTCACCGAGCTCTCGCCGCAGGAGCTGGACGACCGCCTGCTGGACCAGGTGTGGTCGCAGGTCCAGTCCGCGCACGCGAAGGGCCTCGCACACCACGATCTCCACGCCGACGCCGTGGTCGTGGACGCCCGGGGCGACGCGTGGGTCCTCGACTGGGAGAACGGCGAGATCATCTCCAGCGAGGTCTCCCGTCGCATGGACCTCGCCCAGCTGCTCGCCATGCTGGCCGTCCTGGTCGGCACCGAGCGCGCGCTGAGCTCGGCGGCCCGGATGCTCACGCGCGACCAGCTCGCCTCCATCGCCCCGCTGCTGCAGCCGGTCGCCATGCCGTCGCCCACCCGCACGGCCGCCAAGCGCGAGATGCTCGCGGCGCTGCGCGGCGAGCTCGTCTCGCTCATCCCGACGGCGGACGTCGCGCCCCTGCAGCTCGCCCGGTTCGCGCCACGCACGGTCATCACGCTCACCGTGGCGGTGGTCGCCGTCTGGGCGCTGCTGTCCTGGATGAACTTCGAGGAGGTCGCCGACGCCGTCACGAGCGCCAGCCCGGTGTGGATCGTGGTCGCGTTCGTGTTCGGCCTGCTCACCTACGCCGGCTCCGCCATGACGCTCGAGGCGTTCGCGCCGGAGAAGCTGGGCCTGTGGCGCACGACCCTCGTGCAGGTGGCCGCATCCGTCATCTCGCTCGTCGCCCCTGCCGGCATCGGCCCGGCGGCGCTGAACCTGCGGTTCCTCAACAAGCGGCGGATCGCCACACCAATGGCGGTCGCCACGGTCGGTCTCGTCCAGGTCTCCCAGCTGATCACCACGGTCCTTCTGCTGGTGGCGGTCGCGCTGGTCACCGGCTCCGCGGGGACGCTGAGCGCACCCTCCGGATCGGTGGTCATCGCCGTCGGCCTGGTGCTCCTGGCGGTCTCGGTGATGCTGCTCGTGCCGTCGCTGCGGGCCTGGGTGTGGCGCCGGGTGGCGCCGACGCTGCGGCAGGTGTGGCCACGCGTCGTCTGGGTGGGGTCGAACCCCGGCCGCCTGCTGATGGGTATCGCGGGGAACCTGATCATGACCGTGGGGTACGTCGCCGCCTTCGGCGCCTCGCTCGCGGCCTTCGGTTACACGCTGCCCGTGACGAACCTGGCCATCACCTACCTGGCGGCCAACTCCATCGGTGCGGCGGTACCCTCGCCCGGCGGTATCGGCCCCGTGGAGGCCGCGCTCACGACGGGCCTGACGCTGGCCGGTATCCCCGCCGGCTCAGCGGTTTCCGTGGCAATCCTGTTCCGTGTGCTGACCTTCTGGGGACGCGCACCGCTCGGCTGGGCGGCGCTGCGTCACTTGCAGCGCAAGGAGTCCCTGTGACGAACGAGCACCCGCCGCGGTCCCCGGGACAGGCCGGGCATCGCGATCAGGGAGGCGAGCCCGCCGACCAGGAGCGGCAGAGCCTGACCGGTCGGACGGCGCCGCCGACACCTCGTGGTGTCCTCGTGCTGCTGGCCACCGTGACCGGGGCACTCGTGCTGGCCGCGATCCTGCTGGTCGCCGACCTCGTCGACGACCTGCGCCAGCCCGGGCCGGCCGCGGCGCCGACGAGCACCGGCGCGAGCTCGACCACCGGCCCTACGGCGACGGCCCCGTCCCGGGCTCCCTCCCCGACCCCGTCCCCGTCCGCGTCGTCGACCGTGTCGTCGTCCGCGCCGGCACCGCTGCCGACGCCGGAGGTTCCGAGCGAGGTGGCGCCGCTGCCGGGCGAGACCTCCGTCGGCAAGACCGTCACCGACGGACCGTTCGAGGTCGAGGTGGCGGCGGTCGCGACCGGGATCTCGGAGCTGTCCGGCGACGCCGGGGCGGTCGAGGCGGAGGGCACGTTCGTCGTCGTGCGACTGCGGGTCACGGCCACGGAACCGGCGACGTTCCTCGACATCGACCAGCGGCTCACCGACGCCGGCGGCGGCGAGCACCGTCCGCATGCGACGGCACCGGCGGTGATCGACGGCAACCAGCTCTTCTTCGCGGACCTCGCGGCGGGTGAGAGCGCGCAGGGCGTCGTGGTCTTCGACGTGCCGCCCGGTACGGTGCCGGCGAACCTGGTGGTCCGCGCAGACGAGGCCAGTACGGGTGTGCCGGTCTCGCTGCCCGCGTCATGACGCGGGCAGCTCCTCGCGCCGCGGCACGCACCAGCGGGACGGTCGGCCACAGGTTCGTTCCGTGGCTCGTCGCCGCGCTGGCCACGGCCGTGTACGTCACCTTCGCCGTGACGCAGTGGCGCCTGCTCGAGTCGCCGTCGTGGGACCTGGGTATCTTCACGCAGCTGGCCAAGGCATACGCCGATCTCGAGGCCCCGATCGTGACGATCAAGGGCGAGGGCTTCAACCTGCTCGGCGACCACTTCCACCCCTTGCTCGTGCTGCTCGGACCGTTGTACGCGCTGCACCCTTCCGGGCTCACCCTCCTCGTCGCGCAAGCCGTGCTGATCGGCATCTCCGCGGTGCCCGTCACCGCGGTGGCTCGTGAGCTGCTCGGCGGTGGACGCGGCACCGCGCTGGGCCTGGCGTACGCGTTGGGATGGGGCCTACAGGGTGCGGTCGCCGCCCAGTTCCACGAGATCGCGTTCGCCGTCCCGCTGCTGGCCGCCGCGCTCGCCGCTTACCTGCGCGGCCGCTGGTGGGCGTGCGCGGCATGGGTGGCGCCGCTCGTCTTCGTCAAGGAGGACCTGGGCCTGACGGTGGCCGCCCTGGGCGTCGTGCTGTGGTGGCGTGCCGGCCAGCGACGGGTGGGCAGCGCACTGCTCGCCTGGGGCCTCGTGTGGGTGGTGCTCGCCATCGTGGTGATCCTGCCGGCGCTCAACCCGGGCGGCACGTGGGACTACTACGGCCGGCTCGGCGGCGAGGAGGGGCGCAGCGTCCTGCAGGTGCTGGGCGGGTTCTTCGTGCCCGCGGAGAAGTACGGGACGGTACTGCTGCTGGTCCTCGCCGCCGGAATCATCGGGTTGCGCTCGCCGCTGGTGTGGCTGTGGGTGCCCACCCTCGCGTGGAGGTTCCTGGGCAACGTCGAGTACTACTGGGGCTGGGACTGGCACTACTCGGCGATCCTCATGCCGGTGGCCGCCGCCGCGTTCCTCGACGTCGTCAGTGGCCGGACCGGGCAGGGCCACCTCGGCCGACCGATGGTGTCCGTCTCGCACAGATGGGCGACGGCGGGGACCGCCGTCGCCGTCGCCACCACCGCGGTCATGACGGTCACCGGACCCATGGCCCGGCTTGCCGAGCCCGCCACCTACGCGCCGTCGCCGCGGGCCGACGGCGCGACCGCCGCGATCGAGGCTGTCGCGGAGGACAGCACGGTCGCGACGGACATCTACCTCATGGCGTACCTGGTGCCGCGCGCCCAGGTGTACTGGATCGGCAACTCCGGCGGCCCAGCGAACCCCGCCCCTGACTATGTCGTGCTCGACACGAGACGGCGCACGTGGCCGGGCACCGACGTCTCGGACACGGCCGAGCTCGCCGAGAGCCGCCACCCCGGGACGGACTACGAGCTGGTCCTCGAGGCGGACGGCTACCAGGTGGCCACCCGAGTGGCGTGAGCTCAGGTCTGGGGCTTGCCGCTGCGGTCGTAGGATGCTCTGGCGTCGCCCACGTCACGGAGGTGCTCGTCGGACCAGCTGACCAGGGCGGCGAAGACGGGCGCGAGGCTGCGTCCGAGGTCGGTGATCTCGTACTCCACGCGGGGAGGGATCTCGGCGTGCATGGTCCGAGTGACGAGGCCATCGCGCTCGAGCTGGCGAAGGCGCTGGGTCAGCACCTTTGCCGTGATGCCGCCGACCAGGTCACGCAGGTCGTTGAATCGGTGCCGCCCGTGGCTGTTGAGCTGCCACAGGATCGGCGTGGTCCAACGACTGAAGACGATATCGACCACGGGAGCGATGGGACAGCCAGTCGCAGGCGAATCGACTGGCTCGGTGGATGTGACGTTGACCATGCTGCCTCAGTTTCTCCTAGGTACCTACTATTAAAGCGCAACTAGCGTGCGGTCGTACTGATCTTCACGTCGAGGAGACGACCCATGTCGCACGCTGACCCGCCGGTTTCCGCCGGCACCGTTCCAACTTCCCCGTCGCCCGGCGGCGAGCGCCCGGGCATCGCACCAGGTGTCCGACGGCCCCGGCTGGTGCTGGCGCTGCTGTGCATCGCCCAGTTCATGGTGTTCCTCGACGTCAGCATCGTGAATGTCGCACTCCCGTCGATCCAGCAGGGCCTCGGCATCAGGGAAGAGCACCTGCCCTACATGGTGACGCTGTACGGCACCACTCTGGGCGGCTTCTTGTTGCTCGGCTCAAGGCTCGCGGACACCTTTGGCCGTCGGAGGCTGCTCCAGGCGGGCCTGATCCTGTTCGGGCTGGCATCGATGGCCGGTGGACTCGCGCAGGACCAGCTCGTGCTGTTCGCTGCTCGCGGGGCACAAGGGTTGGGATCGGCATTGATCGCGCCGGCCGCTCTGTCGATCCTGACCACGACGTTCGTCGGCGGCGCCGAGCGCAGCAAGGCGCTCGGCGTCTGGGGTGCCCTTACCGGGATCGCATCGGTGGCTGGTGTGGTCCTTGGTGGCGTCCTGTCCGACGGCCCCGGATGGCGCTGGATCTTCTTCATCAATGTCCCGATCGCCGTCCTCGCGATCGCGACCGGCCGGCGCGTCCTGCCGGAGAGCTGGGGGCCACGGCACCCGTTCGACGTTCCCGGGGCCGTGCTGCTGACGACCGGGCTGCTTGCGCTCATCTACGGGCTGGACGAGGCGATCACCCACGGCTGGCGCAGCGGCCTTGTCCTCGGGAGTCTCGTCACCGCCACCGTGCTGCTGGCAGCGTTCACCGCGGTCGAACGCCGTGCGCAGGCACCGCTGGTGCCGTTCGACGTCTTCCGCTCGAAGACTGTGCGCTACGCCAACGTCGCCACGTTGTTCCTGCTGGGCACCGTCGTGACGCTCTTCTTCTTCACCAGCCTGCTCCTGCAGCAGGTGCTCGGTTACAGCCCGATGGACACAGGCCTCGCGTACGTGCCGCTGGCTGTCCTGGTGGCCGTGGGAGCCGGTATCGCGTCGAACCTCGTCAGCAGGGGACCCATGAAGGTGATCCTCTCGGTGGGTTTGCTGCTGGTGGCCGTCGGCCTCGCCGCCCTGGCGCAGGTTCCCACCGACGCTCCGTACCTGACCTGGATCCTTCCCGCATTCGTCACGATCGGGCTGGGCATGGGGCTGTCGTTCGTGCCCTTGCAGATCGCCGCGCAGGCCGGAGTCCCACAGCGGCGGGCAGGTCTCGCCGCGGGACTGATCAACACCAGCCAGGAGGTGGGTGGCGCTCTCGGCGTCGCCGTCGCCGCCTCCTTTGCGTTCCGTCAGGTCAGCCGGCTCACGGCCGATACTCAGGGCGACCCCCGGCTCATCGCCGCGGCGCGCACCACCGTGTTCCAGGACGGCTTCACCGCCGGCCTGGTCTTCGTCGGTGCCGCCCTCCTGGTCGTCGCCATCTTCCTTCCGCGGATCCCGAAGAGCGATGGCTCCGTGGCGTGAGTCACGCCGCGCCCGACGGCACAGCCCGGTGGTCCGGGCGTAGCGTGGCCGTGTGCCTGACGCTCGTGCCCGCAGCCTGTTTCTGACGTCTCTGGTCATGGTCGCGACGGTTCTCGCGAGCCTGGTCATGGTCGCGACCGCCCCGCGCGCCGCCGCGCACGACGTGCTGCTCGAGGCCAGCCCGGCCGACGGCGAAACCCTCACCGAGGCACCCGACCAGGTGACGCTGACCTTCAGCAACGAGCTGATCGACAGCAACCGGGCCATCGTCGTCACCGACTCGTCCGGACAGACGGTGGCCGAGGGTGCTCCCGCCCTCGACGGCGCCACCGCGACCCTCGAGGTTCCGGAGCCCTTGGCCGACGGCGACTACACCGTCACCTGGTCCGTCGTCTCCTCCGACGGGCACCGGGTGGAGGGCGAGTACCCGTTCACCGTCGCAGCAGACGACGGCGAGGAAGCGACATCGGCGAGCGGGTCGACGACCACGGCCGGCGTCCCGGAGAGCACCGCCACCCCGGACGAGGCGGGCACGTCCGGCGAGCTCGCCGGAGAGGACAGCGAGGCGACCGGCCCGCCGCTGGACCTGCCGCCCTGGGCCGCGATCGCCGTCGGCCTGGCCATCCTGGCCGGCCTGGTGATGGCCATCGTGCGCCTGGTCCGTTCGCGCCGCTGATCCCGCATCGCCTCAGGCCTGGGAGCTCTTCTCGGCCAGCTGCGGGATCCCGTGCTCGTTCGGCACCCGGGTGAGGTCGTGGCCGCCGAGCTCGAGGATGACGATCTCGCCGAGGTAGAGGATGCGGCAGCCCTCCTCCAGGTGCCCGCTCACGGCGGAGTGCTGGTCCGAGACCGTCATGTGGATGTGCGGGACGCCGTCGGCGATGACGCCCTGCATCTCGACCAGCTCGAGCGCCTCGTCCTCCCAGGTGGGGAAGACCTCGACCGGCGGATAGTCCGTGGTGGTGACCATGTGCATCCTGCAGTGGTCGAGAGTGCCGATGCCGGACACCACCACCCCGGTGCGGATCCGTGCCGCGGTGACGAACTCGCGGACGGCCTGCAGGACGTCGTCGCCCGGGTCGAGCTTGAGGACGTGCGAGGCCGTCGGTGCGGCACCGGAGAAGTACTGCATGATGCTCCTTCTGGTGACGTTCTGGCAGAGTCCTTCTCGTGAAGCTACTGCTACCTGACAACGTCCCGCTCGATCCCGACGTGCCCGACGACGTCACCGTAGTCACCTACGACGTCGACGCGCCCGTCCCCGAGGAGCACCTCGACGCCGAGGCGCTCGTCCTGTGGGCCAACGCCGGCCCGACGGTCCCCGCCGTGGCCGGGCGCATGCCGAACCTGCGCTGGGTGCAGACGCTGGCCGCCGGCCCGGACGCCGTCCTCGCTGCGGGCTTCCCCGAGGACGTGCTCATCACGTCCGGCGCCGGGCTGCACGACGCTCCGGTCACCGAGCACGCCCTCACCCTCACGCTGACGCTGCTGCGTCGGGTGCCGGAGATCCTGCGCGCACAGGAGGAGCACCGCTGGGACCGCCGACTCGGCGGCCCCCAGCCGCTGCGTCCGGAAGGTGCCGTGACCTCGCTCATCGGGGCGCGGGTGCTCGTCTGGGGCTTCGGCAACATCGGGCAGACGCTCGCGCCGCTGCTGAGCGGGCTGGGCGCCACGGTCCGCGGCGTGGCGCGCTCGGCCGGTCAGCGCTCCGGCTTCGACGTCGTCGCCGAGAGCGACCTCGAGGCCGAGCTGGCACAGACCGACGTGCTCGTGATGATCCTGCCGGCCACGCCGGCGACGGAGAAGGCCCTGGACGCGAAGCGGCTGGCGGAGCTGCCGTCGCACGCCTACGTCGTCAACGTCGGACGCGGCGCCACGCTGGACGAGGCGGCGCTGCTGGAGGCGCTCGAGTCGGGATCGATCGCCGGGGCCGCACTGGACGTCACCGCGATCGAGCCGCTCCCCGAGGACTCACCGCTCTGGGAGGCGCCGAACCTGGTCATCAGCCCGCACGCCGCCGGTGGGCGGCCGGTGGGTGGCGACAAGCTCATCGCCGAGAACCTTGCGGCACTGCTGGACGGGCGTGAGCTCCGCAACGTCGTCGAACGCTGAGGCCGTCGTCGAGTGGCGCGCACCAACCCTCCGTCGAGAGCAGGCAATAACACCGAGAGTGGTTGCTTCAACACCCGCTCTCGGCGCGGGAGCCTGCTCTCGGCGAGGGCGAGCTGATTCGGGCGGGCGCTCAGGCGTCGACGTCGACCGGCTCGCCGGCGGGACCGTCGGCGAGGGAGGTGTCGATCTCCGGCCCGCCGACGGCGTAGCCCTCCCAGGTGAGCGCCGTCCAGCCGTTCGTCGGGTCGCCCTCGAGGACGACGACGCCGGTGTTGCCCACCGGCGTGACGGAGGCGTACTCGGTGCTGACGTTGTCCGCGCGCCCGGGCACCCAGGAACGGATGGCGGCGCCGTGGCTGACGACGACCGCGGCGTCCACCCCGGATGCGGCGACCTCGTCGATGACCGCGTCGTAGCGGGCGAAGAACTCCTCGCCGCTCTCGCCGCCGGGCACCCGCCCGTCAAGACTTCCGTTGCCCCAGCTGAAGATCGCCTCGAGGTAGCCGTGCACGGCCTCCATGTCGCCGCGCATCTCGAGGTCGCCGGCGGTCACCTCTCGGATGCCGTCGCGGATCCACGGCTCGAGCCCGAGCGCGGCCGCGAGCGGCGCCGCGGTCTGCTGGGTTCGCACCAGGGTCGAGGTGACGATGAGGCCGACCGGTTCGTCACCGAGGACCTCGGGCAGGGCCGCGGCCTGCTTGCGGCCGAGCTCGGTCAGGTCGGCTCCGGGCTCACCGGTGTCGAGGAGCCCCTCGACGTTCGAGCTGGTCTGGCCGTGCCGAACGAGAATCAGTCGCATGCGCTCATCCTCTCGCAATGACCGACGCGGAGTCGCGTGGGCCTGGTCACGTCCACGTGAACATCACATGGACGGCAGCCGGTCCAGCACCTCGGTGAGGACTTCCTCGGGCGTGCCGGTGCTGCGGATGGCGATGCCCTCCTCGTCTGGACCGAGCTCCTCGAGGGTGTCGATCTGGCTCTGCAGCAGGCTCGGCGGCATGTAGTGCCCCTTCCGGCTACCGATGCGGCCGGTGGTCACGTCGGCCGGCGGAGCCATGTGCACGAAGATCGTCCGGCCCTCGGCGGCGCGGAGCACGTCGCGGTACCGGTGCCTGAGCGCCGAGCAAGTCAACACCGTGGACTGCCCCTCGCGAGCCTGCTGGGTCATCCAGTCCCGGATGGCGGCGAGCCAAGGCGCACGATCGTCGTCGTCGAGCGGGACGCCGGAGCTCATCTTCGCCCGGTTGGCGTCGCTGTGGAACTCGTCCCCCTCGGCGAAGACGTAGCCGAGCTCCTTGGCGAGATCGACCGCGATCGTCGTCTTGCCACTGCCGGACACTCCCATGACGACCAGATGCCGTGCTCCATCGTGTTCTGACATGCCTGCTCCCGATCGTCTCCTGGTCCTAGATGAACCTATCGGGCCGGGAGCGGTCAGGCTTGCAGCGGATGCGCCTCCTTCTCGCTGCCGACCTCGCTGTTGGCCGTATGCGCGCCGTCTTGGGAGGAGTAGGCCGTCGAAGCCAACGTCGGCGGGTCGATCTCTTCCTCAACGGGAGTCACCGGCTCAGCACGCATACGTGGTGGAGCGGCCGCCCACGCCTTGAGGTTCTGCATCACGTCCGCATAGAACGTGTCGATGAGATCGACGGCAGAGTCGATGAACGCTCCCTGACCCCTTCCGCGCTTGAGTCCCATGGACGTGGACAGAGCGATCCGAAAACTCTTGGGTTCGCGCGCAGGATCTGGAAGCAGCACCATCGGATCTTCCCGGGCCAAGGAGATCAGCTCAGTGGCGCCCGGTCCGCGGGAACGAGCCGAGAACACCTCCACCCGCAGCTGGTCCGGCGCATTCTTGAGCTGCCTGAGCAACCAGTTCACGCGCGTCTTGGGCCTGCCCTCACGGGGTGCATCGATGTCCACATGACACGTGAGCGACCTGGCACGCAGGTCAGCGGTCATCACGAGTGTTCCCACCGTGTTCGGGATCTTGATCTCGCCCACGAGGACACCCTCGTCGACCAAGCTTTTGGTCAGCGACGCGGTGTGCAGGGACGGATCCGCCCGTTCCTTCCTGGACAGCACGGGCGACACCTCGGCGCCGAGCCGGCGCCCGAGCTGCAGGCTGGCGTACCGAACAAGTGCGTCGAACCTCGAAACTGTCTCCCGCAGTCCTTTGTCCGACGCCCGTAGAGTTCCCGTCCGGACCGCGTCGCGCACCGACACCCAGGAGTCACCCATGTCCTCGAACTCCATGGCTCCGGACCGTGGGTGCTCCAGGTAGCGAATGAGTTCTCCGAGAATCCATGCCTGATCGGGGTCCGCAACGCCGCGGAACTCCTTCTGCATCACGGCTTCGGTCAACACTCGCGTCCAGGAGAGGTGGTGAAGGCTCACCTTCCGCAACTTGCGCTTGTCGACCTTCGTCGGGTGCTGGTCCACCACGGGAGCAATCTCGTTCGAGATGGTGATCAGTGCGTCAAAGCCGTTCTCTTTGGCGATGTCGAGATAGTTCTCGATCTGGGCGGTCTGCAACGTGTTGTTCGAGGTCTTGACCTCCACGAGCGCGGTCCACGACTTCTTCCCACGGCTCGCACGAATCAGTCCGTCAGGAAAGAGTCGTTGCTCGGCGAGCTGGAACGGCACCTCGATATACGTCTCGAGCGTTCCGGCGGGTGCACCGAACGGCTTCGTGAGTGTCCGACCGAACTCGCGCACCGAGCTCATGACAGCGAGAAGCGCCGATGTCGCTCGGCGCTCCTGCTCCTCGGCGCCGTTGATGCCGGACGTGGGGATGAGCCGGGCTTCGTGCCAGGTCTCCTCGGTCATCTATACCTCCATTGGTCGGACGATCGAGGCTATCCGCGGACAGCCGTTGGCGTAGCGGCTTCGGGCACGCGCACGTCATTGATCTGGTCAGCAGTACAAACGCGGGCCGAGTTCTGCGCGGAGCCAGGGAGACTGTTCGACCCACACCAGTGCTCGCTGTCGTTCGTGCCTCGAGCGTCAGCTCCAGTCGTCGCCTCATATGGTGCAAGACCTAACAAGGCGGGGTCGCTACCTGCCGCCGGCGATGGTCCGCACCAATCCATACGACCCGGCCGCACCCCTCGTTGTCACATATGCCGCTCACCTTGCGGTGGATCGTTACTACATCCGCTGGTCCAACCGGACTGCCCCGTGCAACCCGATCAAGCGACACGACATGTACTTCACCTTCGACGACCACGGAGGAATCGACGGTACGCCAAGCGCATCAAGCAATGCGTGGACCTCGCCGGTCAACCGTTCCTCGACCCCATTGTCATCCACCCCGACCTGTGGGTAGAACGAGTCGTCACCATCCGCGACGACCTCGCACACCACCGCGAACAGTTTAGAAGCGACGGCACCGCTGGAGACCACCTCCTCGCCGAGCAACTCTATTGGCTCTTCGCCCTCTGCCTGCTCCACCTAGCGGACGCCCCCGACGTGGTCTACGACGGCATCAGCAAGCGCTCGCAGGTCCGCTGGCTCACCGAACGAGCGGACTCATCCGGGAGCGAACCGGCGTGAACACGCCACAACGACAGCGAGTCGTCCGGCGATCCGGAAGGGTCCGAACAGACCCGCCGAGGGATCCCTTGCGGGTCGCCGGCGCTGGGATCGAACAACCGCCGGAACGTTGCCGCAGACGGTTCTCTTCCGTACGCAGCATCCGCTTGGCGCGGTGGTCAACCGGCACTTTATGTGGTGTGACCAATGGATTTCCCCGCGGTGTTGGTCTGTACGCCGAATACCGACTCACGGGAGGCTGACGCCATGCGGAAACTGACCTTTGGCATGAACGTGAGCCTGGACGGCTACATCGCCGCGCCCGGCGACGACCTCGGCTGGAGCGTGCCGAGCGACGAGCTGTTCCAGTGGTGGTCCGACCGGGTCGAGACGACGGGCCTGGCGCTGTACGGGCGCAAACTGTGGGAGACGATGAGCTCTCACTGGCCGACCGCCGCCCAGCAGCCTGGCGCCACACCGGCGCAGATCGAGTTCGCCCGCCGCTGGCGGGACATGCCGAAGGTGGTGTTCTCCTCGACGACCAGCGCGGTCGACTGGAACGCCCGCCTGGTCACCGGTGATGCTGTCACCGAGATCACCCGGCTCAAGATTGAGGATGGCGGTCCCATGGACGTCGGCGGCGCCACGCTCGCCGCGGCGACCATGCGGGCCGGGTTGATCGACGAGTACGCGATCGTCACCCACCCGGTCCTGGTAGGCGGCGGCACGCCGTTCTTCACGCCCCTGGACAACTGGGTAAACCTGAACCTGGTGGAGACCCGTACGTTTCCCGACGGCGTGCTCCTGACCGGGTACGAGACCAGACGCTGAGCGTCCGACCTCCGATCGGCGCGGGCTCGGGCCACCCGAGGATCCCGTGGCCGTTAGGGGACACTCCCG
The DNA here is from genome assembly GCF_039541595.1 of Georgenia halophila. Classification (NCBI taxonomy): domain Bacteria; kingdom Bacillati; phylum Actinomycetota; class Actinomycetes; order Allobogoriellales; family Allobogoriellaceae; genus Georgenia; species Georgenia halophila. The sequence continues at coordinate 357,672 of NZ_BAABGN010000011.1, read as the reverse complement.
TCCGTTATGCCGGGTGCCGTACTGGAACCTTAGACACTGGCCCAGACCGCTTCGAACGTAGACACCATTGCCTGGAACGGCACGGCGCGGTGTCGGATGTCCCCAGTCCCCGGTATCTGTGTTGCTCATAACGCTCCGATCAAGACGGTGATACGCGTGAGCATGCTGGATCAGCACCGACGTCAGATGACGAGAGCGCCGCTGCCGGTTCGTTGTGCAACCCCATGCGCGACGCGCCCTAAACGTGCGTTCGTGCGTTGTCGGTGACCGATGCTAGGTTCAACGTGCAGGCCGCAGCCATGCTGCCGCCCGCATCGCCTTCAGCCCCCGCATCGCGGGGGCTGTCGTGCATCTACGGCCAGTTGCCTTCGTTGTGTACTCGCCCCGAGTCGACCAGGGTGTTCCATAGCTTCGCCATCTCCCGCGAGGCACGGGGATCCGACTCGGTGACCGTGTGCACTCGTCGATAGATGAAGGCCAGCATGTCGGCGGCTTGGAGCATCCGTGACATGTGGCTGGGCGCGAAATGAACGGTGTCGAGTAGACGGTCAAGGTTGGTCTGCATGTAGACGCCCGGGGTTCCCTCGGTCTGGTAGGTGGCGAAACGTTCTCGGTGACGATCTCGGTCGTGACGATCATCAGCGATGATGAGGGTGTAGGTGTCGCGCGTCGCGGACACCTGTTGCGCTCGCTGCAATATGTGCTGGAAGCAGACCTGCTCCGGCGGGAAGTTCACTGGGTAGAAGTTGCGGGCCTGTCGCTCAGCCAAGCGGGTGACGTGCACCCAGCGCAACAAGATGACGACGTCCTCGGCGACAATGGCCTCGAAGACTTTGTGGAAGACACCCACTCGCACGCGAGTCGGCACGTGTTTCCAGTCCTCCTTGTTGTGGAAGATTGGATGGCCGTGAAGCTCGGTGGTCGCCGGTATCCCCCAGTCAACGGCGACCTGGCGCATGGTGCGGTTCAGAGAATCGGTGATCGCCTTGGTCGCGTGCTCGTCGGCCATCAGACCGGCAAAGCCGTGGAAGTCCCCTTGGTCCGACTCGTCGACAAAGCACAGAAGCACGCGGTCATGCTGACACGCGGCACTTCGCTGATGGCCCAGTAGTGCCAACCAAGCGCGCCGACGAGATCCCGGATGGCCGATCCTCTTCCGGAACTCGGGGAAGCGTCAGCCCGAGCGGATCGCAGCCACTCGGTAACGTGCAGCGCATGCCCATCAAGCTCGAGAACGTCGGAATCGCGGTCCGCGACCTTGAGGCGACGATCGCCTTCTTCGCCGACCTCGGGCTGATCGTGCTGGGCCGGGACACGGTCAGTGGAGAGTGGACCGACACCGCCATCGGCCTCGACGGCAACCACGCCAAGATCGCCATGCTCCAGACCCCAGATGGCAACGGTCGCCTCGAACTCTTCGAGTACATCCACCCGAGCGCGATCGAGACGGAGCCCACCCGACCCAACGAGATCGGCATGCACCGCGTCGCCTTCTCGGTCGACAACATCGACGAGGCCCTCGAGATCGCCGCGAGGCACGGCTGCCACCCGCTGCGCGGCGTGGCGACCTATGGAGACGTCTACAAGCTCACCTATGTCCGCGGCCCCAGCGGCATCATCGTGATGCTTGCCGAGGAGCTGAACAAAGCCGGCCGCGAGCCCGGTACTGGCGGGGAGACGCTCCGCTGACGGTCGCCTTACGTGCGCCCCACTCTGGGCAGCGCGACCTCGCGATCCGACGCACCGGTGCCCGCCGCCGCCGGACCGTCGAGGGGGCGGGCGCGCGAATCGTTGCGCCGACGCTAGAGAGGTGACGTGCCGTCAGGTCCCGCCCTGCCGTGCGATGACCGCCGCCTCCAGGAGGGCCATCTCGGGGTCGAGGTAGACACCACCGCGCACCTCCGGACGCAGCCGGCCGCCCCCGTCGTCGGGCAATTCGGCGAAGTCGTACCGCAGCGGCCGGGCGTTGGGCACGTTCAGCGTGGTGAGCTCTTCGCCGGTGAGGTCGTCGAGGATCGCGCAGAGCGCGCGGAGCGAGTTCCCGTGCGCGACGAGCAGCACGTCGTGACCCGCGCGCAGCTCGGTGAACAGGTCCGGCACCCAAGGCTGCAGCCGCTCAACCACGTCGGCGAGGGACTCGGTCGGCGTCAGGGCATCGGCCGGGAGGCGGTCGAACGGGCTGAGGCGGCGCCACAGGTCCACGGTCTGTTGGTCGAGCGCGGGCGGACGGCCGTCGAGCGAGCGGCGCCAGTGGAGGTACAGCTCCTTGCCGTGGCGTTCCCGGATGTCGGCCTTGAGGTGACCGGAGAGGGCGCCGTAGTTCCGCTCGTTCAGGCGCCAGGTGCGGGCGATCGGGCGGTCGATGCCGAGGGCGGCGGTGACGAGTTCGGCCGTGCGCCAACCGCGGGCCAGCTCGGAGGTGAGGACCAGATCCGGTGTGAAGCCCGCCTCGATGAGCCGGGAACCCGCGTCGCGGCAGGCCTGCTCGCCGTCGAGGGTGAGGTCGACATCCAGCACGCCCGTGAAGATCTCGCGGGCGTTGCCGACGGACTCGCCGTGACGCAGGAGGACGAGTGTCCCCATGCGGGCACCACCGGCGTCCGAGGAGCTGTTCACGGACTCACTCTGGCACGGCCGACCGGGCGGTGGCTCGGGCGCTGTTGGACGCCGTCGCGCTTCGGGCCTCGCCTGGGGCCCGCCGCCGACGAGAGGCGCGGTCGACCCGCTCGCGCGACGATGGACGTGAACCAACCCGCCGAAGGGGGTGTGCACGATGAGCGCCGATCCCACGACCGGTTCGGGCGCGAACCGACCAGTCTCACCCGCCGACCGGGTGCGGGAGGCCATGGCCGCCGTCGACCGAAGGGCGTTCCTGCCCCCGGACCAGCTGCGTTTCGCCGACGCCGACCTGCCCCTACAGATCGGGCACGGCGCCACCTGCTCCCAGCCCAGCACCGTGGCCGCGATGCTCGAGCTGCTCGACCATCAGCCGGGTGACGAGGTGCTCGACGTCGGCTCCGGCTCCGGCTGGACGACGGCGCTGCTCGCCCATCTGGTCGCGCCCGGCGGGTCCGTCGTCGGGGTGGAGATCGAGCCGGGCCTCGTCGAGGACGGCCGCGACAATCTGTTGGGGTCCGGCATCACCGAGGACGCGGATGTCCACATCGAGCAGGCCGAACCCGGGCGGGTCGGCTTCCCGGGCGAGGCTCCGTTCGACCGGATCCTCGTCTCGGCCGAGGCGCGGCAGCTGCCCGAGGGCCTGGTGGACCAGCTCGCCGAGGGCGGACGGCTCGTGATCCCCGTGCGCAGCCAGATGGTGGTCGCCGATCGGCAGGGCGAGGACGTCACCACCCGGGAGTTCGGCTCGTTCAGCTTCGTCCCGCTGCGGGCGGCGGAGTGACCGCCCGGTCCGGGCCGAGGGCCGCCGTCGCGCGTTCGGCGAAGGTGCGCAGCGCCTCGTGGACGGCCGGATCGTCGCTGATCAGCTCCCACCCCATGTCCGACGGAATCCACAGCAGCGCCATGAGCAGCTCGGGTACGGACCGGGCGGCGAGCGGCCAGTCCACCGTGCCGTCGGGACCTTCCGTGGCGTTCTGCGCCCACACACCGAAGTACTCCCGCACCAGTGCCATGGATGCCTGCATGCGCGCGATCGCCTGGTAGTTCGACGAGGTCGGGGAGTGGGCCGCCAGGACGAACTCGGCCGCGTCCTCGGCCGGCAGCTCGCGCGGTGCCACACGCACGCCGGTGGGTTGTAGTCCGGAGAGCCGGTCGACGCGGAAGGTGCGCCAGTCGTCCCGACCGACGTCCCACGCCACGAGGTACCAGCGGCGTTCACGTGGCACGAGGGAGTGCGGCTCGATGTGCCGGGACGTCTCCTCCCCCGAGCGCGCGGTGTACCGGAACCGCAGTCGTTCGTGGTCGCGGCAGGCTAGCGCCAGCTGGGCCAGCACGTCCGCCGCGACCCGCTCCTCCGACCGGACGGCCGGGATCGTGTGGTCCTGCAGGGCCCGGACCCGGCGCCGGAGATTCCGCGGAAGCACCTGCTCGATCTTCGCCAGGGCACTGAGCGAGGTGTGCTCGCCGTCGCCCACGCCCTGGACCGCTGCGGTGCGCAGGCCGACGGCGATGGCGACCGCCTCGTCGTCGTCCAGCAGCAGGGGCGGGAGCGTGGCGCCGGACTCGAGCTGGTAGCCGCCGGCGATGCCGGGGTTGGCGGCAACGCGATAGCCGAGCTCGCGGAGCCGGTCGACGTCGCGGCGCAGGGTGCGCTCGGAGACGCGGAGGCGGGCGGAGAGCTCCGGACCCGTCCAGAACCGGTGGGTCTGGAGGAGGGAGAGCAGCCGAAGGGCGCGGGACGTCGGATCGGACACGTCGAAAAAGATAACCGTCCTTGCGGCCAGGATCTGTCCGCATGGCTTTCTAGTCTGGTTTCCATGGGTACAGAACCGATCATCAGCGCACGCGGGCTCCGCAAGGTCTTCCGCGGTCAGGGCGGCAAGGACGTGGTCGCCGTCGAGGACATCTCCATGGACGTGAAACCCGGGTCTCTCACCGCGTTCCTCGGCCCGAACGGTGCGGGCAAGTCCACCTCCCTCCGTATGCTCACCACGCTCCTCGAGCCGACTTCCGGGACCGCGACCGTGTGCGGGTACGACATCGCCCGCGACCCGGCCTCGGTGCGAGCCCGGATCGGCTACATCGGTCAGAAGAACGGCGCGGGCCAGTATCAGCGGCTGCGCGACGAGCTGCTCAGTCAGGGTGCGATGTACGGGCTCGGGCGGGTCGAGTCGCGGCGACGCACCGAGGAGTTGATCGAGGCACTCGACCTTGCCGAGGTCGCGAACCGCAAGACGATCACACTCTCGGGCGGGCAGCGCCGTCGGGCGGACATCGCCCTCGGCCTGATCCCGCACCCACGGCTGCTCTTCCTCGACGAGCCGACGACCGGTCTGGACCCGCAGTCACGGGCCAACCTGTGGGACCACATCCTGCGGATGCGGCAGCGGCACGAGATGACGCTGTTCCTGACCACGCACTACCTGGACGAGGCCGACCAGTTCGCCGAACGAGTGATGGTGGTCGACAGCGGCAAGATCATCGCGGACGACTCCGCGCCGCGGCTCAAGGCCACGCTCGCCGGCGACCGCATCACCCTGACCGTCACCGGCGGCGCCGAGCCGGCCGCCACGATCGTCCGGCGGGCGGCCGAGGACTCCGGCGCCGCGCATCCCGAGCCCGAGGTCACCGCCGATGGCGAGAACAGCCGGATTGTGGTCGCGGTCAACCACGGTGAAGAGGTCCTTCCCCGCCTCATCCGCGAGCTCGACGCCGCCGGTTCGACCGTGCTGACTGCCGACCTCGACCAGCCCACCCTCGATGACGTCTTCCTCACGCTCACCGGCCGCAGCCTGCGCGAGGAGAACCAGTCCACCGACGAACCCACAGCCGAGCCGATCAGCGCAGGAGCAACCCGATGAGCACCACGACCCAGACGCAGCGCCCGGGGGCCAAGCCCTCGGGCGTCATCAGGGACTCGATCAACGTCTTCAACCGCGAGCTGAAGCCGACGCTGCGCGACCCGTTCAGCCTGGTGTTCTCCCTGATCCAGCCGCTGATGTTCCTGGCGTTCTTCGGTCCGCTGCTGGGCGGCATGACCGGCCAGCCGATCGCCGAGGCGTTCCAGTGGTTCGTGCCCGGGATCATCGTCATGACGGCCCTGTTCGGGACCGCGATGACCGGCTCGAACCTGCTCTACGAGATCATCATGGGCGCGCACGAGCGCATGCTCGTGGCCCCCGTCTCCCGGGCCGCGCTGCTTCTGGGTCGGGCCTTCAAGGAGATGGTGCCACTGGTCCTGCAGTCGGTGGTGCTGGTGGCGATCGCGGCCATCTTCGGATTCCGCCCCTCGATCCCCGGCATGCTGGTCGGCCTGGTGCTGCTGGCCGTCTTCGGGATGGGGCTGGGCGCCTTCAGCTACGCGCTCGGCATCGTCTCGCGGGACCGGGACTGGCTGTTCTGGACCGTGCAGCAGACCCTGCTGTTCCCACTCATGCTGCTCTCCGGCATGCTGCTACCGCTCGAGTCCGGGCCGCGGTGGATGCAGATCCTCGCCATGGCGAACCCGCTGACCTACATGGTCGACGCGCAGCGCGACCTGTTCAACGGCATCTTCACCAGCCACGACGTGTGGCAGGGCGCCCTGGCGGCAGCGATCGTCGGAGCCGCAGGGATCGTGGTCGGCATTCGGACCATGCGGCGCAGCATCTGACGGCCGAGCCTTCTGCGCCGAGAGCAGGCTTCTGCGCCGAGAGCGGGTGCTTGGACACCCGCTCTCGGTGTGATCGCCTGCTCTCGGCGGGAACCGTCAGCCGTTCCAGTCGACGAGCTGGACGATGACGCCGTTGGGGTCACGGACCTGGAAGGCCCGCTCGCCCCACTCCTCGACGGTCAGCGGCATGGTGATGGCGACGCCCTCCCGCTGGAGGCGGTCGAGCTCCGCCTCCAGGCCGTCGACGACGAACGCGAGGATCTGCCCCTGGGCATGGACCTCGCGCTGGTCGTCCGGCAGCGTCGGGAGGCCGACGCGCAGGAAAATCACGTTCATGCCGGAGTCGGACCGGCTGAGGGAGTGGAAGCCCTCGGCCGCCATGTCCTCTCGAAAGCCGAAGTGCTCGACGAGGAACTGGGCGGAAGCGGCCGGGTCGGTGACGTTGAGGCTGATCGCGGACGAACTGATGTTCATGACTCTCCTCGGTTGACGGACGAAGCGCTGTTAGGTCGTACAGCGTACGTCGTACAACGTACGGTGTGCGACAGTATTCCCGTGACCACTCCACGGGCCGGCAGCGGCGATCCGGCGCGCACGATCGCTCTGCTCTGGCGGCACGCGCTGCCGACGCCGTCGCCCCGGCGCGGACCGCGGCAGGGCCTCGACGTCGACCTGCTGGTCGAGCGAGCGGTCGCCCTCGCCGACGCCGATGGGCTGGAGGCGGTGACGATGCGGAAGGTCGCCTCCGTCGCCGGCACGGCACCGATGACGCTCTACACCTACGTCCCTGGCCGGGCCGAGCTGATCGACCTCATGCTCGACCATCTCTACGCGCGCATGCCCCGCGCCGACGTGGCGGGCCTGCCGTGGCGCGAGCGGGTCCGCACCGTCGCCGACGAGAACCGTGAACTCTTGGAGACCCACCCCTGGGCGGCGTCGGTCTCCACGACCCGCCCCACGCTGGGCCCCGGCGCCACGGCGAAGTACGACCACGAGCTCGCCGCGCTCGACGGACTAGGCCTCGACGACGTCACGATGGACGCCGCCCTGGACTGGGTGCTCGCCTTCGTCCAGGGCTGGGCGAGGTCGGCCGCGGCCGCCGCCGCAACTCGCCAGGACACCGCCATGGACGAGGAGCAGTGGTGGGCGACGGCCGGCCCGCTGCTCGAGCGGGCGATGGACCCGGCCGCGTACCCGCTCGCCAGTCGGGTGGGCACGGCGTCCGGACAGGCGCAGGGCGGCGCCTGGGATCCCGGCCGCGCGTTCGAGTTCGGGCGGGAACGCGTGCTGGACGGGCTGACACCGCTGATCAAGCGCGGCTGACCGACCTCGCACGGCCGACCGACACCTCAGGCCTCAGCAGGCGAACACCGACCAGCAGAGGTCGTTGCGCAACCTCTGGTCGTCGAGGACGAGCTCGCGGATCTTCTCCTGGAGCTGATCGCGTTGCCACTGGCACTCGAGCCGCCCTGCGGTCTCGCGGTGGCCGTCCGTGGCCGCGGCGCGTGCCGCCTTGATCGCGTAGGCGGCCGCGCCGAGTTCGTGCGCGGCGACATGTGCGACGACCGCGGCCTGGCCGGCGGCATATGCGGCGTACCGGGCTGCCCCTTGCAGGTCCCTGGCGGCGCCCATGGCGTGGCCGCCCACCGCACGAGCAGTCATCATCCTGACCTCGCCGCGCACCCAGGCCCGTGCGTGCTCGATCGCCTGGCGGGGTCGCGGGTCGGCCGGCCGTGCGGACTCGAAGTGAACCAGCACATGCTCGGCGCACGATGCGGCCCAGAGCGCGAGGAGGTGGTGGTCCGCGTCGGTGAGTGTTCCGCCTCGGCGGAATGTCACGAAGCGCGGGTCCCGCACCTTGGGGAGGATCATGACGCCCGCCCCGTCCCACGCCCATCGGCGGCACTGCCCGAGGGGTCGTCAGGTAACCGCTTGGCCACCGAGCGCAGGGACTGGTCCAGGGTGCTCATCAGCCGGGTGATAGGACCGCTGCCTCCCGATGCGGCCGGGTAGCGGTGGAGCACGTCGATGATCACCGGGGTCGCACGCTGGCGCGACCGTTCCAGCAGGGCGTCGCCGACCGCCGGGTCGCCGCCGGCCTCCAGCTCCCCGATGCGCGCGACGCTCGCGGCCGCTCGGAGGATGTGGCCGACCTGGTCGGCCTGGCGATCGGGTGCAGGTACGCGGCCGACGCGGCGTCACCGGCAGCTCGGGCGGCGAGCCGCGCGGATTCGGAGGGCGCCGAGCGCGCGGCCCGATGAGCGTCGAGAGACGTGACGCGCTGCCGTCTGGCCCTGCCGGCGCCGTCGATGAACGCCCAGGCCGCATCGATCGCCGCCCGAGGACGCGGATCGTCTGGGACAGCCTGCTCGAACACCGGCAGGACGTCCTCTGCATGCTGAACCACGTAGCGAGCCACGACGCGCAGCTCGTCCATCGTCAGGTCGAAATCGCCAGACACGACGGGTGCGCTCGAGGTCATGCCCATGAATCGTATCCTTGAACGCCCGGTGGAAACTTGCTGACGAGACTCCGCCGACCTGCGCAGAAAACTCTCAATAGGAGGCCAGATGCGGCCCGTGGATCTGGCCCGTCGGCACGGTCTTTCGACACAGGCGATCCGCAACTACGAGGCTGCCGGCATCATCCCGCCGGCCCGCCGAAGCCGGACGAGCTACCGGGACTACACCGCCACTCATGCCGCCGGCCTCGCGGCCTACCTGGCGCTGGTTCTTGCCTTCGACTCCTCGACGAGCCGCCGCCTCATGCGTGCCGTCACCGCCGGCCGCCTCGACGAGGCACTCGAGCACATCGACGACGGACACGCGCTGCTGGCACGCGACCGCAGCACGTTGCGGACCGTCGAGACGGCGCTGACGGATCTCGGGCCCGGAGCGCCGGAGACCGCCGTGGGCATTCGGTTGCCGTACAGCGTCGGAGAGCTCGCCCGCCACCTCGGGCTCAGCCCGGCCACCCTGCGCACCTGGGAGCGCGCCGGCGTCCTCGTCCCGCGACGCGATCCGCGCACCGGCCACCGCCAGTACCTGGCGTCGGACGTCCGCGAAGCCGAGCTGGCACACCTGCTGCGCCGGGGAGGCCGGCCCCTGGACACCATCGCCACCGTCCTCGGCGAGCTCCGCGACGCCGGCAGCCTCGACGCGCTACTCACGACGCTGGACCGGTGGCGGCGCGACCTGACGTCGCGCGGGCGGGCTCAGCTCCATGCCGCCGGTGAGCTCTCCGCCTACCTCGACGCCCTGGACCGGCGGGCGAGCACCGGCTCAAACGCCCGCCGAGAGCGGACTCCTGCACCGAAAGCGGGCGCTTGAACGTTTGCTCTCGGCGCTATCGGCTGCTCTCGGCAGAGGTGAGCGTGACGCGACCACGGTCAGTCCGTGGCGAGGGCCGCATCGGACGAGAAGACCATGCCCAGGGCGATCTGACCGGACCTGAGGGCTTCCTTGGTCAGCGGGCCCCCGGCGTCGAGCGAGACGAACTCGGAGAAGGTGAGCCCGTAGGTCTCCTCGAGGCCCGGCTGGCAGAACGGCCTGTCGGGGCACTCGACCGGGCCGCCCAGGCTCAGCGATCCGCACTCCTTCGCGAGCTCCGAGAGCGTCGAGACGTCGTGCTCCTCGGCGAACGCCTCCGTGACGGCATAGGCGTTCTGGTCTGCCGCGGCGGACGGCTCGCCGAAGACCAGGCCGACCTGCTCGCCGAGCTCCCTGAGGTTCTCGGTGGTGGCCTCCAGGTCCGCGCTGGCCTTCGGGTTCTCGGCCGGGGCGTCGGCGCCGTTGATCTTGGTGTTGAGGAACGCCGTCAGCGTCCCGACGTACTCGGGCACGATGTGGATCTGACCGGCCTCCAGCGCGGGCTCGTAGGTCTCGCGGTTGCCGATGGTGCGCACCTCGGGGTCGTAGCCGGCGTCGGTCAGCGCCAGCGCGTACAGCTCCGCGAGCGTGCCGGACTCGGAGAAGTTGGCGGCACCGATCACGACGCGGCCGGAGCCGGAGGTCTCGGGCACCTCGATGCCGGCGTCCGCGTAGAAGTCGGCGGCGGCCTGCGCAGAGGTGTTCCGCTCGACGTCGACCGCCTTGTTGAGGTCGATGAGGATCTCGGTGTCGAGCGCCGCAGAGACGGCGTCCAGCGCCGAGATCATGGCCGGCTCGGCGACCTCGGCGTTGATCGCCGGGATGATGTTGTCGACGGTCTGCAGGTTTTTGTCGTCCTCGAGGACGACGAGCTGCTCTCCCGCGATCGGCTCGCAGGCCTCGGCGGTCGTGCCGCCGGCCGTCTCGCGGTCGGGCTGGCCGCCACCTCCGCCGCCGGCCGAGCCGGGTTCACCGCAGGCTGCTAGGGCGAGGATGGCGAGCCCTCCGGCGAAGGCGGTCATACGGCGCATGGGTCCCTCCGGGGGCCGGTCTGCTGAGCTGGTCTCGAGGGACGCTAACGTGCGGCGCCGACATGCACCACGCGTTATCGGAGGGCCGCGTCGGAATCGGCGGAATGCCCGCCGGCGCCTATCCCCCGGTCCGGGCCGCCGCACGCATGGCCGGGGGCGTGAGGAAGCGCTGCGCCGCGCCGAGGAGCGCTTCGAGCCCGAGGCAGACGACCACCACGAGCAGGGCTCCCGCGAGCGCCTGACCCCACCGCTGGGTGAACAGCCCGTTGGAGATGATCAGCCCGAGGCCGCCGCCGCCCACCAGGGAGGCGAGAGAGACGGTGGCGACGATCTGCACGACGGCGGTGCGCACCCCGGCGGCGATGAGCGGCAGCGCCAGTGGCAGCTCGACCTCACGGAGCAGCCGCGCGGACGACATGCCCATGCCGGCGCCGGCGTCACGCGCGGCCGGGTCGACTTCGCGCAGCCCGGTCCACGTGTTCGACAGGATCGGTGGCACACCGAAGACGGCGACGGCCAGGATGGTCGGCCACTGACCGAGCCCCAGCCCGGCGGTGAAGATGTACAGCAGGGCGAGGGTCGGCACGGCCCGGGTGAGGTTCGCCGTCGCGATGACGACGCCGCCGCCGCGGCCCGTGCGCCCGAACCAGACACCAATCGGCAGCGAGACGACGGCGGCGAGCACGACGGCGACCAGGGTCATCCACAGGTGGTCCCCGAGCAGGTCGAGGATGCGTCCCTCGCCCGTCCAGCTGAGCGGGTCGTTGAGGTAGACGAAGGCGTTCTCGAACGCCGAGCCGCCGCTCATGCGCGCCGCCATCTGACGACCAGCCGGCCCAGTGCGAGCAGCAGCAGGTCGGCGACGAGCGCGATCGCCACGCACAGCACGGTCGCGGCCAGGATCTCGGCCCGGTAGGAGGAGTTGAATCCGCTGTACATCGCCTGTCCCAGGCCGCCGTACCCGACCACCACTCCGACCGTGACCAGCGCGACCGTGGTGACCGTCGCGAGCCGGACGCCGGTGATGATGGCGGGCAGCGCGAGGGGGAGCTCGACGGCGAGCAGCCGGCGCAGCGGCGAGTAGCCCATGCCGCGCGCGGCGTCCACCACGTCGGGCGGGACACCGCGCAGCCCGACGAGCGTGTTCCGGACGAGCACGAGCATCGCGTACGCGACGAGCCCGATGAGCACGGTGGTGCGGCCGATGCCGGTGAACGGCGCAAGGAGACCGAACAGCGCGATCGAGGGCACCGTGTACAGGACCGCCGAGGAGCCGAGCACCGCACCGGAGATCACCGGGCGGCCACGGGCCAGGACCGCGAGCGGCACGGCGAGCAGCAGTGCGATCAGCACCGCCTGCACGGTGAGACTGACGTGCTGACCCGTGAGCTCGGCCAGGTTGCGCCAGTTGTTCTCGAGGTATCGCCAGGAGAACCACGGGTTGTCGCTCACCGGCGAGACGCTACCGGTTGGTGGCCGGCTCATCCGCGGCGCCCGTGTCATGGGCGCGTGCCGATAACGTCGTCGTTGTGCCCACCGAGAACAGCAACCGTGCCCACATCCGCTTCGACGAGGTGGGCAAGGAGTATCCGGACGGCACGGTCGCGGTCGCGGGCCTCGACCTCGATGTCGCCCAGCACGAGTTGCTGACGCTGGTCGGCCCGTCCGGGTCGGGGAAGTCGACGCTGCTGCGTATGGTCAACCGCCTGGTCGAGCCCACGAGCGGCCGGGTGCTCGTCGACGGCGACGACGTGGCCGGGGTGGACGAGGTCCGGCTGCGCCGCGGCATGGGGTACGTGATCCAGCACGTCGGGCTCTTCCCGCACCGCACCGTCGCCGAGAACGTCGCGACCGTGCCCCGGCTGCTCCGGTGGGACAGGCGGCGCACGCGCGACCGGGTCGCGGAGCTGCTGTCGCTGGTGCACCTGGACCCGGAGCTGCACGGGCCCCGCTACCCGCACGAGCTCTCGGGCGGCCAGCGGCAGCGGGTCGGCGTGGCGCGGGCGCTGGCCACGCACCCGGCGATCATGCTCATGGACGAGCCGTTCGGCGCGGTGGATCCGGAGGGCAGGCGGTCGCTGCAGACCGAGTTCCGGCGGATCCACGACGATCTCGGCACCACGGTGCTGCTCGTGACGCACGACATCGACGAGGCGGTGCTCCTCGGGGATCGGGTGGCCGTGTTCAGCCAGGGCGGCAACCTCGAGCAGCTGGCCACGCCGGCGACGCTGCTCTCCCGCCCGGCGAACGCGTTCGTCGAGGGGTTCATCGGCGAGGCGCGGGCGATCAAGCTGCTGGCGGTCACCGAGCTCGACCGCCGGCACGTCGAGCCGGCGGAAGCAGGGGGCGGGCCAGGCGCAGCCGACGGCAACGGCAACGAACGGCCGACGGTTCGGCTCGGGTCCTCGCTGGAGGCCTGCTTCTCCGTCCTGGCCGGCGCTTCGGCCGGCGAGGTGACGGTGCTGGACGACGGCGGAGCCGCCGTCGGGAGGTTGACGCCGGCGAGCCTGCACGCCGCCCTGCGCGGTGCGGTCACCGCGAACGGTTCCTGAACGTTCGTGAGTGACGACTCAGCACGCGAATGACAACTCACCGGGTGGTGGGCAGGTCACGGTGGTGGGCGGGTCGCTCCCGTGAGACGTCAGGTTCGCAGGCGCTGGAGGCCTTCGACGGCCCGCTCGAGCACCTCGGGCGACTTCACGAAGGTGAACCGCACCCACGACCGCAACGACTCGGCGACGGCGCCGCCGGGGGTGCAGAAGGCGGAGATCGGCACGCCGACCACGCCGGCCAGCTCGGGCAGCTCCCGGCAGAGGGTGGCTGCGTCGTCGTGGCCGAGGCCGGCGGCGTCGGCGGCGACGAAGTACGTGCCCTGCGGGGCCAGCGGCGCGAAGCCCGCCTCCTCCAGCGCACCGACCAGGAAGTCCCGACGCTGCCACAGCGAGTCTCGCAGGCCGGAGACGTAGCTGGCGGTCCGGCCGTCGTCGTCGAGGCCCTTGGCGACCGCGTGCTGGAAGGGTCCGGAGGCGACGTAGGTGAGGAACTGCTTGACGGTGCGGACGCCGGTGACGAGCTCGGCGGGTCCGTGGACCCAGCCGACCTTCCAGCCCGTGAAGCTCAGGGTCTTGCCGGCCGAGGAGATCGTCAGCGTGCGCTCGGCCATGCCGGGCAGCGTGGCGATGGGGATGTGCTCGGCACCGTAGGTGAGGTGCTCGTACACCTCGTCGGTCACGACGACGACGTCGTTGGCGGTCGCCTGCTCCGCGAGGGCTGTGAGCTCCTCCCGGCTCAGCACGGTGCCGGTGGGGTTGTGCGGGCTGTTCACCAGCAGGACGCGGGTGCGGTCGGTGAAGGCGGCGGCGACGTCGTCCGGATCGATGCGGAAGCCGCCGGCGGCGGGCCGCATCGGCACGGTGCGGTGGGTGGCGCCGGTCAGCGCGATGATGGCGGCGTAGGAGTCGTAGAACGGCTCGAGGGTGAGCACCTCGTCGCCTGGCCCGGCGAACGCCATGATCGAGGCGGCGATGCCCTCGGTGGCGCCGACGGTGACCAGGACCTCGGTGTCGGGGTCGGCCTGGAGGCCGTAGTGGCGCTGCTGGTGTGCGGCGACGGCGCGGCGCAGCGCGGGGACACCGGATCCGGGTGCGTACTGGTTGGGTTCGTCCCTGATGGCGGCGACGGCCGCCTCCTTGAGGAAGTCCGGTCCGTCGACGTCGGGGAAGCCCTGGCCGAGGTTCGCCGCGCCGGTGCGGCCGGCGAGCGCGGTCATCTCGGCGAAGATCGTGGCGGCGACCGTGCCGTCGGGAGCGAGCAGGCCGGTTGCGCGGGCCACGTCGTGCCATCGGGGCTCAACCATGCCGGCCATTGTGCCTGGCTCGGACCGGGAGTCCGATACGTACCGGCACACCGGGCGAGTAGTGCACGAGCGGCTCGCCCGTGACCGGCGGCAGACCGTTGGCCAGCACGAGCTCGTTCACGTCCGCCCGGGCCTCCGCGCGGTGGAGCGGCCAGGGCGGATGGTCGACGTCCACCCGCCACAGCCGTGCGAACCGCCAGGTGTAGGCCGACCAGCGACCGGTGAGGAAGTCGGTCGCCTCGTCCGGCTCCATCGATTCGCCGATGGTGGTCCGCGAGCGCATCCCCGGTCCGCCGTGGGGGCGTCGGGTCCCGGCGTCCAGCTGACGGGCTGGCGAGTCCGGGTCCCGGGGCGGCGGGTGCAGCTGCCGGGAGCGGGCGGGGTCGGGTGCCGTCCTCAGGGCCGTCCGGGCGAGCGTGTAGGGCAGGCCGAGCCCGCGAAGGGCGGCGACGACGGGGAGTCGCGGGCATTCGAGCGAGAAGAACCAGATGCCGTCTCCGCCGTCGGGTCCGCGCACGTAGGTCCGGACGTTGACCTCGGCGAAGTGGGACAGGTGCGGGACGGGCGGGGTGAACGCGGCGCGTACGTGCATCCGCAGCGGCGTGATGCTCAGCCATGCGTCGCCGTCGAACGTGTGCGGCGTCAGGCCGGGCGGGAGCAGCGGCGTGATGGTGGCCGCGGGAAGCCGCCAGTGCAGGAAGGTGATCTGCTCCCAGCGCTGGTGGGTCACGGCCCGCGCCACGGACCGGTCGGGCAGTCTGCCGACCATCACGACCACCTCCCTCGGCGACGCCGGACAGACCGATCATCTCTCGGGCGGCAGGCGGATTCTCGCTCACGAACGCACGATCGCCCGGTCGTCACGAGGCCCGCGCACCGGGTGCGCCTCGTGACATGCCTGGCGATACTGGCGCCCATGCCGTTCCTGTCCGTGCTGGCCGCCGCGCCGCTGCTCGAGGTCACCCTCGAGACCGTCCGGGACAACGATCCGCACGTGCACGTCCACGCCGGCGGCCAGGGCCTGTGGGTGGCCCGCATGATCGCCACCCTCGGTGGGCAGGTGGTGGTCTGCGGCCCTTTCGACGGCGAGACGGGCGTCGCGGCAGCCGCGCTGGCGCGAGCCGAAGGGCTGGAGATCCAGTCGACCCACACGGTCGCGGTGAGCGCGCACCTCCTCGACTACCGCGCCGGAGAGCGGGAGGAGATCGCCGTCATGCGCAGCCCAGCGCTGGATCGGCACGACCAGGACGACCTGTACGGGACGATGCTGGTGCGGTCGTTGGACGCCGATCTCTGCGTGCTCACCGGCGCGGACCCGGACGTCGGGCTGCCGGACGACTTCTTCGGGCGGCTCGCCGCGGATCTGCGGGCGGACGGCAAACCGGTGGTCGCGGACCTCTCCGGCGCGCACGTCCCCGGCGTGGTCGAGGCCGGCGGCGTGGTGCTCAAGCTCAGCCACGGGGAGATGGTCGACGGCGGGTTCGCCGACGACACGGAGGTCGCGACCCTGCGGGACGCCGGCCGCCGCATGCTCGACGGCGGACTCTCCGCTCTCGTGATCTCGATGGCGGAGCACGGGACGCTCGTCGTGGAGAACGATCGCGTCTGCCTGCTCACCACCCCGACGGTCAGCTCCCGGGAGCACAAGGGCGCCGGGGACTCCATGACCGCCGGCATCGCCGTCGCCCTGGCCAACGGTGCCGACCTGCTCGAGGCGGTCCGCCTCGGCGCGGCCGCCGGAGCCCTGAACGTCACCAGGCGGGGGCTGGGCACCGGGCGCCGGGACCAGATCGAGGCCTTCGCCGAACGCGTCAAGGCCGAGGAGGCCTGATGCCCGCGACGCTGCCGCGGCTGTCCGTCGGCGAGACCGTGCGGGTCGCCGTCGGGGTCCTGGCACCGATGCTCGCGCAGGGCGTCATCATCCGCCGACCGGGTGTCGTCTCGCTCGCCGACTCGCTCGATACCAACCGGCACGCGTGCCGGATCCTCGGTGACCTGCGGGAGCGATACGGAGCAGGCCCGGTGCTCCTGCGCCTCCCCGTCCGGGAGCTCGCCGTCGTGCTCGACCCGGACGACGTCGCCACGCTGCTCGACGGCTCCCCGCGGCCGTTCACGCCGGCGAACCGGGAGAAGGTCACGGCGCTGCGCCACTTCGAGCCGATGGGTGTCCTGATCTCCGGCGAGGAGCGACGGGCCCTGCGGCGCCCCTGGAACGAGGACGTGCTCGATCACCGCGAGAGCCTGCACCGCCTCCACGACCACATCGTCGCCGTCGTCGCCGAGGAGCTGGAGGGTCTGCTGCCGAGCGACGCTCCGGTGCTCACCTGGGACCGGTTCACGCCGGTGTTCTGGCGCATCGTGCGCCGCGTCGTCCTCGGCGACGCCGCCCGCGACGACGAGGCCATCACCGACCTCATGGTCGCCCTCCGGGCGCAGGCGAACTGGGCGTTCCTGCGCCCACGCAGCACCCGCCGGCTCCGTGAGCTGGGACGGCGGCTCCGCACGTACGTCGCGGACGCCGACCCGCAGAGCATCGCGGGCGTGGTCGCCCGGACCCCCGGCGTGCCGGGCACGGCCGAGCTCGGACAGATACCGCAGTGGCTCTTCGCCTTCGACGCCGCCGGTATCGCGACCTACCGCGCGCTGGCCCTGCTCACCGGCCATCCCGCCGCGATGGCGGAGGTTCGCCAGGAGGACCTGCCGACCCACCGAGGGCTCCGGCCACTGGCGAGGGCCACCGTGCTCGAGTCGCTGCGGCTGTGGCCGACCACGCTGACGATCCTGCGTGACGGCGTCGAGGAGACACACTGGTCGGGCGGCACCGCGGCACCCGGCACCGGGTTCGCGATCATCTCGACCTTCTTCCACCGCGACCGGAGCCGGCTGCCGTGGGCAGACGAGTTCGAGCCCGCCATCTGGGACGACGGCCGCGCCGAGATCTCCCGAGCGCTCGTCCCCTTCAGCGCCGGCCCCGCCCAGTGCCCGGGCCGCACGCTGGTGCTCGACGTGACGAGCGAGCTGCTCGCCGGGATCGTCAGCCAGTTCGACGTCGCGGCGGCGCCGCCGGTGCGAATCCGGTCCGAACGCGCGATGCCCCGGACGCTGGCACACAACCGGCTGCGGTTTCATCTGGCGCGCAGAGCAGCCGGCTGAGCCGCCGCACACCCAAGTTCGAGAAGCCCCTGGTACATGTCTACGGCCGTATGTAGTATTCCTGCTATGGGAAGTCGCGAACATGCAACACGCGCCGCGGTGCCACGGCAGTCCGCGAGTGGCGCCGGCACCAAGACCGACGCCGTCATCGAGGTCCACGACCTGCAGATGCGCTACGGCGCCAAAGACGTCCTCACCGGCGTCACCTTCGGCGCCCACCGCGGCGAGGTGCTCGCCCTCCTCGGACCCAACGGGGCCGGCAAGACCACCACGATCGAGATCCTCGAGGGCTTCCGGATGCGCTCTGCGGGCACGGTCTCGGTCCTGGGCAGCGACCCGGCCCACGGTGACGAGGCCTGGCGGGCGCGGATCGGCGTCGTCCTGCAGTCCTGGCGTGACCACGGCAGGTGGCGCGTCCGGGAGCTGCTCAACTACCTCGGACGCTTCTACGAGCCGTACTCCACACCGACGCAGCACCGCCCCTGGGACACCGACGAGCTCCTCGGACTGGTCGGCCTCACCGAGCACGCCGACCAGAAGATCCAGAACCTCTCCGGCGGGCAACGCCGCCGCCTCGACGTCGCCATCGGCATCGTCGGCCGCCCCGAGCTGATCTTCCTCGACGAACCGACCGCCGGGTTCGACCCGCACGCCCGCCGCGAGTTCCACGACCTCGTGCACCGGCTGGCCGACTTCGAGTCCGCCACGATCATGCTCACCACGCATGACCTGGCCGAGGCGGAGAAGCTGGCGGACCGCATCATCATCCTCGCCGACGGCCACATCGTCGCGAACGGCTCCGCGGACGAGCTCGCCCGCGAGATGTCGACCGCCGCCGAGGTGCGCTGGACGAGCGACGGCGAGCGCCACGTGCACGCCGTCACCACGGGCGACCCCACCGGTTTCGTCCGCGACCTGCTGGCCACGGACGCCGACGCGGTCAGCGAGCTCGAGGTCAGGCGCGCGAGCCTGGAGGACACGTACATAACCCTGGTCCAGCGGGTGGAGAGCGGCCAAGACCAGGGATCGGAACCGCCGCTGCAGGAGGTGTTGTCATGACACAGGCAACGGTGCGCCCACCGGACGCCCGAGCGGTGGCGGTGCGGGCCGGGCTCTCCCGCGGGCTCACAGAGACCAGGCACTCCCTCACCAGCGCGGGCGACATCATCTGGTACCTGCTCATGCCGGTGATCTTCGCCGCCGTGCTGCTGATGATGCAGGGCTCCACCGTGCCGGGGACCGACTTCGCCCTCGGCGCGATGGTCCTGCCGAGCCTGATCGGCATGAGCATCGCCTTCGGTGGGCTCTCCGGTCCGGCCAGCGTGCTGGCCATCGAGCGGGAGGACGGCACGCTGCTGCGGGCGAAGGCGACACCCAACGGGATGCTGGGCTACCTGATCGGCAAGATCGTCAACATCGCGCTGACCACGTTCGTGAGTCTCGTGGTGCTCATCATCCCGGCCTGGACGGTGCGGGACGAGCTGCGAGCGGGCGAGCCGCGCGCCTGGCTCATCCTCGTCGCGATCTTCGTCCTGGGCCTCGTCGCGACCGTCCCCGTCGGTGCGGCACTGGGTTCCCTGCTGACCAAGACGTCGCAGACCGGCCTGGTGTTCATGGGCTCCATGCTGCTCATCGCGCCGTCCGGGATCTTCTACCCGATCACGGCGCTGCCCGAGTGGTTGCAGTGGGTCGGCCAGGCGTTCCCGTTCTACTGGCTGGGCCTCGGCGCGCGCTCCGCGTTGTTGCCCGCGGAGATGGTCACCGCGGAGATCGGCGACAGCTGGCGCACGGTCGAGATGGTGGGCGCGCTCGGAGCGTGGGCGATCGCCGGCATGGTGCTCGCGCCGATCCTGCTGCGGCGGATGGCCCGGCGCGAGTCCGGGTCGTCGGTGGCCGAGCGTCGAGAGCGGTTCATGAACCGTGGCTACTGAGAGCCTCGAGGAACGACCGGACGACGGCGGAGCGACCGGCCGACCTCAGTCCGACACCGTCTACAACCGGATCACGATGCTGCGGGCGGAGCGCGGGATCTCCCGGCGGGAGCTCGCGGAATCGCTGGGCGTGCACTATCAGACGGTCGGCTATCTCGAGCGCGGCGAGTACAGCCCCTCGCTGCACCTGGCGCTGCGGATCGCCGAGTACTTCGGCGTCGCCGTCGAGGTCATCTTCTCCACGCGCCCGTTCCGGCGCCTCGGCGAGCAGGAGGACTGAGCGGTCTCCGCCGCTCGCCGCGCGCCCCCGCGATTACGCTTGCGTAGCCGGTGAACACACGTTTACTCTCGTAAACATGCGTTCACCACGGCCGGCAGAACTCACGACGAGGGCCCGGATCCGCAACGCCGCGATCGAGCGCTTCGGTCGTGACGGGTTCGACGCCAGCCTCCGTGCGATCGGCGCCGACGCCGGCGTGAGCGCGGCCACGATCGTGAAGCAGTACGGCTCGAAGGAGAAGCTCCACGAGGCGTGCGACGAGCACGTCCTCGCCTTCATCCGCGACAACAAGCGCGAGACGATGACCGCTGACGATCTCGGCGGCGCCTTCATGTCCCAGATGGCCCTCCTGGACGAGTTCCAGCCGGTCTTCCTGTACATGATGCGCAGCTTCATGACGGGCGGCGAGGTCGCCCGCCACCTGATCGAGCACATGGTCAGCGACGCGGTCGAGTACGTCCGGGAAGCCGTCGCCGCGGGAAAGCTCGTGCCCAGCCGCGACGAGGAGGCCCGGGTTCGTTACCTCGTCGGCGCCTCCGTCGGCGGGATGATGCTGGCCGTGATGCGCGAGGAACGGGATCTCGCCTCGCTGGACCGTGACTTCTGGGCCCGGACCATGGCGGACATGGCACTGCCCGCCCTCGAGATCTTCACCGAGGGCTTCCTGACCGACGGCACGATCCTGGACGAGTACCTCCTGTACATGAGCGATCCGCCGGAGTCGGAGGAGCGCTCCGCCTGACGGTCCACGCGCTCCCCGACCCGTCCGCCCACCGCCCGTCTGCTCTCGGCACGTGCGGCTTCCACGCGCACCTACCGCATCCCCGCGCGCCCTCGTTCACCGACTCCCGCGACTTCCCCTGCTACGGAAGGCCGACCATGACCACAACGACAAAGTCCACGACGCCGCCCAGCTCCACCACCTCGCCCGCGATCGACATCGCCGGTGTCACCAAGCGCTTCGGTACCGTGACCGCCCTCGACGGCCTGGACCTGCAGGTCGCTCCCGGCGAGGTGCATGGTTTCCTCGGCCCGAACGGCGCCGGCAAGTCCACCACGATCCGCATCCTCCTCGGCATCCTGCGTGCCGACGGCGGGGCGGTCAGCATGCTCGGTGGCGAACCCTGGACGGATGCCGTCGCCCTGCACCGCCACCTCGCGTACGTCCCGGGCGACGTCGAGCTCTGGCCCAACCTCACCGGGGGCGAGGCGATCGACCTGTTCGCCCGCCTGCGCGGAGGTGTGAACACGGCCCGGCGCGACGAGCTGTGCGAGCGGTTCGACCTCGACCCCACGAAGAAGGGCCGGACCTACTCCAAGGGCAACCGGCAGAAGGTCGCCCTGATCTCGGCGCTCGCCAGCGACGTCGAGCTGTTGCTCCTGGACGAGCCGACCGCCGGCCTGGACCCGCTGATGGAGGCCGTGTTCCAGGAGTGCATCCACGAGGCCAAGGCGGACGGCCGCACGGTGCTGCTCTCCAGCCACATCCTGGCCCAGGTCGAGGTCCTGGCCGACCGGATCTCGATCATCCGGCAGGGCCGCATCGTGGAGTCCGGCTCGCTGAGTGAGCTGCGCCATCTGACCCGCACCGCGGTCAGCGCCGTCACCGACCGGCCGGTGAACGGCCTGGCGGGCATGGCGGGCGTGCACAACCTCCACGAGGAGGGCGAGCAGGTGCACTTCGACGTCGACGGCGGCGAGCTGGGCGCCGTCATGCGCGAGCTGTCCGCCCGTGGCATCCGCTCGATCACGGCCACCCCGCCGACCCTCGAGCAGCTGTTGCTGCGCCACTACGGCGACGAGCTGACCGGGAGCGAGCGGTGAGCGCCGCGACGACGACGGCGCCGCGCACCACGGCGGGCGCCGAGAAGCGCACCTCGTCGCTGACGGGGACCGGGACGCTGCTGCGGTTCATGCTGCGCCGCGACCGCATCCGGTTCCCCGCCTGGGCGCTGGGCATGACGCTGATGATGGCGTACTTCGGGAACCTGCTGCCCGAGGTGTGGACCCAGGAGGCGCTCGAGGGCTTCGTGGCCGGCGTCGGCGCGAGCCCGTTCATGGCGCTCCTCGGCGGCCCGGGCTTCGGGTTCGACGCGATCACCCTGCCGCGGTTCATGGTCGACCTGTACGGCCTGTACCTGCTCCTCTTCGGCGCGCTGATGGGCATCCTCACGGTGTCCCGCCACACCCGGGTGGAGGAGCAGTCCGGCCGCGCCGAGCTGATCCGGGCGAGCGTCGTCGGACGGCACGCCCAGCTGACCGCCGCGCTGACCATGGCGGTCCTGCTGAGCCTGGTGACCGGCGTGCTGATGGGCGTGGCCCTCGCGTTCTCCGCCATGGAGCCGGAACCCATGAGCTCGGCGTTCCTCTTCGCCATGGCCGTGGCGGCCTGCAGCATCGCGTTCGCCGGTGTGGCCGCCGTGACGGCACAGCTCTCCCCGTTCTCCCGGGCCGCCTCCGGGATGGCCGGGGCCGTGCTCGGGCTGGCCTACGTGCTACGCGGGCTCGGCGACATGTCACGCCTGCAGGACGGGCCCCTGGCCTGGCTGTCCTGGCTGTCGCCGATCGGCTGGTCGCAGCAGGTCGCCGCCTTCGTGGAGGACCGCTGGTGGCCGCTCGGCCTCTCGCTGCTGTTCGCCGCAGCCCTCGCCGCGTCGGCCTACTGGCTGGAGTCCCGCCGGGACCTCGGCGCCGGGCTCATCGCCGCACGCGGGGGCTCACCGCGCGCCGCCGGGTGGCTCGGCAGCCCGCTGGGCCTGGCGTTCCGGCTGCAGCGGTCCTCCCTCATCGGGTGGTCGATCGTCATGGTGGTCACCGGCGTCACCTACGGCGCTTTCGGCCAGCTGATGGTCGAGGGGTTCGACGACGCCCCGGACATCATGCTCGAGATGATGGGCGGGGAGGTGAACCTGCTCAACGGGTACATGGGGCTCATGGGTCTGATGTACGCGATCGTCATCGCCGTCTTCGCGATCCTGTCCGTGCAGGCGCTGCGCGGGGAGGAGTACTCCCTGCACACCGAGCCCGTGCTGGCCACCGCGGTGGGGCGCCCGGCGTGGCTGCTCTCGTGGACGTCCGTCACGGCGCTCGGGGCGCTGTGGCTGCTGTTCCTGGCAGGGCTGGGCGATGCCACGGGGGCCGCGGTGGCGACCGGCCGGGGTGACCTGTTCTGGCCGGTCCTGCTGGGGCACGTCGCGCACACTCCGGCGGTCTGGCTCCTGCTCGCCGTCGCCGTCGTCCTCTACGGGGCCGTGCCACGACTGGTCGGACTCGTCTGGCTGCTCTTCGCCTACGGCGCGTTCATGAGCTTCTTCGGCGGCACGCTCGACATGCCGGAGGCCGCCCTGGACCTGTCCCCGTTCGCGCACATCGGTCAGCACCCGCTGGAGGACATCTCGTGGGGGGCCGTGGCGGTCCTCACGGCCGCCGCCGCGGTGCTGATCGCCGCGGCGGCTGCGGCGTTCCGGCGGCGAGACCTGATCACGGCGTAGCAGGTCGGCGCACGATCCGTCCCGAAGGTCCACCGAGGCTTTTCGCCGTGTAGCCGACGTCGAGCTCTCGTCGGCGTGACGACAGCTCCCGCGCGGTGCCGGGCCGTCAGGCGCCGCGCGGTGAGCCGGTCGACGCCCGCACGATCAGCGCCGGCTCGAGCGGCGCATCCGACGATCTGCTGGTCCCCTCGATCCGGTCGGCGAGGACGTCGAACGCTCGCGCTCCGAGCGTCAAGAAGTCGAGCCGCATCGTGGTCAGGGGTGGCGAGAAGTACGCCGCCGACGGCATGTCGTCCACACCGACGATCGAGTAGTCGCGCGGCGCCATCCTGCCCCGCTGGGCCATCGCGCTCATGACCCCGAGCGCGATCTCGTCGTTGACGGCGAACACCCCCGTGACGTCGCCGAGATGGTCGGCGGCCGCATAACCGGACACCGCGCTCCAGTCGGAGGCACCGGCGATCACGATCGGGTCCAGACCTGCGCCGGCCATCGCCGCGCGGTAGCCGCGCTCACGCTCGTGCGCCTCGTTCCGTGTTGCCGGCCCGGCGACGTGGGCGATCTCCCGGTGACCCAGCTCGATCAGGTGTCGCGTGGCCGCAACTCCTGCCGTGTACGAGTGCGCACCGACGGATCCGGCCGTCTCCCTGGGGCGCTCCGACACGACGACGACGGGCGTCTCCCCCGTGACCTCGGAGACGACGTCCTCCACGCCGGTGATCGGCGACAGGATGATCACGCCGTCCGCCGGCATCGACACGAAGTGCGCGAGAGCGCGCCCGGCTTCGTCTTCCCACCCCGTGGGCTCGAACCCGACCTCGATCTGAGTGATCGCGAGCGTATATCCGTGCGTGCGCGCCGAGCGGCCCAGCCCGGTGAGGATGTCGATGCTGCCGAACTCCAGCGACCCCATGGTCAGTACGCCGACGATCGACGAACGCTGCGAACGGAACGACCGCGCCGAGGCGTTGGGGTGGTAGCCGAGCTCGTCGACGGCCGCGGCGATCCGCGCCCTGGTCGCGGCACTGACGTACCCCTGCCCGGTGAAGTAGCGCGACACCGTCTGCGCGGAGACCTGTGCGGCGCGGCCGACGTCGGTCATGCTCGGTCGCGCTCGGCGCATCGGGCTCTCCTCGGGATCACGGTCGGTCATCGAATAGCGGCGGGCTCTTGCCAGCCACGACGGCGTGCCACTAGGTTACCGATAACCTATTTGGTCAACCGGTTGATAGCACGCAACGATGCTGTGGAGGACGACGATGACGTGCATCCCCGACGGACGACCGCACCCGCCCCGCCCGCCATCGAAGCGACTCGGGCCCTGCTTTCTCGCAGGACGTCCCCGGACACGGCGCCCGGTTCGGTCCGAGCTGCGAGAGCGCACGACGCCAGCGTCGTCATGCGCGCCGGCGAGGGCATCCGCCGCGACGAGTCTTGTCCAGAACCGCACCGACGAAAGGCCCCACGAATGAACGCCAGGCAGCCGACCCGACGAGTCCTCATCAACACCGACGCGAAGAACGAGGCCGATGATCAGTTCGCCATCGTGCATGCCCTGCTCTCCGAGACGCTCGACGTCCGGGGGCTGATCGCGGCCCACTTCGGTGACTCCCGGTCCTCGACCTCCATGCTGGACAGCCGGAAGGAGATCGACCTGCTGCTCGGTCACCTGTCGATGAACGTCCGGGTCGAGAACGGCGCCGAGGGCCCGATCCCGGACGAGCAGACGGCGGCACCGTCCGCCGGTGCCGAGCTCATCATCGACGAGGCGAAGAAGGACGAGGGCCCGCTCCTCGTCGCCTTCCTCGGGCCGCTGACCGACATGGCCTCCGCCCTGCTCATGGAGCCGTCGATCGCCGACGCCGACGTGACGGTCATCTGGATCGGCGGGCCTCCGTACGGCGACTACGAGCCGGAGAAGTGGCCGGAATTCAATCTGTCCAACGACGTCGCGGCGGCCAACGTCGTCTTCCGCTCGGGGATCGACCTCTGGCAGGTGCCGTGGTCGACCTACGTCCGGACCGCCGTCGGGTACGCCGAGCTCGACGAGAAGGTGGCCCCGTGCGGCCCGCTGGGCAGGTACCTCGTGGACCAGCTCCACGAGTGGAACGCGACGTGGGTCGCACAACCCATCGAGCACCGTGCGCTCGGCGACTCCCCCGCCATCGGGCTGATGCTGAACCCCGCCGCCGGCATCTACCGCCCGGTCGCCGCGCCCACGTTCAGCAGCGAGGGCGGGTATCTCCCGGGAGGCAAGCACACCGTCCGCGTCTACGAGCAGCTCGACACCAGGTACCTGCTGGAGGACTTCTTCGCGAAGCTGCGGCGCTTCGCCGCACACCAGGAGCGGCAGTGACGCACGGGTCCGCACCGATCGCCGGCACGCTGAGCCGGCGGCGACTTCTGGGGCTGGCCGCGGCGCTGACCGCGACCGGGACGACGTCCGCCTGCGCGATGGGCATCGGCACGACCGACCCGGCGGGCGGCCTGACGATGCTCACCTACGACGACGTCGAGACCGCCGCCCGGCTGCGTGAGCAGCTCGCGCGCTTCCGCGAACAGACCGGCCATCGAACAACGATGAGCACGGTGCCCGGCTCCGGTGCCGCGCAGTTCCCGGACAAGCTGCGGACGCGGATCCTGGGCGGGCAGTCGCCCGACGTCTGGCAGATCTGGGGCGGCCAGATCGGCGCCCCGTTCGTCGAGGCAGGGCTGACCACGCCGCTCGAGAACTACTACGAGCAGTACGGCTGGCACAACATGCTGAACTCTGCCGGGATCCAGGGCATGACGTTCGGCGGCGAGCTGCACGGCGTGCCCCTGAACGTCTCCTCCCTCGGCGCCTGGTTCGACGCCGTGGCCTTCGACGAGGCCGGCGCCGACATCCCGACCACCTACGACGAGCTCGAGACCGTCAACGAGAGGCTCCTCTCGAGCGGCGTGACCCCGGGAGGCTTCGGAGGCAAGTACGGATGGCACATCATGCGGCTCTACGAGTACCTCCTGGAGGTCACGGCAGGGCCTGAGCTGCACGACGAGCTCCTGCGCGGCGAAGCCTCCTGGGACCAGCCCGCCGTCGTCGAGTCGTTCGACCTGTTCCAGAAGTGGAACGACCGCCGCTGGATCACGAACGGCGCGCTCGGCGTGGCGCCCCCGGACGCCGAGCGGAGCTTCGTCCAGGGCACCAGCGCCTACACGTTCAGCGGGCCGTGGATCGAGGCGCAGTACATCATCCCCTCGAACCGGCCGCCGTCGGAGTTCGGCACCTTCCTGCTACCGACCGGGCACGAGAACGTCCGGCACTCCGGGTTCATCGAGGGGTACATGATCTCGTCGGCCTCCGGCGTCCCGGACACCGCTGCCGAGCTTCTCGACTTCCTGATCCAGCCCGAGACCCAAAGCGCACTGGGCAACTCCCAGTCGGCGACGCTGGCTGCGCCGCCTGACCCCGAGACGTTCCCGCTGAGCGCCAAGTGGGCTGAGATCCGCACCCACAGCGAGATCTACACGATCCAGGACCAGGCCTTTCCCAAGGCGGTGTCCGACCAGTACTTCGCGGTCCAGAGCCAGGTCCTTCAGTCCCAGATGTCTGGCAAGGAAGCCGCTCGCGAGATGCAGCGCATCGTGAGCGAGTGGCGGAGGTCGCGATGACGGCGGAGGCAACGAGGGCGCGCTCACAAACGCGCCGATCGGTGGTGCCGTGGGGATTCGTCCTGCCCGGACTGGCGTTCTACGTCCTGTTCCTGGTCTGGCCGGCCCTGCAGGCGTTCTGGATCAGCCTGACGAATTGGGACGGGCTCTCGAACGAGCAGAGCTTCATCGGTCTGGCGAACTACCGCAGGATGATGGACGACCCAGTCGTCGCGACGGCTGCCTCAAACAACCTGCTGTGGACAGTCGTCACGATCGCGTTCCCGATGATCCTCGGGCTCACGCTCGCAGTGGTCTTGAACCGGAAGTCCCGGAGCTCCGCATTCTTCCGGACGATCTTCTACGCCCCCGCGGTGCTCCCCCTGGTGTCCATCGCGTCGATCTGGGCCTGGCTGTACGAGCCGACCGACGGCGCCATCAACGAGGCACTGGACCTGGTCGGCCTCGGCGGCCTGGCACAGAGCTGGCTCGGTCAGGACTCGACGGCGATCTGGGCGGTCATGGTCCCCGCCGTGTGGGTGCGCACCGGATTCCCCATGCTGCTGTACCTGGCCGCGCTGCAGAGCATCCCCGAGGAGCTCTACGAGGCCGCGGCGCTCGACGGCGCGAGCAGGTGGCAGCGCTTCACGCAGGTGACCTTCCCCAGCCTCAAGGACACCCACTTCGTGGTCCTTGCCCTCTCGCTCATCGAGTCGCTCAAGGTCTTCGACCTCGTCTACGCGATGACGTACGGCGGCCCGGGTTATGCCACGCAGGTGATGGGGACGTGGATGTACGCCAACGTCTTCCAGTACTTCGAGGCTGGGTACGGCACCGCGATCGCCGTCGTCATCACCGTCGTCGCGGTCGCCGTCGGGACCCCCTACGTGCGATCCCAGGTGAGGAACTCATGAAGCGACTTCGGTCGATCCTGCTCACCGGCGGCATCCTGGTCGCCGGGCTGGTGTGGATCTCGCCCCTGGTCTTGCTGGTCCTCTCGGCCGTCCGCCCGTTGTCGGACTTCCTGAGCAACGGACCGATCTCCTGGCCCGAGACCTTCACATCGTCGAACTTCCCCGAGGCGTGGGACGTCGGGAACTTCGGCACCTCGTACACGAACAGTCTGTTCCTGCTGGTCATCAAGGTGCCGCTGGGCGTGCTGCTGGCGGCGCTGCTGGCCTACGCGCTGGCCAAGCTGCGGATCCGGCTGAAGGGCGTCACGCTCTTCTTCGTCGTGATCGGCGTGAGCGTGCCGATCTACATCTCGATCGTGCCGCTCTTCACGATGCTTCGCGGGGTCGGGCTCACAGACAGCATCCCGGGGATCGTCGGACCGTACGTGGCCTTCGGGCTACCGCTCCAGGTGTTGATCCTGCACGCCTTCTTCCGCCGCGTCCCGGACGAGCTGCTGGAAGCGGCCCGCGTCGACGGCGCCGGTGACCTGCGGATCTTCTTCCGGATCGTGCTGCCGCTCTCCGTCCCGGCACTGCTGACGGTGGCGATCCTCGACGCCGTCGCGACCTGGAACGAGCTCTTCCTCGCGTTGTCTCTGCTGAGCTCGCAGGAGAACCAGACGATCCCGCTGGGTCTGCTGAACTTCCAGGGCCAGTTCGCGACGAATCACACCGGCCTTGCCGCCGGCATCCTGATCGCCGTGGTACCGATCCTGGTGCTGTACATGTTTCTGCAGAAGTTCATCGTCGGAGGCCTGACCGCCGGGGCGACCAAGGGTTGACGCCGGCGACGGCTCATCGAAGGAGGTAGCTGTGCGGTTGAACGGGAGGACGGCGTTGGTGACCGGCGCCGCCGCGGGGATCGGGCGGGCTGTGGCCGATCGGTACGCGCGAGAGGGCGCCCGTGTGGTCTACGCGGACCGCGACGGCGACACCGCCGCGGCGGCCGCGGAGGCCGCCGCGGGCGAGGCCCGTGCCGTCGGTGTCGACATCTCGGACGAGACCGCCGTCGCGGGTACGTTCGCCGAGCTGGAGGCCGACGGGTGGACTCCGGACGTCGTCGTGGCGAACGCCGGCGTGCAGCTCTTCGGCCAGGACGCGAAGATCGCCGACCTCGATCTGGACGTCTGGCGCCGGACGATCGACGTCAACCTCACCGGCACGTTCCTCACGGTCAAGCACGCCGTCCGCGGGATGCTGCGCCTCGGTGGCGGTTCGCTGATCCTCACCGGCAGCCCGACCGGGATGCGCGGCGAGGGCAACGACTTCACCGCCTACAGCACGTCCAAGGCCGGGATCCACGGGATGACCCGAACGGTCGCCGCGGCGTACACGGGCGACGGCATCCGGGCCAACTGCGTCGTCCCCGCCTACACGGAGACGCCCCTGGTGCGGACGCTGACGGAGAACGAGACCGAGCGGGCCGCGATCGTCGGGCGGATCCCGATGGGTCGCGCCGGCTCGCCGGCCGACGTCGAAGGGGTCATGGTCTATCTCGCCAGCGAGGAGTCGGCCTTCGCGACGGGCGCGCTGTTCGAGGTCAACGGCGGGATGACGACGCTGTGACCGGGCATGACGCTGTGAACACGCCGCACGAGGTCGCGGACCGGGCCTGGGGCCTCGCCGAGCCGGTGCCGGCGCCGTGGGCGGCGGGCGAGTGGTCGTTCGAGCGCCGCGGCGACGAGATCGCTGACGTACGCCACGCCGGCCGCCTGGTGCTGCGCATGGTGCGGCTTGTGGCCCGGGACCGGGACTGGAACACCGTCCCGGCCGAGGTGCGGGACGTCGACGCGGACGGCTCGGCACTGCGGGTCCGGCTGGCGCTGGAGGGCTTCGGTGCCGCGCTCGACGCCGACCTGGTCGTCCGGGCCGAGGCGGACGTGCTCGTGTTCGAGACGGAGGTGCGGTCGCGGTCGGGCTTCTGGCGCAACCGCATCGGGCTCGTTGTGCTGCACCCGCCCGAGGTCTCCGGCGAGCGGCTGGAGGTGGTCGCGACCGACGGCGACGGGACGGTCACCAGCTTTCCCACCCAGGTCGCCCCGCACCAGCCGGCACGGGACGTGGCGCGGATGCGCTGGACCCACGACGGCGTCGCGAGCGAACTGGCGTTCTCCGGCGACGTGTTCGAGATGGAGGACCAGCGCAACTGGACCGACGCCTCGTTCAAGACCTACTCGACGCCGCTCGACCTGCCGTTCCCGGTCCTGGTGCGCGAGGGCGAGACCGTCCGGCAGAGCGTGCGCCTGGCGAGCCGGGTGGTGGCCGAGGCCGCGCCGGCGCCCGGACCGATGCGCGTGCAGTCGGCCCGTGCGAGGGTGCCGAAGATCCAGGTAGGCGCGTCGACCGCGGCCGAGCGGCACCTGCGCCCCGCGCCCGACGCCGCGGCGCTGCTGGTCGAGCTCGACCTGCGCGGCCGCCGGTGGCCGGCGGCGCTGGCCCGGGCCGCCCGCGAGGCCGGCAGGCGGCCACTGGACGTACGGCTCGTCGCCGCCGGTACCGAGGAGGTCGAGGAGGCCGTCATCGCGGCGCTGAAGCACTCTGTGACGCGGATCGGGGTCTTCGACGCCACCTCGCACATGACCGAGCCAGAGCTGTGGGAGGCGCTGACGACAGCGCTCACCCGCCATGGCGCCCAGATTCCTCGCGTCGGTGGCGCGCGCACGCACTTCACCGAGCTCAACCGGGAACATCACCGGCTGCCCGCAGACCTGCCCGCGCTGTCGTTCAGCATCACGCCGCAGATGCACGCCCGGGAACGGTCGCAGCTCGTCGAGTCGCTCGCGATGCAGCGGGTCGTCGCCGAAAACGCCGTCCGCATCGCCGGCGGCCGACCGGTGGACGTCGGCCCGGTCACGCTGCGGCCGCGGCTCAACGCCGTCGCCACCAGCGCACAGGCCGAGCCCCCCGGGGACGACGTCACCGACGGGTACGGGCCTGGGCTTCTGCCGACTGCGACAGACCCCCGCCAGGCCGGCCCCGCCCTGGCGGCATGGACGGTGGCCAGCGCCGCGGCGCTGTGCGTACCCGGCGTGGCGGCGGTCACCTACTTCGAGACCTCCGGGCCGCGAGGCCTGGGGGATGTGGACGGCGAGTACCCGGTCGCCGAGGCTGTGCGGCTGCTGCACGGCCTCGCCGGTGCGCCTCTGGTCGACGCCCCGCTGGACCCGCACGGGGTCGCCGCGCTGGCCGCCGAGGTCGACGGCACGGTGCATGTCCTTGCCGCGAACGTCACGCCCGAGCACCGGTCGATCGGGACGCCGCTCGGCGCCGTCGATCTCGCGCCCTACGCCGTCGTCCACCAGGCCTGAGACGAGCCCCGGCGGGGAGCGCGACGAATTGTCGGTCGCCGACCTGGATCCCGGCGACGTACCGCTCGACCCGCGCGAGGATCTTCGCGTCGTGGGTCCCTCACTGCGGTCGGGGCGGGTCCCGGCCGGCGTACGGCTCGTCGCCGTCGTAGCGCTGCCAATCTCTCCGGCTCCGCGGCGGCAGCAACGACGCCGGGCACGACGGTCAGCTCGTGCAGGCCCTGGCAGACAGGTTCGATGGTCCCGCCGTGACCGAGGGTCGGTACGAGGTGCCCGACCATCCTGGGCACGGGGGACATCCCCCGCGCACGACGGCGGAACCCACCCTGGGAGGGACGCCTCGCCCGGCCCAGACTTGAGACCATGACCTCCATGACACCGGCCGTGCACCGCGCAGGGCCAGCCGCAACCACCCCCGCCCGGCCGGTCGCCGACCCGGCCGCCAGTCCCGCCTTCCTCCGCGCTCCCTTCGACCGCCGGAGCTGGCTGCGGTACGGCTACCTCTGGGTGGCGGTGCTCATGGCTCCGTTCGCCCTCGCCTACGCCCTCGTCAGCGTGGTCCTGACCGTCGGCCTCGCCGTGACGGTCGTCGGCCTGTTCGTCGGAGGCACCCTGATCGTCGGCGCCCGCGGATGGGCGACGACGTACCGCGGCATGGCGAGCAAATTCCTCGGGAACCGCGTCCCGGAGGTCCCCCCGTTCCGCCGTGGTCGTGGCTTCTGGCGGGGCCTCGGCTCCATGCTCGGTGACAGCGCGGGCTGGCGCGCGCTGCTCTTCATGTTCGTGATGTTCCCGCTGAGCGTCGTCGGCTTCGTGACGAGCACCGCCGTCCTGGTCGCCTCCCTGGGCGCCGTCACGCACTCGATCTGGGGTCGCTACCTTCCCGAGCAGCAGGCCGGCGACGGGTCCTGGCACCGCGGCGCGCAGCTCGGTCCCGACTGGTTCGTCGACACCCCTGCTCGCCAGCTCGCCTTCGCGGGGATCGGCATCGTGCTGTTCTTCGTCTGGCCGTGGATCCCGTGGCTGTTCACCCAGGTGGCGGGGCTGCTGAGCCAGAGCCTGCTGGGCCCGACGCGCGAGAGCCTCCGGGTCGCCGACCTCGAGCAGTCCCGCGCCGGGGCCGTCGAGGACGCCGACGCCCGCCTGCGCCGCATCGAGCGGGACCTGCACGACGGCACGCAGGCCCGTCTCGTCGCCGTCGCCATGCAGCTCGGCGAGGCGAAGGACCACCTCGACTCCGGCACCGACCCGGACCAGGTGAGCGAACTCGTCGGCACCGCGCACGCCTCGACCAAGGACGCGCTCGTCGAGCTGCGCGAGCTCGCCCGTGGCATCCACCCGCCGGTGCTCGACGACGGTCTCGGCGTCGCCCTCGACACGCTGGCCGCCCGTTCGCCGCTGCCGGTGACCATGGACGTCGACGCGGAGGTCGCCGACCGCGGACGGCTCGCGCCCGCCGTCGAGTCGATCGTCTACTTCTGCGTGGCCGAACTGGTCACCAACGCCGCCAAGCACGCCCGCGCCTCCGGCGTCTACGTCCTGGTCGAGCGCCACGACGGCGACCTCCGGGTCCGGGTGCGCGACGACGGACGCGGCGGTGCCGCCGTCACGCCGCCCGAGAGCTCAGGTCACCGCTCCGGTCTCTCCGGTCTGGCGGAGCGGGTGCACGCCGTAGACGGCAGGCTCGACGTCTCCAGCCCAGCCGGAGGGCCTACCGTGGTCACCGTGACCCTGCCGGAGAACGTCCGCCCGTGACCGAGCCCCCGCGGCAGTCCCCGGCGGAACCCTCCCGGAGCACGGCACAGCAGCCGCCGCCCCTGCGCGTCGCGCTCGCGGAGGACTCCGCCGTGCTGCGCGACGGGCTCGCCGCGCTGCTGAACCGCCGCGGCCACGAGGTGGTGGCCGCCGTCGCCGACGGTGACGCGCTGCTCGCCGAGATCACCCGGCTCGCGGCGGACGGCGCGCTGCCCGACGTCGTCATCGCCGACATCCGCATGCCGCCGACGCACACCGACGAGGGCCTGCGCGCTGCCCTCACCCTGCGTGAGGACCACCCGGGCCTGGGCGTGCTGCTCTTCTCCCAGTACGTCGAGACCCGGTACGCCTCACGCCTGCTCGCCGGCAACGCCCAGGGCATGGGGTACCTCCTCAAGGACCGGGTGGCCGATGTCCGGGACTTCATGGACGCCCTCGCCCGCGTCGCGTCCGGGCAGACGGTGCTCGACCCCGATGTCGTCACGCAGCTCCTCGGTGCCTCGCAGGCGGACGACGGCCTGAGCCGCCTGACGGCGCGGGAGCGCGAGGTGCTCGGGCTCATGGCCGAGGGCCGGTCCAACGGTGCGATCGCCGAGCGGCTGTACCTCTCCTACGGAGCGGTGGAGAAGAACGTGGCCGCCATCTTCACCAAGCTCGACCTCTCCCAGGACGGCGCCGACCACCGCCGTGTGCGCGCCGTGCTGCGCTACCTCGGCGCCGGCGACTGACACCTCCGGGGGGACAACCCCCGCACACCACGGTGGCCGGCCCTCCACCCACCTAGGGGAAACGCCGCCGAGAACCGGGGGAAGCACCCATACCGGGCATCGCCGCAGGTCAGAAGACTGAAGTCGTGGCCATCAACCTCGACACCAGCCCTGCCGACACCCGCCGACCAGACGTCCTCCCTCGTCCCGTCACCGCGCCGATCGAGCGTCCCGACAACAGGCGCACCAGCGGGCGACCTACCGAACCACCGGCCCGACGTCGGCGCCACCTCCGCCGCGACGTCTTCATCGACACCACCCGTGCGCTCGGCACCCTCTGCGTCGTCCTCGTGCACTGGCTGATGCCGGAGGCCACCTGGTACGGCGAGACCCTCCACATCGGCAACGCCCTCGGCCACGAGTACGCCTGGGTGCTCACCTGGGTGCTGCAGGTCCTGCCGCTGCTGTTCTTCGCCGCCGGCGCGGCCGCGGCGTACCAGCTCGCGACGACGCCGGACGGCCGGTGGCTCGCCACCCTGGGGACGCGGCTCCGCGCGATCGCCCGCCCCGTCGGTGCCTTCGTGGCGGCCTGGGCCGTCGCGATCCCCGTTCTCCTCCTGCTCGGCGTTCCCGACTCGGCCGTGTGGCGGATCGCCCGGATGGCCCCTCAGCTGCTGTGGTTCCTCGGCGTGTGGGTCGCGCTGATCGTCGTCGCCCCGGTGTTCCTGCGAGCGTGGCGGCGTTGGCGCTGGGCCGCGATGGGCACCGCCCTCACACTCCCGCTCGCGGTCGACGCCGTGCGGTTCGCCGCCGGCGCAGAACAGCTCGCCTGGGCGAACCTGGTGCTCGTGTGGGCGGTGCCGTTCCTCGCCGGGATCGCCTACGCGGCGGACCGCCTGGCCGGTCGGCGCGCCCCGGCCGACGCCTCCACCTGGCTCCTGGCCGGTGCCCTCGCCGGGCTGTCCGCGATGGCGCTGCTGGTGGCCGAGGGGCCGTACCCGCCGAGCATGATCGGCATGCCCGGGGACCCGATCTCCAATCTCGGCCCGCCGACCGCGGCGATCGTGGCCCAGGCCGTGATGCAGGTCTGCGCCGTGCTGCTGGCCCGAACGGCCCTCGTCCGGTGGGCCGCCCGCCGCAGGGGCAGGGCGGTCGTGCACACCCTCGCACGCCACTCGATGACGATCTACCTGTGGCATCTGACGGCGATGTTCGCCGTCGTGGGTGTGGCGCTGCTGGCCCTCGACGTGACGCTCCCCGAGCCGTGGAGCGCCGACTGGTGGGCCAGCCGCCCGACCTGGTTCGGCGCGTTCGTCCTCGTGCTCGCGCTCCTCGTGCGCGTGTTCGGCAGGTTCGAGCGGCCGAGCAGCAGGCGGCGTCAGCCGCGGGCGGCGACGGCGTCGATCTCCACCAGCTGATCGTCGTAGCCGAGCACGCTGACGCCGAGCAGCGTGCCCGGCGGACGGTGCGGCGCGAAGGTGTCCCGCACGACGGTCCACGCCGCGACGAGGTCCGGCTGGGCGGACGAGGCCACGTAGATCGTCGTCTTGACGACGTCGTGCAGGCCGCAGCCCGCAGCGGCGAGGGACTGCTCGAGGTTCGCCATGGCGACCGCGGCCTGGCCGGCGACGTCACCGACCGGGGTCGTCGCGCCGTCGGGGTCGAGCGGGCATGCGCCGGCGACGTGGACGAACGTCGTTCCCGGCGGGCTGACGGCGGCGTATGCGTACTCGGCGGCGTCGGACAAGGGTGGCCGGCCGGCGACGGCGGTCTCGCCGGCCTCGAGGAATCGGGTCACGGCGTCACGGTAGAGGGCCGCGGACGTTCGCGCGGACCGCCTCGCGGACCGGCGTGGATCCGGCGTTGAGCTCGAGGATCTGCCGCCCGATGCCCGGCTCGTGGAGCAGCTCGGCGAGCGTCTCGGCGACGTCGTCGCGGGAGATCTGGCCGTGGGCCTCGGCCGGTCCGAGCGAGATGGTGCCGGAACCGGGTTCGTCGAGCAGGAGCGACGGGCGGAGGATCAGCCAGTCCAGATCGCTGCGGGTGAGCGCGATGTCTGCTCCCTTCTTCACGGCGAAGTAGTACTCCACCTCCTCGCCGAGGTCGTGCTCGCGCCACGACTCCGGGAGCACGGACACCAGGGCGAGACGGTCGACCCCGGCCACGCGGGCGGCCTCGATCGCCTTCGCGACCCCGTCACCGTCGATCGCCGTGGTGACCTCCCGGCTCCCACCGTTCGACCCGGCGGTGTAGACGATCGCGTCGCTGCCGGCGAACGCCGCCGCGAGCTCCTCCGCGGTCATCCCGGCGAGATCGCCGACGCGTGCGTCCACGCCCTGTGCTGCGAGCCCGGCCTGCTGGTCCTCCCGGCGCACGAGCCCGTGGACGGCGTCTCCGTGGGAGCGCAGCTTCTCCGCGAGCAGACCTCCGACGCCGCCGGTGATGCCGATGATGAAGACGTTCATGCCTGCTTGCTCCGTTCTCTGCCGCGCGGCGCAGTCGCCGGGAGCCTCTCGCCGTCTCCACGCCTCCTCAGCATTACGGGCGCCGGGAGCATTCCTCGCGCGACGGTTGAGATAGCGCTGCTCGGGGATGGAGGTGCTCAGCGCCGCGGCGCGGGCGTAGTCCTCGGCCGCCGCCTCGAACCGGCCGG
Organism: Georgenia halophila; assembly: GCF_039541595.1. Lineage (NCBI taxonomy): Bacteria > Bacillati > Actinomycetota > Actinomycetes > Allobogoriellales > Allobogoriellaceae > Georgenia > Georgenia halophila. The sequence continues at coordinate 321,285 of NZ_BAABGN010000011.1, read as the reverse complement.
ACATCTCGAGCAGGTGCGCCCGGACGGCGTACGCGCGGTGGTGGCGACGCATCGACATGGCCACCCGCACATCTTGTCGCGCCTGCTGCGGGGACGGAACCGCTCCGGCTTGGCATATCCGGTTGCCCGGACGACGGCGGAGGCGGTGGACTGCACCGCATGCTCACCCTGGAGGAGATCTGGCCGCCTTACGCGCTGCGAGTGACGTGCGGTGACCTCGAGATGCGGACCGTTCGCGAGGCCGACGTGCCCGAGCTGGTCGACCTCGTTCTGGACGGCGTGCACCCGATCGGCTCGATGCCGTTCTACTTCCCGTGGACGGCCGCGCCCCGGGAGGAGCTGCCGGCGAATTACCTGCGGTTCGTCTCGGGCCTGAAGGCGAACTTCGACACAGGGTCGCCGTCGCTGGAGCTCGTGGTGCGCCGGGTCGGCGAGGTGGTCGGCATGCAGGGCTTCGGTGGCAAGGACTTCAAGATCACCCGGACCGGCGAGACGGGTTCGTGGTTGGCGATGCGGCACCAGGGCCGCGGCATCGGGACACGAATGCGGCAGATGATCTGCGCGTTCGCGTTCGACGTGCTGGGTGCCGAGGAGATCACCTCGGGCGCGTTCGAGGACAACCCCGCCTCGCTCGCGGTCAGCCGGAAGGTCGGCTACCGACCGAACGGCACGAGGCGACTGAGCCGCCAGGGCACGGTCGCCGTCCTGCAGGACCTCGTGCTCACGCCGGAGGACTTCGTACGGGGCGAGCCGGTCACGGTCGAGGGTACCGAGCCGCTGCTGAGGTTCCTCGAGCTGGACGTCTGACACCGCTCCTGTCCGTGAGGCACGGCGGCCCTCAGCCAACCCGGTCGTAGGCGAGGCTGAGCTCGCCGCGTTCTCCGGCCTCGTGGCGCGCGAGCGCCCATCTCGACCCCGGCAGGCGGTTCTCGAGCAGGCGCGTCCCGCCACCGACGATCTCGGGGCACATGATGAGACTGAACCGGTCCACGACGTCCGCGGCGAGCAGCGATGTGATCACGCTCGGGCTCGAGGCGACCAGGATGTCGCCGTCCCCCTCGCTCCTGAGCTCGGCGACCACGTCGGCGGCGGGGGCGTTGCGCACACGGGTGCGCTCCCAGGGCGCCTCGGTGAGGGTCGACGAGAGCACCACCTTCTCCGTCTCGACCAGCCACCTGGCGAAGCCGCGGTCCCGGGGGTCGGCGCTCTCGTCGTCGGCGACGGCGGGCCAGTAGCCCATGAACCCCTCGGCGTTGCCCCGCCCCAGCAGCACCGTCGTCGCCGGTTCCCACAGCCGTGTCAGGTGGTCTCGAGCGGTCTCGGTCACCGCGTACGGCACGATCGCGCTCAGGTCACCGGGTCCGCCCGGCCCGTGGTAGAAGCCGTCGAGGGTGAGGCTGATGTTGGTAACGACTCGGCGGCCGGTCGATCCGTTCATGGCAAGGCTCCTTCAGCTCGTCGTGTTCTGGTCGGTACGTGCATCGGTGGCTGTGTCGGTGCGCACGACTGCGCGAGCGAGGTTGTCGAGCACCTGCCTCCAGCCGGTCTGGATGCCGGCGATGTAGGGGACCGCTTCGAGCGCGGTGTCCGTGATCCGCAGACGGACCTCGAGGCGGGTTCCCGGCCCGATCTCGTGGAGCGTCACGTCGTAGTGGCCGGTGAACGTGACGTCTCCGGCCGCGTTCAGGGGTGCGAGTCGGAAGGCGAGGTGCTCCGGCTCTGCGGCGGTGTCGACCACGCCTTCAGCGCGGTAGCGGCCTTCGGCGTCGCGGTACTCGAGGACGACGCGGCCACCGCGGGTGGGCTCGAGCACGCAGTCCGAGACCACCATCGACGGCGGGGCCCACCACGCGGCGAGCAGCGCAGGGTCGGTCCAGTGCTGCCAGACGATGTCCCGGGGCGCGGCCAGCTCGCGGTCGAACGCGAACGTCCGTTCGTCAGCCCAACGCTCACGGTCCGCGGCGGTCGTCTCGGCGGCGATGGCGTCGCGGTACCGCTCGACGACGTCTCGTTCGCCGCTGTTCTCCTCGGCCGTCGCCACCAGCTCGTGCAGGCGGTGACAGAGGTCGGCCAGCGGCGCGGTCTCGAGTGCGTAGACCCGGCGCTGTGCTAGCGGGTACACCGTCACCAGGCCGGCCCGGGCGAGGTGCTGCAGGTGCTTCGTGGTCTGCGGCTGACGCAGCCCGGTCACCGCGGCCAGCTCGCCGACGGAGCGGGGGCGCTCGGCAAGGAGCTCGACGATCTGCCAGCGGCGCGGGTAGGCAAGAGCAGCCATGATCGGTTCCACGCGACGACTATGCCCGGTATGGAATATTCCTGTCAACGACTATTCGACCACCGCGTCGCCGCCGCGCCGCCGGCGGGCGCGAGGGTGGGGCACCGTGAAAGCATCGGCGCCATGACGGTTCCCACGAACAAACTCAACGACGGCAACGCGATCCCCCAGCTCGGCTTCGGCGTCTACCTGGTCGAGCCGGACGAGTGCGAGCGGATCGTCGGCGGTGCCCTGGAGGCGGGTTACCGCCACATCGACACGGCGGCGCTGTACGAGAACGAGGAGGGCGTCGGCCGCGCCATCGCGGGCTCCGGCATCCCGCGCGACGAGCTGTTCATCACCACCAAGCTGTGGAACGACGACCAGGGCAAGGAGTCGGCCCCGGTTGCGTTCGAGCGCTCGCTCGAAAAATTGGGGCTGGACTACGTGGACCTGTACCTCATCCACTGGCCGAGCCCGACCCGCGGCCGGTACGTCGAGACGTGGCAGGCGCTGGAGGAGATCAAGGCGTCGGGCCGAGCCCGCTCGATCGGCGTCTCGAACTTCCAGCCGCACCACCTCGAGGACCTCTTCAGGGCGACTGAGACCGTCCCGGCGATCAACCAGGTCGAGCTGCACCCCCGGTTCACGCAGCGGGAGAACCGGGCGTTCGGGCGGGAGCACGGGATCGCGATCGAGTCGTGGGGCCCGCTCGGCCAGGGCAAGTACCCGCTGTTCGACCTGCCCGAGGTGGCGGCGCCCGCCGAGGCACACGGCGTCACCCCGGCCCAGGTCGTCATCCGCTGGCACCTGCAGAACGGCCTGATCGTCTTCCCGAAGACCAACAGCGCGGAGCGCGCCAGGCAAAACCTCGACGTGTTCGGCTTCGAGCTGACGGCGGCGGAGATGGCCGCGATCGACTCGCTCGACGACGGGACCCGCGTCGGCGCCGACCCGGACACCGCGACCTTCTGACACCACCTCCTGCCCCGCCGCCGACCCGCCGCCGACCCGCCTCGCCTGACCCGCCTCGCCGGACCCGCCTCGCCGAGAGCGGACACCTGCGCCAAGAGCGGTTGTTTGAACGCCCGCTTCTGGTACAGGTCTCCGCTCTCGGCGCGTCAGGCCGGACAGGTACGGCCCGCAGGTCAGGCAGGGGCAGGCAGTTTCTTCAGGATGCGCGTGACGGTCAGCCAGGTGCGGGTGGTCATGTCCTTGCCGAACGCCTTCTCGAGCCACGACATGAAGTCCGGAGTCTTCGCCGCCGTCGTGTCGGTGACGGCGAGGACGGCGCGCGCGTCGGCGTCGTAGCCGACCAGCCGGACCTCCGGCTGGTCCGGCTCTGGGAACGGCTCGGGCACCGGGTCGAGCGGGTGCCTGAGGAACGTGACGGTCAGATACGTCGCCCTGCCGTGCTCCAGGTCGTCGAACGGCGCGCGGTCCACCAGGTCCTGGAGCTCGGCGCCGCTACGGACGATCGTCCCGCCGCCGATGCCGAGATCCGCCTGGAGCGCACCCTTGATCCGGTCCTCGAGCTCGGCGACGTCGTCGTCATCGTCATCGTCATCGTCATCGTCATCGGTAGTGAACACGACATTGCCGCTGGCGATCACCGTGGCGACGCCGGAGAACCCGAGCCGCTCGAAGACCCCGCGCAACTTGTCGTTGCGCATGTTCGGGTTGCCAGGGCTGATCCCGCGCAGCAGCGCGCAGTAGGACGTCATGGCGCCACGTTAGAACGCCGCGCCCACATCGCCGACCGCCCTTCGTCCGGCTGACGGCACGCTCGGTCGACCACACGTCGTTCGTGCCAGCATGACGCCCATGACTGTTCCCACGATCTCCCTCAACGACGGCCACTCGATCCCCCAGCTCGGCTTCGGAGTCTTCCTCGTCGACCCTCCCGAGACCGAGCGCATCGTGACCGACGCCCTCGAGGCCGGCTACCGCCACATCGACACCGCCGCGATCTACAAGAACGAGGAGGGTGTCGGCCGCGCCATCGCGAAGTCCGGCATCCCGCGTGACGAGCTGTTCATCACCACCAAGCTGTGGAACGAGGACCAGGGAACCCGGTCCGCGCACGACGCGATCGACCGCAGCCTGGAGAAGCTCGGCCTCGACCACGTCGACCTCTACCTCATCCACTGGCCCAGCCCCACGCGCGGGAAGTACGTGGAGAGCTGGCTCGCGCTCGAGGAGATCAAGGCAACTGGCAAAGCGAGCTCGATCGGCGTCTCGAACTTCCACGAGCACCATCTCAAGGAGATCATCGAGGCCTCGAGCACCGTGCCGGCGGTCGATCAGATCGAGCTGCACCCGAAGCTGGCCCAGCAGGGCCTCCGGACGTTCGGAAAGTCCCGCGGCATCGCGATCGAGTCCTGGGGGCCGCTCGGCCAGGCCAAGTACCCGCTGTTCGAGACGCCGGAGGTCAGCTCGGCGGCCGAGGCGCACGGCGCCTCCCCGGCCCAGGTCGTCATCCGCTGGCACCTGCAGAACGGCGTCATCGTCTTCCCGAAGACCAACAACGCCGATCGCATGAAGCAGAACTTCGACGTCTTCGGCTTCGAGCTGACGGCGGAGGAGATGGCCGCGATCGACTCGCTCGACGACGGCACGCGCGTCGGGTCGGACCCGGACACCGCGACGTTCTGACCGATCCTCCGAGCACGCAGCACCCCGGGTGGTGCGGATGGGCCCCGCCCCGAAGCGGGCCCATTCGCGTCAGCGACGAGGACGTCCTCGATGGCCGCGACGCATAGGAGACTGGTGCGGTGCCAGAACGACCCCACGTACCCGCGGAATGGATCGACCGCATCGCCGCGGTGCTCGAGATGCTGCCCGAATGCGTGGAGTCCGACGCCTGGGTGGGCGTTCGCTGGCGCGTGCACGGGGCGACCGTGGCGCACGTATTCGGCGGCGAGGACGGACTGTTCCGCATCACGTTCCGCGCCGAGCCCGGCGAGGTGCTGGCCTTCGAGCACCTCGGACCGCCATACTTCAGGGCCAGTTGGGGCGACGATGCCGTCGGCCTGGTCCTCGACGAGAGTACCGACTGGGAGGAGCTGACCGAGCTCCTCGTCGACTCCTACTGCGTCCAGGCGCCCGAGCGGCTCGCAGCACTGGTGGACCGCCCGTCCGCCGACGCCTCAGACCCGGGAACCGCCGGACAGGCGACGGGCCCGTCTCCGCCCAAAGGTTGACCTTCGTTCCGACCACAGGGTGATGGCAGCGCGCGGACGCGCCAATAGCGTTGACGCCATGAACGACGAAGAGCTGCCGATGGAGCGCCGCGCCGCGTGGGGCATCGGCATCACGATCGGTATCGGCGTCGGTGTCGCGGTCGGCATGGCCCTCGACAACTTTCTCTACGGGCTGGTCGTAGGGGTCGGGATGGGCGTCGGCCTCTCCACCGCCTTCGGCTCGACGGGCAAGCCGAGTCAAGGCTCCGAGGCATCGAAGAACCCGGGTCGCCGCGCCTGACGCTCAGCGGTCCTGCACCCCGGCAGGTGCCTGCCGATCCCGAACGACGGGTGACTACCGCGCGTCGTGCGCATCCCCGGGAATAGGTCAGGCAACTCCTTGTTCGGACTACTAAGTAGTTAGCCGAACAAGAGAGGACGCAAGCATGCCCGCCACCACAAGCACCCTCGAGGTGACCCGCACCAACCCGTTCGAGCCCTTCACGGCAGGAGCCCTCACGCTCAAGAACCGCATCGTGATGGCTCCGATGACGCGTAGCCGCGCGTACGGTCCCGACGCGAGCCCGACGTCGCTCATGGCGGAGTACTACGCACAGCGTGCGAGTGCGGGCCTGATCGTCACCGAGGGCATCCAGCCCAACCGGATCGGCCAGGGCTACCCCAGCACACCAGGGCTGCACAGCGCTGCGCAGGTCGCGGCATGGCGAAGGGTGACCGAGGCGGTGCACCAGAACGGCGGCCGGATCGTGGCGCAGCTGATGCACACGGGCCGAGTCGGTCACCCGGACAACTATGCCGAGGCCACCACGCCGGTGGGTGCGTCGCCGGTCCAGGCCGCCGGTCAGATCTTCACCGCGCACGGGAAGCAGGACTTTGTGAGGCCCACACCCCTCACGAGTCAGCAGGTCTGGGACACGGTCGCAGACTTCGCCGCGGCCGCTCGCAACGCGATCGAGGCCGGCTTCGACGGCGTCGAGCTGCACGGGGCGAACGGCTACCTGCTCCACCAATTCCTCTCGACGAACGCCAACCGGCGCGAGGATGAGTGGGGCGGGACGCCGGCGAACCGGATCCGCCTGACGGTGGAGACCGTCCGTGCGGTGGTGGATGCGATCGGAGCCGAGCGCACAGCCCTGCGGATCTCGCCGGCGAACCCGTTGAACGACATCACTGAGGACGACTACACCGATACGTACCCGTTGCTGCTCGGCGAGCTCGACCACCTGCCGCTGGCGTACCTGCACGTGCTGGAGTCAGCAGACCCCGCCCTGACGGGCGTCCTGCGCGAGCGGTGGCCCGGGACGTTGATGCTGAACCCGGCCACACCGGGTTCAACGACCGATCAGCAGCACCTGACGTTGATCGAGCAAGGCGCCACAGACCTGGTCGCCTTCGGCCGCCTCTTCATCGCCAACCCTGACCTGCCGCACCGCCTCGCTGTCGGCGCACCCCTGAGTGTGCCCGACCTGACAAAGGCCTACGGCGGCGATGCCACCGGATACACCGATTACCCCAGGCTGCGCTGAACGCGGCCTAGCCGCGAATGGCCGGAGGGAAGCCCAGCTTCGAGGGAGAGAGCATGACCGAGTTCAACGACCGCGTCATCGCGGAGTTTCGCGCACAGGACGGCCAGGTCGGCGCCTGGGGCACCAACCTGGTCCTCATCCATCACCGCGGCGCCCGGAGCGGGACCGAACGGGTCAACCCCGCGATGTCGCTCCGCGACGGCGACAGCTGGTTGGTCGTCGGTTCAGCCATGGGTGCGCCCCGGGACCCGGCCTGGACGATCAACTTGCGGGCACACCCCGACGTCGAGATCGAGGCCGTCGTCGACGGCGCCCTCGCCGCCGTACCGGTGCGGGCCTTCGAGCTGGCCGGAAAGGAGCGGGAGGCGGCCTTCGCTCGATTCGTGGAGATGGCGCCCGCCTTCGGTAGATACCAGAGCAAGGCTCCTCGACTGTTGCCGGTGATCCGCCTCGCTCGTCGCGCAGAGAGCCGGTCCGACGGTCCGCACTAGGACTGCGCGGGTGCCGGTACGGCGGTCCACCGCCGCACCGGCACCCCTTCGCGGCAATCTCGGCGGTCCTACTCGGGTCGGTCTCGCCCTCGTTCCGCGTCATCCAGGTTCTGCTCCAGGGCATCCAAGACGCGCAGCGTCCGGTCCCGCTCGGAGTCGCTCATCGCTCCGACCGTCAGCTCCTCCAGGTCGGCCCACATCTGCTCGACACTGCGTTTCAGCGGCAGGCTGGCACGTGTGGCCTCGACGATCGTCACTCGGCCGTCGTCGGGGCTGGGACTGCGGCGGACGAAGCCGGCCTTCTCGAGCCTGCGGACGGATCGGGCGACCGACGGCGCGTCGGACTCCAGAGTCCGCACGAGGTCGACCTGACGCTGTGGCCCGTGGTCCCACAGTCGAATCATCAGCAGCTCCTGACCGGGGTACAGACCCACGCGCCTGAGGAGCTGACCTGCGAATGCCTTGTGCAACCGTGCGACGCGAAAGATCGCGTGGCTCACCGGCCCCAGGCCGGCGACCGAGCCCTGCGGCGGTTCACCGGCCGCCTCTCCCGAGTCGTTCACCGTCAGAGACTACGCAGATCGCCCGAGCCATTGTTCGGACAACTGACCATCCCGACGTTCAGGGGAGCCGATGAACGGCGTCCCACTCATGTCGCGGCCGGCGAGCAGCGCTCCCGCAGGATGGGGACGCCGTCGCCGACGAGGTCGTCGCAGTACGGTGCGCGGCCCGCCATCGCCATGATCAGCGCCAAGGTGGACCCGCGCACGAGCGATCCCGTGCCGGCCTGGAAGGATCCGTCGGTCGCCTCGAGGCGCAAGCCCTTGATGGCGCTGCGGCTCGCCACGGCGAAGTCGCGACCGGCGTAGAAGGCTGCGACCGCGCCGACCGCCGTCAGGGCGGGCGTCCGCTCGATGCCGAGTGGGCGGCGGATGTCCTGTGCGTGCACCACCACCTCGCCGAGCCACGCCGGGGTATGGCCGGATGCCGCCGTCGTGCTCGTGATCACCGCGCGGAACCGCTGGAGCGTCTCCTCCGGATCTCGCCCTCGCTGCTCGGCCAGACGGCGCCGGTTGTGGCGGTCGGCGTCGAACCGGGCGCCAACGATGCTCCGGACCCAGCGCACCGTGCCGATGCTCGCGGCGGCGGTGAGGTGGGCGACGACCTCCTCGACCACCCACAGCCCGCACAGCGACTGCTGCCGCCACTGCTCGTCGCTCAAGGCGGCGAGGTCCTCGGCCAGGGCCGCCCGCTCGGCGTGGATCATCGCCCACAGCTCGGTACGGCTCACGGCTTCTGCCACAGCGGCAGTCAAGGACGTCACCACGACATCAACGTTTCCCGGATCGACCCGTGGAAGAAGTTGGCAGCGACCGCCCCGACAGGCTTTCCTTGCCCGATGGCAGGCGGGCACTTCTACGACGTCCTCGACGGCGGTCCGCTGCGCCTGGAGATGCGCAGCATCGACGGGAACGACTTCACGTTGCTGCGCCAGTTCGGGTATCGCGGCGACGACCACGACCAGCCGTTCGTCGTACCGGCGGATCTCGACACCTTCTCCACGGACCTGGCGTCGGTGCCGGGAGTGTTCGTCTGGCTCGTACCGAAGAGCGGCGACTTCCTGCCCGCCGCGGTCCTGCACGACGCCCTGGTCGACGGTCAGCACCTCGGGCCGAGGATCGACCGGGTCGAGGCGGACCGGGTCTTCCGCGACGCGATGATCTGCCTGGGAACCGGGCGCGTGCGGGCGTGGATGATGTGGGCGGGGACGTCCACGGCGACGATGTGGGACTCCGGACGGCTGGCCTTGCGGCTGGCGCTGGTCGGCGTGCTCGGCGCGATCGTGGCGCTCGGCACGCTCTCCTCGGTGGACCTGCTCGACGTGTGGGACGTGCTGCCGTGGATGGGAGACCGGGGCTTCGGCGCCGAGCTGGCGGGCGGCGCGGTCGCGGCCGTGGTGGTCCCGGCCGTGCTCTCGCTGACGTGGGGGCGCTTCTGGCAGGCGGGGATGATTCTCGGCATCGCGCTGGCCGTGCTGCTGCACGTCACCGTGGTCATCGCGGTGCTCTTCGGCGTCTACCTGATGCTGGAGCGGCTGGTCAGCGGTCCCGCCGATCGTTCCGGCGTGCGGATCCGCGACCGGCGAGCGTCCGGCCACCGGCCGTGACCGCCCCGACGGTCGAGACGGTTCTCGTCCCTGCCGGTCGGGTGACGTTGAACGATCGGCGGACGCAGCGATCGCGGCTGGTCGATATCGCGCCGTACCGGCTCGGCCGGACCCAGATCACACGCGGGGCGTACGCCGCCGTGCTGGGGCTCGATCCACCGACGGAGTTCGCCGACCGCCCTGTCGACAGCGTCTCGTGGTGGGACGTCGTCACGTTCTGCAACGCCCTGTCCACGCAGGAAGGCCTGAGCGCCGCCTACGACATGGACGAGATCCGCGGGCACGCGGCCCTGGACGCCGCGGCCGACGGGTATCGGCTCCCCATGGCGGAGTGGGAGCACGCCTGCCGGGCCGGCACGTCCGGACCGCGCTACGGCGACCTGGACGAGGTCGCCTGGTACCGGGGCAACTCCGGCGAGCGCAGCCACGACGTGGCGACGAAGCAGCGGAATCTGTGGGAACTGCACGACATGCTGGGCAACGTGTGGGAGTGGTGCTCGGACCTCTACGACGCCGACGTCTACGGGGCCTACCGCGTGCTCCGCGGCGGCGGCTGGTTCGACGAGCACTGGAGCTGCCGAGCGTCGGTAGGCGGCGCAGCCACCCCAGCCTCCGGATCGACGACGTCGGCTTCCGCGTCGCACGTTGCGTCGGGCTTGGACGGGAAGGTCATCCACAGGTCGAAGCTCAGTAGCCCTCGAGGTGGATCCGACGGCTCGTCGGGCCGCCATAGGTTCGGTCCATGTTGATTCCTCGCCAGCAGCAGACACGGTGGCCGGCGCTGACGATGGCGGTGCTCTTTCTCGGTTACGCCGCCGGCAAGGCCGTGTACGCCTCTCAGAGCCGGCTGGGGTTCCCCAGCGGGCCCGTGCCCACCGTCGCCGATCACGCGCAGTACGCCGACGCCGTCATGGGCGTCGCGGCAGCACAGTGGTCCGCCGCGGCCACGGGCGTGGTCGCGGCCGTGGTCGCCCTCGCCACGGTCACGCGCGTCGGGCGCGCGGTGCCGCGGCCCTTGATGCTGGCGGCGCTCGGTCTGACCGCTCTCGCCTTCGCGGCCGGGGCGGCGGTCCTCGTCCTCGACGGCTTCGTCGGCCTCGGCGTGGGCTGGCAGTGGAGGCACGGCGTCTTCGGCGTCCTCGCCCTGTACGTGACGGTCAGAATGGTCGTCTCCTACGTGCAAGCGACGCGACCTGCGGAACGTCACCGCGGGGACGAACGCCGCGGCACGCCGCAGCGTGATGCGAGCGCGCTCGGTGGCGCTACGCGGGACCGCGAGGCAGCTCGACCCCACGCAGCGGGTCACCGCCGTCGATGAACAGCCGTCCGCCGGGGACCAACGCAGCAGCGATCCGACGACGCGCACGTTCGCCGGCCCCCGGGTGCCGGCCGTCGAGTGCTCCGACGCGCACTGCGAACGCCAGGTCGTACGGCGGCTCACCAGGCAGCAGCTCGAAGTCCTCCGCGGCGACCGCGCGAACGCTCATCCGGCCGGCAGCGATCTCCGCTGCGGCGTTGCGCTCCGTGAGTGCCACGCCCCTCGCGGACCGGTCGATCACCAAGATGTGGCCGTCGCCGATCCGATCGGCCACCGCTCGTGCCGCGGCTCCCGGGGCACCGCCGATCTCCAGCACCCGCATACCCGGCCGCAGCGGCAGCGCATCGACGATCTGTGCCAGGCGGGATGACAGCGCGCGCATGGCGTCCAGGAAACACCCGTGCCAACTCCCCCGAAAGGCCGGTTCGAGTGGGGCTGCCAGGCCGCCGGGCAGCTCAGTCCTGCCGAGTCCGGCGAATGACCGCCCGCTGGTGCGCCAGCAGTCCGGCGGTGACGACGGCGAGGCCGGTCACCATGGCCGCGGGTCCGCCCGGAACAGTCCGCCCGTGGACGAGCCCGACGACGGCCCAGACGGCGACGGCCGCCCCGAGCAGTACCGCCACGCGCGGCAGGTATAGCCGCCAGAGCCGGGCGGGCAGCGTGGCCTGGGCGGGCACGCTCGTCGCGATCGCTGCAGCGGTGTGGATCACCAGTAGACAGGCGGCCGCCAGCGGGGCCCACGGGGTCCAGAGCTCTGGCGTCCCGGTGATCCAGACCCCGACCAGGTAGAGCATGAGGACGGCCGGCAGGAACGTGTGCGGGCTCAGGGCGGCGAGCAGCGCCAGCGCCGGGATGGCGACCGCGAACCACGGGTCGGCCCAGAGATCCGCCCCGCCCGTGGCGGCAGCGGCGACGGCGAAGACGAGGCCGGCGACCACGATGGCGCCACGCAGCGCGAGCTGCTCGCGGCCGGCGCTGCGCAACTCCTCCCACGCCCCGCTCACAGGGACACCCTCGAGCGACCGCGCCGCGCCAGGCTGCGCAGCACGGGGTCCAGGCTGCCCGGTCCCTTCCAGGCGACGACCGGCACACCCGCCTGCTGGATGCGCCGCACCTCCCGGTCGCGCTCGAGCAGCCTGACGCGCCACGCGAGCACGTCCAGCGGCTCCCAGTCGCTGGGCAGCTCGAAGTCCTCACCGAGGGCGTCGATAACGACCACTGTCAGGCCGCTGCGGACGAGGGCGGCCGCGTGGGTCAGGGCCTCGGGCGAGACCAGTGCCGACACCATCACCACGAGCGCTCCGTCGCCCAGCCCGAGACGCAGCCGCCGGTGGCCGCCGTCGTGCTGGTGTGCCGGCGCCACCCGGCTCAGCACCTCACGCACGCGATGGCTGTGCCGCCGCCCTGTCCCGGGCGGGACACGCAGGGGCATCTCGCCGGAGAACACCTGCAGGCTGACCCGGTCACCGCCGTGCAGGAAGTGCTCCGCCATGGCCGCCGCCGCCCGGACCGAGCGGTCCAGGGAGCTCGCCGCTCCGCCGGTCCCCTCCGAGCGGCCCAGGTCGATGTGGGCGTCCACGAGCACCGCCACGTGCGTGTCCTGGTCGGCGTAGCTGGAGGTCACGTGAAGCTCCCCCGAGCGCAGGGACCGCGCCCAGTGGATCCGCTTCAGGCGGTCGCCCCACTGAAAGGGCCTGATGGAGGCGAACTCGCTGCCCTCCCCGGGCCGCGTCGACCGGTGCCGGCCGACGAGCCCCCGCGGGTGCGGCGCCGGCGCCGTCGCGTCGAACGCGGCCGGATCGGGAAGCACCCGAATCCGGGCCTCGGCGAGCGGGACGGGACCCCACCGGAAGGCGCCCCAGGGACTCACCGCACCGACGAGCACGGGACCGACGGCGTGGAAGCCCCAGCGCAGCGGGTCGGCCCCGGTGACCAGCCGGATCTCCCCACGCTCGACGTCCTCGGCATCGACGAGGCCGACCCGGGCCCCGTGCTCGGGTCGCCGCCGGATCCACGGCCTGGGTGCCAGCGACGTGCTCACGAGCTCCGCGCCGGGCACCGTGGTCACCCCGACCCGGACGGCGTGCCGGTCGCCCTCAGTGGCCACGGTCCGGCCCAGCCTTGACCAGGCCCGGGTCCGTCGGCGCGGGCGCTCCACGCTCGACCAGACGACGACGAGCGCGACGGGCGTGACGAGGACGAGCAGGTCGGGGCGCTGCAGGACCAGGGCGGCGACAGTCCCCACGACGGCGACCAGGACGCCCCGGACGTGGCTGTGCGTGACCACCCACCGGTCCTCGTCCCGTCCGGCGCCGGAGAGGCCACCCGGTGCGGGCCGGGGAAGCTCCGGCGTCGTCACGGCCCGCTCGTCGCCGGCACCTCGCGCGCGGCCGGCACGGGAACCTGGTCGAGCGCGGCCGCGACGACGCCGAGCTCGGACACGTCGGACATCCAAAGCTCGGGCTTGATGGCGATCCGGTGCCCGAGGACGGCGTGCGCGACGGCCTTGACGTCCTCCGGGACGATGTAGGACCGGCCGTGGACGACGGCGTACGCGCGGGCGGTCAGCACGAGGCCCAGCGATCCCCTCGGAGAGGCGCCGACCTGGGCGGCCGGGTGCCGGCGGGTCGCGGCGGCGAGGGACACGCAGTACCGGCTGATGTCGTCCTCGACCGGCACCGTCTCCACGGCGCGCTGCATGCCGAGCAGCCCGGCGGCGTCGGTAACCGCCTCGAGGTGGATGTCCTCCTGGCGGCGGTCGAGGCGCCGGCACAGCACGTCCTGCTCGTCCTCCTCGCTCGGGTACCCGAAGGAGAGGCGGACGAGGAATCGGTCGAGCTGGGCCTCGGGCAGCGGGTAGGTGCCCTCGTACTCGACCGGGTTGGCCGTGGCGAGCACGTGGAACGGCTGCGGCAGCGGGAAGGTCTCCCCCTCGACCGTCACCTGGTGCTCCTGCATGGCCTCGAGGAGCGCGGACTGGGTCTTCGGGGGCGTGCGGTTGATCTCGTCAGCGAGCAGCAGACCGGTGAACAGCGGACCCTTGCGGAACTCGAAGCTGCCCTCCCGCTGGTCGAAGACGAACCCACCGGTGAGGTCGGCGGGCAGCAGGTCCGGGGTGAACTGGGCACGCGCGAAGCTCAGCCCGAGCGTCTGCGCGAAGGACCGCGCGGCGAGCGTCTTGCCCAGGCCGGGCAGGTCCTCGAGGAGCGCATGGCCCCCGGCCAGCACCGCGGAGAGCACGAGCGTGAGCGACTCGCGATTGCCGACGACGGCCTGCTCGACCCGGTCGAGCACGGCGGCCGCCTGCCGGGTCACCTCCTCGACGCTCAGCTCGGGACGCGGCTCAGGCATGGTGGTCACAGCTCCTCGATTCGTCCGACGACGTCGGCCAGCTCGCGCCGGTTGCGTGGTCTCGTGTCCTGCGGTGAATGGGCGAGATAGCGGGTCAGGGACGGGTGCATGAGCGCCTCCGCGGCCTGCGGGTCGGCGTCGAGGTCGACCCCTCGGGCGGCGAGCCGGTCGGCCGCCAGCTCTCGCAGCAACTCCTGCATCGCGTCCGGGCGGTCGTCCCGCTCGACGGTGTCGCGCAGGTGGCGACGCAGCCGTGCCAGCCGGGCGTCGAGCCCCGGCCGCGACGGCGGGACCTCCAGGTCCTGCGGGCCGAACCACGACGCGGGCGTCAACAGGTCCAGGTTCTGGACCAGGGTCCAGACCGCGAGGACGAGCGCCAGCCCGGCCACGACGGTGACCGCCACCCCGACCGGCCACGGCGCGGGCAGGAGCCCGCCCTGCCAGAGCGTCGTGCCCAGCACGGCCATCGTCACGACGGCGGCGATGGTGAGGCGCCTCCACCGGCGCAGGCCGTCGCTCACGTCGGCACCTCGCTGCGTCCGTCGGGGGCGGCCTCGTACGCGGTGATGGCCTCGTGGACCCGGCCCAGGGCGGCGACGGCCCGCCGTCGGTCCGCCTCGGTGATCGGTTCCCTCGAGAACCGGGCCGCCCGGTAGAGGTCACCTAGCTCGGTGATCGTGGCGGGATCGACGTCCCACGCGGTCAGGACGCGGGAGGTGAACTCCGTCGCCGTCTCGGAGGCCTGCCGGTCCAGCCCGGCGCGCTCGGCGGCGTCCTCCAGGCTCACCCAGCAGGAGACGATGGCGTTGCGGGGGTCGCCCTCGGCCGCGCGCCGCTGGGCCTGGGCCCCGGTCGCTCGCAGCATCACCTCGAAGTCCGGCTCGTCGTCGTCCGGAAGGGAACGGTCGGTCTCGCGCCGGCGCCACCAGCGCCACACTCGCCACGCCACCAGCAGCAGCGCGAGGGCCAGGAGGATCCCGACGGCGAGGACCAGGTCCCATTCCACGGTCAGTGCCTCCGCGCCCTGCTCCCCGGTCGACGGCGGAGGCAGCAACGGCGTCATCTGATCCGCCGGGACGGTCGGGCGGTCCCGACTCTGCGGAGGGCCGCCGTCGCCGGTGACCGGCTGCGGGAGCAGCCGGAGCTGCCCGCTCGAGCCCCAGACGAGGACGAGGAGCGCGACCGCGGTCAATGCCGCGGCCAGCACACCTCGTCGTTCGCGCATCTCGCCAGACTACGGGCGACGAGCGGGCCGGCGGGCCCCGCTACCGCTGCCCGGACGCGGCGACCGGCAGCCGGTCCCAGTGGGTGAGGTCGCGCAGCAGCTGACGGTCGTGCGAGGCGATCACCACGGCCGCACAGGTCCTGATGACCCCTGCTCAGCGGCCCGCACCGCCCGTACCGGGCCGCGAGAGAATGGACGGGTGCGAGCTGTCATCTTCGACGCCATCGGCGCCACGCCCGAGGTCCGTGACGTCCCGGAGCCCCGAGTCCCGGACGACGGCGTCGTCGTGCGGGTGCAGGCTACCGGCCTGTGCCGCAGCGACTGGCACGGCTGGGCGGGCCACGACGACGACGTCGTCCCGCCGCACGTCCCGGGCCACGAGCTGGCGGGCGTGGTCACCGACGTCGGGCCGGGCGTGCGTCGTTGGTCGGAGGGTCAGCGCGTCACCGTCCCGTTCGTGTGCGGCTGCGGCCGGTGCGCATGGTGCCGCACCGGCCAGACGCAGGTGTGCCCGGACCAGCAGCAGCCCGGCTTTACCCATTGGGGCTCGTTTGCCGAGTACGTCGCTCTGCATGCCGCGGACACCAACCTCGTCGCGATCCCCGACGGCGTCAGCTTCGAGGCTGCCGCGAGCCTTGGCTGCCGGTTCGCGACGGCGTACCGGGGCCTCGTCGGGCGTGCCCGCCTCGCCGAGGGGGAATGGCTCACGGTCGTCGGCGCCGGAGGCGTGGGCCTGAGCGCCGTGATGATCGCCAAGGCGTTCGGCGCCCGGGTGATCGCCGTCGACCGGCATCGGGAGGCGCTCGCGATGGCGACGAAGGTCGGGGCGGACCACGTGCTGACCGTGGATGGCGCTGCTGGGAGCGACGGTGCAGGCGGGGCGGGCGGGTCCGACGTCCCCGCGGCGGTGCACAAGCTGACCGGCGGCGGCAGTCACGTGTCCGTCGACGCCGTGGGCGGCGAGCAGAGCTGCAGCGACGCGATCCACAGCCTCCGGCGGCAGGGCCGGCACGTCCAGATCGGGCTGCTGCCACCCGTGGACGGCCATCCGCGGGTGCCGATGTCGCGGGTGATCGGGTGGGAGCTCGACGTCCTCGGCAGCCACGGCATGTCCGCCGTCGACTACCCCGCGATGCTCGCGCTCATCGAGAACGGTGCGCTGAAGCCGCAGGAACTGATCGAGCGCGTCGTCGGGCTGGAGGAAGCGGCCGCGCTGCTGCCCGTGTTCGACCGTGCGACGGTCGCCGGCATGACGATGATCGACCCGCATCTGGCTTAGTTCGGCGGCGAACGGCCGTGCGGAGTGTTATGTCCGTGGCGTCGGGTTCGGTCTGGGGCCTGCTCGCGTGGTGTGTTGGACGGTGGCCGGTGTTGTCGGCGGTTTGGTCGGGTTGTTCACGAATGCCTTGGGCGGGTCGCTCGTCGCGCTCGTCGCCGCCGGGTCGTTCGTCGTGGTCACCTTCGACTTCGTCGTCGTCGCCGGGGTCGGCGCGGTCGCTGCCGTCGCTGGAGTCCCCATCTTCGTCATCGCCGGCGTCGGTTTCGTCGCGGTCTTCGTCGTTGGCTTGGTGGCCGTGCCGGGGATGACGGGTCCGAAGGGGGTGGGGCGCGTGACGGTGCGTTGCGGGCGGACGGGTGTGATGGGGGTGCCGTCGGCGCGGAGGAAGGTCCAGGTGCCGGTGCGGCGTTCGATGGTGATGTTGTGCAGGTGGACGTAGTCGTGGTGGTGCCAGCACAGCAGCACGCCGAGTCTCGCGGTGGTGGTGCCGCCGTGTTCGTACCAGTAGAGGGAGTGGTGTATCTCGCCCTCGCCGGGTGGTGCTTGGCAGTCGGGGAACTGGCAGAGCCCGTCGCGGGCGATGATGGCGCGGGTCTGGCCGGGGGTGAAGAGTCGTTCCTCGCGGCCGGAGTCCAGGATCTCGGAGTCGGGACCGAAGATGACGCGGTGCAGCTGGCTCTGGCACGCGATCTTGGCGAGCTGGGCGTGGGGGATGGGGGTCCCGTCCGCCAGGGTCGCGGGTTCGGCACCGTGCATCAGCGTCTCGTCGACCCCGGCGGGGATCGACACGGCGTCGGCGGGCTGGCCGTCAGCGGTCGGGGACGCGGTGGGGTGCTCGATGGTGGCGCCGGGCCCGAACGCGTGACCGGGATCAGCCGCACCGGCCCGACCGGCCGGATCGTCCGGACCGGCCGGGTCGGCCGGTCCGGGGTGGCCGCTGCCGGGGCCGGTGGGGCCGGTGGCGTCGGTGAGGCGGGTGAGGGTCTCGTAGGGGACGTGGATGCTCAGGTGGGGGCGGATGCGGGACCCGGGACGCAG
Organism: Georgenia halophila; assembly: GCF_039541595.1. NCBI lineage: Bacteria > Bacillati > Actinomycetota > Actinomycetes > Allobogoriellales > Allobogoriellaceae > Georgenia > Georgenia halophila. The sequence continues at coordinate 303,433 of NZ_BAABGN010000011.1, read as the reverse complement.
GACGCCGGAGTCGAGACCGATGCGGGCCAGCGCGGTCAAGGCGTGCGCGCGGCGCTGGGTCGGGGTCCGGGAGTCGTTCTTGGAGGGGACACCGGTGCGGGCGTCGAGTGCTTCTTGGAGGACCTGCCCGGACTCCGGGGAGAGCCAGCCCTTAAGGTGGTAACCACCCAGGGTCGCGGACAGGGAGACTTCTTCCTTGGCGGCGTCCGCGCGCCAGTTCTGGTCGGCGGCGTCGGGATCGGTGCGGATGGCCCAGTGGTGGACCACCTTCTGGAAGCGGGTCGCATCCAGCGTGGTGGCCTGGCCGATGAGGAAGTCCTCGCCGAGGTCGGGGTCGCGCAGCTGGGTGAGCAGCAGGGGGCGGGCGGTGGCGTACTTAGCCATCACGTCCGCGTGCTCGGCGCTGATCTGCCCGGCTTCGAGCGCGGTCGAGGTGGCGGGCAGGTCATCACGCAGGCGGCGGGCGTGGCGGACCATGCGCCGGGAGGTGATGAGGTGGCGACCGGTGCGGGCGGCGTACCAGGACGCGAAGCTGCGGGCACCGGTGGTGGCCCACATCCCGTCGGCCTCGGCGGCCACGAGGACGCGGTTCGTCAGTCCTTCGAGCTGGCGGTGGGTGCTCTCGACACCATCGATCGTCTCGATCAGCTCGCCGGGGCCCAGCGAGGCAAGATCGAGACCCGCCAGCTCGGCCAGCTCGGCGCTGACGGCGGCCAAACGATCCGCTATCGAGGCGCCACCGTACGCGTTGCCGGGGACGGCGGCGCCGTTGCCGCCGACCTGGCGAATGGCGTGCTCCCCGGAAGTGGTGGTCTCGGCTCCGATGGCGGCCACGGTGCCCTCCCTCCGGCGGGTTTTCGTCGTTTTCGATGCTGCTTCGACGGTATCGAACAGATGTACTACAGGCAAGCCTTTTGGCGGTATTGCAACGAATTTGTGGACACGAAGTCACCTCACGACCACTGTGGACAACACGTCACATCCGGCTACACGCCCTCTCGGGACCGAGAGGCGGGACCTCCCCGTAGAGAGGCGGGACCTCCCGGAGTGAACGGTCGGGGCGTGCCCAACGACGCCGACACCCTGACCCGGCACCCCGCCGATGGTCGGACGTCGGGCCGCGCCCGACTGGCAAGCCGTGCCGGCCGGGCAAGCACTGAGGTCATGGGACCTGGGCCCTGACAACTGTCCGTAGGTGTGAGTCGAACGGTGCTCAGCGGGACCGTCTACGTTGGTCACACACCGCGACGAGCAGATCGACCACCCCCCCGAGAGAGGGCAACCTTGGCGCGTTTCGAGGAGCTCGACTGGCAAGAGACACCCATGGGCGAAATCAGCCTCCGCCGCCGCTACGACCTCACCGCGCAGGTCGAGGTGTACGAGGTGCGGCTGGGCGACGAGTACCTCATGTCCAGCCTCTTCACCGCCGCCGAGCGAGCGCTCGCCACCCGCGCCCTCGCCACCCTCGACCGCCCGGATCTGACGGTACTGGTCGGTGGCCTCGGGCTCGGCTACACCGCACACGCGGCGATGGACGATCCCCGCGTCACCGAGCTGACGGTGATCGAGGCGTCCGAGCCGGTTCTCGACTGGCACCGTCGCGAGCTGCTGCCGGAGACCGCCGGGCTGGCCGACGATCCGCGCTGCCGCCTCGTCCACGACGACTTCTTCCGCCTGGTCCGCGACGAACCGCTGGCCCACTTCGACGCGATCCTGCTCGACATCGACCACACTCCCGGTCACCTGCTCCATCCCGACCACGCGCCGTTCTACAGCGCGGAGGGCCTGCGAGCGCTGTCCCGTCACCTGACCGGCGGCGGCGTCTTCGCCCTGTGGTCGGACGACCCGCCCGACGCCGCCTTTCAGGCGTTCCTCGACGAGGTGTTCACCGAGACGTCCGCGGAGCTGGTGACCTTCCCGAACCCGCTCACCGGTGACGAGTCGAGCAACACGGTCTACCTGGCTCGACGCACTCCGGCCGTCACGAACTGAGCTGCGCCCGCCAGGGGTGAAGGCCCAGCATTCCTCGGCGCAAACTGCTGCACCCGCCCGAGACTCGGCTCGCGATGCCCGCTCTGCGTCACCCTGACAGGCTGGAGACATGGCCAATCGTCTGAGTGACGCGACCAGTCCGTACCTTTTGCAGCACGCGGACAACCCGGTCCACTGGCAGGAGTGGGGCGAAGAGGCCTTCGCCGAGGCCCGACGGCGGGACGTTCCCGTCCTGCTCTCCGTCGGCTATGCCGCCTGCCACTGGTGCCACGTCATGGCGCACGAATCCTTCGAGGACGACGCCGTCGCGGCAGCCATGAACGACGGTTTCGTCTCGGTCAAGGTCGACCGCGAGGAGCGCCCGGACGTCGACTCCGTGTACATGACAGCCACCACCGCGATGACCGGTCAGGGCGGCTGGCCGATGACCTGCTTCCTCACCCCCGACGGCGAGCCGTTCTTCTGCGGCACGTACTACCCGCGTCCCCAGTTCCTCCAGCTCCTCGCCGCGGTCGGGGAGGCGTGGACGCAGCGCCGCGAGGAGGTACTGCGCTCCAGCGCGAACATCACGAACGCGCTCGCGGGCATGTCCGCCGCGGGACCGGCCGCCCCCATCGACGACGGTGCCGTCTCGGACGCGGTCAACACGCTCGCCGGCGACTTCGATCCGGCCAACGGCGGTTTCGGCACGGCGCCGAAGTTCCCCCCGTCGATGGTGCTCGAGTTCCTGCTGCGCCACCATGCCCGCACCGGCGAGCCCGACGCGCTGCGCATGGCCGAGCACACGTGCGAGGCGATGGCCCGCGGAGGCATGTACGACCAGCTCGCCGGTGGCTTCGCCCGGTATTCCGTGGACGCCGAGTGGGTGGTGCCGCACTTCGAGAAGATGCTCTACGACAACGCCCAGCTCCTGCGGGCGTACCTGCACCTCCACCGCGCGACCGGGTCGTCGCTGGCCGCGCGCGTCGCCCGGGAGACCGCCGACTTCCTGCTCACCGACATGCTCACCGAGGAGGGCGCGTTCGCCTCCGCCCTGGACGCCGATGCGGACGGCGTCGAGGGCCTGACCTACGCGTGGACACCCGACCAGCTCGCCGAGGTCCTCGGCCCGGACGACGGCGCACGTGCGGCGGAGGCCCTCTCCGTCACCGAGGCCGGCACCTTCGAGCACGGCACGTCCACGCTTCAGCTGCGCAGCGACCCCGACCCGCAGTGGTGGGCGGAGGTGCGAAGCCGCCTCCTCGCCGCCCGAGCCGGCCGGCCGCAGCCGGCCCGCGACGACAAGGTCGTCACCGCCTGGAACGGACTGGCCGTCGCGGCACTCACTGAGGCCGGCACGATCCTGGGCGAGCCGTCGTATCTCGACGCGGCACGAGCCTGCGCCGAGTTCCTCGTCGGCATTCACCTCGTCGACGGCAGGCTCCGCCGCGCCTCCCGGCACGGGAGCGTCGGATCCGCGGCCGCCGTCGCCGCCGACCACGGCGACCTCGCCGAAGGACTCCTCGCCCTCCACCAGGCCACCGGCGACCCGCGCTGGCTGGACCGAGCCGGCGGCCTGCTCGAGACCGCACTCGCCCGCTTCGGCGACGGCGCGGGCGGGTTCTTCGACGTCGCCGACGACGCCGAGCGGCTGATCACCCGGCCGAAGGACGCGACCGACAACGTCGAACCGTCCGGCCAGTCGTCCCTGGCCGGCGCGCTGCTCACCTACGGGGCCCTGACCGGCTCGACCCGGCACCGCGACGCGGCCGACGCGGCCATCGCGGCAGCGGGCGGCATCGTCGGGCAGGCACCCCGCTTCGCCGGGTGGACGCTCGCCGTCGCCGAGGCGGCACTCACGGGTCCGCTGCAGGTCGCCGTCGTCGGGACGGACGACGACGCCGCCGCCCTGGCGCGCACCGTCCGCAGCTCGCCGTCACCCGGCCTCGTCATGACGGCCGGCGAGCCGGATGCGCCCGGTGCCCCGCTGCTGGCCGACCGGCCGCTCGTCGATGGCCGCTCCGCGGCGTACGTGTGCCGGGGCTTCGTCTGCGACCGCCCCGTCATCTCGACCGCGGACCTGGAACAGCGTCTCGCTCGCGGAACGGCCTGAGGACGACCCGAGGAGGACACATCGGCATGACCCGCAGCACCCGTGAGGTTCTCGAGTCCCACCTCGCCCACCGCCAGGAAGGCACCCTCGAGGGCGACCTCGCCGAGAACTACCACGACGACGTCCTGCTCCTCTCCTGGGGTGAGGGCGCCGACCGCGGGCTGGACGCGGTGCGCCATCGCGCGAAGGTGCTGTCCTCGTACCTCGGCCACGGAGCCTTCCGCTACGAGGAGCTCCTCGTCGAGGGCGAGGTCGGCATGCTGCGGTGGACCGGCGAGCAGGATGAGCTGAGGGTGCGCACCGGGGTGGACTCGTTCGTCGTGCGGGACGGTCGGATCGCGGCGCAGACGATCTTCTACGTCGTGGACGGCGAAGCGTCGTGATGTCGGTCGCTGGCTTGTGGTGGCGTGGCACGGCGAAGCCCGGCCGTGTGCGGTACGGAGAGGGCCGGTGGTCCAGGGCTGAGCGGCTGAATCCGCTCGTCGGCACGCGGAAGCGTCGGTCTCCTGCGGTGATGGACCCCTATGGCACAGCACCTCCCTGATCAAGCCGGCTGGACTCTGCGTGGCGCGTCAGAAGGACACCGTCACAGTGTCACTTCGCCTCGCTGGCCACCTCGTCGGCGACGGCATTCTCGCGGGTGAGCGGCGACGGCTCCGCTACCTCGTCAGGGTTGGCCTCCTTGGCACTCTCGATGAGGGACTGGATGTCGAGGCCCGTCGTGGACTTCACGGCGTCAAAGGTCCTTTTCATACCCGAGGCCACGTTTTCCCCGAGGCGACTCTCCCCGTCCGAGGAGACGATGGAGAGTGAATCGATGTTGCTCATCGGAGCCGCGATCTCACGGGCGATCTGCGGGAGCGCCTCCAGCACCTGGGAGAGGACCGCGGCCTCGGTGAACTGCTTGTACGCCTCTGCGCTGGCCTGCACGCTTGCCGCCTCAGCCTCGCCCTTGGCGCGCGTGGAGTCGGCTTCCGCCTGGCCGCGAGCCTTGACGGCCTGGGAGTCGTTCTGCGCCTCGATGAGTGCCGCCTGCGACTCCTGCTCGCGCGTGTAGCGCTGGGAATCGGCCTCGCGCTCTGCGGCGTACTGCGTGGCGTCCGCCGGCTTGCGCACCTCTCGGACGAGCTCGCGCTCACGCAGCTCGTTCTCCTGCTCAGCGATCTTCTGTCGCTCATCGAGGACGCGCTGACGCTGACGCGCCTCCGCGAGCTCCTGCGCGGCCTGAGCCTCGGCTCGCTCCTCTGCCGTTTCCTTGGCGATGGAGGCATTGCGCAGATCGAGTTCCTTCTGCGACTCCGCGATCTTCTGCCCGTCGCGGTTCTCCGCCTCGGTCGAGGAGCGGCGAGCCTCGGACTCCGCGACGCGCGCCTGCTGCTCCTTCTTCGCAGCTTCGGGACGTCCGAGGTTGCGGAGGTAGTCACCCTCGTCCGTGACCGAAATGACCTGGAGAGTGTCGATGACGAGACCCTGGTTGTTCATCGAGTCGACGGCGTTCTCCTGAACCTGCTTGGCGAACGTGGTGCGGTCGCGCAGGACTTCGGTGACCGTGAGCGTGCCGACGACCGCGCGCAGCGCACCCGAGAGGATCTCCTGGCTGTAGGAGTCGATCTTGTTCTGCTGATCGAGGAAGCGCTGTGCCGCCTTGCGAATCTCCCCGACCTCTTCACCGATCTTGACCTGCGCGACGGCCTGCAGGCTGAGGAAGATGCCGTCCACCGACTGACTCTCGACATCCACGACGATCTGACGCGAGGACAGGGAGATCGAGTGGGAGCGTTCGAAGAGTGGGCGGACGAAAGCGCGGGAGCCCACGACGATGCGCGTCCCACTTTCGAGGTCGATGTCACCACCCTGAGACTTCGAAGGTGAGCGACCCGTGATGACGAGCGCCTCGTTCGGTGCTGCAACGCGATAGGCACGACGGAACACGATGTATCCGATGAGCGCGGCAAGCACGAGCACGGCGAGCGCGCCAAGCCCCGTTGCCAGGAATCCCATTTCCACTTTGGCCGCCTTCCGATGTTTACGCAATATGCTAAATATAGGCTACCATGTTGGGCAATAGCGGATTCTTTGTCCGGCACGTTTTTATCTTCACAAGAAACACAATGCTTTCGGAGATCGACGAGCAGGATAGATTCTGGTCCGAGGTCCTCGGCAGCGACCTGCCGCCGCGCGACGGTGCAGAGTGGGACGCCAGCGTCTGTGCAATGCTGACCGCAAGACAGGACACGCGGCGCCGCCACATCGCCGATCCGGGGGGACGCGGCCGAAACGCTAGAGCCAGGGCTGCGTCCGCGAGGACCAGGTGCTGGACACGAACTGTCCGGCGGGGACTCGATCGGTCCGCGAGAATGTCGTCCGGAGATCTCCAGCGACACCAGGAGGCAGCCGAAACACATGCCGGAGCCAGCGAACCGTACGGCCAACACACCGGACTTGAGTCCGGTACGAGGCGTCCTCCTCGACATCGACGGTGTGCTGACCGTCTCGTGGCGACCGATCCCTGGCGCCGTCGAGGCGGTGGAAGCGCTGCGCGCTGCCGGCCTCCGGCCCGGGTTTCCCACCAGCACCACGTCCCGGACCCGCGCCTCCATCGGTGCCTCGCTGCGCGAGGCCGGCTTCGCAGTCGACGACGAGCAGATCATCACGGGCCCGGTCGCCGCGGCGCACTACCTGGCCGAGCGGCATCCCGGTGCACGCTGCCTCCTGCTGACCAGCGGGGACGTCTCGGCCGACCTGCCAGGCATCGACCTCGTGGGTCCAGACGCCGAGGACGTCGACGTCGTCCTGGTCGGAGGGGCCGGACCGGAGTTCGACTACTCGGCCCTCGATGCCGCCTTCGGACACCTGGACCGGGGCGCTCGGCTCGTCACCTTGAACAAGAACATGTACCGGCGCACCGACGAGGGGCTGCAGGCGGACGCCGGAGCGTTCGTGGCAGGGCTGGAAGCGGCTGCCGGCGTCACGGCCGAGGTGGTCGGCAAGCCGGCGGTGGAGTTCTTCGCCGCCGCCCTCGACGTCGTCGGGACCGAGCCGGAGGAGACGGTGATGGTCGGCGACGACGTGGACGTCGACGTGCTCGCGGGTCAGGACGCCGGGCTCACCGGGATCCTGGTGCGCACCGGCAAGTTCCGCCAGGAGGCGCTCGAGAGGGCCGACGGCGATCCCAACGCCATCCTCGACAGCGTCGCCGACCTGCCGACCTGGTTGGCGGACCGGATCTAACCAGGAACGAGCTCGAAGAACACAAGCTGGGGCGGGGCGTTGATACGCACGGGCAGGAGACTGAACCCGATACCGCAGGTCACGAACATGCTGTTCCCCTCTGCGCCGTGGCCAGGAGGTGCGAACCCGTCCGCAACGACTTCCTCGTCCTCGGTCAGCCCGACGTACGACCACCGCGGCGCGCCCGGCAGGACGATCTGACCGCAGTGGGTGTGGCCGGCGACGGCCAACGGCGCCGAATGTGCCGGCAGCCGTGCGAAGGCGGTCGGGTTGTGCATCATCACGACGCGCGGGGCGTCAGCCGGCACACCGCTCAGCGCCGCGGCGGCATCGGTGCGCCCGGGGCGGGTCGCTGCCAGACCCACGGCGTACAACGGTTCAGTCTCGGCTGACTGCCCGTCCGGGGCTGGGATCTCGGTCGCCTCATTCTCAAGCACGACAATCCCGGCCTCGTCGAAAGCGGCCGTGAGCTCTTCGGCGGCCTCCACGGCGTGGTCGTGGTTGCCCAGGACGACGAACGTCGGGATCCCCGCCGCACGCAGCGGCTCGAGCAGCCCCATGACGGTCTGCACCTGCTGCGGGATGCTCGGGCTGGTGCTGTACAGAAAGTCACCGGCGATCAGCGCGGCCGCCGGCTCTTCCTCGACGACCCGGTCCACCACGCGCTCCACCATCGCGGTGTTGTCCCACCACATGCCGACCTGCAGGTCGGAGAATACGGCGAGCTCTGCCCCGTCCCAGCCCGCGCCCAACCCGGGGATCTCGGCCTGGTATCGACGCTCATCAAGGATGAACCGTGGCTCCACTGCCGTGCCATAGACGGCCAGCAACAGGCCGATGAGCGCGAGCACACCCACAGACCGGCTCAGGACTTTCCTGGTCCGGTGCTTTTCGCTCACGTGCCCGCACCTCCGATCTGTGTTGTTGTGCTCGATGCCGGCCACTCGCCCGGCAGGAAACGCGCATGGTGCGATCCGTTGTCCGTGGCGGTGAACGTCCAGCGATCCTCACCCACTGAACGACGGTGTGCACCCGCTCCTGCTCCTGAGCCGGTGCTGTCTGCCCGATGGGCAGGGCCGATGGACGCCGCGTAGCGTCGCCAGGGTTCGACCTGGCGACTGAGGGGCCGCACATTGTGAAGCGACGCACACCGGGTAAGGGACGGCACCCCGCCGGGGCTGTCCCGCCCACTACGGACCCGCACACGGACGCTGCGCTCGACGAGGACCAGAGTGCCGGCGAAGACCTCTCGGGCAGTGGGCGCCTGGGGGGTCTGAGCGTGATGGGCCTGGTGGTCGTCGTCGTGGGAGCAGTGCCGTTTCTGGTGCTGCTCGTGCTCGTCGAGACCCGGTGGACCCCGCTCCACGAGCTGGACCGCGCGGTGGCACAGGGACTCAACGACCTTCTCGCTGCGCGGCCGGGCGCCGTCCGAGTGCTGCAGATTCTCACCGAGGCTGGTGGTGGATCGACCGCGGGTTTTGTGATGGCGATTGCCGTGCTCTGGTTGCTCATCCGCCACCGGCGCCGGCTCGCCGCATACATGGCAGTGACGGGCATCGGTCTGGCGATCCTCGTGCCCGTGACGAAGGCACTCATCGGACGTGCTCGTCCGGAGCTGGCCCTGCCGGTCGTGGACCTCCCGACCAATGCGAGCTTTCCCAGCGGGCATGCGATGACGTCGTTGGTGACCTGGGGCGCGCTGGCCCTGGTCGCCCTGCCGGTGGTGAAGCCCTCGCGGCGGCGCCTCTTGATCTTCGGCGCCACCGCTCTGGTCGTGCTCGTCGGCTTCACGCGGTTGGCGCTCGGGGTGCACTTCGTCACCGACGTCCTTGCGGGCTGGGCGCTGGGCACGGCGTGGCTCGCCGTCACCACGATGGCCTTCCGGCGCTGGTTGCGCGCGCGGGGCGACTGGGTCGGGCAAGCCGGACTGGGTCAGGAGCCTGCACCTGGCATGCATCTGCGCACGATCGACGAAGCAGCCCTTCCCGGTGGCCGACGATCTGCCATGCGGATCGGCCTGGCGGCGCTGGGCACGTGTCTCGTCGTCGCGGGTATGGGGTTGCTGGTCACGGGCCCGCTGGCCGGGACCGCGGTCGGACGGTGGGACACGTTGGCACTCGAACAGCTGGTGAGCCTGCGATCCGGGCAGCTCACGCAGGTGGTGAATGCAGTAGGCAGCCTCGGAGGCCTGTGGGGCATCGTCACGGCTACCGTGGCGGTCGCGGTGCTGTCCCTCGCCCACCGGGGGAGCTGGCGTCCGGTGCTCTTCACCGTCCTCGCGGTGACCGGAGAGGTGGTTCTCTACGGTGTGGTGAGCCAGGTCGTCGCCCGCACCCGCCCGGACGTACGGGACCTCACCGAGGGACTGCCGACCAGCGCGAGCTTTCCCTCGGGGCATGTGGCTGCGGTGACGGCCGTCTACGGAGCCCTGTGCCTCATCGTGCTGACTTACGGTCACGGCCGGTGGCGTTGGCTGATCGTCGCCGCGGCCACACTCGTCATCATCAGCATCATGGTCGGCCGCGTCTACCTCGCCGCGCACTACCCCACCGACACCATCGGCGGACTCCTCCTGAGCCTGATGTGGCTGGCCGGCTTGCACCGATACGTCCTGGCGCCACGGACGGGCGAACCCTCGTCGTGGACGTGGCACACCGGCCCGGCACTTCACGGGTGGCAACCGCCAGCTTCCCCACCATCGGCGAACACATGAGACCCGGCTGACCCCACGCCTTCGAGACTCAACCGCCTCGTCCGAGGGCGCCGCGAGCTGTCCGGCACCCGGTGGACGTCCGAGGTTCTCTTGGCCCCGAACCCCTCGTCTGCCGACACTGGTGCGAGTACTGTCGTCGCTGCAGGGGCCCCTCGGGAGGTGGCGGCCATGGACCAGTCGGTTCCGGTCATGCTGGTCGCGACCAAGGATCCGATCTCTCGGCGGATTCTCGGCGACGAGCTGCACCGGCGCTACGGCGCCGACTACGAAGTGATCGTCTGCGCCGACCACCCGGACGGGCGCACGATGCTCGACGAGCTCCGGCGCACGAGCCGCACTGTCGTCCTCATCGTCGCCTGCTACGGCCCGGCCGACCGCGGCGGACTGGACTTCCTGCGTCATGCCTACGTCTATCACCCGGCCGCCAAACGAGTCGTCGCGGTCACGTGGGGTGACTTCGCCAGCGCCCCCACGGTGTTCGAGGCTGTTGCCCAGGGCCACGCCGAGCTGTTCGTGGTGCGTCCGGAACGGCCGCGCGACGAGGAGTTCCACGGGGCGATCACCGACGCCCTCGACGACTGGCACCTGGCTCAGGGAGTGGGGTTCGAGGCAGTCCGTATCATCGGCGAGCAGCGCGACGCACGGACACACTCGCTGCGCGACTCCTTCGGTCGGAATCACATCCCCGTGGGTTTCCACCAGGCCGGGTCCCGGGCCGGGCAGCGGATGCTGGAGAGCCTGGGCCTGCACGACCCCGCGCTACCGGTGGTCGTGCTGCAGTTCACCTCACCACCGACCACGCTGGAGAACCCCAGCGACCTGGAGATCGCGGACGCGTTCGGGCTGACCCGGCCGGCACCGACGGACAAGGTCTTCGACGTCGTGGTCGTCGGCGCCGGCCCTTCCGGTCTGGCGGCGGCCGTGTACGCCTCGTCCGAGGGCCTCTCCACGATGGTGGTGGAGCAGCAGGCCGTCGGTGGTCAGGCCGGCACCAGCTCGTTGATCCGCAACTACCCCGGCTTCTCCCGCGGGGTGAGCGGTGCCCACCTTGCTTACCGGTCCTTCCACCAGGCCTGGGCATTCGGGACCGAGTTCTTGTTCATGCGGCAGGTGAAGGGCCTCGGCACCGACGGCAGCGTGCGCACGGTGGCGATGTCCGACGGCAGCGTGGTGCGGGGCCGCACGGTCGTCGTGGCCACCGGCGTGGACTACCGCCGCCTCGGCCTGCCGGAGCTGGAGTCGCTGGTCGGCAAAGGCGTCTTCTACGGCGCCGCGATCTCCGAGGCGCCGTCGATGGCCGGACAGGACGCCTGCGTCGTGGGCGGCGGCAACTCGGCGGGCCAGGCGGCGTTGCACATCGCGAAGTACGCGAGGCACGTGACGCTGCTGGTGCGCGGGCCCACGCTGGCGACAAGCATGTCGGCGTATCTCATCGCCCAGCTCGAGGCGACCGCGAACGTCACCGTCCGCTACGGAACCACGGTCGTGGGGGGTCGCGACGTGGAGGGGTGCCTGACCGCCGTCGTCGTCGCACCCACCGGCGAATCGGACGGTGGAACTACCGAGGAGATCGAGGCGACCGGCCTGTTCGTGCTGATCGGCTCGGCGCCGCGGACGTCGTGGCTGCCCGACACGGTGCGGCGCGACCGTGCCGGATTCCTGCGCACAGGGGAGGCCTGGCCGTCCGGGGATACCGGTCCCCCCGGCCCGGCGAACGAACCGGCGAACGAACCGGCGAGGCCACCGCTGCCGCTGGAGACCAGCGTGCCGGGCGTCTTCGCCATCGGCGACGTCCGAGCCGGCACCATCAAGAGGGTGGCGACGGCGGTCGGGGACGGCGCCACCGTGATCTCGCTGGTGCACGGATATCTGGCCGACGACCCGCTTCCCGACCGGCGTGCCGACGACGGCACGACCGTGCGCAAGGAGCTGGTCGACGATGCGCGCATCGACTGACGGCGCGCCACTGATCCCGCCGATGCGGCGGCTGCTCTACGTCGCGGCGTTCCTGGTCTTCCTCGCAGGGCTCCAGCTGTTCGTGCTCCCGCTCCACACCGCCGACTGGTTCGCGTGGACGGTCGATCCCCCGATGACCGCCGTCTTCCTGGGCGCGGCGTACTGGTCCAGCGCGGTCCTGGAGGTTGCGGGCGCCCGCTCCGCCGACTGGGGCCGGGCGCGACTGTCCGTCTGGACGGTGTTCGTCTTCACGGCACTGACGCTCGCCGTGACCCTGGTCCACCTCGATCGGTTCCACCTGTCCGCGGAGCATCCGATCAGTGCCCGGGCCGTCACCTGGGGCTGGTTGGCGATCTACATCGCCGTGCCCATCGCGATGCTCACCATCGGCTCGATCCAGTCCCGGGCACGCCATACGCCCACAGGCTCCATAGCTGCGGCCGCCGGTGCGCTGCCCGCCGGCCTTCGCCTGCTCCTGGTGGTCATCGCTGCCGTACTCGTGCTCGTGGGGGCCGGCCTGCTGGCAGCGCCCACGCAGGCGGCCACGCTGTGGCCGTGGATGCTGACCGAGCTCACGGCGCGGGCCGTGGGCGCATGGTCGGTCGGCCTCGGGTGGGCAGCCGCGCACGCCCGGTTGAGCGGGGACGCACGGACGGTGCGGCCCCTCGGCCTGACCGCCATCGCCTTCGTCGTCCTGCAGACCGTCGCGCTGCTGCGGCACGGCGACGACGTCACGTGGGCGGGCGCGCCGGCCGTCGGGTTCTTGGCTGTGCTGCTCGCCATCGGGGTCGCGGGCGGATGGATGGTTTCCCTGAACCGGGTGCCGAAGGCTCGATCGGCGCTGGCAAGCTCCTGACTCTTGCTGAGGCTGCGTCGGCAAGTGTCGAGGCTGCGTCGGCAAATCCAGCCCCCGGGCGATCTCGGCTTCCGGTTGCCGGGACCCCGCTCACCCCGCACAGTGTCGGGAGCAGAGGAGGACCGATGAGCAGCCAGCACAGCACCGAGGCGGACCACGCGGACAAGGCCGACTCCCCCCGCGACCTCCACAAGCCCTCGTGGGGCTACACGACCCGCAAGGCCTTCCGCGAGTTCCTGAACGACGACTGCACCGACCAGGCAGCGGCTCTGACGTACTTCTCGGTGCTCTCCCTCTTCCCCGCGCTGATCGCGCTGGTGTCCCTGCTCAGCCTCGTCGGGCAGGGCGGGGCGACGGACGCGCTGACCAACATGGCCCGCGACGTCGCGCCCGCGGGCGCCATGGACACCCTCGGGCCATTCATCGAGTCCCTGACCACAGCGCCGGGCGCCGGGATAGGCCTGATCGTCGGTCTCCTCGTCGCGCTGTGGACGGCCTCGAACTACGTGACCGCGTTCTCCCGGGCGATGAACCGCGTCTACGAGGTCGAGGAGGGCCGGCCCTTCTGGAAGCTGCGTCCGCTCATGTACCTGCTGACCCTCGTCATGCTGGTACTCGTCGCCGCGGCGGCCGTCATCCTCGTGGTCTCCGGACCCATCGCCGAGACCCTCGGGTCCTACATCGGCCTCAGCAGCGTCGCCGTGACGGCCTGGCAGATCGCGAAGTGGCCCGTGCTGCTCCTCGTCGTCATCATCGCCATCGCGCTGCTCTACTGGGCCACCCCCAACGTCCGGCAGCCGAAGTTCAGATGGATCTCCACCGGTGCCGTCATCGCGATCGTCGTAGCGATCCTGGCTTCCGTCGCGCTGGGGCTCTACTTCGCGAACTTCGGCAGCTACAACCAGACCTACGGGTCCTTGGCCGGTGTGATCATGGCGCTGCTGTGGATCTGGCTCATGAACGTCGCGCTGCTCCTGGGCGCCGAGTTCGACGCCGAGCTCGAGCGTTCGCGGGAGCTGCAGTCCGGCATCCCCGCCGAGGAGAACATCCAGCTGCCGGCCCGCGACACCAAGGCCAGCGACAAGAAGGCAGCGAAGACGAGGGAGGACCTCGCTCGCGGCCGAGCCCTGCGCCGGTCACACGGGCGGACGCAGGATCCGGATCGCGTCGACGACGTCACCGACACCTCCCACCGGGAGGAGCGCCGCCGTCACTGACGGAGCCGGCACGCGAACCTCACGCGCCCCGTGCGGGCGAGACGAGCCCGAGGCCCGTCACATGGCCGGGATCAAGGCGGACTCGACGTGGACGGCACCATCGCCGTGCTCGGCGTCGAGCCGTTCCTGGAGCGTGCCGTCGTCGTAGGTCACCTGGACGTCGAGCCGGTTCTGCACGACCGACACACCGCTGCTCAGCAGTCCGGGCAGATCCCCCAGTTGCTCCTGCAGCTCGAGCAGCTCGGCCTCGGTCCGCTCTGCCGCGCTCACGCACAGCGCCCCGCCCCACACCTCGCGCAGGCGTTCCTCGGCCACGGCCGGTTCGCCGGCGACGCGCACGTTGAGCACGAGCTTCGTCGGGTCGTTCATGGCACGCTCGACCTCCTCGGGGTCGCCGCCGGAGGCGGGGTTGACCGACTGGTCGACCCACGAGCCCGCATATCCCTCGAGCCCGGCGGTGACGGCGAGGGCGTCGTTCATGGCCTCCTCGCCGGTCAGCTGGGGGTCCACCACCTGCCAGCCGCCGTCCGGCTCGGCGCACGGGGTGCTGAAGCCCGGCTCCTCGGGCGCGGGGCCCTGCCACACGGCCGCCCGGGTCACGTCTGTCACGGTGATGTCCGAGCCGTCGTACTCCCCCACTACCAGGAACTGGCCCCAGCGGACGCCGTCGACCTCCTCGAAGGATCCATTCTGATCGGCCCAGTCCCAGCCGAGCAGCTTCGGCCCGCCGCACTGGGGCGGCAGCGACTCCGCCACGGCGCCGAGGCACAGCTCCGCACCATCGCCGTCGTCGAGGACCGTCGTCGGGAGGCGCGTGGTGACGGTCGACCCATCGGCCGCCGTGGGGCCGGGCCCTGGCTCCGACCGTCCGGGGTCCGTGACGCGGGTGGTACCCCCGCAGGCGGCGAGGAGGAGCGAGAGGGCGGCCAGCACCACGATGTGCAGAGTCGGCTTCATGCCTTGCACAACGCGCGTCGGCGCGGCCGCGTTCCGCACGCTCCGCGACGTCACCTCCGTGGCAGCGAGTGATTCTTACGTCGCGGTAATGTGTGGCACGCAGGCTTAGCCTCGGACCCGCCGTAGGCTCACGTGGGAACGGCGGCTGCCATCGCCGTCCGCCGGGCTCGAGGGCCCCGCCCGGGCGGAGTTCCGACGTCGACGGTGCGATGCTCGCCCGGCACCACCCCCGCAGGCCGACGCTCGCCCCGGGCGCCACCCCATATCCGAACCACGAGAAAGTTGACCGCGTGCCGCTACTGAACGACCTCAAGCCTCCCGCACCACTGTCCGCCGGCGCCCTGCGCGTCACGCCACTCGGCGGGCTCGGTGAGGTCGGGCGGAACATGACGCTCTTCGAGCACGCGGGCAAGCTGCTCATCGTGGACTGCGGCGTCCTCTTCCCGGACGAGTCCCAACCCGGCGTCGATGTCATCCTCCCCGACTTCACCGCCATCCGGGACCGCCTCGACGACGTCTCCGCCCTCGTCCTCACCCACGGGCACGAGGACCACATCGGGGCCGTGCCCTACCTCCTCAAGGAGCGCCCGGACATCCCGATCATCGGCTCCGAGCTCACCCTTGCCTTCGTCGCCGCCAAGCTCAAGGAACACCGGATCCAGCCCCGGACCGTCCACGTCGAAGCCGGTGACACCCATCAGGCCGGCCCGTTCGGGCTGGAGTTCCTGGCCGTGAACCACTCGATCCCCGACGGCCTCGCCGTCGCCGTGCGCACCAGCGCCGGTCTCGTGCTGCACACCGGCGACTTCAAGATGGACCAGTTCCCGCTCGACGGGCGGCTGACCGACCTGCGGCACTTCGCCCGCCTCGGCGAGGAAGGGGTCGACCTCTTCCTGGTGGACTCCACCAACGCGGAGGTGCCCGGCTTCCTCATGTCCGAGCGGGATCTCACTCCCGCTATCGAGGAGGTCTTCTCGACGGCACCTCGCCGCGTGATCGTCTCCAGCTTCGCCAGCCACGTCCACCGGATCCAGCAGGTCCTCGACGCTGCGCACGCCAGCGGCCGGAAGGTCGCTTTCGTCGGCCGCTCGATGGTGCGCAACATGAAGATCGCGCGAGACCTCGGGTACCTCAACATCCCGCGCGGACTCGTCGTCGATTTCAAGAAGCTCGGGTCGATGCCCGAGAACAAGATCACGCTGATCTGCACCGGCTCGCAGGGCGAACCCATGGCCGCCCTGGCGCGCATGGCCAACAACGACCACGAGATCAGTCTCGCGCAGGGCGACACCGTCCTGCTGGCGAGCTCGCTCATCCCCGGTAACGAGAACGCCATCTACGGCATCATTAACAAGCTGATCGACCTCGGCGCGACAGTCGTCCACAAGGGCAACGCCAAGGTGCACGTCTCCGGCCACGCCAGCGCCGGTGAGCTCGTCTACTGCTACAACATCGTCCGGCCCCGCAACGTCATGCCCGTCCACGGTGAGTCGAAGCATCTGCAGGCCAACGCCGAGCTCGCCATCCGCACCGGCATCCCCGAGAAGAACGTCGTCGTCGCCCGTGACGGCGTCACCGTCGACCTGCTCGACGGCAGGGCGAGCATCTCGGGCAAAGTCCGGGCCGACCTGGTCTACGTCGACGGAGCCGCCGTCTCCGGAACCCACGAGCGGACGTTGGCGGAACGAAGGACGCTGCGCGACAGCGGAGTCATCACCGCCGTGGCGATCATCGACCCCGACACCAACAACCTCGCCGAACCGCTCGAGTTCCTCACCCGTGGCTTCGTCGACAACCAGGGCGCGCTCAAGGCGGCCGCCGAGGCCGCGAAGGCGGCGCTCGCGCGGGAGAAGACGGGGAAGATCGATGACCTCGGTGACGTCGAGAACGTGATCAGCAGCGCCATCACCCGCCGTCTTCGGCGGATCTATCGGCAGCCACCAGCCGTCATCACCGTCGCCATCGACGCCTGAGGCCGAGGTGGCGGCACCTCGGCCTCAGGACCTCGTCGGCTGATCGGCTCAGCGGCTAGTGAGCGCCGGCCAGGTGGCCGGCGAGGCGCCCGTGACGCTCGGCACTGGAGTCGTTGAGCCCCACGATCGTGGCCGTCTTGCCCTTGGCGGCGTACTTCGTGGTGATGGCGTCCAGGGTGGCAACGGTGGAGGCGTCCCAGATGTGGGACTGCGACAGGTCGATCACCACGTTCTCCGGGTCACCGACGTAGTCGAACTGGTAGACGAGGTCGTTGCTCGAGGCCCAGAACAGCTCCCCCACGACGGCGTAGACCCGGGTGTCGTCGTCGGGGTGGGCGACGTCGATCACCTGGGTGAAGTGGGCGACGCGCCTGGCGAACATCAGCGCAGCGACGACGACGCCGGTGATGACGCCGTAGGCGAGGTTGTGGGTGACGACGGTCACCACGACCGTCGAGAGCATCACGGCCGTCTCGGACTTCGGCATCCGGCGCAGCGTGGCGGGGCGGATCGAGTGCCAGTCGAAGGTCCCGACGGCGACCATGATCATCACGGCCACGAGTGCGGCCATCGGGATCAGGCCGACGATGTCGCCGAGGCCGACGACGAGGATCAGCAGGAAGATGCCGGCGAGGAAGGTCGAGAGGCGGGTGCGTGCACCGGAACCCTTCACGTTGATCATGGTCTGGCCGATCATGGCGCAGCCGCCCATGCCGCCGAAGAACCCGGTGATGACGTTGGCGGCACCCTGACCCCAGGCCTCCCGGGTCTTGTTGGAGTGGGTGTCGGTGATGTCGTCGACGAGCTTGGCCGTCATGAGCGACTCCATCAGGCCGACGAGCGCCATGGCGATGGCGTAGGGGGCGATGATCTGCAGGGTCTCGAAGGTCAGCGGCACGTTCGGCACGAGCAGCGCGGGCAGTGACTCGGGCAGGTCGCCCTGGTCACTGACGTTCGGCACGCTGAGGCCGAAGCCGACGGTGACCGCGGTGAGGGCCAGGATGCCGACCAGGGGTGCGGGGACGACCCTCGTGAGCCGGGGAAGGAAGACGATCAGCGCGATTCCCGCGGCAACCATCGGGTAGACGATGAGCGGCACGCCTCTCAGGTGCGGCAGCTGCGCCAGGAAGATGAGGATCGCGAGCGCATTGACGAAGCCGACCATGACGCTGCGCGGAATGAACCGCATCATCTTCGCGACGCCGAGCACGCCGAAGAGCACCTGGACGATCCCGGCGAGGATCACTGCCGCGATGAGGTAGTCCAGCCCGTGCTCGCGCGCCAGCGGAGCAATGACCAGGGCAATGGCGCCGGTGGCGGCGCTGATCATGGCCCGGCGGCCACCCAGAAAGGCGATCGAGACCGCCATCGTGAAGGACGCGAACAGGCCGACGCGTGGGTCGACTCCGGCGATGATCGAGAACGAGATCGCCTCGGGGATCAGCGCCAGGGCGACGACGAGGCCACCGAGGACCTCGGTGCGCAGGCGGCGGGGGTCGCGCAGGGCGGCGCGCACGGACCCGGCCTCGTCTCGGTCGACCCTGCTGCGACGTTCGGGCGAGCGGGCGGGGCGCGGGGCGTCGATGAGGGGCAAGCAGGCTCCAGGTCTTGGGGCGCGCGGTTCGCACGGCGGTCGGACAAACGGTCGGGCGGCGCGTCATCACACCGGGGGCACGCTGCTCGACGGTCGAGCGATCGCGCAGAGACGCTGGGCCTCTCGGATCGAACGCATCGAGGTTCAGCAACTCTAACGTTACGCGAGGGTAGAGTCTTCCTCGTTCCGAATGTGAGTCATGTCGCCACGAGCGACTCGAGCTCGGCGTCCGGCAGGGAGCGCTGGACGGAACGCACGCGCCACTCGTCCGGGAAGAGGGCGAGGAGATCGCCGTCGGCGCGCTGCAGCACCTCGACGCCCCGCTCGGCACTCAGGTCGCTCGCAGACTCGCGGTCGGTCCGCCTCGCCACGGTGTAGGCGAGGCGCTCGAGGTCCACCGGGGAGCCGAACTCGTCCGCCATGCGGTGCTCGGCGACCTCGAACTGCATCGGACCCACGGCGGCGAGCACCGGAGCCTGGTCACCCCGCAGGTCGGAGCGAAGCACCTGGACGACTCCTTCGGCCTCCAGCTGCGTGATACCGCGGCGGAACTGCTTGTACCGGCCGACATCTTTGGCACGAGCGACGGCGAAGTGCTCCGGCGCGAACGTCGGCAACGGCGGGAACTCGACCGGCTCGTCGGTGTAGATCGAGTCACCGATCTGCAGCGCCGAGGCGTTGACGAGCCCGACCACGTCGCCCGGGTACGCGGTCTCGACGACGTCGCGGCCCTGACCGAACGTGCGTTGCACGTACTTCGTCGCGAACGGCTTGCCGGTCCTCGCGATGGTGACCACCGTGCCGCGGCGGAAGACTCCCGAGCAGACCCGGACGAAGGCCATCCGGTCGCGGTGAGCGGTGTCCATGCCCGTCTGGAGCTTGAACACGTACCCGCTGAACGGGGCATCGACCGGCCGCGGGCGACCGGACCTGTCCTCCCGCGGTCCGGGTGGCGGGGCCAGGTCCACGAGCGTGTCGAGAAGCCGCCCGACACCGAAGTTCTTCACCGCGGCGGCGAAGAGCACGGGCGTCGAGACGCCGGCCAAGAAGGCCTCCTGGTCGTGGTCCGCACCGGAGGCGGCGAGCAGGTCCGACTCTTCCGCGCAGGTGGTCCAGGCCTCTCCTTCGCGTTCGGCCGCGGCCTCCGGGGCGAGACGCACCTCTGGCGCGACGTGCGCGCCGCCGGCGGTCGCGCTGAAACCCACGTACGAGGCGGTGTCGCGCTCGAGCACGCCGCGAAAGTCACCGGCTATGCCGACGGGCCACGTCAGCGGCGTCGGAGTGAGGCCCGTCCGCCTGGCGATCTCGTCCATCAGCGCGAGCGGCTCGCGCCCGGGCCGGTCCCACTTGTTGACCACGGTGATGATCGGGATGCCACGGTGCTTGCACACCGCGAACAGCTTCATGGTCTGCTCCTCGAGGCCCTTCGCCGCGTCGATGAGCATGACCGCCGCGTCCACTGCGGCGAGGACCCGATAGGTGTCCTCGGAGAAGTCGGCGTGCCCTGGTGTGTCCAGAAGGTTGAGCACGGTGTCCCGGTACGTGAGCTGTAGCGACGCGGACGTGATCGAGATCCCGCGAGCCTGCTCCATCGACATCCAGTCGGAGACCGTGTGCCGGCGGCCGGACTTGCCGTTGATGTGGCCCGCCTCACCGATGGCTTGGGCGTGCAGGGCCAGGGCCTCGGTCAGGGTCGACTTCCCGGCGTCCGGGTGGCTGATCACCGCGAAGGTGCGCCGCCGCCGCGCCGCCGTCGAGGCGTCGGTATGCGGTGTCGGTTCTTGTCCGTCGGGGCGCACCAGTTCTCGTTCCTCGTCAGTTCCTCGAGCTTCGGTTCCCGTCCGGCGAGCGGCGGGCACGTTCTCGGCGGGCCGCGCCACGGCCCGAGCATCGCGGGCCGTGCGCCGGCCGCCACGGCGGTCGAGCAGTGCGACGACGGTCGGTGGTCGGCCAACGGGAGAACTGCCCACGGTATCTCCTGGCGGATGACTTCCGTGTTCGGCACTCGGCGCATCGATCCTGCCGAACCCGCAACTCTACCCTCACGTAACGGAAATTTCGCGGGCTCGCCCGGTGAACGGCCGATAAGGTCGTCAACCACACCGCGATGGGAGAGCGCATGGCTGAGCACATGCAGATCGGCGAGGTCGCCGAGCGCACGGGCCTGTCCCAGCGCACGATCCGCTACTACGGCGAGGTCGGTCTCGCGGAGCCGTCCCGGCGCACGGCGGGCGGCTTTCGTCTCTACACCGAGGCGGACGTGGAGAAGCTCGAGCTCATCAAGAAGATGAAGCCACTCGACTTCACGCTCGAGGAGATGCGCGAGGTCATCGCCACGCTCGCCGAGCTGGGCAGGCCCCGGGGCGGGACGCAGCACGACCACCTGGCCGACCGGCTCGCCGGCATGAGGGCCATGGCCGACGAGCGTCGACGCCGGCTCGGCGCGAAGCTCGACGCGGCGGAGAGCTTCGTCGCGCTGCTGGACACGACGCTGGGCGAGCATCGGGTCACCGACGACTAGTCGAGACGCTCGTCAGAGGTCGGCGGGGTCGACGACGACGATCCGGTCGACGGGTTGCACCGGCTCGCCCCAGGCGATGTTGGAGGTCAGGATCCAGAGCTGCCCGGTGGCGTCGACCTCGACTGCGCGCAGCCGGCCGTGCTCCCCCTCCAGCAACCGTCGCGGCTCGCCGATCTCGTCGCCGTCGAGCGGCACCTGCCACAGCGACTCGCCGCGCAGCGTGGCGAGGTAGACGTGGTTCGCGGTGACGGCGACGCCGCTCGGTGAGGCCTCGGCCGGCCGCCAGACGTGCAGCGGGTCGGTGAACCCGTCCCGCTCGGTGGCGCCCGCGATGCCCTCGACCTCCGGCCAGCCGTAGTTCTGCCCCGGCTCGATGCGGTTGAGCTCGTCCCACCGGTCCTGGCCGAACTCGCTGGCGAACATCGAGCCCGCTGCCGGGCCGGAGGGCACCCAGCCGAGACCCTGGACGTTGCGGTGCCCCAGGGTCCACACGGGTGAACCGTCCGTCGGGTTGCCGGGTGCCGGGTCGCCGTCGCGCTCGACCCGCAGGATCTTGCCCGCGAGGGAGTTCGGGTCCTGGGCGAGCTCGGCCCGGCCGGCGTCGCCGGTGGCGACGTACAGGTACCCGTCGGGGCCGAACGCGATCCGTCCGCCGTTGTGTCGCGTCGGGTTGCTCGGGATGCCCTCGAGCACCACGCCGTCCCCGGTGAGGCTGTCGCCGTCGAGCCGCATCCGCAGGACGCGGTTGTCCTCGGCGGTGGTGGCGTAGACGTATACGCTCGAGGCGTCCACGGGGTCGATGGCGAGGCCCAGGAGTCCACCCTCGCCGCCGTGCCGAACGTCCGGGACGGTCCCGACCTCGGTGATATCGCCGTCGGGGCTGACCCGCAGCACACGGGCGGTGTCGCGCTCGGTGACGAGGGCGTCGCCGTCGGGCAGGAACTCCACGTCCCACGGTGACGTCAGGTCGGTGGCGAGCACGCCGGGCTCCGCGACCGGCGGCGTGGCCGGGTCCGTGGGCGTCGTCGTCTCCCCCGGCGTATTGGTCTCCGGCGTGCCGGTGCCGGTGCCGGGAGACGCGGCGTCCGGCGACGCCGTTGCCGCTGCGGGTGTCTCGCCGGCCGGCTCGTCCGGTCCGCAGGCGGTCAGCAGCAGAGCGACCAGGAACGCGGTGCCGGTCGCGCCGACGTGACGGACGCCCACGGGTCACACCCCTACGCGGATCCAGCGGTAGCCGTAGCCCGCCAGCGCCAGGCCGTCGCCGTCCCGGCCGCTGCCCTTGCTCGCCGGGTCGACGAGGATCTCCTGCGCACCGTCGAGCGAGAACTCGGGCGCGCGGGCCACCACCTTGTCCGGCGTCAGGTTCACCAGCATGAGGACGCTCGTCCCGTCGCCGTCGTGCCGCATCGCCAGGACACCGGGCACGCCGACGTCGACGGGGTGGTACGCCCGGTTCACCGCCTCGGGGACCGCGCGCCGGGCGTGCACCAGGTCACGGAGCCGGTCGAGCAGGGAATCGGCCTCCCGGGCCTGGTCGACGACGTTGCGCCGTCGGTAGTCGAACTCGCCGTCGGTGATCAGGTGAGCCGCGAGCCCGTCGTCAGACTTGGAGAAGCCACCCTGGGGACCGTCGGTCCACTGCATCGGTGTGCGCACCGAGGTCCGCTCGGGCCGGCTGAGGTCGTCGCCCTGCCCGACCTCGTCGCCGTAACGCAGCACCGGCACGCCGGGCAGGCTCAGCATGACGGCGTGGGCCATCGCGATGCGGCGGTCGTCCCCCTCCAGCATGGGGGCGAGCCGACGGCGTATCCCCCGCCCGTAGATCCGCATCTCCTCCTCGGGCGCGAAAGCGGCGTAGACCTCCTCGCGCTCCTCGTCCGAGAGCCGTTCCAGGTCGAGCTCGTCGTGGTTGCGCAGCCAGGTGGCGTACCGGGCGCCCGGGGGCGGCTCGGGCTGCTGCCGGAGCGCCTCGACGAGCGGCTCGGCGTCGTTGCGGGCCAGCGCGAGGAAGATGTGGTTGTTGACCCAGAAGTCGAGGATGAGGTTCAGCCGCCGGTTGTCGCCGAAGTAGTCGGCATACTTCTCCGGCCACTCGTCGACCTCTCCCATGATGGCGGCGCCAGGCCGCCCCGCATCGAGGTGGTCGCGGAACTCGCTCAGCCACCAGAGCCCGTCGTCGGTCGGATCGGCCGCCCTCGTACGTTCCATGATCGTGGGCACGGCGTCGAGCCGGAAGCCGTCGACTCCTCGCTCGAGCCAGAAGTCTGCGATGTCGGCGACCTCCCGCCGGACGACGTCCTTGCTGAGGTCGAGATCCGGCTCGTGCGAGTAGAAGACGTGGCGGTAGTACTGACCGGCGACGTCGTCCCACTCCCAGACGCTGTCCTCCACGCCGGGGAAGATGGGCTCGACGTCGCTCTCCTCCGGCTCGTCGGCCCAGACGTAGTAGTCGCGGTACGGCGAGCTCGGGTCACGCCGTGCCTCCTGGAACCAGCGGTGCTGGTCCGAGGTGTGCTGGACGACCAGCTCGATGACGACGCGCAGGCCGAGCTCGTGGGCACGGCGGACCAGGTTCTCGAAGTCTCCGACGGTCCCGAACCGGGGATCGACCTTCCGATGGTCGCTGACGTCGTAGCCGCCGTCGTGGTACGGCGTCTCGTAGAACGGCAGGATCCACAGGCAGGTGGCCCCCAGTTCGCGGATGTGCTCGAGGCGCTGGGTCAGGCCGACCAGGTCACCCCGGCCGTCGGCGTTCGAGTCGACGAAGAGGTTGGGGTCGACCTGGTAGATCACCGCATCGGCGTACCAGGGCCGGTCGTCCTGGCCGCCCGCGGCCGGGGTGCGCCCCGCCTCGGGCAGCTTGTTGCTCTTCGGCGGCGACGGCGCGGGCTGCTGGGTCGATGAGGTGCTCGTCACGCTGCCCCCTCAGCCGGCGTCGAAGCGCTCTTCGCCCTCCAGGGCGTCCTGGGACTCGTCTTTCGCGTCACGAGGCTCCCGGTCACGGTCCTGGTCGGTCATGCACCCCAGGGCACCACGAAAGGACCACGTCGGCATCTGCAGTCCTGGCGGCATCCGGAGTCTCGGCGCCCCGGCGAACGGGCTCATGGGGCCACGGGAGAACCACTTCGAAGTGCGAGAAGTGTTGCTCGCCTCCACAGTGGTTCTCGAGGCCAGCGATAACGGGACCCGGACGGGTCCGCCACGACGGGAGAGCCGGAAAAGTATGCGAGTACTCGGTGTCAACGCCTTGTTCCACGATCCCTCGGCCGCGCTCGTCATCGACGGCCAGCCGGTGGCGGCGGCCGAGGAGGAGCGGTTCTCCCGCCGGAAGCACGGCAAGCGCCCTGTCCCGTTCGCGGCCTGGGAGCAGCCGGAGCAGGCGATGCGCTGGTGCCTGCAGCAGGCCGGCCTGCAGCCGCAGGACCTCGACGCGGTGGCCTACTCCTTCGACCCGAGCCTGGCCCGGCCCGCCGAGGAGATGGGGATGAACGATCCCTGGGACCACCTGCGCCGCACCTATGCCGAGCGGGCCCCGCAGTTCATCGCCGCCGCGCTCCCGGGCCTGGACCCGGAGCAGGTGCGGTTCGTGCCCCACCACGTGGCGCACGCCGCCTCCGGGGCGTTGGCGTCCCCGCACCTGTCCAGCGCGACGCTGGTGCTCGACGGGCGCGGTGAGCACGCCTCCCACCTGGGTGGCCGGTACACGGGTGGCCGGCTCGAGGTCCTCGCGAGCCAGGACCTGCCCCACTCCCTCGGGCTGCTCTACGAGTCCCTGACGGAGCACCTCGGCTTCCTGCGCTCCTCCGACGAGTACAAGGTGA
Source organism: Georgenia halophila (assembly GCF_039541595.1). NCBI lineage: Bacteria > Bacillati > Actinomycetota > Actinomycetes > Allobogoriellales > Allobogoriellaceae > Georgenia > Georgenia halophila. The sequence continues at coordinate 278,510 of NZ_BAABGN010000011.1, read as the reverse complement.
TGGCGCTGGCCTCCTACGGCCGGCCCACCCACCTGGAGGAGCTGCGGGAGACGATCTACGCCACCGACGACGGCGGTTTCGTCGCGCCGATCCCCGACTGGGACCGGTGGGCGCCGCCCCGGGTCGACGACGGCACGTGGGGCGGCGAGCACGCCGACCTCGCCTGCTCGGTCCAGGCGCGCCTCGAGGAGGTGCTCGTCGACCTCGCCACGTGGCTGTACGAGCAGACCGGTGAGCGGGTGCTGACCATGGCGGGTGGCACGGCCCTGAACTGCGTCGCGAACTCCCGGATCTGGCGCGAGACCCCGTTCGAGGACGTGTGGGTCCAGCCCGCGGCGGGCGACGCCGGCACGTCCCTCGGCGCGGCGCTGCAGGCCTGCGCGGACGGCGGTGACGAGCCACAGCCCATGCCGAGCGCCGCGCTGGGCCGCGGCTGGTCCGACGACGAGCTGGCGGCCCGGCTGCGCGGCGCCGCCGTCCCGTTCACGACGCCGGACGACCTCGCCGCCGAGGTGGCGGACATCCTGGCCCACAACGGCGTCGTCGGATGGTTCGAGGGGCGCAGCGAGTACGGCCCCCGGGCACTGGGGCAGCGCTCGCTGCTCGCCAACCCCGCCTACGCCGAGAACCTCGAGCGCCTCAACGACGTCAAGGGGCGTGAGCAGTTCCGGCCGGTGGCTCCGATGGTGCTGCTGGACCGGGCAGCGGAGATCTTCTCCGGCGGTCCGATCCCGAGCCCGTACATGCTGTTCGTCCACGAGGTCGCCCCGCAGTGGCGCGACCGGATCCCCGCGGCCGTCCACGTCGACGGGACGGCCCGCATCCAGACGGTCGACGCGGCGACGCAGCCGCGCCTCGGTGCCACGCTCGAGGCGTTCGCTGCCCGCACCGGCCTGCCGGTCGTCATCAACACCTCGCTCAACACCGCCGGGCGCCCCATGGTGGACGACCCACGGGACGCGCTCGAGCTCTTCGGCTCGGCACCGGTCGACGCGCTCGTCGTCGGGCCGCACCTGGTCCGCCGCGCTCACGTCTTCTCACCCGCCGCCGAGGTGAGCGCGACCGTCGGAGCCGCCACGTGAGCACCGACGCACACGCCGCGCACGTGACGTCTCGTCGCAGGTCAGGAGCGGGCGATCCCGCCTCCGACCTGTCACCTGCGCGACGCAGCCGACCCGTGGACGCCGAGTACGCGGTCGTCGTCCCGAGCGTTGGGCGGCCCTCGCTGGCGGCGCTGCTGCGGGGCCTCGCCGCGCAGCGCGACCCCGTCGCGCCCACCCAGGTGGTGGTCGTCGACGACCGTCCGCTGACGCAGACCGACGCACTCGACCTGCCGCCCCTGCCGTGGCCGCTGCACGTGGTCCGCTCCGGCGGCCGTGGTCCGGCGGCGGCCCGCAACGCCGGCTGGCGGTCGACCACCGCCGAGTGGGTGGCTTTCCTGGACGACGACGTGGAGGTCCCCGCCGACTGGTCCCGGAGGCTCGCGGCGGACTTGGCCCGTGCGGCCGAGGACGTCGCAGGCGTGCAAGGACGTCTGCGGGTCCCGCTACCGGCGCACCGCCGCCCCACCGACTGGGAGCGCAACACCGCCGGGCTGGAGACCGCCGCCTGGGCGACGGCGGACATGGCCTACCGGCGCACCGTCCTGCGGGCCGTCGGCGGGTTCGACGAGCGGTTCCCGCGCGCCTTCCGCGAGGACGCCGACCTGGCGCTGCGGGTCCGTCGGGCCGGGTGGCGGCTGACACGCGGCGACCACCAGATCGTCCACCCCGTGCGGCCGGCCGACTGGCGGGTCAGTGTCCGGGTCCAGGCCGGGGCAGGTGACGACGCCCTGCTTCGCGCGGTGCACGGCCCGAGCTGGCGCGCCGAGGCCGAGACCGGCCGCGGCCGGTTCCGCTGGCACGTCGCCACGGTCGGGGCCGCCGCGGTGACGGCGGCCGCCGCCCTGGGCGGGAGGCGCCGCGTGGCCACGACCGCGGCGGCCGCGTGGGCCGCGCTGACCACCGAGTTCGCCGCCCGCCGGATCGGACCAGGACCGCGACCGGGCCAGGACGGATGGGCCGCCGAGGTGGCACGGATGGCCGCCACGAGCGCCGCCATCCCGTTCGCTGCCGTCATCCACCGGGTGCGCGGCGCACTGCGGCACCGCGGCGCCTCCGCCTGGCCACCGCCCGTGCGGGCCGTGCTCCTCGACCGCGACGGCACGCTCGTCGAGGACGTGCCCTACAACGGCGACCCCGAGCAGGTTCGGCCGGTGCCCGGCGCCCTCGCGGCAGTGGACCGGCTGCGACGCGCGGGCCTGAAGGTCGGGATCGTCTCCAACCAGTCCGGCATCGCCCGCGGCCTCGTGACGCCCGACGAGGTCGCCGCCGTCAACGCCCGCGTCGAAGCCCGGATCGGCCCCTTCGAGACCTGGCAGGTCTGCCCGCACGGCCACGACGACGGCTGCACCTGCCGCAAGCCCGCGCCCGGCCTCGTCCTCGCCGGCGCCGCCGCCCTGGGTGTCACGCCGGCCGAGTGCGCCGTCGTGGGCGACATCGGCTCCGACATCGCGGCGGCCGCGGCCGCCGGTGCGCGTGCCGTGCTGGTGCCCACGCCGCAGACGCGTCCGGAGGAGGTCGAGCACGCCGCCGCCACGGCCGACGTCGCACCCGACCTCGCCTTTGCCGTGGACCTGCTCCTCGGCAGGAGGCATTCGGCCGCCCGGGCGGAGGCCCGCCGGCCGGCCCCCACGCGGGAGGCGGTGGTCCTGTGAGCCGCACGCTCGCCGTCCGCCTCGACAACGAGGGTGACGTCCTGCTCACCGGGCCCGCCCTGCGTGCGCTGGCGGCCACCACCGACATCCTCGACGTGCTCGTCTCTCCCGCCGGATCCTCCGCGGCCAAGCTGCTGCCGGGCGTGTCCGAGAAGCTGGAGTTCGACGCGCCGTGGAGCGGGTTCGCCCCGCCGCCGGTGGACGCGGCGGCCACCCGGGACCTCGTCGGCGCCCTCGCCTGCCGGGGCTACGACCGGTGCGTCATCTTCACCTCCTTCCATCAGAGTCCGTTGCCGATGGCGCTCCTCGCGCGGCTCGCCGGGATCGACCACGTCGTGGCCACCTCCGTCGACTACCCCGGCTCGCTCCTCGACGTGCGCCACCAACGCCCCGACGGCGTGCACGAGGTCGACGCGGCCCTCGACCTCGCCTACGCCGCGGGCGGCCGGCTGCCCGCCGGCGACGACGGGCGGCTCTCGGTGCGCGGGCCGCTACCCGACGTCACGGACCTCGTGCCGGACGAGCGCTACGTCGTCGTCCATCCCGGCGCCTCGGTGCCGTCCCGGGCCCTGCTGCCCGAGCACGCGCGGGCCATGGTGGCGGCGATCGCGGCCACCGGTCGCACGGTGGTCGTCACGGGCGCCGACGGCGAGCAGGACCTCACGGCGACGGCGGCCGGCAGCAGCGACGCGGTCGACCTCGGCGGGCGGACGAGCTTCGACGAGCTGGCCGCGGTGCTCGCCCACGCGGAGTGCGTCGTCGTCGGCAACACCGGTCCGGCGCACCTGGCAGCGGCCGTGGGCACCCCGGTCGTCTCCCTGTTCTCCCCGGTCGTGCCCGCCGACCTGTGGGCGCCGTACGGCGTCGACGTCGTCCTGCTCGGTGACCAGCACGCCGCGTGCGCCGGCACCCGCGCACGGCAGTGCCCGGTGCCCGGCCACCCGTGCCTGTCCGGCGTGCCGCCGGAGGCCGTCGTGGCAGCGGTGGCCGAGCTGAGCATGAGCAGGGAGGCGGCATGAGCACCATGAGAGTCCTCGTCTGGCACATGCACGGCTCGTGGCTCACGGCGTTCCTCGGCGGCCCGGACGAGTACCTGCTGCCCGTCGTCCCCGGCCGTGGCCCGGAGGGGCGCGGCCGTGCGGACACCTGGGAATGGCCGGCGAGCGCCCGGGAGGTGACGCCCGAGGAGCTGCGCCAGGAGCGGTTCGACGTCGTCGTGCTGCAGCGGCCCGAGGAGATCGAGCTGCTGCACCGGTGGACCGGGCTGCGCGCCGGTGTGGACGTGCCCGCCGTGTACGTCGAGCACAACACCCCCGCCGGACCGGCAGCCGCCACGCGGCACCACGTCGCCGACCGCGACGACATCACGCTGGTCCATGTCACCGACTTCAACGCGCTGATGTGGGACAACGGCGACGCGCCCACCCGCGTCATCGACCACGGCGTCCCCGACCCGGGCCCGCGCTACACCGGCGAGCTGGAGCGCATCGGTGCCGTCGTCAACGAGCCGGTGCGGCGCCGCCGGGTCGCGGGCACCGACGTGCTGCTGCGGTTCTCGGAGCAGGTCCCGACCTCCGTCTTCGGGATGGGCGTCGAGCCGCTCGCCCGCGAGAACCCGGACCTGGCCGACCACCTGCACAACCTCGGTCAGCACGACATGCACGCCGAGCTCGCCCACCACCGCGGCTACCTGCATTCCTACCGGTGGACCTCGCTCGGCCTGTCGCTCATCGAGGCGATGACGCTCGGGATGCCGGTGCTGGCGCTGGCCACCACGGCCGCCCCGGAGGCCGTGCCGCCCGAGGCCGGTGTCGTCAGCTCCCGTCCGCAGGTCCTCGTCGAGACGGCGCAGCGATGGCTGGCCGACCCGGACGAGGCCCGCGAGCGCGGCGCCGCCGGGCGCCGGCACGCCCTGGAGCGGTTCGGCCTGGACCGGTTCGTCACCGAGTGGCACCACCAGCTCGAGGAGGTAGTCGCATGAGGATCGCCATGATCTCCGAGCACGCCAGCCCGCTCGCCGCGCTGGGTGGGGTCGACGCCGGCGGGCAGAACGTCTACATCGCCGCCCTCGCCCTCGAGCTCGCCGACCAGGGCCACGACGTCGTCGTCTACACCCGGCGTGACGACGCCGACCTGGCCGATCGGGTGCGCACGCACGCCGGCGTCGACGTGGTCCACGTCCCGGCGGGGCCCGCCACGGCGCTGCCCAAGGACGAGCTGGCCCCGTACATGCCGGCGTTCGGCCGATGGCTGGCACGGGACTGGCTGAGCCACGGCCGGCCCGACGTCGTGCACTCGCACTTCTGGATGTCCGGGCTCGCCGCGCTCGAGGCGACGCAGCACGTCCCGGTGCCGGTGGTGCACACGTACCACGCCCTCGGCACTGTCAAGCGGCGCCACCAGGGCTCCGCGGACACCTCTCCGCCCGGGCGGATCCGGGCCGAGCGCCGGATCGGGCGCAGCGTCGACCTGGTCGTCGCCACGTGCCGCGACGAGGTCGATGAACTGCGCCGCATGGGCGTGCCGCCCGACACCGTGCGCGTCGTGCCCTGCGGTGTCGACGTCGGCCGCTTCACGGACCAGCCGTCCGACGACGGGCACGACCCGGCGGGCGCCCGGAACCGGCCGCACCGGCTGCTCAGCGTCAGTCGCCTCGTCCCTCGCAAGGGCATCGACACCGTCGTCGAGGCGCTGGCCCAGCTCCCGACGGCGGAGCTGCTGATCGGTGGGGGCCCGCCCGCCGACCGGGTGGACGACGAGCCCGAGATCCGGCGGCTTCGTGACGTCGCCCGGCAGCACGGGGTCGCCGACCGCGTCCGCTTCCTCGGTTCGGTCGACCGCGGCGACATGCCGGCCCTGATCCGCGCGAGCGACGTCGTCGTCACCACGCCCTGGTACGAGCCGTTCGGGATGGTGCCGCTGGAGGCGGCGGCCTGCGGCCGCCCGCTGGTGGGCTCGGCCGTCGGCGGGCTGCTCGACAGCGTCGAGGACGGCGTGACCGGGCGGCTCGTCCCGGCCCGCGACCCCGAGGCGCTCGCCGTCGCGATCGGCGGGCTGCTGGCCGACCCCGTGATGCGGCAGCGGTACGGCGACGCGGCCCGGCGCCGAGCCCTGGAGCAGTTCGCCTGGGGCACCGTCGCCGCCCGGACGCTCGACGCCTACCACGAGGCCACCCACCCGGCACTGAAGGAGGCGATGGCATGACCGCGCTGACCTGGTTGGACGACCACCGACGCGAGCTGCAGGGCGGGCTCGACGCGCTGCGCGGCGACGCCGGCACCGTGTCCCGGTGGGCACGGCTGCTCGCCGACCGCCTCGTCGCCGGCGGGCGGCTCCTGACCGTCGGCAACGGTGGCAGTGCCGCGGAGGCCCAGCACCTCACGTCCGAGCTCGTCGGCCGCTTCCTCACCGAGCGCCGACCCTTCTCGGCGATCTGCCTCAGCGCCGAGACCTCGTCGCTGACCGCTATCGTCAACGACTACGGGCCCGACGAGATGTTCGCCCGGCAGGTGGAGGGCCACGGCCGCCGGGACGACGTCCTGATGCTGCTGTCGACCTCCGGCTCGTCGGCGAACGTGCTGCGCGCCGCCGAGCGTGGCCACGAGCTGGGCCTGCACGTGTGGGCGATGACGGGGCCGGCGCCGAACCCGTTGCAGGCCGCCAGCCACGACTCCCTGTGCGTGCAGGCGCCGTCGACGGCGGCGGTCCAGGAGGTCCACCTCGTCGCGATCCACGCGCTGTGCGCCGCCGTCGACGCCGAGCTGGCCTCGCTCGACGGCCTGGTGCGCCGCACCACCACGAAGGTCGCCGTCCCGGAGGCGGCCCTACCGCAGACGACGAAGGCCGCGACGAACGGGAGGTGGTCGGCGTGAGGGGCAACGGCACGACGGGCAACGGCACGACCGGCAACGTGACGGGTATCGGGGGCGCGCGGCTGCCGCGCGTGGTCCTCGTCGGCGACGTGATGCTCGACCGCGACGTCGACGGCCGTTCCGAGCGGCTCAGCCCCGACGGCCCGGTGCCCGTGGTCGACGTCTCCGCCACCCGGGAGAGCCCCGGCGGTGCCGGCCTGGCGGCCCTGCTGTGCGCCGAGCGCGGCGCCCGCGTGACGCTCGTCGCTCCCGTGGCCGACGACGAACCCGGCCGGCGCCTCGCCGAGCGGCTGCGCCGCGACCTGACGCTGGTGGCGCTCCCGCACCAGGGCGACACCCGGACGAAGACGCGGGTGCGCTCCGGCGGCCAGTCGTTGGTGCGGGTCGACGGCGGCGGCCCCGGCACGCCCGGTGAGCTGCCGCTCGAGGAGGTGCGCTCCGTCCTCGACGGTGCCGACCTCGTGCTCGTCTCCGACTACGGTGCCGGTGTCACCCGCGACGACGGGCTGCGCGCCCTGCTCGCCGAGGCGGCGACGTCGACACCGCTCGTGTGGGACCCGCACCCGAAGGGCGGCGAGCCCGTGCCCGGTGCCTTCCTGGTGACCCCGAACGTCTCCGAGGCCCGGGCCGGGGCGCCCGACGACACGGCGTCGCCGGACCTTCTCGCCACCGACCTGCTCACCCGGTGGCAGGCCGCCGCCGTCTGTGTCACGGCGGGCGAGGAGGGTGCCTACCTGGTCCGCCCCGGGAACGAGCCGGTGTTCTTCCCGGCCGCCGCCGCCGACGGCGACCCCTGCGGTGCCGGTGACCAGCTCGTCGCAAGTGCCGCCGTCGCCCTGGCCGGGGGCGCGCCGGTGACGCAGGCCCTGGAGCAGGCGGTGGCCGACGCCTCGGCCTGGGTGGCCGCCGGGGGCGCGGACGGGTTCCGGTACCGGCTGGCCAGCAAGGACGCCGCGCGCACCAACGCGCGGGTCGACGGGTCTACCGGCGACGGGATGGTCGGCGACGGCCGGACCGCCGACGGCGTGACCGGCGACGGCGGCGCGGGTAGCACCGCCCTGCGGGGCCGGCCGTGGTCGGCCGATCCGGCCGCGCTCGACCGGCTGGTCGCGCGGCTGCGCGGGGACGGCGGCACGCTCGTGGCGACGGGCGGCTGCTTCGACATCGTCCACGCCGGTCACGTCGCCACCCTCGAGGCAGCCCGGCGGCTCGGCGATCACCTCGTCGTCGTCATGAACTCCGACCCGTCGGTGGCCCGGCTCAAGGGACCCGGACGACCGGTGGTCCCCGCCGCGGACCGTGCCCGCGTGCTCGAGGCGCTCGACTGCGTCGACGCCGTGGTCGTCTTCGACGAGGACGACCCACGCGCCGTCCTGGACCGGATGCGTCCCGACGTGTGGGCCAAGGGCGGCGACTACACCGCGCCGCTGCCGGAGGCGGAGATCGTTCGCCGCCGCGGCGGCCGGGTGGTCGTCCTGCCCTTCCTGGACGGGCGGTCCACCACCTCGATCATCCAGCGCTCGGGACTCGCCCGAGCGAGAAGCAGCACCGGAAGGAGCACCGCATGAGCGCACCCGCGCCGCAGTCCCGAACCCCACGTGAGGTCGGCACCGTCTACATCACCGGTGGAGCGAGCGGCCTCGGCGCCGCCGTCGTCGACGCCGTCCGGGAGGCCGGCGGCACACCGGCGGTGATCGACCGGGACGCGCCGGCCGGCGACGTCGAGCACGTCGTGGCGGACCTGGCGGACTCCTCCGCCGCCGCCGAAGCGGTCGACGAGCTCGTCTCGAGGGTCGGCCCGCCGTCGGCGGTGGTCACCTCAGCCGGGACCGACGCGGTGGGCGAGCTGCTGTCCGTGGACCAGGAGTCCTGGGAGCGGGTGGTGCGCGTCAACCTGTTCGGGACGGTCGCCGTCGTCCGGGCCTGCCTGCCGCACCTGGAGAAGGTCAACGGGACGGTGGTGACGGTGGCGTCGACGCTGGCGCTCAAGGGAGCGGACGCGGCGAGTGCGTACTCCGCGTCGAAGTTCGGTATCCGCGGGTTCACCCAATCGCTGGCGGTGGAGTATGCCGGCCGGGTCGGTGTCACCTGCCTGCTGCCCGGCGGCATGCGGACGGCGTTCTTCGACGGTCGGGAGGAGCGGTTCAAGCCGGCGCCCGACCAGGAGCTCAACGACCCGGCGAACACCGCGTCGGCGGTGCTCACGGCGCTGCGTCAGCCGGTGGGCTGCGAGATACGCGAGATGCTGGTGATGGCCTCCGGGGAGCCGTCCTGGCCGTGACCGGGCCTGCGCGGCGTGGGGTGACCGGGCCTGCGCGGCGTGGCGAGGAGTTGCCCGGTGGCGCGCACCCGGACGCGGAGCCGGACCACGGCGAGCGCGACACCAGCGACGTTCTCGTGCTGCGCGCGCTCGGGCTGGGGGACGCCGTCGCCGGCATCGCCGCGCTGCGCGGGCTGCGCCGGGCATTCCCCGGCCGCCGCCTGGTACTGGCCGCGCCGCGGGTGACCGGCGGCTGGCTGCGTGATCTCGGGATCGTGGACGAGGTGCTGCCCTCGAGCGGGCTCGAACCGCTCGACCGGCACGGTGAGAGCATCTCCGACCGGGACGGCAACGGGGACAGCGGCGCCGGCGGCGGGGAGTCGCACGTGGCCGTGAACCTGCACGGGCGCGGGCCCCAGAGCCACCGGCTGCTGACCGCCACGAATCCGGCCCGGCTGATCGCGTTCGGCTGCACGGAGGCCGGGCACGACGGGCCCGCCTGGGACCAGGAGGAGCACGAGGTCGACCGATGGTGCCGGCTGGTGCGCTCCGCCGGCGGGGACTGCTCGCCGGAGGACCTGCGCCTGGACCCGCCGGGCGAGCGGTCCTCCGACGTCGTGCTGCACCCGGGGGCGGCGTCCGGCGCACGCCGCTGGCCCGTGGACCGGTGGGTCACGGTTGCGCGCGCCCTCGCGCGCACGGGCCGGCCGGTTGCGGTGACCGGATCGGCAGGCGAGGCGGGGCTGTGCGAGGAGGTGGCGGCGGCCGCACCCGAGGTGCGCTCGCTCGCCGGCGGGCTCGACCTCCCCGGCCTGGCGGACCTCGTCGCCCGCGCCGGGCTGCTGCTGAGCGGCGACACCGGGGTCGCGCACCTCGCGACCGCCTACGGCACGCCCTCCGTGGTGCTGTTCGGACCGATCCCGCCGTCGTGGTGGGGCCCGGCGATCGACCCGCACCTGCACACCGTGCTGTGGCACGCCGAGGAGCCCGGCGACCCGCACGCGGACACCATCGACCCGGCGCTGGAGGCGGTCACTGTCGACGAGGTGCTGTCCGCCGCCGAGGCACAGCTCAGCCGGTAGAGCGAGGGCTACTCGACACACACCTGGGCTACAGGTGCAACAGGCGCCCGCGGCGTTGCGAGTAGCCCTCGCGACCGCGGGACCGCCGTCGTCAGGCTTGTGATCGCCCCGCGGTGCTCGTCACGCGGGGGCGCTGGCGAGGTCCGCCCGCAGTGCCTCACGGAACCAGGCCACCGTCCGGCCCAGTCCCTCGTCCCACGGCACGACCGGCTGCCAGCCGAGCACCTCCTCGGCGAGAGTCGTGTCGGGCCGGCGGACCTTCGGGTCGTCGACCGGACGGCCGACGAAGGAGATCTCCGAGCTGGAACCCGCGGCCGCACGCACGTTCTCGGCGATCTCGAGCACCGACCGCTCGTGCGGGTTGCCGATGTTCACCGGTCCGGGATGGTCGCTCCGCGCGAGCGCCAAGATCCCGGCGACCAGGTCGTCGACGTAGCAGACGGACCGGGTCTGGCTGCCGTCACCGGAGACGGTGATCGGCTCGTCCGCGAGCGCCTGGCGGATGAACGTCGGGATCGCCCGGCCGTCGTAGGGACGCATCCGGGGGCCGTAGGTGTTGAAGATCCGCACGATCGCGGTGTCCACCAGGTGGGTGGACCGGTAGGCGGTCACCAGCGCCTCCGCGTACCGCTTCGCCTCGTCGTAGACGCCGCGCGGGCCGATGGGGTTCACGTGTCCCCAGTAGTCCTCCGGCTGCGGGTGCACCTGTGGGTCGCCGTAGACCTCGGAGGTGGAGGCGAGCAGGAACCGGGCGCCCTTGTCGCGGGCGAGGGCGAGAGCCCGCTCGGTGCCGACGGAGCCGACCCGCAGCGTCTCGATCGGCATCTCGAGGTAGTCCACCGGCGAGGCCGGCGAGGCGAAGTGCAGCACGAGGTCGACCGGCCCGCGCACGTGGCCGTTCTCCGTGACGTCGCAGTGGATCAGCTCGAAGCCGGGACGCCGGGTCAGGTGAGCGACATTCGCCGGTGTGCCGGTCAGGAAGTTGTCGAGGCACACCACCTGCCAACCCTGCTCGAGCAGCGCCTCGCACAGGTGGCTGCCCAGGAAGCCGGCGCCACCGGTGACCACGGCGCGTCGCTCGGACCGTTCCACATCCCGTACGGGCCTCATGTCGTCCCTCCGTCCTCTCGTCCACCGGATGTGCCGCGCGGCAGTGGCTTCCCACGGGTATCGGGTGCTGGGGCCGGGGTGCCCGCCGCGGGGACGTACCCCTCCAGCAGGGCGATCAGCCGCAGCACCTCCGGCGTCGTGACGTGCCGTGCCCGTACCGCCGCGGGCAGGTCGCGCCAGGCGTCCATCAGACCGGCCCGCTTCGCCGGCCCCCCGGACCACGCCTCGCGTACCCGGGCAGCGACGTCCCGGAGCGGCAGGCGCATGACTGCGGTGAGGATCCTCGAGCGGGAGATGGCACGCACCCGCCGCTCCGGGCTGTGCCGCACGGGCGAGGGGTGGTGGTGAACGACGACGTCGTCCACGTACTGCAGCGCCCAGCCGGCGGCCGTGAGGTCCATGGCGACGCGGTCCTCCTCCCCGGGGAAGCGCACCACCGGGTCGAATCCGCCCACCTCGAGGAAGGCGTCCCGGCGCAGCGCGGCGCCGCAGGCGGCGAAGCCCAGCACCGGCTTCCCCGGAAGGCCGTCGCCGCCGGGCAGCGGAGAGCGCGACATCTCCTCGCACATCGGGTCGAGCCGTTCCTCGTCACCGACCAGCATCCGTGCGGCCAGCAGCGCAAGGCGCGGGTCGGCCGCCAGCAGCTCGGCCGACGACGCGAGCGATCCCGGCGCCCACCAGGAGTCGTCGTCGGCGAACGCGACGAACGGGGTCCGTGCCCTCCGAACGCCGACCGTGCGGGCATAGGCACCGGCGTTCCGCCGCAGCCGCACCATCTCGACGTCCGGGAACGCCTCCCGTACCGCCTCCGGGCTGCCGTCGGTGGAGGCGTTGTCGACGTACACGACCGGGGCGCGGTGCCGGGCGAGCGAGGACAGCAGCTCGTCGCGGCGGTTGCGGCTGGCCACGACGACTGTCATCCGCGGGTCCTCGGTCTGCGCGGCACTCATCCCTGGGTACTGTCCCTTCCGTCAGGCGGCCCGACGACGGCGTTGCCGGGCACTATGTCGTCACCGTGACACGCACCACGACGCGCCGCACCCGGAGCGGGAATGCCCGGACGGGGTGATCCGTTGACCCCGGTGGCCGGCCCGGACCCAAGCCCCCGGGCCTCACCATTCGCCGCTGCGAGCGGCCATCCGCCGAGAGGCGGCTGGCCGGGCCGGTCACTCTTCTCTTCGACGAGGCTCCCGCCCCGGAGGTCGACGGCGCCACCGGATGCGGGCCGTTCACACCGGTGCCACCGTTGGTCGCATGAGCGAGACCACACCGTCCGAGAAGCCGTACGACCCCGCCGAGGACCCGGACGCCGACCCCGAGGAGCTCGAGGCCAGCCCGCGGCACCGCCAGCCGGACCAGGCGGAGGGCGAAGACAAGCCCGAAGAGACCAGCGGCGCCTGATGCGCCCCAGGAGACAGCCGTGCGTGCACTGACCTGGCAGGGCCGCGAGGACGTCCGCGTCGAGGACGTCCCGGACCCGACGATCAAGGAACCGACCGACGCCATCGTGCGCGTCACGTCCACCGCTGTCTGCGGGTCGGACCTCCACCTGTACGGAGTGCTGGGACCGTTCCTCGAGCCCGGTGACGTCCTCGGCCACGAGCCGATGGGCACCGTGGAGGAGGTCGGCAAAGAGGTGACGCACATCCGGCCCGGTGACCGGGTCGTGGTCCCCTTCACCATCTCCTGCGGCTCGTGCTGGATGTGCGTTCGAGGGCTGCAGACCCAGTGCGAGACCACCCAGGTGCGCGAGCACGACAAGGGTGCGGCCCTCTTCGGCTACACCAAGCTGTACGGCCAGGTGCCGGGCGGACAGGCGGAGTATCTGCGGGTGCCGATGGCGCACTACGGGCCCATCCAGGTTCCCGACGACGGCGAGCCCGACGAGCGCTACCTCTACCTCTCCGACGTGGTGCCGACAGCGTGGCAGGCGGTCGAGTACGCCGAGATCCCCCGGGAAGGCTCCGTCGTCGTGCTCGGCCTCGGTCCGATCGGGCAGATGGCGGCCCGGATCGCCAGGCACCGCGGTGCCGTGAACGTCATCGGCGTCGACCTCGTGCCCGAGCGTCTCGCCATGGCGCGCCGTCACGGCGTCTCGACGCTCGACCTCACCAGCACCGACGACCTCGCCGGGACGATCCGTGAGATCACCGGCGGCCGCGGACCCGACAGCGTCATCGACGCCGTCGGCATGGAGGCCCACGGCTCCCCCGTCGCCCACGGCATCCAGGCGAGCGCCAACTGGCTCCCGGACGCCCTGGCCAGGCCGCTGTTCACGTCGGCCGGCGTGGACCGCCTCGCCGCCCTGCACGCCGCCATCGACATCGTCCGACGCGGCGGCACGATCTCCCTGTCCGGCGTCTACGGCGGCATGGTCGACCCCATCCCGATGATGGAGCTCTTCGACAAGCAGGTCTCCGTGCGCATGGGGCAGGCGAACGTGCGCCGCTGGGTCGACGACGTGCTGCCCCTGGTCAGCGATACCGCGGACCCGCTCGGTGTCCTCGACCTGCGCACTCACCGCATGTCCCTCGAGGACGCCCCGCACGGCTACGAGATCTTCCAGAAGAAGGAGGACGGCGCCATCAAGGTGGTCCTCGATCCCACCCTGCCGCGCGGTGCCGGGTCGGCGTCGTCGTCGGAGGACGGAGAGTCATGAGGGTCGCGGTCGTCGGCGGAACCGGCAACGTCGGGACGTCCGTGCTGGAGCAGCTGAGCCGGGCAGACGAGATCAGCTCCGTCGTCGGGATCGCGCGACGGATGCCGGACCGGTCGGCGGAGCCCTACTCGAACGCCGAGTGGGTCAGCCTCGACGTCGGCGCCGAGGCGCGGGACGACGCCGGCGAGGAGCAGCTCGTCGCCTCGCTCACCGAGGCGTTCACCGGTGTCGACGCCGTCATCCACCTGTCCTGGCTCCTCCAGCCCAACCACCAGCGTGAGCTGCTGCGCCGCACCAACGTCGATGGCACGGCGCGGGTGGCCAAGGCCTGCGCGCGGGCAGGGGTGAAGCAGCTGGTGTGCGCGTCCTCATGGGCCGCCTACTCCCCCGCCCCCGACCTGACGCCGCGCGACGAATCATGGCCCACCGGCGGCGTGCCGTCGTCGCACTACTCCGTCGACAAGGCCGCGCAGGAGCGGGTCCTGGACGAGCTCGAGGCCGAGCACCCCGATATCGTCGTCACCCGGATGCGCACCGCGCTGATCTTCGGCGGTGACGCCGGGGCCCAGGTCGGCCGCTACTTCCTCGGTCCCTGGGTGCCTCGCGGCCTGCTGCGCATCGGCGTGCTACCCGCGCTGCCGGCGCCTACCGGTATCCGCGCGCAGGTCGTCCATGCACAGGACGCTGCCCGCGCCTATCTCGAGGTCGTGCTCCGCCGGGCGGGCGGGGCGTTCAACGTCAGCACCGACGAGGTGCTGCTGGCCGAGGATTTCGCCAGGATCCTCGACCACGGCCGTACCATCCCCGTCCCCGCACGCGCGGCGAGGCCGCTGCTCCACTACGCCTGGCGCGCACGGCTGTTCGCTTCCGATGCCGGCTGGCTGGACATGGCCACCGCACTGCCGGTCATGGACAGCGGGCGCATCCGGCGAGAGCTCGGCTGGCAGCCGAGGCACGACGCCGTGTCCTCCGTGCGCGAGCTTCTCAACGGCATCGTGGAGCGGCGGGGTCGTGCCAGCGTCCCGATGCGGCCGCACGACAGAGCGTTCGAAGGTGTGCCCGGACACCGGCCGGCTCTGCGCGCACGCGCCGGCGCCGTCGGGTCGAGCGAGGGTCCGGTGGACCGGGAGCTGCTCGGCATCTACCTCGGTGACCACCTCGCCGGCGCGACCGGCGGCGTCGAGCGCATCGACCGCATGGCGAAGGCGTACGCGGACACCGAGCTGGGACCCGAGCTGACCCTGCTGGCGGCCGAGATCGCCCAGGCACGCCAGGAGCTGCACACCCTGATCGAGGAGCTCGGCCTGCCCACCAAGCCCCATCGCCAGGCGCTCGCATGGGTCGCCGAGCATGCCGGGCGCCTCAAGCTCAACGGGCGCGTGCTGGGCCGCTCGCCGCTGACGGTGGTGCTCGAGCTGGAGCTGATGCGTTCCGCCGTCGCCGGTCAGGCCTCCCTGTGGCAGACGATGGCGGACCTCGCCGACGACCTCGGCTTCGAGCGGGCGCGGTTCACCGCACTGGCCGAGCGCAGCCTGGAGTTCCAGGCCAGGCTGGAGTCGCTCCACGGCCGGGTGCACACTTCGGCGTTCCACGCCGGCGCCTGAACGCTTGCCTCGGCGGCTCCGATGGCGCGATCGCGCCGAGGACCGCAGACTCACATCGAAGCCTCCCGAGACCACGGAGTGACGCATGCTCGAACCCATCGTCCGACCCCACCAGGGCCGTCCCCGCACGCCCCTTCTCGCCCTGCGTCGGGCGGCATGAACACGGAGAGCACAGTCGTGACCACACCCGACGCGCCGGTCACCACGGAAGCCCCCGCGCGCCAGGTCCGCACCGTCGGTGTCGAGGAGGAGATGCTGCTGGTGGAGGGCCAGACGGGGCAAGGCATGACGCTCGCGGGGCAGGTTCTCGCCGAGGTCGCGGAGCGCTCGGCCCTCGCCGTGGAGGAGGGCGAGGAGCCCGGTGACGTGCTCGGGGGCGTCCTCGAGGGTGAGCTCAACGAGGAGCAGATCGAGGTCGGTTCGCAGCCGCACACGGACATGGCAGCGCTGGCGGCCGAGCTCCAGCGCTGGCGCCGACGTGCCGGCCGGGCGGCCCGCCAGTTCGGGGCACGCGTGGCCGCGGTCGGCCTCTCGCCCGTGCCGATCGTTCCCCACAAGGTCAACGACGAGCGCTACCGCCGACTGACCGAGCAGTTCGGCCTCACGGCTGCCGAACAGATCACCTGCGGCTGCCACGTCCACGTCTCCATCGCCGACCGGTCCGAGGCCGTGGCCGTCATCGACCGGATCCGCGCCTGGCTGCCGGCGCTGGTCGCACTCAGCGCCAACTCGCCGTTCTGGCAGGGCAGGGACACCTCGTACGCCAGCTACCGCTCACTGGTGATGAGCAGGTGGCCCTCGGCCGGCCCGACCGAGCTCTTCCGCTCCGCCGAGGCCTACGACAAGCTCGTCGCGGACATGGTCGACACCGGCGTCATCATGGACGCGGGCATGGTCTACTTCGACGCCCGCGCGTCCCAGCGCTACCCCACCGTCGAGATCCGGGTGGCGGACGTCTGCCTCGACGTCGCCGACACGGTGCTGATCGCGGCCCTGTGCCGGGCCTTGGTCGACCGTGCGGCCACCGAGGCGAGCGCCGGCGAGGAGCCGCTGGAGGTGCCTGTGACGCTGCTGCGGCTGGCCGGGTGGCAGGCCGCTCGACAGGGCATATCCGGCGATCTCCTCGACCCCGTCACCATGCGGCCCGCGCCCGCATGGGAGGTCCTGGAAGTGTTGCTCGAACGGCTCCGGCCCGCGCTGCGCGCCAACGGTGACGAGACGCTGGTCGAGGACGGTCTCGAACGGATACGTCTGCACGGCACGGGAGCCGCCCGCCAGCGGCGCGTGTACCAGCGCACCGGGTCGCTCGAGGACGTGGTCGCCGACACCGTCCGGGTGACCGCGGGGATGGAGCACTGAGGCGACGCCGCGCGCCGCTCCAAGCGAACGTTCGAGGTCCGAGGGGGAGGAAGTGGTTATTGCGCGCGACCATTTTCTCCCCCTCGGTGCCCGGGACCGCGACGACGTCGATGGAGGTCGCGCCCGGTTCGCGTGGGCGTACGACCGTAGAGTGAGCCCATGCGCGACGTGCTCCCCGGGCCTGCCCGGCACCAGCGCCGCGAGGTCACCGGGCTCGTCCTGAGCGGTGGCGGGTCACGTGCCGACTTCCAGATCGGCGCACTGCGCTACCTCTACGACCGGGTCGGCGTCACCCCGGAGGTCGTCGTCGGCACCTCAGCAGGATCGATCCTCGCGTCGGTGCTCGCCCAGTCCGCCGACCACGCCGGTCAGCGCCGCTCCCTCGCCGCGCTCGAGCGCCTCTGGGGCGAGATGCAGGACAGCACCGACATGTTCGCCCCGCACGACTGGTTCGACCGGCTCCGGCGCCGGGGCCCGGAGTGGATGGCCGCCTTCCAGAAGCGCCAGCAGCGGCAGAGCCCGCTCGGACGGACGTTCGCCCGTGCCGCCACGACCACCACCACGGCGACCGCTGCCAGCAGCCCGCGAGCACCCGGATCCGGGACGCTGCCCGCCCGTCCGACGTCGGGGCCCTTCGCACCCGGCGGCCCGCTGGACCCGGGCGCCGTTCGCGACCGGCTGCGCACGATGGCGGCGAACCGGCCCTGGCCCCCGCCGCGGGAGGACCACGGCGAGACGGGCGGCACGATCGGTGTCGTCGAGTTCCTCACCGCGCTGCGCGAGGTCGGCCGCGCCCGGCCGGACCTGGAGATCATCCTCCGCGGAGCCGAGCGCGAGCGGGCCATGTACCAGCCGGGGCCCTTCGTCGACCGGCTGCTGAACCCGGACGTCTTTGCCGGGACGCGGGTGGCCGCCTCCGGCGTGACCCTGCGGGTCGCGGCCGTGAGCCTGGAGTCCGGCGAGCTGCGCTACGTCACGGAGGCCGGCACGCTGGTCGACCGGGAGAACCGGCCGCTCGGCGACGAGACGGTGGACATCGTGGACGGCATCCGTGCCTCGTGTGCCATCCCCGCCGTCTTCGCGCCCGTGCCGCTGCTGGACGAGAACTACGTCGACGGCGGGGTCCGCGAGACCCTGCCCGCCGAGATCGCGATGGATCACCTCGACGTGACCCGCTGCTTCGCCGTCGTCGCGTCCCCTCTGGGCGTGCCGCGCGAGAGCAGCTACGCGGACAAGGACATGATCTCCGTCGTCGTGCGTTCCGCCGCCGGGATCATGGCCGACGAGGGCCTGCGTGACGAGATCGAGCGCGCCCGCCGCGACGGCGCCGTCGTCATCGCCCCCGAGCTGGACATCCACGACATGCTCACCGTCGATCCCGGACTGACGGCGATCTCCATGGACTACGGCTACCTCCGGGCGGCCGAGGCGGTCCACGGCGCGACACCGGAGCAGGCCCGCCTGACCCGCGAGATCGTCCTGCTCCGGCGCGAGATCTGGGAGCGCGAGCGGGGTCTGCTCGAGACGTTCCCGCTGGTCGACGAGCAGGCCGACAACGGGACCGAGGACGAGGCCGCGGCGTTCCCACCGGACACGAGCGGGTCGGACACCGAGACGAACGAGCTCGTCGCCCTCAAGCGCCGACTCCGCGCCATGGTCACCCGCGTCCCGGCCGACAGGCTCCCACCGGGCGCGGACTCGTGGTGGCAGACGTTCGAGAAGCACGCGTTCGACGTCGATCGGGACCCGAGCTGGTCCTGACCAGAAATAACGTTGCCCGCCCGGGCCGGCACCTGCTGTGATGAACCCATGACCACGACCGATGCCACGACCCGCAAGGCGATGGCCTGCGCTCGTGCCACCGTGGTCGGCGGAGCCTTTCCGCTCGTGCTCGCTGTGACCGCATAGGTCTGACGCAGGGCTGAGGGGTCCGTCGGCGACGGCGCCACGACCCCGCACCCCACCGCCTCTTTCGGACGGCAGACCTCTGCGCGCCCGCACGCCCAGGGCAGTTCGCCCTCGGGCTCGACCCAGCACGAGACCCACGCCGTAGGCACCCGCGCGTCTGCGGCGCGTCCGACGAAAGGACTCCGATGAGTCAGAACTTCATCGACGCCCTGGCCTTCCACATGCTGCGCCAGATTCGGCAGGAGCAGCTCGGCGACGACGGCCCACAACGTCGCCACGGGCGGGCCCGCAACCACAAGAACGACGAGAGGAGGATCCTGTGATCGACCACACCCCGGAGCTGCATCTGCTCCGCTACCGCGAGATGGTCCGAGAGGCGGAGGCGCTGCACAGCCGGCGCGCCACGCGCCGCCCGCGCACGACGCCGTTCGTCCTCTTCCGTCGAGCCTCCGACTCGCTCTGACATGCGCGCGAGGCACATGTCCCGGACACAGCCGATGCGGTGGGTGCGGGGTTTCCGCCCCACCGCATCGGTACGTCGGATCTGCGAGCACCGACTCGCGCCGGCAACCGCACTATGACGTTGACATGACGCCACAGTGACGCCACACTGGCGTCATGGATCTCGGACCATATCTGTCTTCACTGCAACAGGCGCTCGCCGCGACCGCCCGCGCGTCCACCACGGAGGTGCAGGAAGCAGCAGACCGCCTCGTCCAGAGTCTGGAGCCCGCGTTGCGGCTCACGTTGATGGAGCTGGCGGCAGACGTCGCCGACGAGACGACGGTCCAGCTCGACGGTGACCTCGTCGAGGTCCGCCTGCGCGGCGGTAGCCCCGAGGTGGTCGTTCAGCAACGTCCCCGAGCAGCTGACGCCCCTGTGCCACCTCCGCCGCCGGCGCCTCCCGCGGCCGAGGACGACGGCGGCACCGCGCGGATCTCGCTTCGTCTCCCCGACGGCCTCAAGGCGCAGGTCGACAAGGCGGCCACCGAGGGCGGCGTGTCTGTCAACGCCTGGCTGGTCCGAGCGGCTCAGCAGGCCCTGAACGACCGGGCGGATCCCGCCCGGTCCACGACCACGGAGAACGTCTCGTCCCGCCTGAGCGGCTGGGCGCGCTGAAAGGGACTGCCATGAGCTACGACGTCCTCAACGCCTTTGCGGCGCAGATGCTGCACAGGTCGCTGGACGACCACCTGATGCACGAAAGCCGATCCGCGCGAGCACGGCCACAACGCCGAGCGCGCCGCGGTGTCGACGACGACCTGGAGAGGAGGAACCTGTGATGGACCAGTGGTTGGAGCTCCACGAGCTGCGGTCGCGTGACCTCATTCGCGAGGCCGAGCTCGCCCACCGTCGCCGCACCACACCCAGGTGGCGCACGACACCGTACGCCCCCGTCCGCCGACGCGACGCGTCGGACTCGATCTGAGAGAGCACTGATGAGGCACGAGTTTCCGGTGGTCGGCCCGGTGCGCGTCCACGCCGGCGTCCGATCGAGCGACCTGCTGGTCACGGCCTCGCACGTCGACCTGGTGACGGTCGATGTCGAGGGCGGCGACGACGGCTCGGTCGACACCGTCCGGGTCGCTCTCACCGGCGAGGTGCTGCGCATCGAGGTCCCACCGTCGCGCCCGAGGCTGTTCTCGGGCGGCTCGAGCCTGCGCATCACGGTCTCGGTCCCGGAGTGGTCGCTCCTGGACGTCGCCTCCCGTTCTGGCGATGTCACCGCCAGCGGTCCGCTCTCCTCGGTCGCGGTGAAGTCCGGGTCCGGAGACGTGGACCTGGGACATGCCGACGAGACCGACATCGACACGGGCTCTGGTGATGTCACCGTGACGTCACTCGGCACCGGCCGGGTGCAGACCGGGAGCGGCGATGTCAGCGTACGGTCGGCCTCCGGCCTGCTGCGAAGCCGCTCGGGCTCGGGCGACGTCTCCCTCGGGGACCTGACCGAGCTCGAGGCCACCACCGCCTCCGGCGACCTGCTGGTCCGAGAGCTGCGCGGGAGTGCGAACGTACGCACCGCCTCCGGCAACGTCGACGTGCGCCGCGCCGTGCACGGACATCTCGATGCCAAGACCGCGTCCGGGGACGTGTCCGTGCGTGTGGTGGAGGGAACCGCGGTGATGCTGGACTGCTCCAGCGTCTCCGGCCGCGTCACCTCGAGCCTCGAGCCCGGTGGCGAACCGGGACCCGACGAGCCCACGCTCGTCCTGCGCGCCCGTACGGTCAGCGGCAACGTCCGCGTGCAGCGCACCACCTGAGCCGTCCGGCCACCTCCACGGGGCCACCGACCAGCCCGACCGGACAGACCGGACAGACCAGCCCGACCAGCCCCACCTGCCCGGCCAGCCCCACCTGCCCGGCCGGACCGGCGAGCAGCCGAGCTATGGAGAAATCAGCCCAGGGGCGTCTGCTGGTGCAGGACCGCGCGCGGCTCGCCGTCGTGCTCGAGGTAGAGGGTCGTCATCGTTGCTCGGTAGACGTCCTGGCCCCGGCGCCCGACGAACGTGTAGACGACGGCGTATCCGCCCTGACCGGCGGGCAGGAGCCGGCCGTCGCTGATGTCGACCTCGTCCCAGCCGGGCGAGCTGTCCATCGCCTCGGCGCACTGCTCGAGGTCGAGCATCATGCCGGGGAGGACGAAGACGGCCTGCGGCAGGCAGAGTCGCCGGTAGGTCTCGCCGTTGCCGGTCGCGAGCTCGCGATCAAGGTCCAGAAGATCGTCCAGCGTTGCCATGCGTCCCTCCGTGGTGCGGTCGTCGTCCCGGGTCGTAGCCTCACGCCCCGTGGCGCCGGTGGTTCCAGACTGCCGGCCCACCCCGGTCGCCGGCTTGAACATTTCGGAACTGCGACCCGCCCAGGCGTGTCAGGACGCGCCGAGCTCGTTGTGGCCGAACGACTCGAGGAATCGCGGGCCTTTCACCGCAAGCTCGCGCTCGAAGTCCTGCCACCAGGTCGAGTAGGGCCGGACCGCCAGGGAGTCGTTCGAGAAGCGCGGGTCGTCCGTGACCTCGGTGACGCAGAACTCGGGGATGGTCAGGTCCGTCACGGGGCCGCCGCGCTCGCACTCCGCGACGATCAGCGGTCCGTTCTCGCCGAGGAACGCGTCGAGCACCCACCCGTCGGTGCCGAGCCAGAGCGAGTGGCGATACTTGACCACCTTGTCGCCGCCGAGGCGCACCATCGACAGACCGACCGAGACGTCCAGCTCACGCTCGGCCTCGTAGCGTGTGCCGCTGATCTCCGGGCCCTTAGCGGTGAGCGCGCAGAACGAGATGTCGCCCATCCGGTCCAGGACCTCGTCGACCCCGGCGCCGGCCGGAACGGGTTCGCGCGGTGCCGGGGCCTGGAGCCTGATCCGCAGCGCGTAACCCTCGGCAGCGAGGAAGTAACTCTGGACGATGAGGACCGGGTCGGGTTCGGTGAGCACGACGTCGGGCAGCGAGCGGACGAAGAACTTCCGCTCGAACTCGAAGTCTCCGTAACCGGTGTCACTCATGGCCCGACCGTACCGCCGCAAAGCCGTCACGCCGAGAGCAGACGCCTGCGCCGAGAGCAGGTGTTCAGGCTGCTGCTCTCGGCGCAATCGTCTGCACTCGGCGCTGGGTGCGGCTCAGCGCTTCTCGAAGTCCTCGGGAAAGGCGTTGAAGCGGTCCGGGTGGAAGCCGCGGCGGCCGTCCTCGCCCCGGTCCAGCCCTTCGATGGCGGCAATGTCTTCCTCGCCGAGCGTGATCTCGAGAGCGCCGAGGTTCTCCCGCATGCGCGACGGCGTCACGGACTTGGGGATGACGATGTTGCCGAGCTGGAGATGCCAGCGCAGCACCACCTGCGCCGCGGTGGCGCCGAGCCGCTCGGCGATGCCGGTGATGATCGGGTCGTCGAGGCAGTCGCCCTGCGCGATCGGGCTCCACGCCTCGGTGAGGATGCCGTGCTGGGCGTGGAAGGTCCGCAGCTCCTTCTGCTGGAGGTACGGGTGCAGCTCGATCTGGTTGACCGACGGCACCACCTCCGTGGCCTCGAAGAGCTCGGTGAAGTGGTGGGGCAGGAAGTTGGAGACGCCGATGGAGCGGATGCGTCCTGCCTGCTGCAGCTCGATGAACGCCTTCCAGGTGTTGACGAACTCGCCGCGCGCCGGTGACGGCCAGTGGATGAGGTAGAGGTCGAGCACGTCGAGATCGAGCTTGCCCATCGACGCGTCGAAGGCGGCGAGCGCGGAGTCGTGGCCCTGGTCGGGGTTGGCGAGCTTCGTCGTCACGAAGATCTCGTCCCGGGCGAGTCCGGAAGCGGCGACGGCCGCTCCGACCCCTTCCTCGTTCTTGTAGCCGGCCGCGGTGTCGATGCTGCGGAACCCGACCTCCAGCGCGTGGGTCACCACCTGCTCGGTGTCCTCCGGCGGAACCTGGAAGACGCCGAAGCCCAGCTGCGGGATGGTGACGCCGTCGTTGAGACGGATCTGCGGGTTCGTGCTGGTCGTCTGGCTCATGAAGCTCCCTCGTCCGGTGCGTGATCATCATCTTCGGCCAGGCCGCGAGCGAGGCACAACCCGAGACCGGTGAACGTCCGAGGGACGCAACCGACGGCCGCCGTCGGGAATGAGGCCGGGTACGGCCAGGTTGCCGCTGCCATGACAACTCAACTCGGTCGATATGGCATCTGGGCACCGGTGGGCGAGCTAGGTCCCGACCTCGCGCGCGTGGTGGAGCAGCTGGGCTACGGCACGATCTGGGTGGGCGGCTCACCCTCGGGCGACCTGTCCGTCGTCGACGAGATGCTGGACGCGACGGAGCGGATCGCGGTCGCGACCGGCATCGTGAACATGTGGAAGACGCCGGCCGAGGAGGCCGCGGCGTCGTTCCACCGCATCGAGGGCCACCACCCCGGACGGTTCCTCCTCGGTGTCGGCATCGGTCATCCCGAGGCGACGGCCGAGTACCGCAGCCCGTACGCCACGATGGTGGACTACCTCGACCGGCTCGACGCCGCCGACGTCCCCAAGGACGGCCGCATCCTCGCCGCGCTCGGGCCGCGGGCGCTCGCGCTCGCCGCGGAGCGCACGGCGGGCAGCCTGCCCTACCTCGTCAGCGCCGAGTACACCCGCGAGGCCCGCCGGGCGCTGGGCGACGCGCTGCTGGCCACGGAGCACAAGGTGGTGCTCGAGACCGACCCGGCGACGGCGCGCGACACCGCACGTCCTACCGTCGCCCGCCCCTATCTCGGGCTGAAGAACTACCGCTCGAACCTCTTGCGCCTGGGCTTCACCGAGGAGGACATGGCCGGCCAGGGCAGCGACCGACTCATCGACGCCCTGGTGGCGCACGGGGACACCGCCGCCGTCGCCGCCGGGCTGAACGCGCACCTCGACGCCGGGGCGGATCACGTCTGCGCGCAGGTCCTCCCCCGCGGCACCGACCCGGTCCCGGTGCTGCGCGAGCTCGCGGAGGAGCTGAATCTGGTCTGACTCGCCTCGGAGCCGCCGCGGTGACTTCCGGGCGGCCGCCGTCCCCGCCGAGCGCTGACACCTGGGTCAAAAGCGGATGTTCAAACGTCCACCTTTGGCGCAGCTGTCAGCACTCGGCGGGAGGCGTCAGTCGTTCTCGAACAGCGCGTTGACGCGCTCGTTGACCTCGGTCAGCGTCGAGACGTCGCGCTGGCCCAGGTAGATGCCGTCCATCACCGGGCCCATGATCGACTCCACGCGGGAGCCGTGACTGGCCAGCGGGTAGAGCGACGTCCAACCCTTGTCAACCAGGTCGGTGAACGGCGTGACGTCGATGCCCTGCTCGGCGAAGGCCTCGATCGCGGCGTCAGTGCCCGCCGGCCGGGCTGGGAAGACGATGGCGTGCTCGCCGACGATCGTCTGGCACGCGTCGGACCCCAGGAAGGCGACCCACTGGGCCGCTGCCGCCGAGTTGTCGGTCTGTGCATTGATGGAGTCGCCGAGCCCGTTGTACATCGACACGGGATGACCGACCGGACCGGCCGGCAGCGTGGCGATGCCCAGGTCGATGCCCTCCAGCGAGGCAAACGTCCTGATCATCCACGACCCGTTCGGGATGATGGCGGCCTGTCCGGTGCCGAGCTGCTGCGCGGTGTCCGGGGCCTCGCCGACCATCTCGTACGGCGGCATGTAGCCCTTGTCCACGAGCCCAAAGTACCACCCGAGCGTGTCCTGGATCTCCGGCTCGTCGAACTGATACTCGGTCGCCCACAGTTCCTCGTCGGTGTGGTGCCAACCGGTGCTGTAGGCGTAGTGGGACCACTCGGTCTGCCCCTGATAGCTCCCCGAGCCGTTGGAGCCGAGACCGTAGGTGGCGACATTGTCCGGGTCGAAGCCCTCCTCGTCGCCGCGGACCCCGTTCTCGTCCACGGTCAGGTGGGCGATGACGTCCTCGTAGGTGCCGCCGTCCTCGGGGTTCCAGGTGAGGTTCTGCATGTCCTCCTCGGTGAGCCCCGCCTCCTCGACGAGGTTCTTGTCGTAGAACAGCGCGATGGTGTCGAAGTCCTTCGGCACGCCGTACGTGCCGCCGTCGGGCCCGACCCACATGTCGGCCAGGCCCTCGTGGAACTCCGACGCGTCGATGTCTCGGGTGGCGGGCTGGGTCTCGAGGTCGAGGAGGGCGCCGCGGGTGACGTACTCGGGGTAGCGGGCGACGTGGTCGGTGAAGACGTCCGGGCCGGCACCGGCCACGAGGGCGGCGGTGAGCTTGTTCCAGTAGTCGTCCCACCCGTACTGGCTGATGCGGACCTCGGTGCCCGACTCGGCCTGGAACGCCTCGGCGCACTCCTGGTAGGCGGGCAGCTGGTTGGCGTCCCACAGCCAGTAGTCCACGACGTCGGACTCGGATCCCTGGACGGCGCTGCAGCCGGCCAGCGCGACGCCGAGCGCGGCCACAGCGGGCAGGGCACGTGACTTGTTGATCGTCGTGCGCATGGTGACCTCACTTGATCCCGGTGAAAGCGATGGAGTTGACGATCCGGCGGGCGAAGACGCTGAAGAGGATCAGCATCGGCAGCGCGGCCACGATGGTCGCCGCCATCAGGCCCGCCCAGTCGGGACCGGTCTGTGGCGTCTGCGCCGTGAAGGTCCCCAGCGCCACGTTGAGGACGCGGGAGTCGTCGGTGTAGGAGACCATCAGCGGCCACAGGTAGTCGTTCCACGCGTTGATGTAGGTCAGGATCGAGATCGTCGCGATGGGGCCGATGTTGAGCGGCACGATGATGGTGAAGAACACGCGGGCCTTGCTGGCCCCGTCCAGGTAGGCGGCCTCCTCCAGGTCCGCCGGCACGCCCATGAAGAACTGCCGCATGAAGAAGATCGCGAACGGGGTCATGAACATGCTCGGCAGCATGATCCCGAGCAGGTTGTCGATGAGCCCCAGGTCCCTCACCAGCAGGAAGTTCGGCAGCAGGGTGAAGATCACCGGCACCATCAGGGAGAGCAGGAAGATCGCGAACACCGCGTCGCGCCCCCGCCAGTGCAGGCGCGAGAACGCGTAGGCCGCCATCGCCGAGAACGTCACCTGGCAGATCGTGATGCCGGTGGAGACGATGACCGAGTTGCGCAGGTAGAGCCAGAAGTCGAGCTGGGCGCCCGAGCCGCCCTGCGCGATCGCCTCCTCCGTGGACTGCAGGCCGAAGACCCGCTCGAAGCCGCCCCAGCTGAAACCCACGGGAAGCGGCGAGGTCGGATCGGTGTAGAGGGCGCCGTTGGAGGAGAACGCCGTGCGGAACATCCACAGGAACGGGAACAGCGTGACGATCACGACGACGACGAGCGCCGCCCAGGCGACCACGCGGCCGGCGCCGGGGCGCGGTCCCCGCCGTCCGCCGTCGTCCGGCCTGGCACCTCGGGCCAGGGACTCGTCGGTCTCGGGCAGGGTTGCTTGCTGGATCGACATCACGGCCTCACTTCAGGTCGGTCTGGCCGGCTCGGGTGACGCGGTACTGGATCACCGTGACCACGAGGAGGATGAGGAGCAGGGCCACGCTCAGCGCCGAGGCGTAGCCGAAGTCGAACTGCGCGAAGGCGTTCTCGTAGATGTAGAGCTGGAGCACGCGGCTGGCGTCCACCGGTCCGCCGTTCGTCGTCACCGACACGGTGTCGAAGACCTGGAACGAGCCGATGATGGAGACGATGAGGACCATGCCGAGGATCGGCCGCAGCACCGGCAGCGTGATGGAGCGGAACATCTGCCACTCGGAGGCGCCGTCGACCCGGGCGGCCTCGTAGAGGATCGGGGGGATGGTCTGCAGGCCGGCGAAGAGCAGCAGAGCCGTGTAGCCCATGTGCCGCCACACGTTGATCATGGCGATCGTGGGGATGGCCCAGGCCTCGGAGGTGAGGAACGGGATGCGCCCGAGACCGAACCACTCGAGGATCGTGGTGCCGATGCCCAGCTGGAAGTCGAGGATCCAGAGGAAGAGGATCGCGGCGACGACGTTGGAGACCAGGTACGGCGCGAGGACGATCGAGCGCCAGAACGTCGAGGTCGCCAGGCGCTGCATCAGGACCGCGATGCCGAGCGCGACGACGGTCTGGACGCCGATGTTGATGACGACGTACTGCAGCGTCACCTTGACCGCGTTCCAGAACACCGGGTCCGCGAGCATGCGGGTGTAGTTGTCGAGCCCGACGAACCGCGGTTCGGAGAGCAGGTCCCACTGCTGGAAGCTGAGCACGATGCCGCGGACCAGCGGCACCACGTAGAACGTCACGAGCCCGATCGAGGCCATGGCGATGAAGACCAGGGCGAGCCGGGTGTCGTCCCGCCGTCTCTTCCGTCGTCGTGGCGGCTCGTTCGGTGGTGCGGTGGTCGTTGTCGCCGGCATCGTTGCCATCGACCGTCTCCCTCGGGTTCTAGACGCTACTGAGGTGCAGGAGGACCTGTTGCTCCGGGTTGAGGTTGGGCATCTGGACGCCGACGCGGTCGAGGACGCGACCGGGAAGGGTCAGTCCGTGCTCCCACCACGCGGTCTTGCCGTCTCGCCGGCGCCGACCGGTGGCGCCGGGCACGAGCGGGGTGACGCGGTACCGGCGCGTGGGGTCCAGCCCGGGCACCCGGACCGCGCCGGGCGCGTTCAGCGGTGAGGAGCGGACGGCGGCGACGGCGAAGATGGCCTCGCCGGCGTCGGCTGCGACGACGCCGTGCAGCCAGTAGGCGTCGTCGGGATGGTCGCCGTGCACGACGTCTCCGCTGTGCAGCAGCTGGCGGTGCTTCTTGTGGGTGTCGATCCACTGGCGGAGCCGGTCGAGCTCCTCGGGCTCGGCGCTCGTGATGTCCCACTCGATGCCCATGTGGGAGAAGAAGGAGGTGCCGGCGCGGAAGTCCAGCGTGTGCGCCCGCCCGGTGGTGTGCGAGACCGGGGAGGCGACGTGCGAGCCGACCATCTCGGGTGGCAGCAGCATCGACGTGCCGGCCTCGATGAGCTGGCGCTCGAGCGGGTCGTTGCAGTCCGAGGCCCAGATGCGCACGCAGCGCGCCATGACGCCGAGGTCGATACGGCCGCCACCGCTGCTGCAGGACTCGATCTCCAGCCCGGGCTGCGCGGCGAGCAGCTCGTCCATGAGCCGGTAGGCCGCCAGGGTCTGCTGGTGGACTGCTGCCCGGCCGGTGGATTGGGTGCCGGCCTCGATGAGGTCGCGGTTGAAGTCCCACTTGATGTACTCGATGCGGTACTCGCGCAGGATCGCGAGCATCTGGTCGCGGACGTGGGCGTAAGCCTCGGGGATGGTGAGGTTGAGGACCTGCTGGTGCCGGGCCTCGGGGGGCCACCGGTCCGGGCGCGCGGCGAGGATCCACTCCGGGTGGGCGCGGGCGACGTCGGAGTCGGGGTTGACCATCTCCGGCTCGAACCAGAGCCCGAACTCCATGCCATGGCCGTGGACGTGGTCGATGATCGGGCCGAGCCCGTCCGGCCAGACGTCCCGGGAGACGACCCAGTCGCCCAGGCCGGAGGTGTCGTCGCGGCGGGAGCCGAACCAGCCGTCGTCGAGGACGTAGCGCTCGACACCGAGGGAGGCGGCGACGTCCGCCAGCTCCTTGAGCTTGTCGAGGGTGTGGTCGAAGTAGACCGCTTCCCAGACGTTGATCTGGACGGGACGGGTGGACGTCGGGTGCTCCGGTCGCGAGCGCAGGTAGCGGTGGAAGCGGCTCGCCGACTCGTCCAGACCCTCGCCGTGGCTGTAGTAGAGCCATGGGCCGGTGTAGGTCTCGTCGGTGTCGAGCCGGATCTCGCCGGCGAGCAGCAGCTCCCCGCCGGCCAGGGTGGAGGCGCCGTGGTTGAGCCGCTCCGCGTAGGTGCGGGTGTTGCCAGACCAGGCGACATGAACGGCGCGGAGCTCGCCGCTGCGCCAGGAGAAACCCCGCCGTCCGGCGGCCATGATGAGTGCGGCGTCGAGCCCGCGGGAGCGCCGGGACTCGCGCAGGTGGGTGCCCTGGGTGAAGGTGTGCCGCTGCTGCGCGCGCTCGCGGCCCCACCGGCCGGTGAGGTCGAGCAGTTCCTCGGCCTCGCTGGGGACGGGAAGATTGAGGTCGAGGCTGTGCAGGTCGAAGACGCCGACGCCGGTGTTGGTGACCGCCGCGCGCATGCGGACCAGGCCGGAGATGAGCAGCTCGATGCCGAGGGCCAGGTCGATCCCCGCGTCGGTGTCCGTAGCCGTGACGGTGACGGCCGTGGCCACGTTCGGTCCGGTGTCGACCTCCTCGATCGCCGTGACGGTGAACGCGGTGGAGAAGTCCGTGCCGGCGCGGTGCCCGGTCAGGCCGGGGGTGCCCATCCATCCCGAGGACTGCTCGGCGAGCAGGGCCAGCGGGACGGGCGTGTCGGTCTGGGAGGGGCGCGGGCTCTGCTGCTGAGCGAGCCGGAGCTGGGCCACGTCCTCGTCGGTCAGTCGGCCGAGGTCGGTGCCCCAGTGGAGGACCCGGGGCAGGCCGTCACCGGCGCAGTCGAGGACCAACGAGGTGCCCGCCGCTCGCAGGTTGAGATGATCGTTCCAGCTGGTCTGGCGGGACGGCTCTGTCACGGGGAAGCACTCCTTGGTCGGCGCCCAGTTAGTGTTGCGGCAACATCATGTCGGCGTCAACACCCGCTCCGAACGGCTGCGAGCCCCGTATCGGGGGACATGATGCGTGAGCATTGGTTTTTGCCGGAAGAAATGGAGGCGCCGTCGTGAACGATCACGCCTCGCCGTGGATGCCCCTCGAGGGCTCGAGCCAAGCGGTGGCCCTCGAGGTGCTGCTGCATGGCCCGCTGTCGCGCTCCGAGCTCGCGCGCCGGGTCCACCTCTCGCACGCCAGCCTCTCGCGGCTGACCAAACCGCTCGTGTCCTCGGGTCTGCTCGTGGAGGGCATGAGCTCGCCCCGGCCCGCCGGGATGGGGCGACCGAAACAACCGTTGGACGTCGTCGAGGACGCTCACCACTTCCTCGGGGTCAAGCTCACCGGCGACCGGGCGCACGCCGTGGTCACCACCATGCGGGCGCGAGTGGTCGGGCAGGCGTCAGCGCCGCTCCCGGACCACGGCGTGCCTTCCGTGGTGGAGCTGGTGCAGCGGCTCGCCGCTGAGGCCGACGAGGAGGTCGGAAACCTCGCGGGCATCGGCGTCAGCGTCGGCGGGCTCGTCAGCGACGGAGCCGTCGTCGAGCACGCGACGTTCCTGGAGTGGGAAGACGTGCAGCTCGCCGACGTCCTGGCGGAGCGGACGGGGCTGCCGGTCGTGGTCGAGAACGACGTGACCGCCCTGACGGAGGCCGAGCGCTGGTTCGGTGCCGGGCGCGATCGGGAGACCTTCACCGTGCTGACCATCGGGGCCGGCATCGGCTACGGGCTGGTGTCCCACGGCCGGCTCGTGACGTCCGGTGACGCCGGCCTCGGCCCGGTCGGGCACGCCCTCGTCGCGCCGGGTGGCCCGAGATGCGGCGCCGGGCACAGCGGCTGCGCCGCGGCGGTCCTCACCGCGCACGCCCTCAGTGCCGCCGTCGCGACGGCGACCGGTCGCTGGCTGCGTACGGACGAGATCCTGCGGCTGGCGCGGGAGGGCGACGCCGTCGCGCGGAGGGTCGTGGGCGATGCGGGCCGGGCGCTCGGTCGCCTGGTCGGCACCGCGGCCTCCTTCTCGCTGTCGTCGACCGTCGTGCTCAGCGGCGAAGAGGTGGGCCTGGCCGACGCCGCGCACGACGCCGTCCGGGCCGGCATCCGCGAGGTTCGGCACCCGATGGCCGAGCCCGTGACGATCGAGACGCGCAGCGCCGGTTTCGACGAGTGGGCGCGCGGAGCCGCGGTAGTGGCGATCCAGGCATTCGTGACTGGCGGCTGAGCCCGCCCGCGCCCGGGCTCGGCCGTCGAGCGTCGCCGGTCACGAAAGTTTGCCCTATGTGTGGCTGGGAAGGACAAGAACAGCACATTTATCGCAGGACGCATCGGCGTGAGCAGCGACCGCCACGCCGTGCGCCAGCCCCCGCTGGTACGTTCGCCTCCTCCGCCACGTCCCGAGGGAGCGCGCATGGCCACGGATGACGCCGACGTCATCGTCGTCGGAGCGGGCCTGGCCGGCCTGGTCGCCACCACCGAGCTGGTCGACGCCGGCAGGCGGGTGCTCCTTCTCGACCAGGAGAACCTGGCGAACCTGGGCGGGCAGGCCTGGTGGTCCTTCGGTGGTCTCTTCCTGGTCGACTCGCCCGAGCAGCGACGCCTGCAGGTGCGCGACTCCTTCGACCTGGCCTGGCAGGACTGGGACGGCACCGCCGGCTTCGACCGCGAGCGCGAGGACCACTGGCCGCGCCGGTGGGCGCGCGCCTACGTCGACTTCGCCACGGAGGAGAAGCGTGCGTGGCTGCACGGTCTCGGGGTGCGGTTCTTCCCCGTCGTCGGCTGGGCCGAGCGCGGCGGCCAGGGGGCCACCGGCCCCGGGAACTCCGTGCCGCGGTTCCACATCGTGTGGGGCACCGGTCCGGGACTCCTCGAGCCGTTCGTGCGGCGGGTCCGTGCCGCCGTCGGCTCGGGGCAGGTCACGCTCGCGATGCGGCACCGTGTCGACCGGCTCACCATCACCGACGGTGCGGTCGACGGCGTCGCCGGGACGATCCTCGAACCGTCCGACGCCGCACGCGGGGTCGCGTCGTCACGCGGCCGTGTCGACGAGTTCGAGCTGCATGCGGGCGCCGTCGTCGTCACCTCTGGCGGCATCGGCGCCAACCACGACCTGGTACGACAGTTCTGGCCGGACCGGCTCGGCACACCGCCGGAGCAGATGCTCACCGGGGTGCCGGCGTACGTGGACGGCCGCATGCTCGGCGTCGCGGAGCGGGCGGGCGCGAGCCTGGTCAACCGCGACCGCATGTGGCACTACACCGAGGGCATCGCGAATCACTCCCCCGTCTGGCCGGGTCACGGCATCCGGATCCTGCCCGGCCCGTCGTCGTTGTGGCTGGACGCCACCGGCCGCCGACTCCCCGCGCCGAACTACCCCGGTTTCGACACCCTCGGCACGCTCGGTCACCTGCGCACCACCGGGCACGACCACAGCTGGTTCGTCCTGACCCAGCGGATCGTGGAGAAGGAGTTCGCGCTCTCGGGCTCCGAACAGAACCCGGACCTGACCGGCCGGGACCTGCGCCTGCTCGGCGCTCGGCTCAAGGCCGGCGCACCCGGCCCGGTGGAGGCGTTCCTGCGGCGCGGCGAGGACTTCGTCGTGGCGGACTCGCTCGTCGAGCTCGTCACCGGCATGAACGCGTTGACCCCCGCGCCGCTCCTCGACCCGCTTCAGGTCGAGCACGAGGTCGTGGCGCGGGACCGCGAGACGGCCAACGCATTCTCCAAGGACCCGCAGATCACGGCCCTGCGCGGGGCGCGCTCCTACCTCGGCGACAAGCTCATCCGCGTCGCGCCGCCGCACCGGCTGCTCGACCCGGACGCCGGCCCGCTCATCGCCGTCAAGCTCCACGTCCTCACCCGCAAGACCCTCGGCGGCCTGGAGACCGACCTGGACGGCCGGGTCCTCCGGCCCGACGGCGAGCCGTTGCCGGGACTCTTCGCCGCCGGGGAGGTTGCGGGCTTCGGTGGCGGAGGGATGCACGGGTACGCCTCGCTGGAGGGCACCTTCCTCGGCGGGTGTCTGTTCTCCGGGCGCCAGGCGGGCCGGGGCGCGGCCGCCGGCTGACCTGCCGAGTACCGCGCCGGAGGCCGCCACGGCCGCCCACCGGACGAGACGTCGAAATCGAGCGTCAAAGTCGTCGCCACAGCGGCCTGCGCGCGCTTTACTTCTCCTAGCGACCGTGGGGGTGCGGTCGCCGGGCCGACGCCGTTGTCGGCCCTTGCGCACCGCGTCGGGCGGGCAAGCGTCCGACCACTTCGCCGAGTCCGCCGCGTGCTGCCGCGACGGACGCCTTCGGCCAACCCCGCAGCGTGAGATCGGTTCCGCGACCGCGGGACCGTGACCGGCCGAGCCCTCGGCCACCTGCCGAAAGGACAGAGATGTCCCGAACCACCCGCGTCTTCGGACGCTGTATCGGAGCGGTCGCCGGCGCGGCCGCGTTCTCCCTCGCTCTCGCAACGACCGCCTCCGCCCACGAGTGCTACAAGGAGGACTGGAGCGACGCGGCACATGCCCGGCTCAGCCAGGGCGGTACCGCGTGGCTACCCATGAGCGACCTCGGCGAGTACGTCGTCGCCGTGGAGATGGGTCTGCCGGAGTGCGCGTACGTCGTCGACGGCGTCGTCGACGACTACGTCGCCATGACGGGGCTGGACGCGGAGCCGCTTGTCCATTCCCGTGCCACGATCGGCGGCGGGCCCGAGCGTGGGGGTCGGGCTGCACCACCGATCTCCTACCTCGACTTCTCGATCCTCGGCCCGCTGCTCGAGGACGCGGTCGGGGACTGCCTGTCCGCATGATTCGCGTCCCGGGACCGCCGTGCGCCGGCGGTCCCGGGACGACGGCGGCTACTCCCCGACCGCCTGCCGGTCCGCCGTGTCGAAGGTGATGACGAACTCGGCCACGTCGTCACCGACGTTGCGCGCGTTGTGAAGGCTCCCCTGCGGGATGCTGACGACGTCGCCGGCCCGCATCGCGAACACGTCGTCACCGACCGTGTGCTCGATGGTGCCGCGAAGCACGTACAGCACCTCGTCACAGTTCGGGTGATAGTGCCGCGGGTTTGCCTGGCCGGGCTCGATGTAGCACCGGCCCACGGTCAGCACCTCGGAGTTGCCGATCTCGCCGGAGACCATCCAGACGAGTCGGCCCCATGGCTGCTCCTGGACGACAAAGCTCTCCGGTCGGCTCAGGGTCGGGTGGGTGTCGGTCACGTCGCTCATGCTGCTCCTCAACGGTGTTCTCTGACAGATCCGACCTCACCGGCCGGCAGTCGCTGGTATGTCTCATACAGGGCCATGATCTGGGCCACCTGGTCCAACGTCCCCAGGGTCAGGTCGGCCGAACCACGCACCGCTTCGCAGAAGTGAAGGATCTCGGGCGCGTAACCGAGGTAAAAGAGATTCTTGTTGTACAGCTGGCCGAGGGAGTACTCCGGCTCCCACGTCAGGGGAGCCACCTCGTCCGGTACGACGTAGGAGGCCGATCGTCCGTAGGTCTGCTTGGCTCCCGAGCGGTAGTAGGTCACGCGCACACCGTTCTCCACCACCACGTTCCCGCCGCGCCCGACCACCTCGACCCGCTCGAGCGGACTGGTCGATGCCGAGCCCGCGGCCAGGTGGAGGGACCCGACCGCGCCGGACTCGAACTTCAGGGCCGCGACACTTCCCTCGTTCGCGGGCTCCCATTCATAGCTCATCCG
Organism: Georgenia halophila; assembly: GCF_039541595.1. Lineage (NCBI taxonomy): Bacteria > Bacillati > Actinomycetota > Actinomycetes > Allobogoriellales > Allobogoriellaceae > Georgenia > Georgenia halophila. The sequence goes on along the minus strand of NZ_BAABGN010000011.1, from coordinate 244,105 downwards.
TGAGACCGCACCGGCCAGATAGGTCAGCACGGCCGCCGGGTGGTAGATGTGGTCGAGGAACCCCCGCATGGCACGGCCGTCGAACCGCTCACCCTCCGGCGGCAACGACTGCGGGTATCGCACGGATATCGACGCCAGGGGGCCGAACTCATCCGAGTCGATGATCGCCCTGACCTTCTGCATCGCCGGCGTGAACATCTTTTTGAGGCCGGTCATGACAAGTCGACCCGCCTCCTCGCTCGTGCGGGCGAGCGCCCGCACCGCCGCGCTCGTCGATGCCGTCGGTTTCTCCATCCATACGTTCGCACCTGCGCGCAGGCAGTCGGCCGCGAGCTCCGTCGCCTGGACCTCACCGTCCTCGTGGTACCCGGTCACGATGAATACGACTTCGGGGCGCTCTGCGGCGAGCATCTCGTGGTGATCGGAATAGGCGCGGCCCGCGCCGAACTGCTTCGCATACTTCTCGGCACGGCCGAGATCCGTGTCACACACCGCGCAGAGGTCGATCGGGGCATACTGCAGCGCCGGATAGACATTGCGGAACGAGTGACCACCCGCACCGATGAACCCTGCCCGGAGAGTGGTTCCATACTCGAAGCTGTACGTTATGTCGGTCACGCTCTACTCATTTCGACGATCCGGCTAGAAGGCCTTCGGTAAATGCTCTCTGCAGCGCCAGATAGACAACGATCGAAGGTATCATTGCCAAGGTAATTCCGCCGAAGAGTGCACCGTAGTCGGAGCTGTACTGGCCTTGGAACTGGGTCAGCCCCAACGGGATGGTCATCGTGTCGTTGCTGAACAGCAGGAGCAGAGCCAGCAGATACTCGTTCCAGGCGCCCAAAAATGCGAACACCGTGACCGCCAGCATCGCGGGCTTCGCCAGCGGCGCCATCACGAGGAAGAACGTTCGCCACGTCGACGCGCCGTCGATCGCCGCCGCCTCGGACAGCGAGTCAGGCAGATCCCGGAAGAAGTTCCTCATGATGAAGACGCCCAGGGGCAGCCCGGTGGCGACGATCACCAGCGTCAGGCCGGTGAGGCTGTCGATCAGGCCGATGGCGCGCATCTGGTAGAACACGGGGACGACGATCGCCTCGACGGGGAGTGTGATCGTCACGAGGAGCACGTAGAAGAGCCAGCCCGTCCCCCGGCCCGCCAGGCGTCCGAACACATAGCCCGCGGGCGTGGCTACCACGACGGTGATCACGGTCGCGGAGATGGCGACGACCACGCTGTTGGCGAAGTAGGCGGCAAACTTGCCCTGCGTCCAAGCGGTCTCGAAATTTTGCAGGGTCCACGACGCCGGCAACGAAAGTGTTTCACCGAAAATCTCGGAATCGTTCTTGAACGCGTTCGTCAAGACCCATAGAAACGGTACGAGGATCAGCCCTACGAGTACCGCGACGAGGGCGCTGATGATTGCGCTGCGCCGAACTGCGGCAGTCATGTGCTCATCTCCTTTCCGCGGCGCGGTCCCGCCACCAGGTTGTCCCGAACGTCACCACGATCGCGATGACGGCGATAGAGAGCCCGGCGGCAGAAGCCGTTCCGACGTCATTCGACTGGAATGCCTGACGCCAGACGTAGACCGCTGCCAGCTCCGTCGCATTCGAAGGGCCCCCTCCGGTCATCGCCCACACGGTGCCGAAACCCTTCAGCGCATTGACGAACGCCAACACGAGAACCAGGCTCATCGTGTTGTAGAGCGACGGGAGGGTGATGTGCCTGAACCGCTGCCAGCTCCCCGCCCCGTCCAGCATGGCCGACTGATACAGCGTCGCGTCGATCGTCTGCATCCCGGCCAGCAGGATGACCAGATAGAAACCGAATGCCTGCCATGCGCTGGCCACGCCGACCGCGCCGAGCGCGAGTGCCTGATCGCCCAACCAGGCCCGGCCGAGCGCCTCGAGCCCGACGACGCCCAGGACTTCGTTGAGCAGCCCGATGCTCGGGTGGAAGATCTGGCCCCAGATCACACCCACCACCGACAGTGCCAGGACGTTGGGCAGAAAGGCCAGACTTCGGAAGGTCGTTCGGGCCCGCGGCCAGCGAATCTCGTTGATCAGCGCCGCCAGGAAGAGGGCTCCGCCCACCGCTAGGAACAGGTGCATCACCCACCACACGAGGGTGCGACCCAGAGACTGGAGGAAGCGCAGGTCGGTCCAGACGTAGGCGAAGTTCCCGAGCCCGACCGGGTCCATCGTCGGTGACACGCCGTCCCACGAGTGGACACTCAGCTGGATGCCGCGGCCGAGCGGCACGAGGACGAACACCGCGAGGAGCGCGAAGCACGGCAGCAGCATGATGGCGATCGGCACGGCGTTCCGGCGCCTCGCACGTGGGCGACGGCGTCCGGGCCGTGCGGACGCGGGTGAGTCGGACCGTTGCGGGAGCGTCGTGGACGTGACCATGGGGCTGGATCACTCTGCGTCGCGGTTGCTGGAGAGCTCCTGCTCGATGTCGCCCATCAGGGTCGCGGCATCGCTGTTCTGGGCGAGCAGGCCCTGCACGGCGGCGTACCAGGCCTCTGCGCTGGTCCCCGGCAGGTACACGCTCGGGTTGTAGCCCGTGCCGCGCTCGACGGCCTCGACCGCCTGGGCGATCGCGGGGTGGAAACCACCGGTGTCCTCGACCAGCCGCGCCGGCGCCCATGGGGTGTTGTGCTCGACGGCGAGCGACAAGTACTCCTCGCTGCTGACCCATTCCAGCCACTTCTGTGCTGCGGGCATCACCTGGGTCTCGGCGTTGACCACCCAGCTGAGGGCGAGGCCGGACGTGGGGTGCTCGTACTCCGGGCGGTTGGAGGGCATCGGGGTGACCTCGATGGAGCCGGTGTCGTAGCCGTCCTCCTCCCGCCCCGGAATGGTGGCCTGTGTCCCCACCATCATCGCGCCAGCCTTCTCGTCGAAAGCGACCCCGGCCTGGTCGTGGTCGAGCGCGAGTGCGTCCTCACCGTTGATGCACCCGTTGTCGATGAGCTCGGTGACCTTCTCGGCCCCCTCGACGATCGGTTCCTGGGTGAAGGCACCGTCCCCGAACAGGACGTCCCTCATCACATCCTGGCCCGCCGCGGACTGGACGAGCGTCCCGAGTAGCCAGCCGCCCGCGAAGTGGTTCCTGGCGCCCACCACGAGCGGCGTGACTCCGCTCTCGGCCAGGGGCTTGCAAGACGCGACGAGCTCGTCCCACGTCTCCGGTGGCTTTACGCCGGCGGCCTCCAGGACGTCCGCGTGGTAGTAGAGCTGGAAGATGTCCCGCCCTTCGACGACCTCGTAGACGCTGCCGTCCGGGGCGGTGGTCTGCGCGATGACGTCCTCCGAGTAGCGCTCGGTGATGTCGTACTCGGCGAACGTGTCGTCCAGGTTGGCGACGAGGCCCGCCTCGGAAAGCATGCCGACCCGCGCCGGGCCCGAGTTCACCAGAAGGACGTCAGCCCCTTCGCCCGACCGTAGGTGGCTCTGCACGCTGCCGTTCTCGAATGTCAGCGGTGAATTCGTCACCTCCACCTGGACGTCCGGGTTCTGGCGTCTGAACTCCTCGACAACGGCCTCGAAATGCGGCTGCTGCTCGAAGTTGATGCGCAGCACGCCGTCTTCTCCGCCGTTTCCCGAGGCGTCACCCCCCGTGCCGCCCCCCGGTGCGGCGCTGGAGCACGCGGACAGTGCAAGACACGATCCGGCCAGCAGAGCGGGTAATCCTTTACAGGTTCTCATGCGGGTTCCATCTCCCTGTGGTTTCAACTCCGTCGTCGGCTGCTCGGACAGCTGCCTGCACGTTCGCGCACCCCAACCCCTGGTCGTCGACCCGGCCGGGGCGGCCACGATGTCGCTGGACCGCGGTGTCGTCGGGACCACGGTGTCGCGAGGCCACGAGCAGCGCCCGCTTCATGGTGGCCGAACACGCCGCGCGATGAGAGGGCCAATTCCGGCTTGATGGCCCTCGCCTGGACAATCAGGCCGAGGGAGCGGACCGTCGTTAGCCCGCCCAGACCTGCGCGAGCAGCTCGATGCCGCGCACTGTCAGCTCGGGGGCGCCCGCGTAGGACAGGCGGACATGGTCGTCGAGACGGTCCATGACGCTGAAGGTGGACCCTGGCATGAGGCGGACGCCGCCGCGCTCCGCCCGCTGCGTGAACGCCGTCGCTCCGGCGCTCGGCAGCTGGATCCACAGGGACCCACCGCCCCGGGGTATCTGCGGCGTCCACTCCGGCAGGTGCTCGGCCAGCGCGTCGAGCGCGATCCGGCGGTTCTCGCTCAGCATCATCAGGCGCTCGTCGCGCGCACGCTCGATCTCCGGCAGCAGCTGGCTGGCGAGGATCTGGGCGACGAGCGAGGTCCCGAGGTCCATCGCGCCCTTGACCTCGGCGAGCTCGGACACCAGGTCCGGGTTCGCACGCAGCCATCCGAGCCGCAGTCCGCCCCAGAACGACTTGCTCACCGAACCGACGGTCACGATGAGGTCACCGCCGCTCCCGAGGGGGATAGGCCGGCGCTCGCCGTCGATGATCGTGTCGGCGAGCGTCGCGTCGTCGATCACCGGGACACCGTGCCGAGCCGCGAGGGCCGCGACACGGCTGCGCCGGAAGCCGTCGAGGACCGATCCGGTCGGATTGTGGACCGTGGACTGCAGGACGACGAGCGAGGGTGACTCCCTCGAGATCGCGAGCGCGAGCTCCTCGACGTCGACGCCGTCGGCACCCGACGCCACCCCGACGAGCCGCACGCCCAGCGCCTTCAGCGATTCGATCGCGCCGCGGAACGAGGGCTCCTCGACGATCACCGTAGAGCGGGGCGTGACGAACGATTCCGCGGCCAGGCGAAGGGCCTGCTGCGCGCCCGACGTCACGAGGATGTGTCCGGGCTCCGTCGGCAGGCCGAGGTTCGAGTAGTACTCGGCGATCGCCGCTCGCAGCTCGGGCAGACCGGATGGGAGGTAGCCGTGCGAGGCCACGAGCTCGCGTGTTCGCGAACCGTCCAGCATGTTGAGCTGGTCCGCCACCATCGGCAGGCCCGGCAGCGCAGCGCTTCGAAGGTCGATCCGATCGGGTCCCTCGTCGGGCATGAACGAGCGCAGCCGGTGCTCGCCGCGCATCGTCCGGGGCTGGCTCGAGGCCGTGACGTAGGTGCCGTCACCCCTTCTGCTGGACAGCAGACCATCGCCCCGCAGCAGGTCGAGCGCCTTCGTCACGCTGTTGCGGCTCAGGCCGAGCGCCGTGCTCAATGCACGCTCCGACGGGAGCCGCGTGCCGGAGGACATGGCTCTCGTGCGGATCAGGTCCCGCAGCTGGTTGGCAAGCTCGTCGTGCAGCGCACCCTCACCGCGCCGCCAGTCACCCAGGAGGCGGACGAGCCGGTTGGGGCCGATCGAAGCCAATCTGAACGAATTGGCACTCGATCGCTCCACAGTCATGGCCATAGTGTGCGCATCGCAACAGGGTTCGGGTCTAGCCCCGCCCAGGAAGTATTCTCGATGCAACCCACAGTCGTGCTGCTCGGAACGCTCGACACCAAATCCACCGAGTACGCATTTGTGCGCGAAATCCTGCAGAAAACCGGAATCGGGACGGTCACCGTCGATGCCGGAGTTCTCGGCGAGCCAGGCTTTCGCCCCGATATCGACCGGAATCGTGTCGCGGACGCGGGCGGTGGCGACCTCGAGAAGCTCGTGACCGGGGGCGACCGTGGCGCCGCCCTCGCAGTCATGCAGCGCGGTGCTGCCGCCATCGTCCGGGAGCTGCACCAGGAAGGCCGCATCCAGGGCGCCCTCGCACTGGGGGGAACGGGTGGGACCTCCCTCGCGGCGGCCGCGTTTCGTCAGCTGCCGCTCGGCTTTCCCAAGCTCATCGTCTCGACCGCCGCCTCTGGCAACACCGAGCCGTACGTGTCCGAGACCGACCTCATCCTCGCTCCCAGCGTCGTCGACATCTCGGGCCTCAACCGCATCTCCACGCGTGTGCTGGCGAACGCGGCGGCGGCGCTCATCGGCATGGTGTCGGCGCCCCCGCTCCCGGAGCAGGGCGATCGCCCGATGGTGGCCGCCAGCATGTTCGGCGTGACGACGGCGTGCGTCACCCAGGCACGGGAGCGGCTCGAGGCTCTCGGGTACGAGGTCATCGTCTTCCACATGACCGGCTCGGGCGGCAGGGCGATGGAGTCGCTCATATCCCAGGGCTTCTTCGCGGGCGTGCTCGACGTCACGACCACCGAGCTGGCGGACCACCTCGTGGGCGGCGTCTTCGACGCCGGGCCGGACAGACTCACCGCCGCAGCCACGACAGGCACTCCGCAGGTGATCTCCGTCGGTGCGCTGGACATGGTGAACTTCGGACCGCGCGACTCGGTGCCCCCGCAGTTCACCGATCGCAACCTGTACGAGCACAACGCCAGCGTCACCCTGATGAGAACCACGCCGGACGAGTGCGCGGGACTGGGCGCGGAGCTCGCCCGCAAGGCGTCCACGGCGAGCGGACCGGTGACGGTCGTGCTGCCGCTGCGTGGGATCTCCGCCATAGCGGGCGCAGGCGGGCCCTTCTTCGACCCGCACGCGGATGACGCTCTCTTCACCGCCGTCCGCTCGGGTCTCGAGGGCTCGGACGCCGCCCTCGTCGAGCTCGACACCGACATCAACGATCCCACGTTCGCCGAGGCGATCGTCGATCGGCTCCATGCAGCCATCACCAACCAACCAGCCAGCTGACTCCTGACGCCAGAAGAGGACAAACATGCCATTCGTTCCCCGCTCCGAGATCCTCGACCACCTCCGGGCCAAGGTGGAGGACCGCCGCCCCATCGTCGGTGCCGGCGCCGGAACCGGCCTTTCGGCCAAGTGTGAGGAGGACGGCGGCGCGGACCTCATCATCATCTACAACTCGGGGCGCTACCGGATGGCCGGACGCGGTTCGCTCTCCGGACTCCTCGCCTACGGGAACGCGAACGACATCGTCGTCGAGATGGGGCGCGAGGTTCTGCCCATCACGAAGCGCACGCCGGTGCTGGCGGGGGTCAACGGGACCGACCCGTTCTTCGATCCCACCCGATTCGTCGAGAGCCTGCGCCAGCAGGGATTCTCCGGGGTACAGAACTTTCCGACGGTAGGCCTCATCGACGGTGAGTTCCGGGCGAACCTGGAGGCGACGGGCATGGGCTACGACCTCGAGGTCGAGACCATCGCACGTGCGCACGAGGCCGGTCTGCTCACGACTCCGTACGTCTTCAGCGTCGACGACGCCGTGGCGATGACCGAGGCGGGAGCCGACGTCATCGTCTGCCACATGGGCCTCACGACGGGAGGCATGATCGGCGGGGAGACGTCGAAGACGCTCGACGACTGCGTCCGGCTCGCGGACGAGTGCTCGGCCGCCGCGCGAGCCGTTCGCCCGGACGTGATCGTGCTCGTGCACGGCGGCCCCATCGCCGACCCGGCCGACACGCAGTACGTGCTCAACAACGCGGAGCATGTCCACGGCTTCTACGGGGCGTCGTCGATGGAACGCCTGCCCACCGAGCGTGCGCTCACCGCGGCCGTGCGCGAGTTCACCGAGCTCACGATCTGAGCTCTCGCGACGCGCTCAGCACCCGGCCACCTGCCGGGAGAGCTCGGGGGGCCGGCATAACCGGCTTGAAGCTCGGCCGCCGCGTCCAGGAGCCTCGCGAGCCAGCGCTGGGTCGGTCTCCGGCATTGCTCCTCCGCAGGGCCGATGAGCCGGCGCGGTAGGGCACCACGAAGCGCACGCCGCAGCGTGCCGGCTCGCCGGTTCGGGCGATACGGCCGTTACCGCGCACGGGTCGGGACCGGAGCAGACCGACTGCCTCGCGTAGATCCCCGAGGCTCGGGGGCCCGGGCCTCGTGGCGGTGACGCTGCGTGGCGCCGTCACAGCGCACACCAGGTGCCGCATCCGCAAGCGCCCGTGTCGCCGCTCCCGTTCGTCCTGCGGGGCCGTACGCGTGTGGGTAGCGTCGGTGACATGACCGGCGAGCAGGACGAGAGATCCGGTCGGGATGGTCAGCACGACCGGCAGTCGGGCCACGATCGGGAGCGCTACCGGCACGGCCTGCCGGACCACCACGACCCCACGGCCGGTATCGGCGGCGCACCTCCCGCGCGCAGCGCGCTGACGCTGCGGCTGATCCTCGCCGACATCGGACTCATCGCCGGGATCCTGCTCGCCGTGTGGGCGGCCACGGAGGACGCACCACTCGTCTGGATCATCCTGCCGGCGGTGATGGCCGTGACGGCCGCCGTCGACCTCCTCGTCGTCCTCCGACGCAAGCGCCGGGGCGAACCGGGCTGATGAGCACCGGAGTGGTGACCCCGCCGGACCGTGCGCGCCGCGATGGAGGCGGGTGAAGGTCGTCGCGGCCGCCGGCAGCAACGGCTACTCCACCGGCCCGTAGCCCGAGACGGCGAGCCAGGTAGGACCCGCCCAAGTTGTGAGACCACGCACGTCGTGACCCACTTCATGGCCTGCGGCCGGGGCACCTGTCTATCCTCGCGACGCAATCCCCGCTCCTGCTCCGTGGGCACAACCATGCTTCCGGGAGCGTGTGGTGGTGCCGACCCCTGGAAGTGTGACATGACCGCCCGCCGCGACACGAAGACGCCCCGACGCTCACACCGCGCCGAACCCCTCCCGGCGACCCGTCGCCGACTTGCCGCAAAGGTCGCGGTGATCGTGACGCTCGCCGCGATGACGTGTGGCACCGCCGTGATCACGACGGAGCCCGCCGGTGCCGCCCCTCGGGTGGCCATCGTGCCGAGCGTGCTCGGTGTTCTCGACGCCGCAGACGCCTCGGTCCGGACCCCGGATGCCCTGGCAGCCGATCCCACCTCACACGGCCGCGCCCAGCTGCAGGCGGCCTCGCGCGCCGATGCTCGCGAGGCGCTGCCCGACGAGTCCGCAGAGGGCGCCGACGGCGCCGCGGCGGCCGTCACCGACCCCGCGCAGGTGGCCATGCCGCTCGCGGCCGGCACCTTCCGGCACACCTCCGACTACGGACCCCGGAGCAACCCGATCGGGGGCGGCGCCGGCATGCACACCGGCACCGACTTCTCGGCACCCCTCGGCACCCCGATCCACTCGATCGCCGACGGCGTCGTCACCCATGTCGGCGAGGGCATCGACGGCCGGTCCAGCATGCTCATCATCGTCGAGCACGAGATCGACGGCGAGACCGTCGAAAGCTGGTACAACCACATGTACTCGGACGGTATCCACGTCAAGACCGGTCAGAAGGTCGACGCCGGCCAGGTGATCGCCGAAGTGGGGAACAACGGTTACTCCACCGGCCCGCACCTGCACCTCGAGATCCATCCGGGCACCCGCAGCGAGACGGTCGACCCGCTCCCGTGGCTCGAGGCCGCCGAGGCCGTGGACGTCAGCGACCTCTGAGCTGCCGCCCCGGGCAGAGACGCCGCCGCGGCTCAGTCGGCGGGCGAGGAAGACTCCGCCCGGACGAACGCGTCGACGGCGTACGCGTCCAGGTGGACCACCGGGTCGCCGTCCTGGGGGTGACTGACCACCTGCGGCGTCACCGTGAGATCGCTGCCCGGCCCGAGCTCGACGAGCGTCGCGGCGCTGCCTCGGACGGAGCGCTCCGTCCCGTACCGCACGAGCGTCTCCGTCCGGTTCGCCACCCCGGGCGTGACGACGGCGGGAACGCCTGCCACGACTCCGGTCATCGCGTGGTGGTAGTGCCCGGACAGCATCACCCGCACGTCGGTGCCGCCGACCACCTCTGCCAGTTCCTGCGGGCGCCGGAGCCGCAACGCCTCGTGCAGCCTTGTCGCCGGCCGCAGCGGCGGATGGTGCAGCACCAGCACGGTGCCGTCCGGCGCCGGTTCGGCCAGCACGCCGGCCAGCCAGCTCAGCTGCGCACCGTCGAGCTCGCCCCGGCCGGCGCCCGGGACGGAGGTGTCCAGCGTGACGACGCGCAGGCCGCCGACCCAGGAGAGGGCATCGACCGGCACGCCCGGTGCGGGGTCCGGAACCGGCGGGAGACCGCCGTCGACGTCGAGGTGGCCGGTGCCCAGCACCGAGCGGAACGGGCCGCGCGCGTCGTGGTTGCCCATCGAGAAGACGACCGGCGCGCCCGCCTCCTTCCCCCAAGAGCCGACGACCGATCTGGCGAGCTCGTACGAGTCGGGTGACCCGTCGTCGGAGACGTCGCCGGAGACCACGACCAGGTGCGGGGGCGCGAGCTGCTCGCACGCGTCCAGCACACGTTCGGTTGCGGCGATCGTGTCCACGACACCGTTGTGCCGCCCGACGGTGAGGAAGTGGGTGTCGGACAGGTGCAGGATCCGGACGACGCCGCCGTCGGCGCCGTCCGGGACAGATGGCTCAGCAGTCACGTTCGCCTGTGTACCAGACTCTGGCGACACGGCGATGAACCGGGCCCAGCCACGGCGGTCGCCGTGCGCCGCCGCTTGTGAACCCCGTGCCGCGCGCTCAGCTCGGCTCGCCCCGCCTGGTCTCGAACTCGCTGTGCCCGTTCGGGCACTCCGGGATCGTGTCGCCCTGCGTGACGTGAACCTTCTCGTCACACTTGGCACAGTAGAAGTCGCCGGTCTTCTGGGCCTTCTCCCCCGCGTGTGCCGCCATCGGCCTCCTCCTTTCCGGTCGCCCTTCCAGTGCACCGCACCGCCACGGGCCTCGCATCACGGAGGGCGAGTCGGCACACTCTCGGGCATGCGCGAGCTCGTGGTTCTCGGCACGTCCTCCCAGGTGCCGACCCGAACCCGGAACCACAACGGCTACCTCCTTCGGTGGGACGGCGAGGGCCTGCTGCTCGACCCCGGGGAGGGCACGCAGCGGCAGATGATCCACGCCGGTGTGGCGACGTCCCAGATCAGCCGGATCTGCCTGACCCATGTCCACGGCGACCACTGCTTCGGCCTACCCGGGGTGCTGTCGCGGATGGCCGTGGACGGCGTCGAGCAACCGGTGCACCTGCACTACCCCGCCTCGGGCGAGGAGACCGTGCGGGCCCTGGTCGCCGTCGCCGGCAGGTCGGTCGACCTCCGGCTGTGCCCGCACGGCGCCGCGGGTGAGGTGGCCGAAGGACTGGACGTCGTGCCGTTGCGGCACCGGGTGGAGACCTACGGCTATCGGCTGCGCGAACCGGCGGGGCGATCGCTCGTCCCGGAGCGGCTGGCCGCCGCCGGTCTCAGCGGGCCGGCGGTGGGCCGGCTGCAGCGCGAGGGCGAGGTGGACGGTGTGCGGCTGGAGGACGTCAGCGTCCCGCGGCCGGGCCAGCGCTTCGCGTTCGTCATGGACACGGCTGTCTGCGAGGGTGCCGACGAGCTCGCCGAGGGCGCCGACATGCTCGTCACGGAGTGCACCTTCGCGGACGACGACGCAGGTCTGGCCGCCGAGTACTCGCACCTGACCGCCGGGCAGGCGGGTGCGATCGCGGGCGACGCCGGCGCGGGCCTGCTCGTGCTGACGCACTTCTCCTCGCGGTACCAAGACGTCACGCCGCTCGTGTCGCAGGCACAGGCACAGGCTGACGCTCGCGCGCAGACGGGCGGCACCCGGGTGGTCGCGGCCGAGGACCTGGACCGCTTCGGCTTCCCGCGACGGCGGGCGCTGAAGCAGTGAGCGGGCCGCGGTCGCGAGGGCTACAGCTAGCACCGAGGGCTACCGTTGCCACAGTAGCCCTCGGGTGTTTCGAGTAGCCCTCGCGGCCGATGCCGCGAAGGGCGGCCCGCTCAGACCGCGGACTTCTCCTGAACCTGCCGCTTGATGCGCCCCAGCATCCCGGCCATGCCGCGCAGCCGGAGCGGGCTGACCGCTCGCGAGAGCCCGAGGCGCTCGGAGACGTCGGCCGGCACCGCGAGGACCTGGGCCGCGGTCAGCCCGTCCAGTCCCTCCTGAAGGATTCCGGCGAATCCCGTGGTGGTCGGGGACTCCGCCGGGGCGGAGAAGAACAGGTGCACGGGTGCGTCCTTGCCCGTGCCCTCGACCTCGGCGACCAGGAAGATCGGCGACTGGCACTCGGGTACCGGCTCGAGCAGTTCCGGGTGCTGGGCGTACCGCTCCGGCAGCGGCGGAAGACCTCGGCTGAAGTCGAGGAGCATCTGGAGGCGCTCGGGCTCCGGGACGGCGTTGAAGTCGTCGACGATGGCGGCGAACGCCTCGGGCAGGGCGTCGTCCGTCGTTGTGCTCATCGGTTCGGAACCTCCCCCGGCTCCTCTCCGACCGCGATCGGCACGCGCACGGCGTTGCCCCACTCCGTCCAGGAACCGTCGTAGTTCTTCACGTCGCCGAACCCGAGCAGGTGCTGGAGCACGAACCACGTGTGGCTGGACCGTTCACCGATGCGGCAGTAGGCGATCACCGGCTCGGTCGGCTGCAGCCCCTGCTCGGAGAGGTAGATCGCCTCGAGCTCGGCCCGGTCCTTGAAGGTGCCGTCCTCGTTCGCGGACCGCGCCCAGGGCACGGACCGTGCGCCGGGGATGTGGCCGCCGCGCAGGCTGGCCTCCTGCGGGTAGTCGGGCATGTGGGTGCGCTCACCGGTGTACTCCGGGAGCGAGCGGACGTCGACGAGCTGACCGCCGAGGAACTCGCGGACCTCGTCCTTGAAGGCGCGGACCCGGGCGTCGTTCCGCTCGACGACCGGGTAGCTCGCCACGGCCGGCGTCGGAACCTCCGTGGTCATCTCGCGGCCCTCGGCCTGCCAGGCCGCGCGTCCACCGTCGAGCAGGCGGACGTCCGGGTGGCCGAACAGGGTGAAGACCCAGAGGGCGTAGGCGGCCCACCAGTTGTTCTTGTCGCCGTAGATCACGACCGTGGTGTCGCGGCCGATGCCCTTCGCGGACATCAGGCGCGCGAAGCTCTCGGCGTCGACGTAGTCGCGGGTGACGGGGTCGTTGAGCTCGGTGTGCCAGTCGACCTTGACGGCACCGGGGATGTGTCCCGTCTCGTACAGGAGCACGTCCTCGTCGCTCTCGACGACGACCATTCCGTCCTCGCCCAGGTGGTCGGCGAGCCAGGCGGTGCTGACGAGCCGTTCGGGGTGGGCGTAGGCAGCGAACTTGGGGTTGTCGTCGTGCGGCAGTGCCATGACTTATCTCCGGTTCTTCCCGCGGGTGTTGGTCAGCCTTCGGCGCCGAGCCGGTCGGCGAGCCTGTCGATCTGCTCGGCGAGCTTGTCGAGGGAGTCCCGTACGGGGCCGTCGGCGGCCTCGATGGCGGCGGCAAGTCGTTCCTTCGCCTCCTCGAGGGCGGCCAGCGCGCGCTCGCGCTCGGCCTCCGCCTCTTCGCTGCCGGCGGCTTCCTCGGCGGCGGCGATGGCCTCGTTCGCCGCCCCGATCGCGTCCTCGGCGAGCGCGCGGGTCTCGGTGTCCTCGCCGGCCAGCCGCTCTCGCGCGTCCTCGACGGCGGTACCCGCCTGGTCGACGGCCTCGTCGGCCTGGTCACCGATGGCCCCGCCGGCGGAGCACCCACCGAGCATCAGGGCCAGAGCCAGGCCGACGGCGGCATACCGGCCGCGGCCTGCGGGTCGGGGGTCGTTCTCGAAACGACGGATCACGGGAACCTCCTCGGAACTCGTTCCTCCATTGTGCGTCACCGGGCTGCACCGACACACGTAGGGGTGGGTGGGCTCACACCACGGCGGCGCGGTGCTGCACCGGTCCGGTGCAACGAACGGGGCCGGCCGCCGTCGTCGGGCTTGTCGGGCGCCTGCACGCCTCGCGGTACCGGCCGGGCTACGGTGGAGGCGCCGACGCACCGGACCGTCGCGCACCCGTCCCAGGAAACTCAAGAAGGGGCTTCCCATGCAGTGCCCGAACGACCAGTCGACGCTCGTGATGTCCGAGCGCAAGGGCATCGAGGTCGACTACTGCCCGACCTGCCGGGGCGTGTGGCTCGACCGCGGCGAGCTCGACAAGATCATCGACCGCAGCCTCGACGAGCTCGGATCGGCCGCCGCCCAGCAGGCACCGCCTCCCTCACCGACGCCGCAGTACCCGCCGCAGCCCGCCGCGCGGCCCGCTGCGGCGCCGTACCCCGAGCCCGCACGGCAGGACCCACGTTTCGCCTACCCGCCCAGGCGTCGGTACGGCTCGTCAGCGTCGGCCGGCTCACCCGACGACTACGGCTACGGCGGCGGCTACCGCGGCAACCGAAGGCGCCGCCGCAAGGACTCGTTCCTGGGCGACCTCTTCGACTTCTGAACTCCGCCCGCAGCCGTGCGGGCGCACCCGTCACACCTGGGCAAGCCAGATGACATCTGGTCCACCTCGAGCCACGGGGACGTCGAGCACGGTCACCGTGCGGACTCGCGCCTCGAGCGCCCCGGTGAACGCCTCGTCCGCTTCGGCGCCCCAGACGGCGAGGACTCCTCCCGGCCGCAACCTGCTCAACAGCAGGTCCAGCCCGTCTGCTCGGTACAGCTTCTGGTTGTCATCGGTCAGGGTCCAGCGGGGGCCGTTGTCCACATCGAGGCACAGCACGTCGAACCGCTCGTCGGTACGTTGCAGCCACCCCCGGACGTCGGCGCACACCACCCGGGCACGCGGGTCGGCGAGCGCATCCCCGTGCACGCGCGTCAGTGGTCCGGTACGGCTCCACTCGATGATCGCCGGTTCGCGCTCCACCACGACCACGTCGCCGACGTCGGGGCGGTCGAGCGCTGCCCGCAGCGAGTACCCGACGCCCAGCCCGCCGATCAGCACGGCGGCCGTGCCGGCCACCGCGTCCGCGGCGGCGGTGACGAGCAGCCGTTCCGACTCGCCGTTGCGGGTGTCCATCAGGAACATCCCGTTGGCGATCACCTCGAAGTCCGCGCCCGACCTGCGCAGCACCAGCTCACCGCACACCCCGTCGATCCGCTCAAGCACCTCGGTCATCGACCGGATTGTGTCCGTCTCACCGGCACGCGTCTATCCGACCGGCACCGCCGTACGGCTGTCCCGTACGCAGCCCGCTGGCCGGCAGCCTCCGTAGCCCCGTACAACGGCACGACTTCAGCAGCCATATCCTTCGGGCCTTCAGCCAGTACGACGACGGTCGCCGGGCCGACCGCCCGCGCGAACCAGTGCGACGACGACGGTCGCCGGGCTGGCGGCCCGCGCCGCGAGCCGGCGGGGCGTTCGACGTTCGGCGTTCGGCGTTCGGCGTTCGGCGTTCGGCGTTCGGCGTTCGGCTCAGAGGTTGATCATGTGGCCGGCGATGCCCTCGACGGCTTCCTTCATCGCCTCCGACAGGGTCGGGTGCGCGAAGACGTTACGGGCCACCTCGTCGGCGGTGAGGTCCCACTTCTGCGCCAGCGTGAGCGCGGGCAGCAGCTCGGTGACCTCGGGGCCGATGAGGTGGGCGCCGACGATCTCGTTGTACTTCGCGTCGGCGACGACCTTGACGAACCCGGCGGTCTCGGCCATGCCGCGGGCCTTGCCGTTGGCGGAGAACGGGAAGGTGGCGACCTTGACGTCGTACCCCTTCTCCTTCGCCTGGTCCTCGCTGTAGCCGAAGGAGGCGATCTGCGGCTGGCAGAAGGTTGCCCGCGGGATCATGTCGAAGTCGATCTCGATGGTCTCGGCGTCCGCGATCGTCTCGGCGGCCACCACACCCATCGCCTCGGCCGTGTGGGCGAGCATCAGCTTGCCGGTCACGTCACCGATGGCGTAGACGCCGTCGACGTTGGTGCGGCCGCGGGCGTCCACCGCGATGGCGCCACGCTCGGTGGTCTCGACGCCGGCGGCTTCCAGGCCGTAGCCCTCGATCCGGGGCGCGAAGCCGAAAGCGGCGAGCATCTTGTCCGCCTCGAGCACCTGCTCGTCGCCGCCGGCGGCCGGGGCCACGGTCACCTTCACCCCGGAGCCGGTGTCCTCGACGTTCTTCACCGCCGTCGAGAGCATCACGTCGACGCCCAGCTTCTTGTACTGCTTGAGCAGCTCCTTCGACACGTCGGCGTCCTCGGTCGGGACCATCCGGTCGAGGAACTCGACGATGGTGACGTCGACGCCGAAGCTCTTCATCAGGTACGCGAACTCCACGCCGATCGCGCCGGAGCCACCGATCACGACGGAGCTGGGCAGTGTCTCGTCGAGGATCTGCTCCTCGTACGTCACCACGTTCTCGCTGAGCTGGACGCCCGGGACGAGCCGGACGGTCGCGCCGGTCGCGATGATCAGGTTGTCGAAGGTGTAGGACGAGGTCGCGCCGTCGGCGGCCTTCACGTCGATCGACGTCGCGCCGGTCAGCGTGCCCCGGCCGTCGATCTCCGTGATCTTGTTCTTCTTCATCAGGTAGTGGACGCCCTTGGCGCTGGCGTCCGCGACGCCGCGGCTGCGCTTGTGGGTCGCGCCGTAGTCCATCGTCGCGTCACCGGAGATCCCGAAGGTTTTCTTCTCCTGGGTGATGATGTGCGCGATCTCGGCGTTGCGCAGGAGTGCCTTCGACGGGATGCAGCCGACGTTGAGGCACACCCCGCCCCAGTATTTCTCCTCGACCACAGCCACGGACCTGCCGAGCTGTGCGGCGCGGATGGCGGCGACGTACCCACCGGGACCGGCGCCGAGAACCAAGAGATCGAAGTGCGTGGTCACCGGGTCAGCCTAGCCCTAGCCGGGATGCCCCTCGCCAACCGTTCTACATCGATGTAGGCTCGGTGGCCCGAGCCCGCCCTCCGGAGCCCGCCCCGATGTTCGACGACGAACCCAAGGAGCCGGTATGTCCGCCCGCCACCGTTGGCCTCGCCCGCTCGCGGCCCTGAGCGCCGCCGCGCTGGCGTCGACCCTGGCAACATCCGCCGCCGCGACTCCGGACCGCCCGGAGCCGGAGCCGCCCACCTTCGCCGATGCCTCGGTCCACGACCCGTCGCTGGTGCAGTCGGGGGACGAGTTCTGGGTGTTCGGCTCTCATCTGGCCGCCGCGAGGACGACGGACTTCATGCAGTGGGAGAAGACGGCGGACCTGGTCACGCCGGACAACCCGCTGTTCGAGGACGTGACCACCGAGCTGGCCGAGACCTTCGAGTGGGCGGAGTCCGACACGCTGTGGGCCGCGGACGTCATCCAGATCGAGGACGGCCGCTACTACATGTACTACAACGCCTGCCGCGGCGACTCCCCGCGATCGGCCATGGGCGTCGCCGTCGCCGACGACGTCGACGGGCCGTACGAGGACCTCGGCGTCATCCTGAAGTCCGGGCACCGCGAGGGTGAGGGCCCGAGCGAGGACGGCACGCCGTACGACGCCCGCGTCCACCCGAACGTCGTCGACCCGGACACGTTCTACGACGCCGAGGGTGACCTCTGGATGGTCTACGGCTCCTACTCCGGCGGCATCTTCATCCTCGAGATGGACGAGGAGACCGGGTTGCCGGAGCCGGGACAGGGGTACGGCACCCACCTGACCGGGGGCAACCACAGCCGCATCGAGGGCCCGAACATCATGTACGACCCGGACTCGGGGTACTACTACATGTTCCTCTCGTTCGGCGGTCTGGCGGCCGACGGCGGCTACAACATGCGGGTCGTACGCGCCGCGCACCCGGCGGGGCCCTACTACGACGCCGAGGGCAACGACATGCGCGAGGTGCGCTCGGACCCGGAGCAACCGATCTTCGACGACGCCTCGATCGAGCCGTTCGGCACGAAGCTCATGGGCAACCACCTTTTCCAGCGCGAGGTGGGGGACCCGGGGACGGGCCCCGGGACCGGATACGTCTCCCCCGGCCACAACACGAGCTACCGCGACCCGGAGACGGGCCGCATGCACCTCATCTTCCACTCGCGCTTCCCCGGCCAGGGTGAGCGGCACGAGATCCGCGTGCACGAGATGTACATGAACTCGGGCGGCTGGCCGGTGGTCGCCCCGTACCGGTACGCGGGCACCGCGGCCGATCACGTCCTGCGTCCGGACCTCGTGGGCGACTACCGCTTCATCGACCACAGCAAGGACATCTCCGCCGACATCATCGAGGCCGAGACCGTCACCCTCAACCGCGACGGATCGGTGACCGGCGCGGCCGAGGGTCGGTGGCAGCTCTACAACCAGAACCAGGCGCGGATCACCGTGGAGGACCAGACCTACGAGGGTGTGTTCACGCGCCAGTGGGAGCCGACGTCGCAGTCCTGGGTGATGACCTTCAGCGTCCTGTCGGACGCGGGAGTCTCCCTCTGGGGCAGCCAGACGGAGCCGATGACCGACGAGGCCGTCGTCTCCGCCGTCGTGTCCGACCTCTCCCTCGGCGACACCGACGGCGTCGTCGCGGACCTGACCCTGCCCACCGAGGGCACGCACGGCGCCACCATCGAATGGACGTCGAGCGCGCCGGAGGTCATCAGTGCGGACGGTCAGGTGACACGGCCGGCGGCCGATGAGGACGACGCCGTCGTGATCCTGAGCGCCGAGGTCACCAAGGGCACGGTCACCGAGAGGGTGACTTACACGGTCACGGTGTCGGCAGAGCCGGAGCCCGGGCTCGTCGCGGAGTACGACTTCGACGGCGATCTCGCCGAGGCGGAGGGCCGGGTGCCGGCGGGCGAGGTCACCGGAAACCGCCTCGACAACACCGGCGGCTCGGTCTCGTTCGCCCCCGGGATCGACGGCGAGGCCGTGGTGCTGGACGGAGCGAGCGGCGTGCGGCTGCCCGACGGACTCATCGCCGGCAACGAGTACTCCGTGAGCCTCTGGGTGCGGCCCGAGCGGCTGACCCAGTACACGACGACGTTCTTCGGCGCCCGGGACCCGAACAACTGGGTCAGCGTGGTGCCGCAGGGGCACGACGGTGTCGGCGGCAACACCATGGTGTGGTCCGGCGCGACGACCTACTACGACGGTGACGCCGGGAGTCAGCTCCCCGTCGGTGAGTGGTCGCACCTGGCGCTCACCGTCTCCGCCGGCGAGATCACGCTCTACCTGGACGGCCAGGCCGTCCATGAGGGCACGGGCTTCCCGGACGTGTTCACGACGGCGGACGGAGCCTTCGCGCTGGGCGTCAACTGGTGGGACGCGCCGTTCGACGGCGCCATGGACGAGCTGGAGGTCCACACCGGGGCGCTCACCCCCGAGGAGGTCGCCGAGCTCGCCACCCCCTGACCGCACAGCAGCTGGCCCCGTGTCCCTGACATGTCAATGGCCTCGCTCACACGTCATCCGCTCGCTCGCACGTCAGGACGCTGTGCGCCGGAACAGGTGACATCTCACCGAGCGGGTGACATCTCACCGGGGGTGGGCAGGGGTGCGTGGGTGTGGGGTAGGGGCCCCGCAAAATCGGACGACGGCGGAGGGCACCCTCCGTAGAGTCGCTCCCGATGCGTGACTGGATAGAGCACCGCCGCGAGGACGGGGAGCGAGTGGGCTGGATCAGGCCCGAGGGCGAGGACTTCGTCGTGATCGACATCCTCGGCCGCGAGGACCCGACCCCGCGCGACTGGCTCGCCGCCGAGGAGACCCTCGAGGAGCGGGGTCTACGGTGGCTGGCCGAGCCGTGGGAGCTCGAGCTCGACGACGGCTACCCGGTTCCCGTGCGCATCGTCAGCGTCAGCCCGGACGCGGTCACGGTCCAGAGCGAGGACTACGGGGCCGTGGATGTGGAGGTGACGGTCTACCGCCTGCCGTTCCCTGCGCCGTCCAAGCTGCGTCCGCGCACGGCGCAGGCGACTCCGTACTTGTCGTAGGCGCGCGTCAGCCGCTCGAGCGCCCCTTGCCCGACCGCCCACGCGAGTAGCCGGCTCCGTGCGGCAGGTGGCTCAGGGTGTGACGAGCGCCGACCCGAGCTTCTCGAGCGCACCGGGCACGACGGCGTAGTAGGCCCACCGGCCGCGCTTCTCGCGGGTGAGCAGCCCGGCGTCGACGAGGATCTTCAGGTGGTGCGAGACGGTCGGCTGGGACAGGTCGAGCGGCTCCGTGAGATCGCAGACGCAGGCCTCGGCGCCGTCGTGCCCGGCGATGATCGACAGCAGCCGCAGGCGCGCGGCGTCGGCGACCGCCTTGAAACCCGCAGCGAGCCGCTCCGCCTCTGTCTCGCTGAGCGGTTCCCGGACGAGCGGGATGCAGCAGGCCGCCTCGGCGCGATCGGTGCCGCTGTCGGCCTGAGTGAAGGCGGTGGTGGTCGTGGTCATGCGTCCAGTATGCCGCATATTGACAAGCGTCGATGGATAGGATCATGCTTGCCATCCATCGACGCCCATCGATTCGACCATCGGCCGGACGGCCGGTCTCAGACACCAGGAGGACCCGTGTCCCAGTCGGACTCGCACAGCACACCGGACCAGCTCCCCGTCGTCGTCATCGGCGCGGGACCCGTCGGTCTCGCGGCGGCGGCGCACCTGCTGGAACGCGGCCTGGAAACCCTCGTCCTCGAGTCGGGCGACAGGGTCGGCGCAGCCGTCCGCGAGTGGTCCCACATCCGGCTGTTCTCCCCGTGGCGCTACAACATCGATGGCGCCGCCCGGCGACTTCTCGAGGCAACCGGCTGGGAGGAGCCGCGCGCCACGCGACTGCCGAGCGGCGGTGAGCTCGTCGCCGACTATCTGGAGCCGCTGGCAGCCACGCCGCCGCTCCGGGATCGGATTCTCCCCGGCGCGCGCGTCGTCGCGGTCAGCCGTGTCGGCCTCGACAAGACGCACGCCAAGGGCCGGGACGACCGGCCGTTCCTCGTCCGGACGGTCGTCGACGGCCGGGTCGTGGACCACCACGCCCGGGCGGTCGTCGACGCCTCCGGCACCTGGACCCGTCCGAACCCGCTCGGCCTGGCCGGCCTGCCGGCGCCCGGCGAGGACAGCACCGACGTCGCACCGTTCCTGCTCGGCGCCCTCCCGGACGTTCTCGGGCGCGACCGGGACCGCGTGGCCGGGCGGCGCGTGCTCGTGGTGGGTGCCGGCCACAGCGCGACGAACACGCTGCTCAACCTCGTCGAGCTCGCCAGGGACGAGCCGGACACCCGCATCACCTGGGCCATCCGCGGCGCGTCGCCGGAGCGCGCCTTCGGCGGCGGCGACGCGGACGGCCTGCCGGCCCGCGGCCAGCTGGGCTCACGCCTGCGCCGCGCCGTCGAGGCCGGGACCGTCGAGCTGGTCACCTCGGTGACCATCGGCGCGCTGGAGCCGCACGACGGCGGAGGGGTCGCCGTCGTCCTGGAGGCCGCCACCGGCGCCGGCGAGCTGAACGGCTCGCGCCAGCTCCTGGTCGACGCCGTGGCCGGGGCCACCGGCTTCCGCCCGGACCTGGACATGCTGCGCGAGCTGCGCCTCGGCCTCGACCCCGGCCTCGAGGCGCCCAGCGAGCTGGCCCCGCTCATCGATCCCGAGTTCCACTCCTGCGGCACGGTCCCCGCGCACGGCGCGGACGTCCTCGCCCACCCGGAGGCGGGATTCTTCGTCGTCGGGATGAAGTCCTACGGGCGGGCACCGACATTCCTGCTGGCCACCGGCTACGAGCAGGTGCGCTCCATCGGCGCGCACCTGGCGGGGGACGCGGAGGCCGCCGGCAACATCGAGCTGAACCTGCCCGAGACCGGCGTCTGCTCCTCGGCGGCGCCGGAGGTCGACGACGAGGGCCAGCCGGTGATCGCCGCGACGGGCGGCGGCTGCTGCGGCCCGTCCGAGCCCCAGCTCATCGGCATCCCGACCGGCCTGCAGCACGGCCGATCCGGCGCCTGACACACTCTCAGCGCCCGAACCCACCACCCGGCCACCACAGAAAGGATCACGTGAACCAGCCCGCCGCCACCGCGGTCCAGCCCGTCCGCGAGCCGGCCGTTGCCGCCCGCCTGTCCTCCCTCGACCGGTTCCTTCCGGTGTGGATCCTCGCGGCGATGGCCGTCGGGCTCGTGCTCGGCCGGTTCGTGCCCGGTCTCGCGGGGTGGCTCGACGCCGTCAGCGTGGGATCGATCTCGCTCCCGATCGCGCTCGGGCTGCTCGTGATGATGTACCCGGTGCTGGCGAAAGTCCGCTACGACGAGACCCGGCACGTCGCGAGCGACCGGCGGTTGATGATCAGCTCGCTGACGCTGAACTGGCTGGTCGGCCCGGCGCTGATGTTCGCGCTGGCGTGGCTGTTCCTGCCCGACCTGCCCGAGTACCGGACCGGGCTCATCATCGTCGGGCTCGCCCGTTGCATCGCCATGGTGATGATCTGGAACGACCTGGCCCGCGGGGACCGGGAGGCGGCCGCCGTGCTGGTGGCGCTCAACTCGGTGTTCCAGGTGTTCGCCTTCGCGGCCCTGGGTTGGTTCTACCTGCAGGTGCTGCCCGGCTGGCTCGGCCTGGAGACGACGACCGCGGAATTCTCCGTGTGGGCGATCGTGCTCAGCGTGCTCGTGTTCCTCGGCGTCCCGCTGCTCGCGGGGTACCTCACGCGAACGCTCGGCGAACGGGCCAAGGGGCGTAGCTGGTACGAGGATCGGTTCCTCCCCCGGCTGGGGCCGTGGGCGCTGTACGGCTTGTTGTTCACGATCGTGCTGCTCTTCGCGCTGCAGGGCGAGCAGATCGCCGCCCGGCCGTGGGACGTCGCCAGCATCGCGCTGCCGCTCGTCGTCTACTTCGCGATCACCTTCACGGTCGGCATGCTGCTCGGCAGGGCGCTGAACCTCGGGTACGCCCGCTCGACGACACTCGCGTTCACCGCCGCCGGCAACAACTTCGAGCTGGCGATCGCCGTCGCCATCGGCACGTTCGGCGTCATGTCGGGACAGGCACTCGCGGGTGTGGTGGGCCCGCTCATCGAGGTGCCGGTGCTGGTCGGGCTGGTGTACGTCGCCCTGGCCAGCCGGCGTCATTTCGCTCGCGCCTGACCCCGAGCTGCGGACCGGCTCAGCATCCGGCCAAGGCCCTACAGCGTCCGACGGCGCAGCACCGCCTCCTTGGGCACGCTCGCCGCCAGCATGAGCACGGCCGCGACCGCGATGGCCGCCAGCACCAGGTACATGGCGGCGTACCCGCCGAGCAGACCGGCCACGGTCGCCCCGACCCACGGGGCGAGCGCCGTCGCCAGCATGATCGGTGCGGTGAGGACGCCGGAGAGGCGCCCGTAGGCCCGCGGTCCCCACCGGTCCGTGACCGCCGTCGCCTGCAGCAGCGTCGCGATACCGCGCGCGACGCCGGCCCCGACCGCCACGGCGAGGAACCAGAACGCCTGGCCCGGGACCGTGGCGAAGGCCGCCGTGGTGACCGCGACGAGCCCGTAGATCACCAACGTCCGCGCGCGAACGCTCAGATGGCGGGTCAGCGCGCCGTAGCCGAGCCGGCCGGCGACCTGCCCGACGCCTCCGACACCCAGCGCGAGGGCCGCCACACCGGACGAGAGCCCGCGCTCGGTGATCAGCGGGACCAGGTTGATCAGTGCCGCGAAAATCGCCAGCGCGCCGACGGTCATGCCCGCCACGAGGAAGAGGAACGGCCGGCTCCGGGTGACCGCTCGCGCGTAGCCGCCGTCGGTATCGGCCCGATCGGAGTGCTGGTGGGCCTCGGAGGGCCACGGGCGGCGCAGCGCGACGGCGTGCAGCGGGATGGTCACGACGGCGAGCCCGCCGGCGAGGACGAGATAGACCTGCCGCCACCCCAGCTGGCCCGCGAGCGCCTCGGTGAGCGGCGCGAACACCGTGCTGGCCAGCCCTGCGACGAGGGTGACGGCGGTGAGCGCGGTCAGGCGACGCGGCCCGTACCAGCGGGTGAGAGCCGCGAAGGCGGGCGGATACAGCACTCCCGCCATGGCGACGCCGGCGAGCATCCACCCGAGGGCGAAGAGCGGCAGGGACGGCGCCAGGGCGATGAGTACCAGCGCGCCGGCGGACAGCACCGAACCGGCGGTCATCGGCAGACGTGGGCCGCGGCGGTCCAGCATCCGCCCCACCGGGACGCCGACCACGGCAGCCACCACGAGCGCCGCCGAGAAGGCGGCCATGATGGACTGCGTCGACCAGCCGGTCTCGTCGCTGATGCGCGGCGCCAGCACCGGGAACGCGTAGTACAGGACGCCCCAGCTGACGATCTCGGTGACGCAGAGCGCGACGAGGACGGTTCGCAGCGTCGGTCGCGCCCGGCCGGGCGAGCCGATGCCGCCTCCTGGCCCCCCGTCCATCACCGGCCCAACCTAGATCCTCGCGCGGCCGCGAACCACCATCCGACCGAGCTGCTCGAGCGTGAGCCCAGCCACCAGGTGACGATCCTCGGCGGCATCCGCGGCCGCGAGTCCGGCTTCTGCGGTCAGCCGGTGAGCTTGTCGACGACGTCGGCGAGGGAGTCCTCGTCACCGACGTTGCCGGCGAAGACGATGTAGGGGATGCCGCGAGCGGGTCCCTCGACCGGCTCCCAGAGGGAGACGATGCCGGACAGCATGGGGCCACGGACGACGGCGCGGGTGATGGACAGACCGCGGCTGGCGACATCGGAGGAGGTGATGCCACCCTTCGCGACGACGAATCGCGGCGGGACCTGCTCGAGGATGCGGCGCACGACGGCGACCACGGCGTCGGAGACGGTCCGGGCGATGTCCAGGGACGAGTCGGCGTCGTCGCCCGTGACCAGCGTGCGGGAGGTGCGCACGACGACGGTGTCTTCCGTCAGGGCCGTCACCGCTCGCCCGACGACCTCCGCGAGGTGCCGCTCACGCCGCTCCCCCAGCACCTCGGCCACGTCGATCTCGATCTCGGTGGGCCTGCGGCGTCCGCGGAGGGCGTCGAGCTGCCGGGTGGTCAGGCCGACATGGGAGCCGACCACGACGAGCCCGTGCGGCGCGACGGCGGCCCGGTCCGCGCCGTCGCGCAGCGCAGTGACGTCGCCTGCGGAGAGCGGGGCGCGGACGTCCTGACCGATGAAGGCCCGGCCGAAGGGCGGTCCCACGCGGTAGACGAACCGTCGCCCAGCCTGCTGGGCGTGCAGGATGCCGAGGGCGAGGAGGCGCAGGTCGGCCTCTTCGACGATGTCGACGACGACTGGCCGGGCGTCGCGCACACCGACTAGCACCTCGGCGATCGCCTCCGGCCCCCGGCGCACGACGTCGAGCGTCAGGGCGACGGCATCCTCGGCGCCCACCCGGCCGGCGGACTTCTCGGACACCCACTCGCGCAGGTCGGAGGAGGTGTATCCGAAGGAGGCGTCCCGCGCGAACTCGGTCTGGCCCACCGGGACGTAGCCGCGGGCTTCCGAGCCGGCGTAGTGGACGGAACCGACGGTGATGCGTCCGGCCTCGCCGAACGCGGGCACGACCAGCACGCCGTCGACACGGGCGCCCGTCTCCTCCGCGAGCGTGGCGGTCAGGACATCCGTCTCGAGCGGAAAGTGCCCGCGGAGGGTGGAGTCGGAGCGGGAGACGAAGTCGATCTCGACGCCGACGCGGGCGGCGGCGCGCAGCGCGTGGGTGGCCACCTCCCGATTACGCTCTTCGGCCGTCGCCGGATCGAGGCTGCGGGAGTTCGTCATGACGTAGACGGCCGGCGCGCCGGTGCCGAGGGCCCAGGCGAGGTCGTCCTCGCTCCAGCCGGTGAGCACGGGGAGGTCGGCGACGGACTGGGTGCCGGTGGGGTCGTCGTCGAGTACCACGAGGCGGCGGGCATCCGCGCCCCGGGCACGCAGGACATCCGCGGCGCTGACTGGCGGGGCATCGGGAATCCCGTCCAGCAGCTCGGCTCGCGTGCGGGTGCTGGTTCCTTCGTCGACGGGCATCGCGTGACTCCTTGAGGCTAGAAGATGAGATCGAGCAGCAGGCAGCTGGCGAGACCCACCAGCGACATGATGGATTGGGCAACCGTGTAGACCTGCACAGTGCCTCGGGTCGTCAGTCCGAGCATCTGCTTGAAGATCCAGAACGTGTTGTCCGTGACGTGGCCCCCGAAGCCTGCGCCGGTGCCCGCGGCGAGGAGAATCAGGATCACGGGGGCGTCGATGCTCGCCGCGATCGGGCCCACCAGGGCGGCGGCCGTGATCGCCGAGACGGATCCGGAGCCCTGTGCGAGCCGGAAGAGCGCCGCGATCAGCCACGTCAGGAGGATGGGCACCGATGCGTTGGTGGAGAACAGGGACTTGAGCATGTCGCCGACCCCGACCTCGGTGATGACCTGCCCCAGCGAGCCGGCGACACCGTTGAACAGGAGGATGGAGCCAGAGATCTGCGCGCCACGAGTGACGATGTCGTCGACCTTGTTGCGGCCCATCTGGGGCCAGACCATGACGATGCCGACGAGCAGTCCGATCATCAGGGCGACCACGGGCTCGCCGAGGAAGCCGACGATGCCACCGCCCGCCCCAGCCATGACAGTGATCGTTCGGGTGACGATGAGGACGAGCGGGATGATCACCGGCAGCATCGCGATCACCAGCGGGTACTGACCCGCCGTCCGCGTGCTCGCCGTGGCGCCTGTGTTGCCCTCTTCGTCCAGGACGCCGGCGGTTGTGGCCGCACTGCGTTCCTGATCACCGTTGCCGATGCTCGCGGTGTTGGATGCCTGCCGCGAATGCGCGCCGACCTCGGCACCGGGAGCGGTGCTCGCGTCCTCGATGTGTTCGACGTCCTTGGCGGGATTCCAGGTCCGCCCCATGACGAACGAGTGCACGGAGACGCTCACACAGATCAGAAAGATCGCGTAGGGAATGCCGACCGCAACCAGCATGCCGAGATCGATCGCCAGGGATGACGCCATGGCGAGGGCGGCGGCGCCCGGGACCACGAGGTGCAGGCCAACCTGTAGCCCGATGGCCAGAGCCCCCGCCAGGGNTCGAAGTAGATCGCCGGGAAGATGACGCCGGAGGACAGTCCCAGCACATACTTCGAGCCTCGTGGACCCACGACCTTGAGCAAGGCGTCGACGACGCGGACCATCGTGCCGTTGGCGGTCAGGATCGCGCCGATGAAGACGCCGAATCCGATGATGAGGCCGATCTCCGCCATCAGGTTGCCGAACCCGGTGCTGACAGCGGTGACGGTGTCCGAGAAGCCCAGGCCGCCCGCGACACCGAGATACAGAGCGCCGAAGACGAGCGAGATGACGGGATTGATCTTTCCGACGGCGATCAGACAGATGATGCCGACGACGGCGATCGCGAGATGCGCCAGTACTGCAGTATCCATGACGTTAAGTTCCTGTCTTCGGACGACGATGTGCGAATAACGAGATGCTGTGGGCGTGCGAAGTAGGCACGCCGGGAGAACCCGGCGCGGCGCCTCGGGAATGGGGGCCTCAGCTGAAGAAGCGGAGAGTTACTCGGCCACTCCGGAACGGAAGAAGTCGTTGATGTGGGCGATCACGAGTTCCGACGCCCGCTGTCCCTCGTGGTTGGCGATCGCCTCGAGGATCGCGCGGTGCTCGGACTTGACGGGTACGACACGTCCGCGCCAGTCGGGCAGGGCGTTGTACGCCTCGATCATCTGCGAGTGGATCGCATCGCGGATGATCGACATGAAATCCTGCGTGAGGGCGTTGTTCGCCGACCGTGCGATGAGCGCGTGGAACTCGACGTCGAGCCGGTTGAACTCGCGCACATCGATCTCCGGGTCCTCCATGGCGGTGAGGATCTCCTCGAGCTGCCCGATGCTCTGCCTGTCGGCCGAGGAGGCGGCCCGCAAGCAGCTCCAGGACTCGAGGGCGATCCGGGTCTCGATGATCTCGTCGTAGGAGTACTGGCCGAGGGCTAGCTGGAGCTCCAGGACACCACCCATCGAGCTACGGGCCGCGCTCGTGACGACGGCGCCGCCGTCCGGCCCCCCGCCGACGCGAATGTCGATGATGCCCTGGGACTCCAGGATGCGGAGGGCCTCCCGCAAGGAGGTTCGGGAGCAACCCAGCTGCTGAGCGAACTCGCGCTCGTTCGGCAGATGGGACCCGGGACCGAGCCGGCCGTCGAGGATTCGCTCACGGATCTGCTCGACCACCTGCTGGTACGTCCGACTCTTCGTGACGGAGCTCCACGCCGGGGCTGCCTCAGGCACGTCTTGTCCTCGTCGCGCTAGTGGGTAACGGTCGCTTCGGAGTCGTCGTCAGCCCTGAACTCCTTTTCTAGCTCGCGCCTAAGTTGCACGGCCTCGATCGACATGTCCAGCTCGACATCGTCCCACGTCACGGTGGCACCCTCGGCAACCGGCCGAACGACCTTCGCGCCCAGCGAGAGGCCGAGCGGCAGGGCCCCACGCGCGAGGGAGGTACGGGCCGGTGCGAGCTTGCCGAAGACCGTGTATCCGCCCTCCCCGTCGAGCACCTCGCCCGGGTGCACCGCTTTCTTCGTCGTGGTCACGACGTCGCCACGGAATCCGGTGGGATGTCCCGTGGGCTCTCGACGCAACACTGCAGAGGCGATGCTGACGCCGAGCTCGAGGCCGATCAGGTGGTACGGCCGGTAGAGCGAGCCGTATCGGCCGCTGTCGTCGGTGTGCAGACCGTACTCAGCGAAGCACTGCACCGCGTAGTCGGTGCGAGCCTCGAACGACACGTACACGCCCCAACGCAGGTGGTTGTCGATCTCAGTGCCGTCGCGCCTCATCGAGGAGGCGATCTCCACTGTGCCTCGGCGCGTCAGGACCCCGCCACGCTCCTTCTCGCGGAAGACGCCGGGGAGGTCGTCGATGCCTGCGGGCGGGAAGAAGAGGCCCTCCTCCTGGGGCTCCAGGCCCGTCCCGTTCGCGACTGCGGCCATCTCGATGGCGGACTTGGTGCCGTCGAGGAACGAATTGAACATCTTTGCGTTGAAGTCACCCGTCGCCAGCTGCTCGTCGGTAAAGCCGTAGTAGTTCCAGACGGTGTCGGGCGTCGAGCGGTTGTACTCGGGGAGGTACTTGGTGCCCTTGCCGGCGGCCACGACGTCGAAGCCCACGGTCCGGCACCAGTCGACCATCTCGCAGATCAGGGCCGGCTGGTCGCCGTAGGCCATGGCGTAGACCACTCCCGCGGCCTCCGCTCGGCGCTGCAGGAGCGGTCCGACCATGCTGTCCGCCTCGACGTTGACCATGACGACGTGCTTGCCGTTGCCGATCGCTCTGAGGGCGTGGTGGGTGCCGACCAGCGGGTTGCCGGTGACCTCGACGATGACCTCGACCGCCGGATGGTCGATGAGGTCGTCGCCCGACTCCAGAATGCAGGTGGTGCCCGACTTCGCTGCGGCGTCGAGGCTCTCGGCTGCGTAGCGGTCCTCGGTCCAGCCCGTGCGGGCCATGGCGCCCCGGGCCTTCGGAACGTCGAGGTCGGCGACCCCGACGACGTGGAAGCCGTCGGAGACCGCTGCCTGCGTCAGGAACATCGACGCGAACTTGCCGGCGCCGATGACGCCCACCCGGATGGGTCCGGCCGCATCCTTGCGTTCCTGCAGGAGGGAGAAGAGATTCACGGGTGGTTGCCTTCCTCGTCGTTGACGGCTGACGTTCAGAGCCGTTGGACCGATGGTCCGACCAATGGACCGAACGTATGCCGGTCGATGACGTTCCGTCAAACCCTGGGTTTGTTCAGCACGCCGGCACGGAAGATTCGTCGCGCGCCCTGGCCGACCGCCGTCCCGCAGACGGCCGGGGGCTGCGGGACTTGACCGAACGTATTGCTCCCATCATCATTACCTCAATGGCTACTGAGGTAACTACCGTCGAGCGGCGCGCGGGCCTGCACGCCGCGATGGCCGACGCCGGACGGCTGCGGGTGATCGACTCCCTCGCCCTGGGTGACGCCTCACCGTCGGAGCTCGGCGATGCGCTCGGCATGTCGTCGAACCTCCTCGCCCACCACATCAAGGTGCTTCAGCGGACGGGCCTTGTGGACCGGAGCCGCTCCGAGGGCGACGGGCGGCGCTCCTACCTCCGCCTGGTTCCCGAAGTGCTCGACCTGCTCACCGTCCCGGCCGCACGGGCGGCCTCGCGCGTGTTGTTCGTCTGCACCGCGAACTCGGCCCGCTCGCAGCTCGCCGCCGCGCTCTGGCGGCTCGCCAGCGAGGTGCCCGTCGCCTCGGCCGGCACGCATCCGGCGGACGCCGTCGCGCGGGGGGCGCTGGAGAGTGCCCGCCGCCGCGGTCTCGACCTGCCGGACACCTCCCCCAGACACGTCGCCGGGGTACGCGCCGAGGGTGACCTGGTGGTCACCGTCTGCGACCGCGCGCACGAGGAGCTCGACCTGCCCGTCGACGTCCACTGGTCCGTACCCGACCCCGCCCGCACCGCCGACCGGGCCGCCTTCGACGCCGCCCTCAGCGAGCTCGACCGCCGGGTCGGCAACCTCGCGCCCCGCGTCTCGCTGCCTGCCAACCCTGCCCGCTGAGAACCGGACCCGCCGACCCGCACGCCCACCGACCGACCGCTGACCGCCCAGGAGGAAGCCCGATGACCGCCAACGACAACCGCCCCAGCGTCATCTTCGTCTGCGTGCACAACGCCGGCCGCTCGCAGATGGCCGCCGGCTACATGACCGCGCTCTCCGGAGGGCGGGTCGAGGTCCGCTCGGCCGGCTCCATGCCGGCGGAACAGATCAACCCGGTCGCGGTCGAGGCGATGGCCGAGGAGAACATCGACATCACCGCCGAGAAGCCGAAGATCCTCACGCCCGACGACGTCCGCGCCTCCGACGTCGTCATCACCATGGGCTGCGGGGACGCCTGCCCGTTCTTCCCCGGCACGCGCTACGAGGACTGGGAGCTCGAGGACCCGGCGGGCAAGGACCTCGAGGCCGTGCGCCGCGTGCGCGACGACATCCGTGGCCGCGTCGAGGCCCTGCTCGCCGAGCTCGTGCCGGCCACGACCTCGGAGATGAGATGAGCACCGTGCCCGCTACCGGCCGCAAGAGCATGCCGGGCCTCGTCAACCCCCAGCACGAGCTCCACACGATCGCGGTCGAGCTCGCGGAACGGTTCTCCGGCGTGTTCGCCGAGGAGACCGTCGATCGGTACGTCTTCGAGTCCTACACCGCACTCGCCCGGACGGCGAAGATCACCTCGCACCTCCCGGCGCTCACGGCCAAGTTCGCGCGGGACCGCCTCACCGCGCTCGCCCAGTCCAAGGGCGCCGCCGCGCACAACGTGCCGGAGGTCTTGTTCGTCTGCGTCCAGAACGCGGGTCGCTCGCAGATGGCGGCAGCGCTCCTGGACCATCACGCCGCGGGCCGGGTGCACGTGCGCTCGGCCGGTTCCGCCCCGGGTGCCGGCATCCACGCCCAGGTGGTCGAGGCGATGGCGGAGATCGGCGTCGACCTGTCCCAGGAGTTCCCGAAGCCGCTGACCGATGACGTCGTCCGCGCGGCCGACGTCGTCATCACCATGGGTTGCGGCGACGCCTGCCCCATCTATCCGGGCAAGCGCTACGAGGACTGGCACGTGGACGATCCCGCCGGGACCACGCCCGCCGGTGCCCGCCTGGTCCGTGACCAGATCGACGCGCGGGTCCGTGAGCTCCTGGCGGAGCTGGTGCCTCCAGACCGGGCCTAGGTTGGCGCGTCGCGATCGCCGACGGCTCGTCGCACACAACCCTCCCGCCGAACAAGCCCTAGCTTGCCGTCCGAGTCGTCAGACGGGACCTGAGGGCTTGTTCGGCGGGGCGTGGGTTGCGGGCGGGGAAGTGGGCTGCCGGCGTAAACCCGCTAGCGCATGCCGGCGCGCAGAGCACGCAGCGCGACCGACAGCGGCGCGAGGTCGACGACGTCGAGGCGCGCCACCCCGTCGACGGCGGTCCGCGAGCGCTCGGTGAAGGCCTTGTGGTCCGCCGACCACCTGGCGAGCCGCTCGTCGGGGTTCAGCGCGTCGTCGGTCTCCTCGAGGACGGCGGCGGTGAGCTCGCCGAGCGCGGCGTAGAGGTCGTCGCGCAGCGCGGCGCGGGCGAGCGCGTCCCAGCGTGCCTCCCGCGGCAGCCCCTCCAAGCGGGTCAGCAGTACGTCGACGCCGAAGTGCTCCTCCGCGGCGGCGCGCACGGCGGCCACCTGCTCGAGCGGCCGGCCGGTGCGCTGCGCGAGCGCGACGACGTCGAGCACCACGTAGTGCTCCACCAGCGTGGCCGCGTGCCGGGCGAGGTCTTCCGGCACACCGGCCTCAACCATCGCGTCACGCCGCTCCTGCGCACCGGTGCGGGCGTCCCCGCGCAGCAGCTCCGGAACGGCCGGTACCAGCGACGCGACGGCGGGCTGGAGCCGCTCGATCTCGGCGGCGACGTCGATACCGTCGGGGTGGCGCTGGACGAGCCAGCGCACCGCGCGGTCGAGCAGGCGCCGGAACTCGAGGTACAGCATGGCCTGGGTGTCGGTGCCGACCACGTTGTCCAGGGACTCCACGGCCTCCACGAACTCGGAGATGCCGAAGATCTCCCGGGCCACCACGAACGCGCGCGCCACCTGGGCCGGGTCGGCACCGGTCTCCTCCATCGCGCGGTAGACGAACGTGGTGCCACCGCGGTTGACCACCGAGTTCGCCACGCGGGTGGCGATGATCTCGCGACGCAGCCGGTGGCGGTCCATGGCGGGGGTGAACCGGTCGCGGAGCACGTCGGGGAAGTACCCGTGGAGTTCGCGTGCGAACCAGGGCTGGTCGGGCAGGTCGGAGCTCAGCAGCTCATCCTTCAGGGAGAGCTTGGCGTAGGCGACGAGGACGGCGAACTCCGGCGAGGTCAGGCCGCCGCCGGTCTCCGCCCGGCGCGCGAGCTCGGCGTCATCGGGGAGGAATTCCAGGCTCCGGTCGAGGCCGCCGTGATCCTCCAGCCAGTGCATCAGCCGCTCGTGGGCGCCGAGCATCCGGTGCTGGACCGTACGGGCGTTGCCGAGCAGGACACTTTGCTCGTAGTTCTGCCGCAGCACGCGCGCGGCGACGTCCTCGGTAAGGGACTCGAGCAGCTCGTCACGGGCCTCCGGAGCCAGCTCGCCCGAGGCGGTCGCCTCCGACAGCAGGATCTTGATGTTGACCTCGTGGTCCGAGGAGTCCACGCCGGCGGAGTTGTCGATGGCGTCGGTGTTGAGCCGGACACCGTTCATCGCGGCCTCGATGCGCCCGAGCTGGCTCAGGCCCAGGTTGCCGCCCTCACCCACGACGCGGCACCGCAGCTCGTCACCGTCCACCCGGACGGCGTCGTTGGCCCGGTCCCCGATGTCCTCGTCGCTCTCGGTCGAGGCCTTGACGTAAGTGCCGATGCCACCGTTCCAGAACAGGTCGACCGGGGCGCGCAAGATCGCCCGGATGAGCTCGGCGGGCGTGAGGTTGTCGATCTCGTCGACCAGGCCGAGCCGCTCGCGCACCTGCGCGCTCACGGGCACCGACTTGGCCGTACGCGGGTAGACCCCACCGCCGGCGCTGATCAGGGACGTGTCGTAGTCCGCCCACGTGGACCGCGGCATGTCGAACAGGCGTCGCCGCTCGGCGAAGGTGATCGCGGGGTCCGGATCGGGGTCCAGGAAGATGTGGCGGTGGTCGAACGCCGCCACCAGCCGGATGTGCTCGGACAGGAGCATCCCGTTGCCGAACACGTCTCCGGACATGTCGCCGACCCCGGCGGCCGTGAACCCCTCGCTCTGGGTGTCCAGACCCAGCTCGCGGAAGTGTCGCTTCACGGCCTCCCACGCGCCGCGGGCCGTGATGCCCATCTCCTTGTGGTCGTACCCGGAGGAGCCGCCGGAGGCGAACGCGTCGTCGAGCCAGTAGTCGTAGTCGCGGGCGACGGCGTTCGCGACGTCGGAGAACGCCGCCGTGCCCTTGTCGGCCGCCACGACGAGGTAAGGGTCGTCGTCGTCGTGCCGCACGACCCCGGCAGGCGGGACCACCTCACCGCCGACGATGTTGTCGGTGACGTCGAGCAGGGAGGAGACGAACAGGCGGTACGCCTGCTTGCCGGTCGCCTGCCAGGCGTCGCGGTGGCTCGGGTCGGGCAGGTACTTCGGGACGAACCCGCCCTTCGCACCGACCGGGATGATGATGGCGTTCTTGACCACCTGCGCCTTGACCAGGCCCAAGACCTCCGTGCGGAAGTCCTCGCGCCGGTCCGACCACCGCAGCCCGCCGCGGGCCACCGGGCCGAAACGCAGGTGCACGCCCTCGACGTCGCGCCCGTAGACCCAGACCTCCGCCCACGGCCGAGGCTCCGGCAGCATCGGGAGCCGGCTGGGGTCGAACTTCAGCGCCACGGTGGGCCGGTACGGTTGCTCGCCCGTCCCGCTCACGGCCGAGGCCTCGGCCCGTGGCTCGTCGATCGGTCCGGGCGGCAGGTAGTAGCTGGTGCGCACGGTGGCCCGAATGACGGCGAGCAGCGCACGGATGATGCGGTCCTGGTCGAGCGAGGCGACGTCCTCCAGCCCGGAGGTGATGCGCTCGACGATGTCCTGCTCGGCGGCCTCGCGTTCCTCGCCGGCGTGCGCGCCGAGCGGCCCGTGCGGGTCGAACCGGGTCTCGAAGAGCTGCACGAGCAGGCGGGCGAGCTGCGGGTTCTCCCGCATCGTGTTCTCGACGTACTCGCGGGAGAAGATCGACCCGGTCTGCCGCAGGTAGGCGGCCACGGCACGAAGGATGACGACCTGACGCCACGTCAGGCCGGCGAGGAGGACGAGCGCGTTGAACCCGTCGGCCTCGGCCTGCCGGTTCCAGACCGCGAGGAACGCCTCCTCGAGCCGCGACCGTACGTCGTCGGGGTCGCCCTCCCAGGCGCTGACGGACGGTGCCCGCAGGCCGAAGTCGTAGATGTAGGCGCGTGCGTCATCGCCGTCTCCGAGGGTGTGCGGGCGCTCGTCCACCACCTCCAGGCCGAGGCCGGAGAAGATCGGCAGGACGGCGGACAGCGGCAGGTCGCCGTGCCGGTAGAGCTTGAGCCGTCGTTCCTCGGGGCTCACCGCGCGGCCGACCGCCCGCTCCGGCCGGTACAGGTGCAACCCGAGCGCGTTCGGCCATCCGGCACCGTCGGCGTCGTCGGCGTCGGGCGCGTCGGGCGCGTCGTCCGCCCGGGGCAGCGCGTCGATGTGCCGGAGGTCGTCGACGGCCTCGTCGAGCGTGAAGTCCTCCTTGTAGCCGCCCGGGAAGGTGAATCGGTCCACCAGGGCGGGGCCGTCGTCGCCGAGCCGTGCGCGGGCGGCCTCGGCGAGCTCCTCCTCCCAGGTGCGGACGGCGGCGACGACGAGGCGCTCGAGCTCATCGGCGTCGGCGTCGGGCGCGGTGGCGCCCGGGGCGACGCGGACGACGACGTGCACCTGCGCGAGCGGGGACTCCGTGACGATCTCGTTGGTCTGCGCGCTCTCGCCGTCGAGCGCCTCGGACAGCAGCGCCTCCACACGGCGTTGCACGGACGCCGAGTAGTGGTCGCGCGGGATGTAGATCAGGCACGACGTGAAACGTTCGTAGTCGTCCTTGCGCACGAACAGCCGGGTCCGGGGCCGGACCCGCAGGTGCACGACGGCGCTCACCACCTCGGTGATGTGCTCGACGTCGTCCTGGAACAGCTCGCTGCGCGGGTAGGCCTTGAGGACGGCGAGCAGGTCCTTGCCGAGGTGGCTCTGCCGCGCGAAGCCGGTGCGTTCGAAGACCTGGGCGACCTTGTCGGAGACGAACGGGACCTCGGTCACCGGGGCGGAGTAGGCGCTCGGCGTGAACAGGCCGAGGAACCGCTGCTCGCCCGTGACCTCGCCGTTCTCGTCGAAGATCTTGACGCCGACGTAGTCGAGGTGGCGGGAGCGGTGGACGGTCGAGACCGAGTTCGCCTTGGTGACGATGACCAGCCGTGGCTCGGCCGCCTTGCGGGCGACGGCGGGCGGCAGCGCCGTCGAGGCCGGCCCGTCGCCGCGGAGGATGCCCAGACCCGAGTCCGGGACGACGCCGAGGCTCGCCTCGTCCGGCCCGTCGCCCCGCAGTAGCCGGTACTCGCGGTAGCCGAGGAAGACGAAGTGGCCGCCGACCAGCCAGTCGAGGAGCTGGCGGGCCTGCTGGATCTCGTCGGTGTCGACGCCGGAGGGCGGGTCCTGCAGCAGCAGCGCCGAGATGTCGCGGGCGCGGGCCTCCATGCCGGGGAAGTCCTCGACGGCGGCGCGCACGTCGGCGAGGACCCGGCGGAGGCGGTCGGTCAGCTCCGGCAGGCGCTCGTCGGGGACGGCGCCGACCTGGACGTGGATCCAGGACTCACGCACGAGGTCGCCCTGCGTCCGGCCGCCGACCACGGCGGCGGTGGCGCGTCCACGCACGATCTCCGTCAGGGTGCCGTGGTCGTCGCGTCGCACGGCCGGCTGGGGGTGGACGAGGAGGCGGACGGTCATTCCCTGCCGGCCGAGCTCGTTCAGTACCGAGTCGACGAGGAACGGCATGTCGTCGGTGACGATCTCGACGACGGTGCGGCCGGTGGACCAACCATGCTCCGCCGTCGTGGGGGTGAAGGCGTCGACGACCGCCTCGCCGGGCTGGCGGACGTCGGCGGAGGCGCGGTGCGCGACGGCGGCGCCGAGGAGGTCACGGGGCTCCTGGGCGAGCAGGTCCTCGGTGAGGACGTCGTGGTAATAGCCCTCGAGGAGCTCCTCGGCCTGAAGTTCCGGCGGCGCGCCGGACAGGGTCTCCGCCGTCGCGGCCGCTCGGTGAAGCACCTCGCTCCGGGCGGCCTCGAGGGTGGTGGACATCCTGGTACGGCACCTCCGGTGTGGCTTCGGCCGGCTCGTCCCAGCCACCTTCGACCCTATCCGTCGGCGGCCCGATTCTCAGCCGCGCCACACCACCAGGTCGCCGCCCGCCGGCAACGGGCTCCCTATACTCCGCACGATGGCGGACACGGGCCGGCACGCGACCCTGCGGCCACCGGCGAAGGCGCGGGGGGCACGGCGCGCGGTGCGCCGTTCCCGGCTGCGCTTCACCGCCGGACAGGTGACCTGCCACAACCTGGCGGGCATGCGCGGGACCCGGACGTTCGACGTCGTGGGGCTGGTCGACGACCCGGTCGACGTGGCACCGCGGGTGGTCGAGGACGGGCTCACCGAGGTGAGCGGCAGCAGGTTCTTCGACACGGCCGAGAGCGAGGCCGGCACCCTCGGGCTGCTGCTGCGCGAGCATCCACCGGTCTACCTGTATCTGGCTGACTGGTGGCCCGGAAAGTTGACCGAGCGCGACGCGCGCCATGTGCGCCGGGCCGTTGCTCGGCGGGTCGGCCTGCCGCTGGCCAGCAGCTCGACCTGGCCCACCGAAGGCGGTCGAAGATGGCGTCCCGAGGGCACCCGCGACACCCTCGGCCGCTCGATCGTCCGGGTGGGCGGCGTCCTCGCCGGCCTGCTGCTCGTCGCCCCGCTGCTGGGTGCGGCCCTCATCGATATCTTCGACGTCGAGCCACCGCGATGGGTGCTGGTCGGCTCCGTGGCGGCGTCGATGCTGACATGTCTCGCGACCGCCCTGGGCGCGCACGCACTTCGGTTCGTCCGCCTGCTCCGCGAAGGCGAGCCCGAGGTCGACACGGTGGTGCGCCCCTCGCCCGGCGAGCCGGTCACTCGCCGGTTCCTTCGGCGAGCCCGGATCTTTCGCTGCGACGACGAGATCGGGTTGCGCACGGACACCGGCGAGGAGCTGTGGCTGGGCGGCGGGGACGACGACCTCGGCGTGCGTGGGGCAGAGCTCGCTCCGGACCTCCAGATCTCCGGGCCACCGCGGGACCGGGTATACCTCCTCGGTCACGACAACCAGATCCTTGCCGAGCTCGACCCCGTCGAGTGGTTCGGAAGCGCGGAACCGGCCGTGGTCGGTGCCATCCTCGCACCTCTGGGGATCGTGACCTCTCCCGAGCGCCGGACCAAACGCCGGCGCGGGCTCGGACACCTGTTGCGTGACAGCCGAGGCACCGGTCGCGACGACTCGCTCAGGTACGCCGGCTTGGCCGGGCCGAGCTCCTTCGCGATCTGGACGCTGCCGCTCATGGTCTTGCTGACGGCCGTCCTGGATGGCGGCGACATCGACGAGTCGGAGCCCTTCAGCCTGGCGCTCGTCGCGGCCGCAGCGACCGTCGCCATCACCGTGGTGCCGGCACTCGTACGGGGCCTGGTGAGCCACAGATGGCTCAACCGGGACGTGACAGCGAGCGGCGTCCCCACCGATGAGCGGCGGCGGTCGGAGACTTGGCGCGCGCCGGCCGTCTCGCTCGGGCCGATGCTGGTGGTCAACATCGGCGCGGTGCTCGGGGCCGTGGTGCCGGCCGGTCTGGCGCTCTTCGCGATCGTTGTGCCGATGATGCTGATACCGGGCGTCGCCGAGCTCGTCGACGGCGGGAGCGTGCTGGTGATGATCCCCGTCGTGATCGTCGTCTTCGTCGTCGTGGGCTACGTCTATTTCCGCTCGATGCGGTTCATCGGGAAGCGGCTGCAAGGCTTACTGGACAGGCTCAGCTCGTGACGTCCCGGCGGCGGAAGCCCACGAAGCCGGCGGCCACCAGTGCGGCGGCCACGCCGCTCATCACGAGCAGCGGCGCCGCGTCGTAATCCTCGTTCGGCACGAGCGGGACGTGGTGGAACGGCGAGACGGCCCTCGCCCACTCGGGCAGGTCGAGCAGGTCGCCGAAGTACATCGCGAAGAACGCCCACACCACGAGGATCCACGCCAAGCCGGCGGCGCGCGGTACGAGCCCGTACAGCGCCACCGCGACCGCCGCCGTCAGGGCGACGGCCGGAAGATAGCTGAGGGCGGCGAGGGCGGCGCGCCAGACCCACGTGCCGTCGCCGGTGGCGGCGGCCACGCCCAGCCCGACGGACAGGCCGAACACGGCCGTGCTGATCACCGCCTGGGTCGCGACGGTGGCGAGCCAACCGCCGAGCAGCCCCGGACGCGAGCTCCCGGTCACCGCGAGCGCCTCCACCCGCCCCTCGGACTCCTCGGAGCGGAGCCGGAGGACGCCGGCCACGGCGAGCGCGGCCGCCGGGAGGACCATGAGCGCGACGATGAACGCCGTGAAGCCGGTGGTGAGGTCCTCGAGCAGGTCGCCGCTGATGAAGCCGCCCATCTCCGGGACCTGGTCGATCATGTCCTCCAGGGAGTTCGCAAGGGCGCCGAAGGCGACGGAGAACAGCGCGAGGCCGATCGTCCACGCCAGGAACCCCGTCTCGAGCAGGCGCCGAGCGAGTCCGGCCGGCGTCCGAAGGGCAGGCTTCGCCGTCGCCGGTCCGGGACTGGGCGGGCGCAGCCCGGCGCCGAGATCCCGGCGCTGCGACAGCGCGACGGCGACCACCAGCAGGGCCGCTGTGGCCACGGCGGTGAGCGCGAGCGGCCACCAGCGCAGGTCGACGTAGAGCCGGGTCTGCTGGCCCCAGGCGAGCGGCGAGAACCAGGACAGCCAGGAGCCGCCGGTCTCCATCACGTCGCCGATGCCGCGTACCAGGAAGGCGACGGCCAGGACACCGAGCGCGGCCCCGGAGGCGGCCCGCGCGTGCTCGGTCAGCTGCGCCGTCACGGCGGCGACCGCGCCGAACAGCAGGCCGGTCAGCGCCGAGGCGAGCGCCATGGCCAGCGAGCTCGCCGTCTCCATGCCGGTGCCCACGAGGCCGAGCGCGATGCCGACGCCCACCGCGAGGTTGGCGAGCGCGACCGTGACGAGCGTGGCGGTCGGTGCGGCGTACCTGCCGACGGGCAGGGCGCGCAGGATCTCCATGCGCCCGGACTCCTCCTCCGCGCGGGTGTGCCGGATGGCGATGAGCACGCTCATGATCGCGGTGGACAGGAAGAGATAGAGGGAGAGCTCGTTCGCCACCATGGCGCCGAAGGTGTAGTTGTCCATGCCGAACGCCGGGCCGGTCATCATCACGGCGGACGGGTTCTCCAGGAGCTCGGCGCGCGCCTGGAGCGCCTCGGGGCCCGCGTACGCGGCATCGAGGGCGTCGACGGAACCGGCCGTGAGGAGCCCGACGGCGAGTGTCCAGATCACGATGCGGAGCCGGTCGAGGCGCAGGAAGACCCGCAGCAGCGCGCCGGTCGATGCCCACGGCTGGCTGCCGGAGGTGCCCTCGTGCACCGGCCGGTCCGGGGCCTGGGTCGCTGCGGTCATCGGGCCGGCACCCCCTCGGTCGTGGAGATCTCGTCGCCGTAGTGGCGCATGAAGAGCTCCTCGAGCGACGGCGGTGCGATGGTGAGGTTCTCGACGCCGGTGTCCGCCAGCACCCGCAGCACCTCGTTGACCGCGGTGTTGTCGACGTCGAAGCGCACACGGCCGTCGTCGGTGGTCAGGTCGTGCACGCCGGACGCCGTCTCGAGGCGGGCCAGACCGTCGGAGCCGGGCGTCGTCGTCGCCGTGACGGTGGAGCGAGTGAGGTGGCGCAGGGAGGCGAGGGTGCCGGACTCGACGTCGCGTCCGGCCCGGATGATCGTCACGGTGTCGCAGAGCTTCTCCACCTCCGCGAGGATGTGGCTGGAGAGCAGGACCGTGCGGCCCTCGTAGCGCAGCCGGCGCACCTCCTGGGTGAAGACCGCCTCCATCAGCGGGTCGAGGCCCGAGGTGGGCTCGTCAAGGAGGTAGAGCTCGGCGTCGACGGCGAGCGCGGCCACGAGTGCGACCTTCTGCCGGTTGCCCTTGGAGTAGGTGCGCGCCTTCTTGGTCGGGTCGAGCTCGAACCGTTCGAGCAGCTCCCTGCGCCGTTCCGGCCGGGCACCGCCGTGGATCCGGGTGAGGATGTCGATCGCCTCGCCGCCGGTGAGGTTCGGCCACAGGCTCGTGTCTCCGGCGACGTAGGCGATGCGTCCGTGGATCTGGACCGCGTCGCTCCACGGGTCGAGGCCGAGCACGTGCGAGCTGCCGGAGTCCGCCTGGAGCATGCCGAGCAGGACGCGGATCGCGGTGGACTTCCCGGCTCCGTTCGGTCCGAGGAAGCCGGCGACCTGGCCGGTCTCGACGGCCATGGAGAAGCCGTCGAGCGCCTTGGTGGCGCCGAACGTCTTGGTGAGGTCTCGGGCTTCGATCGCGTAGGTGGCCATGGTTCTCCTCAGAGCTGGTGCGATTCCTTGTCGGCCGCTGCGGCATCGTCGCGGGCCGCTGCGCCGCCACCGCCGTGGCCGCTGCCGTGGGCGGCGAGATAGGTGTCGAGCAGGCTGGAGTCGGTCAGGAGCGGCTCGGTGTAGAGCTCCAGCGCGGGCAGCGAGATGCGATCGGTGGTCTCGCGCAGCCACCGGGGCAGGTCGTCGAGGTCGATGTCCGGTCCGAGGCGGGAGAAGCGGAACATCATGGCGCCGATGGCCATCTCGGACAGCAGCTCCGCACGGCCCTCCGGGTCGCGGCTGGGGCGGATGTTGCCCGCCTCTTCGGCGGCGCGGAGGTAGGTCTTGAGATCGTCGACGAAGTGGTCGATGAAGCGATCGGCGAGGGACCCGCCGGCCTGCAGCGCCCGGATGGCGTAGCCGACCAGCGGCGCATACCCCTCGACCTGGGCGATCTGGGCGAGGAGCGCCGAGGGCGCGGACGGGCCGACGAGCACCGAGGACTTCGCGTCCCGGATCTGGGTGAGGACATGGTCGTCGCAGGCCTGCCGCAGGCCGGCCCGAGACCCGAAGTGGTGCACGATCAGGCCTGCGCTCACACCGGCGTCGGCCGCGATCGCCCGCAACGACGCCGACATCCCGTCCCGGGCGAACCGCCGGATCGCGGCGTCACGAATCCGCGCGCGGGTAGTTCTATCCTCGGTGACTGAACGCACGTTCAGTACCTTACACGCTTGTTCAATCCGCAACCAGAGGCCCGGCCGGGCAATTCTCGGCGCGTCGGCCCGGCGGCGCTGATCTCGGCGCGTCGGCCCGGCCGCCCCTGTTCGACTGGGGCGTGGTGCGGAAAGCGAAGGCATAACCTTCGAGACATCAGCCGTTGATGCGTCGTGCGCTGCGCTCGCCGACATCGCACGTGTGTTCGAGTACGATCCAGGCATGGCTATCGACCAGGTGCCGCTGCGGGAGCAGGCGTACAGCCTGGGGCCCGCGCAGTACGGGCAACCCGTGCACCAGCCTGACGAGGCGTTGGCGGTCAGCGCCTGGATCCAGACCCGCACCGGCCACCACCTGGTCGAGGGCGTGGCCGTCGCCTGGACACCGAAGGCCGCGCGCATCCGATACACCGACGACCACGGCCGGGAGGGGTACGCCTGGGTCTGGGCGAGCGCGGTAGTGCGACGCTGATCACACCCTTTGCACCCTGGTGCAAACCTGCACTCAGTGCAAGACTATCCCGGTGCCCGATACGAGTACCGCTGCACCCGACCAGGAGGTCGGTCTTCGCGAGCGCCAGAAGCGCGCTCGCCGCGACGCGCTGATCGACGCTGCGCACGATCTCGTGGAGGCCCACGGCCTCGAGAACGTCAGCGTCGAGGCGATCTGCGCCGAGGCCGGCGTCTCCCGGCGCACGTTCTTCAACTACTTCGCCTCCAAGGACGACGCCATCCTGGCGATTCAGCCGTGGGAGATCGACCCGACGGTCGCCCGGACGTTCACCGAGGGCGGGCCCACCGGCCGGCTCGGCACGGACATCGAGCACCTCGTGCGCCACCTCGTGGACCGTCCGCCGCTCGGCCGCCGGCGCATCGCCCGTGCGATCGAGCTCGCCCGGCGGGAGCCGGGACTCGGGGGTCGCCAGCTCGCCGCGTTCGAGGAGCACCGGTTGCAGCTCATGGCGCTCGCCACCCAGCGCCTCGACGACGAGAGCACCACCGCAGACGTGGAGCTCCTGGCTATGACGATCATGACCGTCACGCACGGGGCGTTCGTCCGCTGGGAGACCAGCGACCAGCAGGGCGAGGTCGCCGCCCACGTCGGCCCCGTCGTCGCCAACCTTCGCGAGGTCCTGGCCTGACCGTGCCGTGACCCAACGCCAAGACCCGGCAACGGCGCCGAAAGCAGTCCGCAACTGATCGAAGGACCTCACATGGCCACGCAACCGAACGCCGCCGCGCCGGCCGACGCCGCCCCCGTCGTGCTCAACAAGAAGCTGGTCTGGACCATCTTCGCCGCACTGATGGCGAGCATGTTCCTCGCCTCGCTCGACCAGTCGATCGTCGGCACCGCGCTGCCGACCATCGTCGGCGAGCTCAACGGCGTCGAGCACCAGGCGTGGGTGGTGACCGCCTACATACTCGGTGTCTCGATCGTCATGCCGCTCTACGGCAAGTTCGGCGACCTGTTCGGCCGCCGCATCCCGTTCCTGGTGGCGATCGCCGTCTTCACCATCGCCTCGGCCGGCGCCGGCTTCACCGACAGCTTCGGCCAGCTCGTCTTCTGGCGCGGCATGCAGGGCCTCGGCGGCGGCGGTCTGATGATCCTGTCCCAGGCGATCATCGCGGACATCGTCCCGGCGCGGGAGCGCGGGAAGTACATGGGCCCGATGGGGGCGCTGTTCGGCATCTCGGCCGTGCTCGGCCCGCTGCTGGGCGGCCTGTTCACCGACCACGCCGACTGGCGCTGGTGCTTCTGGATCAACATCCCGGTCGGCGTCGGCGCCTTCGTCGCGGCGTTCTTCGCCCTGAAGCTCCCGAGCCACCGCTCGCGCCGGCCCGTCGACCTGCTCGGCATCCTCACGATGGCGGTCGGCACCTGCGGCCTGGTCCTGACGACCAGCTGGACCTCGCTGTCCGGCGAGGCCGGCTACGACTGGTCCGACACCCGCCTCATCGGCCTCGTGGCGGTGACCATCGCCGCCATCGTGGCGTTCGTCGTCGTCGAGCTTCGCGCCGAGGAGCCGCTCATCCCGCTTCGGCTGTTCAAGAACCGGACCTTCCTCATCGCCACATCGATCGGCTTCGTCATCGGGATGGGCATGTTCGCGGCACTGAGCTTCCTGCCCACCTTCCTGCAGATGTCGACCGGAGCGGGCGTGACCGAGTCCGGCCTGCTGATGATCCCGATGATGGCGGGCATGATGCTCACCGCGATCGGCTCCGGCGCCCTGATCACCAAGACCGGCCACTACCGCCAGTACCCGATCATCGGCATGGCCGTCGCCACGCTGGCGGTGATCTGGCTGACCCGGTTGACGGGGGAGACCTCGACGTTCGTGTTCGGCCTGATGATCTTCACCCTCGGCGTGGGGCTCGGGCTGGTCATGCAGCCCGTGGTGCTAGCGGTGCAGAACGCCGTGGACCCGCGCGAGATCGGCACGGCGACGTCGAGCAACAACTTCTTCCGCGAGATCGGCGCCTCTCTGGGTGTCGCGCTCTTCGGCACCATCTTCACCGGTCGGCTCACGGACCGCCTCACGGACGTCTTCGCCGGCGTGCCTGCGGGCGCCGCCGAGACGGGCGCGGAGTCGATCACGCCGGAGGCGGTCGGCGAGCTGCCCGAGCCACTCAAGGAGGGGGTCATCACCGCCTACGCCGACGCCCTCGCCCCGGCGTTCTGGTACCTGGTCCCGCTGCTGCTGCTCGGCCTGGTGCTCGCGCTGTTCATGCGTGAGGTCAAGCTCGGTAACGAGGCCGGCATGGTGGCGCGCGGCGAGGCCGTCATGGCCGACTGAACGCCGCTCACCTCACACCACATAGCCTGGCCCGGTGGCGCCTCGTCTGTCAGCACGCTCGCTCCTGCGGGCCCCGGTGGTGCTGGTCATCGTGGGAATCTGCTCGGTCCAGTT
The DNA here is from genome assembly GCF_039541595.1 of Georgenia halophila. Taxonomy (NCBI): domain Bacteria; kingdom Bacillati; phylum Actinomycetota; class Actinomycetes; order Allobogoriellales; family Allobogoriellaceae; genus Georgenia; species Georgenia halophila. The sequence goes on along the minus strand of NZ_BAABGN010000011.1, from coordinate 199,689 downwards.
CGGCGCCGGTATCGCCAAGACGCTCTTCGACGAGGCATCCCCCACCACGCTGGTCTGGCTCCGGCTGGCCTTCTCCACGCTGATCCTGCTCGCTGTCGTACGTCCCCGGCTCCGCGGCCGCAGCCGCGCCGACTGGCTCGTGGTCATCGGTTTCGGTCTCGCGCTCGGGTCGATGAACTGGGCGATCTACCAGTCCTTCGCCCGCATCCCCATCGGCATCGCGGTCACCATCGAGTTCGTCGGGCCGCTGTCCATCGCGCTGTTCAGCTCCCGCCGCCCGCGGGACCTGCTCTGGGTGCTGCTCGCCGCGACCGGCGTGCTGCTGCTCGGTCTGAGCCCGGGCGACATCACTGCGGCCGGCGTCGGCTTCGCCCTGCTGGCCGGCGCCGCGTGGGCGTGCTACATCCTGTTGAGCAAGTCCACCGGAGCACGCTGGCAGGGCCTCGACGGGCTCGCGATGGCTTCCCTGGTCGCCACCCTGGCGATCGCACCGATCCAGCTGTCCGGGCACGCCGGGGAGCTGATGTCGGGCCACCTGCTGGCCGTCGGAGCACTCGTAGGGCTCATGAGTTCGGTGATCCCCTACAGCGCCGAGCTGGTTGCGCTCCGATCTCTTCGCCCGGGGACCTTCGGGATCTTGATGAGCCTGGAGCCCGCCTTCGCCGCACTAGCGGGATTCGTGATCGTCTCGGAGAACCTCAGCCTGGCGCAGTGGGCAGCACTGGCGTGCGTGGTGATCGCCAGCGTCGGCGTCACCCGACGGAACCCGCCGGCGCCGGCGCCCAACTGAGGACGTACTCTCAGGTCCGTCCCGCCAGCACGTCGAGGAAATCCGCGACGAAACCGGCAGGGGCCGCCTGCGGGTCCTGGTGCTTGGCGAGGTGGCCCGCCAGCTTGAGGTCGATGACGCCGTAGGCGATGGCTCGGACCATGTCGGCGAGACGGGCCGGGTCCCAGCGGGCAGTCCGCCCCGGCCCTGCTCGGCCACGACGGCTGCCATCAGCTGTTCCCAGGCCGCCGCGGCCGCGGGGCCCGAGCCCGTCGGCCGCCGTCGCCCAGGATCCATACACCAGGCGGAACCGGGCGGGATGTGCGAGGGCGTGGTCGAGGTCGTCCGGCCATTCTAGAAGTGGTTGACGTCGTCAACTCGGCACCTAGGTTGAGGACGCCAACCGTGCCGGAGGGCTGAGCACCCACGAAAGGGAGATACCGGTGATCGATAGCACGCAGGTCGACATGGCCGGGGCCGAACGGACCGCACGGTGGCCGAACGGAGTCCTGGCTTCTGCGCTCGTTCTCGGCACGGTGGCGTTCGCGGCACGACGTGCGACGAGCCCACCCGACGTTCCGCCGTCGTACAGCGGGCCTCGACCGGTCACCAGCGGCGACGGGTACGTCCCGGCCACCCACAGCGTATTCATCGACGCGACGCCGGAGAAGGTGTGGGTGTGGAACGCGGCGCCCGACCGCACGCTCGAAGAGCTGGTCCATTTCGGGACTGCGACGCTCGCGACCATGCGTGACAGAATCGAGGACCACGTCCGGCGCGTGGATCACTAGGCTCTTCGCGTGCTGTCCCCGGCGACACCGTCAGGTTCGACGAGGCCCCGCCACCGTTGTGCCAGGCGGCGTCCGCCAGGGCACACGCTACGTTGGGTCGTAGGCTCGGCAGGAAGGACGGAACCGAGAATGGCCGACTACGTCAGCCCCGACTGGAGCCGGGCCGCGCTCGTCGTGGTCGATGTCCAGAACGACTTTCTCGATGACGGCGCCGCCGCCATCCCCGGCACGACCGACGTGTTGCCGGCCATCGCTGCCCTGACCCAGGTCTTCCGCGAGGCGGGCCGCCCGATCGCGCACGTCGTCCGCCTCTACGAGCCGGGCGGCTCCGACGTCGACCTCCCTCGCCGAGACTCGATCGAGCGCGGTGCCCGCGTGGTCGCTCCGGGGACGGCCGGGTCACAGATCCCCCATCCGCTGCTGCCCGCGCCGGTCGACCTGAACGTCGAGATCCTCCGAAGCGGACGGCCTCAGGTGCTGCGGGACCGGGAGATCGTCGTCATGAAGCCGCGGTGGAGCGCCTTCTATCGAACTCCCCTCGAATCCTGGCTCCACGACCACGACTGCGACACCGTCGTCGTCGCCGGCTGCAACCTTCCGAACTGTCCACGCGCGACCCTGTTCGACGCCAGTGAACGAGACTTCCGCGCCGCGCTCGTCAGTGACGCCGTCTCCCAGACCAGCGCGGAGCGGTTGTCGGACCTCGAGCGCATCGGTGTGCGGACTCTGACCGCGAGCGCACTCAGCACGGAGCTCTCGACGATCCGGACCGGTCACTGAGGTCAGCGGTACGGACCAAGTCACCGCGAGCTGCGCAACGCGTGCTCAGGTGCTTGCCGACCCGGCCGGCGCCGTGCGTTCCTGCAGCCGTGGCGTTCGCGCCCGGAGGAACACGACCGCGACCGCTAGCGCTGCCAGCGCGACAGCGAGGCCGGCGAGGGTGTTTCTGGTGAGCCCGAGGACTACGAACCCGGCGAGCGACGAGAGCCCGCAGATGAAGGCGTACGGCAGCTGGGTCGTCACGTGCTCGATCACCTGGATACCGGATCCGATGGACGACAGGATTGTGGTGTCGGACAGCGGAGAGGTGTGGTCGCCGAAGATCGCCCCGGCGAGGACGGCGCCGAACGCCGGGATGAGGAACGTCATGTCTGTACTGGCGACGATCTGGGCCGCGATCGGCAGGATGAGACCGAAGGTCCCGAACGTGCTGCCCATCGAGAACGACACGAAGGCGGCCAGGACGAACAGCATCGCCGGGAGCAGCGCGAGGGCGACGTCACCGGTGATGAAGCTCGCCACGTATTCACCGATGCCGAGTCCGGAGATGATCTCGGCCGTCACCCAGGCCAGGAAGACGACCACGACGGCCACCCACATCGACCCGGCACCGAACCAAGCGGCACGGCCGACCTGGCGGGCCGGCGTGCGCTTGGCGAGCAGCATCGCCCCCGCGATGACGCACGCGAGGAGACCGCTGTAGAAGAGGGCCAGGATGACGTCGGTGTTCGCGAGGACGTTCATCGGCGTAATCGGGCCGTTCGTCCGGGAGACGCCGATCCACACCGCGAAAACGATCGTGATGAGGACCAGGGCGATGACCGGCGTCAGGAGGTCGCGGGGACGGCCGTCGTCGCGCTGCGGGAGCTCGCGGCCGGTTTCTCCCGGCACCTTTCCGCGGGTCTCGTCCCAGAGGACCCCCTCGGAGGCCGCCCGCTCCTCGTGGCGACGCATCGGGCCGAAGTTGATGCCGAGCACCGCGACGGCGATCGCGAACAGGAGCGCGGTGATCGCATAGAAGTTCGCCGGGACGCTGAACAGGTAACCCTCGTACCCGGTGTACTCGGAGATGTCGTTGTCCTCGAAGATGCCGGTCATCGTCGCCGCGATGAACGCCGCCCAGCCGGAGATCGGAACCAGGATGATCACAGGTGCGGCCGTCGAGTCGACGAGGTAGGCGAGTTTGGCCCGGGAGATGCGGCGCTGGTCCGTCACCGATCGGCTCACGTTCCCGCCGACGAGACTGGAGAAGGCGTCGTCGAAGAAGAGGATCATGCCCACGACGACCGGCACCAGCCGCGCCTGGCGCCGGGCGCGCACCCGGCGGGTCACCCACTCCGCGAACGCCCCGGTTCCGCCCGCGATGTAGATGAATGACGTCAGCACGCCAAGGAGGAAGACGAAGAGCGAGATGTACATCTCCTCGGCGATCGCGCCGTCGGCGATGACGAGCCCACTGACGACCTCGAAGATCAGCTCGGCGGCGCCGGTGACGCTCCAGCCCGTGGACATGAGCGAGCCGAGGACGATGCCGATGAGGAGCGCGATGATGATCCGCTTTGTGACGATCGCCAGGCCGATCGTCACGAGTGGAGGGAGCAGTGAGAGAATCGACGGTTCCATGGGACTCAGCCCTTCACGAGTGTCGTCGACAACCGGCCGAGGCCCAAGACCTCGCACTCGATGTGGTCACCCGGCTTGAGCCAGACCTGTTCGTCCATGCCGAGGATGACGCCCTCGGGCGTTCCGGTGAAGATGACGTCTCCCGGTTCCAGCGTCGTGACCTGGGAGAGGTCCGAGACGAGCATGGCGACCGAGAACACCATGTCGCTCGTGCTGGCGTCCTGACGGAGTTCGCCGTTCACCCAGGTCCGCAGGTCGAGGTTCTGCGGGTCGGGAACCTCATCCGCCGTTACCAGGTACGGCCCGAGCGGCGCGAAGCCGTCGCTGATCTTCCCGTACATCCACTGGCTCGTCCGCGTCTGGTGCTCCCGCGCCGAGAGGTCGTTACCCGTGGCATAGCCGAAGACGTAGTCGAGCGCCGCGGCCGGGGTGACGCCTCGCGCCGGCGAGCCGATCACCGCGACGAGCTCGACCTCGTAGTCGACCCGCACCGTCCCGGGCGGGATCGCCACCTCCTGCCGGTGCCCCGACAGGCTGTTGCGGTACTTGGCGAAGTAGATCGGGTTGTCTGGGACCGGGAGGCCCGCCTCCGCGGAGTGGCGCCGGTAGTTCGCGCCGACGCAGACGATCTTGCCGGGATCGGGTACGCAGGACGCCAGGGCCAGGGTCTCGAGCGCACGGGTCGGTGGGGCGGTGCCGAGGTAGCGGCGGACGGCGTCGAGGGCGGCGGAGCCGCCGGCGACGAGCTCGAGCGCCGACGCCGGCGTGCCGTCCGCCTCGGTCAGATCGACCACCCCTCCCTCCGTCTCGACCCCGAGGTGGATGCCGCCGTCGGCGTAGTAGGACAGGAATCGCATGGCTCTCCCGCTTGTCGTCATTGATCAAACTCGATGCCAGTGCGCGACATTATGCACAATGTATCTGCCAGCGTAAACAGCGGCCCGTCGATGCTGGCGCACGGATAAGGTCAGCGAGCACGGACCCAGAGAGAGGGTGTCGATGAGCAACAAGGCCCTTGCCGGGCTGACGCTGGACATGCCGTTCGACGGTGGTCGCGTGCCCCGCACCACTCAGCAGCTCACCTACGAGGTCCTGCGGAGCGCCATCCTGCGGGGCGACCTGCCCGCCGGCACCCGCCTCGCCCAAGCGGATCTCGCGACGCAGCTGTCCGTGAGCACCACGCCGGTGCGAGAGGCCCTCCGCCGGCTCGCGAGCGAGGACCTCGTCCGGATCGACACCCACCGCGGCGCGATCGTGCGCGGCGTCGACAAGGACGACCTGCGGGAGATGTACGAGATCCGGCTGCTGCTCGAGCCGCTCGCCATGCGCAAGGCCACCTCGCGCATTGCCGACGAGGGCATCACACGGGCGGAGCAGTACTGGGAACGGATGAACACGGTCGTCACTCCCGGCCAGTGGGCCGAGGACAACCGCGCCTTCCACTCGGTCTTTGCCGATGCCGCCAACTCGCCGAAGCTGATTCAGATCCTCAACGGGTTGCGAGACAGCTCGGCGACCTACATCCGGTGGCTCGTCGTGACGGACCCGGAGCTGCCGGTTCGGGCAAATCGGGAGCACCGTGATCTGCTCGACGCCGTCCGTGCCCGGGACCCCGATCGCGCCGCACAGGTCGAGGAGGCCCACCTGCGATCGACCTTCAACGCCATGCTGAACGACTTCCCGGGGTCCGGCCAAACCGACTGACGCCCTGGTCTCCACCGGCCGCGGCGGCGCGAGACCGGCCGCGGCAGCGCGAGCTCCCCCGGCGGCCGTCGCTACTAGGCTTTCCGCCGTGCTCACCGCTGACGAGATCGTCCGGTTCGACGACGCCCCGGCCCCACCCGGCCGGACGGCGTGGGTGCAAGGCGGTCCCGAGGCCGAGGCCATCGCGATCGTCCCGGCCGAGCCGCGCTGGAGCGCGGACTTCGAGCTCTTGGCCGGGATCGTCCGCGAAGCGCTCGGCCCGCTCGCGCTCGACGTCGAGCACGTGGGCTCCACGTCGGTGCCGGGGCTGCCGGCCAAGCCGGTCATCGACCTCGACCTCACCGTCGCCAGCTCCGCCGACGAGCCCGCGTGGTTGCCGCAGCTCGAGGCGGCCGGGTTCGTCCTTACGGTCCGCGAGCCGTGGTGGTACGAGCACCGCTGCCTGCGCTTCGCGGAACCCCGCGCCAACCTCCACGTCTTCGCCCCGGACTGCCCGGAGGCGGCCCGCCACAAGATCTTCCGCGACTGGCTGCGCGAGCATCCCGAGGACGTGGCGCTCTACCGCGATGCCAAGCTCGGTGCGGCCGATGAGGCGAACGCCGCCGGCGAGCACGTCATGCAGTACAACGCCCGCAAGCAGCAGGTGATCCGGGAGATCTACCACCGTGCGTTCACTGCGTCCGGTCTCCTCGAGTGATCATCTCCGACGGCGTGAGGCTCGCCGTGCGGGCAAGCGGTCACCCGGACGGGGTGCCGACACTGCAGCTGAGCGGCGGGCCGGGGTGCGTCCACTACCTGCCGGACGCGCCGGCCGACGCACCGGTGCGTCTGTTCGCTCCCGAACCGCGGGGTGTCGGGGCGAGCGAGGGTGGCACGCACGACATCGCGCGAGCGCTGGCCGACCTCGAGGAGATCCGGCGCGCGAACGGCATCGAGGACTGGGCCGTCGTCGGCCATTCTTTCGGCGCGGACCTCGCGCTGGCCTACGCCGTCGAGCGTCCCCGCTCGATTCGCGGCGTGATCGGGGCGTGCGGCACCGGGGTCCAGCACGACCGGGACTGGAGCGCGGCCTATCACGCCCGCAAGGACGACGACCCGTCGCGCGTCGACATCGAGTACTCACCCGAGGTGCACCGCAGCCTGCTGACGAGCTGGCGTTCCTGGATCAAGGAGCCTTCGCTGCTGCGACGGCTCAGCCGGTTGACGGTGCCGGTCTCCTTCCTCGTCGCCGGGCAGGACATCCGGCCGTCGTGGCCAGTCGAGCAGCTCGCCCAGCTGATCCCCGGAGCGACCCTGACCGCCCTCCCGGACGTTCCGCACGACTTCTGGCACTCGCACCCCGAGGTGTGGACCGAGCAGGTGTCGCTCGCCTCTCAGTTCTAGGTCGGGCGCCGTAGCCAAACGGACCAATGGTCTCCGGCGGGGCGTTGTGCCGCCCCTTAGGCCCCAGGAGTCCCACCTGTCCCCGAACGGTCCGTCCGGTTACGACGCCCAGCTGTCGACGGGGTGCTCGCCCGCGAAACCACCTGAGCGGGTGAGGTGGTGTGTGCCGGCTGTCGTGTTCACGGTCGGGACGACGCCCCGCGGAGTAGCGTGCAACGGATGGTGAAGGACGCGCGGCCGGGATCTGCCGCGGCGGTGCCGAGCAGAACCGGTGCCGCCGGGGCCAGCTTGCGCCGGGCGTTGTGGGCGTCGCTCGGTGTGGTGCTGGTCGTCGCGGCCGAGTCGACGCCGCGATCACTGGAGCTGCACTTCCCGCCGGTGTTCGTGGCGTACGAAGTGTTGATCTTCGCGATCATCCCGGCGGTCGTCACCCTCGGGATCGTGGCCGTCGCCGCCCTCGCGTGGAACGCGAGCCTGCCGATGTGGTTGACATCAGCGATCGCCGCGCTCACGACGGCCACCTGGCTGTCGTTTGTCATGCGCTCGCCGACGGGGCCGGCGTACGGGCTCCTCTTCGGGCTCGGCGGTGCCTGCGCGGGCGCGGCGCTCGGGGCACGTTGGCGGCTGCCGGTGCGGCTGGTGGTGGCCGCGGCGATCATGGCATTGGCCCTGCTCGTCGGCTCCCGTCAGTGACGTTGCCCTGACCGGCTGGGGGGTCTTCGAACAGCACACCGCCGCGGCGTTCCGTTCTCGGTGACCGGGCAACTCGTTCAGGAGCGCGACTGCGCACTCGGCCAGTCGATGGTGATCGCCCGACCTGAGTACGCCTGCCGAACCAGCCGGACAAGCTCCTCCCGCGGCACCGGGTCGCGGAAGCCGGCACGGACGTCGGTGACCGCCGCGGTCCCGTCCGCCACCTCGGCAGCACCCACGACCCCGATCACGGCGTCGCGCCGCTGCCGGCTGGCCCGGATGCGAGCGCCCAGCGAGCCGTTCGCATCCAGACGCGCCCGCAGACCCGCCCGGGCGAGGTCGTCGGCCAGCGAGCGTGCGTCGTTGTCCTGCGCGGGCTCGACCGGGAGCACACGCACCTGGACCGGTGCGAGCCACAGCGGCAGGCGGCCCTGGTGCCGTTCCAGGAGGGCGGCCACCACCCGTTCCATCGACCCGACGGTGCCGCGGTGGATCATGACGACGCGGGGCCGGGTCCCGTCCGCGGCGTCGTAGGTGAGGTCGAACCGCTCCGGCTGGATGAAGTCGACCTGCACGGTGGCGATCGACTCCTCGCGGCCGGACCCGTCGCGGACCTGGACGTCGAGTTTGGGACCGTAGAAGGCCGCCTCACCGTCCGCCTCGACGACGTCGAGCCCCAGCTGGTTCAGCCCGACGGCGTCCGCGGCCTCGCGCAGCGCGGCCTCCGCCTGCCGCCATTGTCCGTCGCCGCCGAGGTACCCGGGACCGTCACCGCGCTTCGACAGGCGTACCTGGTCGACCGGCAACCCGAGGATCTCCTGCGCCCGGAGCACGGACCGGAGCGCGCGGGCCGCCTCGTCGGCGACCTGGTCCGGCCGGCAGAAGACGTGGGTGTCGTCGAGGTTGATCTGGCGGACCCGGCTCAGGCCGGAGACCACGCCGGAGCGTTCGGCGCGGAACATGGGCGCGAGCTCGTGGAGCCGGACGGGCAGCTCCCGGTAGGAGTGGCGGTTCGCTGCGTAGATGAGCGCGTGGTGCGGGCAGTTCGCCGGGCGGAGGACGAGCTCGTCGCCGCCGAGCGGCATGGCGGGGAACATGTCGTCGCTGAACTTCGCCCAGTGACCGGACTTCTCGAAGAGGGCGCGCTTGCCGAGGACGGGCGAGTACACGCCCTCGCAGCCGTCCTGCCGGGCGAGGTCACTGGCGAGCTTCTCGAGCTCCGCCCGGACGACCGCGCCGGCCGGCAGCCAGAGCGGCAGACCGGAGCCGGCGAGCGGGTCGGTGGTGAAGAAGGCCAGGTCACGGTTGAGCTCGCGGTGGTCGAGCAGGTCCTTCATCGGTAGCTCCTCTCAATGGGGAGCCGGGCGCCGAGGCACGAAGAAGCCCCGGAGCCTGGCTCCGGGGCTGGTGTGGGTGACCGTGGGTCAGTGCAGCAGGGCAGCGCCGGAGGGCTCCGGCGTCGTCGTGCTCTGCGCCTGCTGCATGGCGAAGACGATACGCCGTCGTGCCGCCTGGGAGTAGCCTCTGCAGCAGGTTCCGATGTGACCTGCCGCCCGCGCCGCTCCCCGGCATGGTGAACACATCGAGCGGTCACCCATCGTCCTGCGCGACACGGTGCCCTTCGCAGCAACGCGGGCGCTGGAGGAGAGACGGCACCGGGCGGGACTGCCATGAACGACATGATGACGACCAAAGCCAAGCGGGCAGCACGGATCCTGCGCGACGACCTCGCCGGGACGGGCGTCGACATCACCCACAGCCGGGCGCTGGAGATCGTCGCCCATCAGCTCGGGCACCGGGACTGGAACACGGCCGCAGCCGTGCTCGACCAGTCGGGGCATGCACTCGATCCTTCGCCGACCGGCATGGCGCACCCCGTGCCGGTGCTGCGGATGCTGGACGAGCGGGTCGCCCGGGAGTTCTACGTCGACTACCTCGGCTTCGTGGTGGAGTTCGAGCACCGGTTCGAGCCCGGATTGCCGTTGTACCTGCGGCTCCGCCGCGACGCGTTCACGCTCGACCTGTCGGAGCACCACGGTGACGGCACGCCCGGCTCGGTGGTGTGGGTGCCCGTCGTCGACGTCCGTGCGCTGCATCGCGAGCTGCACGCGACGACGTACAGCAGGTTGCGGCCCGGGATCGACGACGCCGCCCCGGGCGGGCCGACGCTGGAGGCCATCGACCCGTTCTCGAACGTCATCCGGTTCTGCCAGCCAGCCGGCCGGGGAAAGAGGTAGGAGTCACCATGAGCCTCGCCGGGCCGGCAGGCGGCAGCCCGGGATCAGTGCGTCGTCGGCCGGGTGACGTCCCACAGGTGATGCACGACGTCGTGCAGGTGGTACTGGCCGAGCGTCCCCACCGTGAATGCGCTGCCGTTGCTCCGGAGGCCGCTGCGCTGCCAGGCAGCGTCCGGTACGGCGTCGTAGGCGGCGGCGACCCGTTCGGCCGCTTCCCTCAGTTCCGGAAGGACCTGGGCCGGTTCCTGCAGGTCGTACCGCGCGGCGACGGCGGCCTCGTCCTGGTCCCAGTCAGGGAACCGTGGCTCGTCCTCGCCGAGCATCAGCTCGAGCCGCTCGGCAAAGACGCCGTGGACGTCACGGACGTGAGCCGCATACTCGGTCGGCGACCAGACGGTGGGGGCCGGCCGGGTGGTGGCGTCGGACCGTTCCAGCGCCGGCGCCCACGCGGCGCCGTTGCCGCGGATCGCATCACCGAGGCCCGACGGCGGGGCAGCGCGCGCGTCGAACCCGCAGTCGGGGCAGGGACGCTCGAGGACCCAGGTCCAGTCCTTGGTGTCGGGCTCGTTCGGGGGTGCGTCGCTCATGGCTCAAGCATGCCGAATCTGGCGGCTCAGGCGAGCTGGAGATGCATGACGTGCAGGCCGACGAGGCCGTGCGTGCGCGAGTCGAAAGCCTCGGGGACGGTGCCGACGATGCGGAAGCCGAGGGATTCCCAGAGTCGCACCGCGCCGATGTTCGTCTCGACGACGGCGTTGAACTGGATGGCGCGGTATCCGTTGGCCCGGTGCCAGTCGACGACGAACTCGCCGAGAGTCCGGCCGACGCGCCGCCCACGGGCGGCTGAGGAGACCATGAACGACGCCGTACCGACGTGGCTGCCCCGCCCGGGCTTGTTCGGTCCCATCTTCGCGCTGGCCAGGATCTCGCCGTCGACCTCGTAGACGACCGTCTGCCCGGGCGGCGGTTCGGTCCACAGCGCTTCGGCCTCGGCAGAGATCAGGTCCAGCGGGTAGGCGTAGGTCTCACCGGCCTGGACGATCTCGTCGAAGAACGCCCACACCGCCGGCCAGTCGGCCGGTTCCATGGCACGGATGTTGCCGGCCACGACGCTTCCTTCTTGCACGATCCGACCTTACGGCCACAGACCCGGTTGCTTCTTAATAAGGGAACGCCTATATTCGAGATGGCTGCACCATTACGTTCGAGGAGAGAGACGATGATCGACGTCACCCAGCAGATATCAACCGTGGACCGAAGGGTTGGCAACCGTGTCATTCCCTCCGGCGAGGCCCGAACCGTCGTCCTCAGCACGGCCTACACCGCCGCGATCGAGGACGTCTGGGACGCGTGCACGAACCCGGAACGGCTCCCTCGCTGGTTCCTCCCGGTCTCCGGTGACCTCCGGCTCGGCGGGACGTACCAGTTCGAGGGCAACGCGGGCGGCACCATCGAGTCCTGCGACCCGCCGCACAGCTTCGGCGCCACCTGGGAGTTCATGGGTGGCATGAGCTGGATCGAGGTCCGGCTCGAGGCCGAGGCGCCCGACCGGACGCGCCTGACCCTGGAGCACATCGCCACCGAGGACGACCACTGGAAGCGGTTCGGTCCCGGTGCAGTGGGGATCGGCTGGGACCTGGGCCTGATGGGGCTTGCCCTGCATCTGCACAGCGGGAACGGACTCGCCGAGTTCGACGAGGAGGCTTGGAGCGCCTCGGACGAGGGCAAGGAGTTCGTGCGGCGCAGCGGCGAGGGCTGGTTCCAGGCGGACGTCGCGAGCGGGACCGACGAGTCGGTGGCCCGGGAGCGCGCCGACAAGACGATCGCGTTCTTCTCGGGCGAGGTGCCGACGGAGGAAGGCTGACGGCTCCGGGGCCTCGGCTCGCCGGCGCGTACTCGGCCGCGGACGATGCTCGCGAGCCCGCGCGGTGCCGGCTCGCCGAGCCAGGCTGTGGTCGGACTTCCGCAGGCCATCCCTGCCAGAGTCACGCCAACGACCCGGCCGACTGCTACGGACGGCGACGCCAGCCGGACCCGACCGTCAGCTCGCGGGTGCGAGCACCTCGATCCGATTGCCGAACCCGTCGTGGCAGTGGAAGCGCTGGTACCCGTCGAAGGTGTGCCGTTCCTTCCAGTCGACCTCGAACCCGAGGCTGGCGATGCGCGCGGCCACCGTTTCCAGATCGGCGACGCCGTCGAGCACGAGACCCGGATGCGCCTTCTTCGCGGGCACGAACAGGTCGTCGACGCCGAGGTGGATCTCCGCGACGACGGCGCCACCCTCGTGTGCGCGGAACCAGCACCCGCCCCGCCCGGCAAGTGCCGAGGGCTTGTCCACCTCGGTCAGCCCGAGGCCGTCTGCGTAGAAGCGTCGGGCATCGTCCTCAGAGCCGTCCGGCATGGCGACCTGGACGTGGTGGAGTCGCATCACTTCTCCGGCGGTCGACGACTATCTCGATATCAAGATACCGCCTTGGCGTCTGCTGTGAGCAGAAACGGGTGCCCGTAGCTCCGGTACCGGTGGTTAGGTGGCTCCATGGGTGAGATCAGGCGGATCGGTGATGTCCGGCGCCGAGCGGCGAGGAAGGCGGAGCCGCTGTGGCGAGAGCTGCTGGGCGAGAAGTTGCGTGACCTGCGCCTGGCGCAGGGACGCACCCTGACGGAGACGGCGGAGGACGCGGGCATGTCGCCCCAGTACCTCTCCGAGGTCGAGCGCGGACGCAAGGAGCCCTCAAGCGAGATGATCGCCGCCGTGGCCCGTGCCCTGGGCACGACCCTGCTCGATCTGACCGACCACGTGAGCGTGGAGCTCCGCTCGCAGCAGGCGCCGGCAATGCGGGCGCCGGCCCCACCGCAGCGTGCGGGCAACGGTCAGGCGTCGGTCCAACTCTCTCTCGCCGCCTGACTGCGGCCTACCGGACCGTCCGCGCCGGACGGGGCGGTCCCGAGAATCACGTCGGCCGGTGCGCGCCTCGTCCGGTACGTTCGCAGCGTTGTTTTCGCTGCTCGGAAGCGATGCGGTTCGCCCGTGTCCTCCGCTGCAGCGTTCCCCGTCTGAGAGCAGGTTTCGCCATGGCATGTCGTATCGGTGAGCTCGTCCTCGGTTGCCGCGAGCCCGAGGTGCTGGCGCAGTTCTGGTGCGAGGTCCTGGACTTCGTCATCCTCGACCGCGAGGACGACGAGATGCTGGAGATCGGTCCCCGCGAAGGCTTCGGCGGTCCGCAACCGACGATCATCCTCAGCCGCAGGGACGAGCCGGAGAAGGGCAAGTCCCGGCTGCACATCGACGTCAACGCCACCGACCGCGATCAGGACGCCGAGCTCGAGCGCCTCCTGCAGCTCGGCGCGCGCCCCACCGACATCGGCCAGACGGGCGAGGAGCAGTGGCATGTGCTTGCCGACCCCGAGGGCAACGAGTTCTGCCTGCTCAAGGCGCGCCTCGCCCCGCTCTGAGGTTCGACGGTCCGGCCGCGGCACCAGTTCGCCGGGCCCACCTGGACGTCGCGACCGTAACGATCACTCCGCTGGTCTGCGGTCCTTGCGCCGGTTGGCATTGAGTCGCGCCTTCTTCTGGCGATTCCCGCACGTGTTCATGTCACACCATTTGCGGGTGCGGCTCTGGCTGGCGTCGAAGAAGGCGGCTTGGCAGGTTGGTGACGCGCACAAGGCCAGCTTCCCGTCCCGTTCACCTGCGATGAGGCTGATCGCGTCGGCGGCGATCACGCTGAGGGCATCTTCCACGCGCTGCAGCTCGACACGATGACCTGCTAGAACCGTCTTAGCCGGTTCGCGACCGTCGCGGCCGGCTCCCAGACGGCCAGGAGGTCTCATGCCCCGCTCGACCAGCGACGTGCGAGCATTTGAAGACCACGCAACTGACGCCGACCTCGACGATCTGCGCGCGCGACTGGCCGCGGCGCGGCTACCGGAGGCCGAGACGATCCATCGCGCCGCGCCCGGCCCCCGACGGTGGGGACAGGGCGTCCCTCTCGCCGACCTCGTCGACGTCGTGAACTACTGGCGCACCGGGTACAGCTGGCGGTCGTTCGAATCGCGCCTCGACCGGATCGGCCAGTTCCGCACGACCATCGACGATCTGGGAATCCACTTCCTGCACCGCCGATCCGCGCGCGCAGATGCCACTCCTGTGATCCTGACGCACGGCTGGCCCGGCAGCGTTGCCGAGTTCATTGATGTCGTCGACGAGCTGGCAGATCCGAAAGACGCGGACGCGCCGGCGTTCCACGTCGTGGTTCCGTCGCTACCCGGCTTCGGCTACAGCGACAAGCCGACCACCACCGGCTGGGGAACCGAAAAGATCGCGGGCGCCTGGGTGGAGCTGATGGGAAGGCTCGGCTACAGCAGGTTCTTGGCCCACGGCGGCGACTGGGGAGGCAACATCACGACGGTCCTGGCCGGCAGGTACCCCGCGCACGTTCTCGGCATCCACACCACGTTCGCTGATGCGCCGCCCGGGCTGTCGATGGATGGGCTGACGGAGACCGAGCGCAGGTGGACCCAGGAGACCCGCGACTTCTACGAGGGCCCCCGCGGGGCGTACGCGAAGCAGCAGGCGGCCCGGCCGCAGACCATCGGGTACTCGCTCGTCGACTCACCGGTCGGGCTTCTTGCCTGGATCCTGGACAAGTTTGCCGAGTGGTCGGACACCGACGACAGCCCGTTCGAGACGATGTCCAAGGACCGCATCCTTGATGACGTCACCCTCTACTGGTTGACGCGCACGGGCGCGTCGGCGGCCCGCATCTACTACGAGAGCCACGCTTCGATGGACCCCGAGCTTCGGGTCGACGTCCCCTCCGCGATCACCATGTATCCCCGGGACATCGAGAAGTGCCCGCGCCCCTGGGCACAGGAGCGGTACCGAATGATCGTGAGATGGCGGTCGCCCGAGAGCGGGGGACATTTCCCGTCGCTCGAGGTTCCCGAGCATTTCGTCAAAGACCTGCAAGAAGGCCTCGCGGCCGTGCTGGCCGCTGATCGGTGAGCGCGACTCGGCGTGCCGGCGAGGGTCCGGTGCGACTCCGGGACAGCCGCTAGCCGGCCGCCGATGCGGTGAGGACCCGCGCCTCGTTCTGCGCCCGGACGGCGATCTCGATGGCCTTGAACGCGTGGTCCTGGGTCATCGCGTTCTCCGTGCGCTCGAGGCAGTCGAGGACGAGCTGCCCGAAGTACGGGTAGCCGACCTTGCCGGCCACCTGGAAGTGCGTCTCTCGCTCGCCGTTGGCGAGGAACAGGTGCCCGGGGCCGTCCTGGGTACCGATGTTCATGTACTTGCGCTGCTCGATGAACCCCTCGGTGCCGAGGATGAACGTGCGCCCGTCACCCCAGTTCTGCAGCCCGTCCGGGGTGAACCAGTCGCAGCGGAAGTAGCCGGTGGCACCGGTGTTCGTGACGAGGTTGGCGTCACCGAAGTCGTCGAGTCCGGGGTACTCGGGATGCGCGTAGTTCGCGATCTGGCTCAGCGCGACCTGCGCGTCGGTGGCGCGGGTGTAGTGCAGCACCTGGTCGACGTTGTGGCTGCCGATGTCGCAGAGGATGCCGCCGTACTTCTCCTTGTCGAAGAACCATGCCGGCCGGCTCGGCGCGTTGAGGCGGTGCGGGCCGAACCCGACGACCTGGATGACCTTGCCGATCGCACCCTGCTCGATGAGCTGGTCGGCGAACACGGCCGTCTCGACGTGGATGCGCTCGGAGTAGTAGACGGCGTACTTGCGGCCGGTGCGTCGCACCGCTTCCTTGGCGTCCGCGAGTTGCTCCAGGGTGGTCAGTGGCGCCTTGTCGGTGAAGTAGTCCTTGCCGGCCTCCATCACGCGTATCCCGAGGGCGCACCGCTCGCTCGTGACGGCCGCGCCGGCGACCAGGCACACGTCCTGGTCGTCGAGAATCTCCGCCTCGGACGCGGCCCGCCGCGCCTGCGGGAAGCGCTCCAGGAACCGCTCCACCTTCGCCGGATCGGGGTCGTAGACCGACTTCAGCGTGGCCCCGGCACCGATGAGCCCTTGGCACATCCCGAAGATGTGCCCGTGGTCCAGGCCGATGGCGGCGAAGGTGAACTCACCCTCCTCGACCACGGGATCGGGCATCGCTGCCGGTGCGTAGGTTCCGCCATCTGACGAGGTCGTCGCTGTCATCGATTTTCCTCCTGGGCGCCGGAGACGCTGATCGGGCCGGCCTGCTCGGTGACGGAGGCGGACTTCTCGAAGAAGCGTGGTGCTCGCTCCATGAGGGTGCCGGCCTCGTAGTAGGGGTCGTCGGGGGGCACGGGCAGGTCGATCGCGCGGCGCTCGATCCCCGCCTTGTAGATCGCCGTGATCAGCTCGATCGTGCGGCGCCCGTCGTGACCATCGATGGCGGGCCGGCGGCCGGCCTCGATCGCCGTCAGGACGTCGTCGACCTGGCCTTTGTGCCCGGTGTACGCGAGCGGCTCGACCCCTCGGGCCAGCGACTCCAGCTCCTCGACGAGCTCGCGGTTGCCGCCCGGCGCGGGGAAGCCGTTGGGCTGGGAGACCTCGGCAATGGCCTCGCCCTTGAGGTTGATGCTGGCGTCGCGCCCCTGCACGACCATGTGCTGCTTCTCGCCGTGGTGCACGGCGGAGCTGGTCAGCGTGGCGATGGCGCGGTCGTAGGACAGGACCGCCACGGAGAGGTCCTCGACCTCCGCATTCTCGTGCCCGGCGTTGGTCAGCACGGCCGTCACGGACTGCGGGGCGCCGAGGAGCCATAGCAGCAGGTCGACGTGGTGCACCGCGTGGTTGAGGGTGCAGCCGCCGCCCTCCTGCTCCCAGGTGCCGCGCCACCACAGGTCGTAGTAGCTCAGGCCCCGCCACCAGGCGGAGTCGACCTGGACGTGGGCGACCGGTCCGGCGAGACCCGAGTCGACGGCGGCCTTGAGCCGCGTCACGTCGTCGCGGTACCGGTTCTGCGCGATGGAGGAGAAGACGGCCCCGCCGCCCTCCTCGGCGCGCAGGATCGCGTCGCAGGCGGCGAGCGAGGGCGCCATGGGCTTCTCGCACAGCACGTTGACGCCGGCCTCGAGGAAGTCGACGCTGATCGGCTCGTGCGTGGCGGGCGGGGTGCACACGCTCACCAGGTCGACGCCGCCGGCGTCCAGCAGGTCGGCGTGCGAGGAGTAGACCTTTGCGCCGTCGAGACCGTGCTGACGCTTGACGGCCTCGGCCTTCTCGGGGGCGATGTCGCACAGCGCGACGATCTCGCAGCGCTCCCCGAATGCCTGGTAGGAGCTGATGTGGGACGGGGAGATGTTGCCGGTGCCGACGATGGCGACCCTGATCATGTTCCTCCTGCTCTGCGGTGTGGCACGAGGACTCAACCTACCGGGTGTGCGCCGCGTCACGTCCGGGCGTCTCGTGCGCCGAGCAGGAGGGCGCTCAGTCGTCGATGCTGCTCATGTCGCCGTACCGCTCACCGGCGACGGCACCCTTCGGCACGGCGGCCTCGAGGGCGGCCAGGTCCTGCGTCGTGAGTGTGACGTCCGCGGCGGCGATGTTCTCCTCGAGGTACCGCACCCGCTTGGTGCCCGGGATGGGCACCACGTCGTCGCCCTGAGCGAGCACCCAGGCCAGAGCGAGCTGACCGGGGGCGCAGCCCTTGGTCTCAGCGAGCTCGCGGACCTTGGCGACCAGCGACAGGTTCGCGTCGAGGGCGTCACCGACGAATCGCGGGAAGTAGCCGGAACGGCGCGCGTCGCCGTCGTCCAGGGAGCTCGGCGAGGTGATCGCGCCGGTGAGCATGCCACGGCCGAGCGGCGAGTACGGGACCAGGCCGATGCGGAGCTCGCGGATCGTCGGGAGGATCTCGTCCTCGAGGTCACGGGTGAACAGCGAGTACTCGGTCTGCAGCGCGGTGATCGGGTGGACGGCGTGGGCGCGGCGGATGTTCTCCGCGGAGGCCTCGGAGAGTCCGAGGTGGCGGACCTTGCCGGCCTGGACGAGCTCGGCCATCGCGCCGACGGTGTCCTCGATCGGGACGGTCTTGTCCACCCGGTGCTGGTAGTAGAGGTCGATGTGGTCGACGCCGAGCCGCTGCAGGGACGCGTCAGCGGCTCGGCGGACGTACTCGGGCCTGCCGTTGATGCCGACCATGGTCCCGTCGGGGAGGCGCTCGTTGCCGAACTTGGTGGCGAGCTGAACCTCGTCGCGGCGGCGGGCGATCGCCTTGCCGACCAGCTGCTCGTTGGTGAAGGGGCCGTACATGTCGGCGGTGTCCAGGAACGTCACGCCGAGGTCGAGGGCCCGGTCGATCGTGGCGATGGCGTCGGGCTCGTCGCCCGTGCCGTAGAACTCCGACATCCCCATGCAGCCGAGGCCCATGGTGGAGACCTCGAGGGGGCTTTGCGTGCCAAGTGTGCGTCGTTCGATGCTCATGACGCTCAGCGAACTCCTTGGAGTGCGCTCCAGGTCAAGCGGTCACCGTGCGGCCGGCACCGGCGGTGACGTCGCGGGCGGACGCGTCAGGGGTGTCGGCCTTGTCAGAGGCGGCCGACGACGCCCCGGATGCCAGACAGTCGACGTAGATGCCGATCTTGTGGTCGACCGCGTCGAGATGCTCCGTGACCTCGGCGAGCCGGGCGAGGACCTGGCCGCGGTGACGTTCGAGCAGCTCCAGCCTCTCGGCCTCGTTCCCCTCACCGGCCCTGACCAGGTCCGCGTACCGGCGCAGGTCGCGGATCGGCATGCCGGTGGCACGCAGGCGCGTGAGCATCGTGATCCAGTCGATGTCCCGGTCGCCGTAGCGCCGGTGCCCCGACGGCGATCGGTCCACCGGCCACAGCATCAGGCCGTCTCGCTCGTAGTAGCGGAGCGTGTCAGCGGTCAGGCCGGTGACCGCGGAGGCCTCCGCGATGCTCAGTGCGCTCACGCGCAAAGTCTAGCTCCGGCGTCGTGCGGCTGGCGGGGCTGGGGGCGGTCGTTCGCGGGCCCGGGCAACGGTGACTTGCCGGGCTCGGCAACGGTGGCTCGCCACCTCGGCAACCGTGGAGCGACTTCGGCAGGTGTTTCCTGCCGAAGTCGCCCCAAGGATCCTTTGTCGGTCACTCTCCGATCAGCCGGCCAGCGCCCGGCTCGCCCGCCGGTTGAGGACCTGGTCGACGAGCCCGTACTCCCGCGCGGCCTCCGCCGTGAACACCCGGTCGCGGTCGGTGTCGCGCCGGAGCGTCTCGACCGGCTGGCCGGTGTGCTGGGAGAGGACGGACTCGATCTCGGCGCGCACCCGGACCAGCTCGTCCGCGTGGAGGATCAGGTCCGGGATCGTCCCCTGACCGCGCACGGCAGGCTGGTGCAGGACGATGCGTGTGTGCGGCAGCACGGACCGGTGCCCGGGTGCGCCGCCGGCGAGCAGCACGGCCCCGGCGGCGAACGCCTGGCCCACGCACGTGGTGGCCACTGGTGCGTTGATGTACTGCATGGTGTCGTAGATCGCCAGCATTGCCGACGGGTCGCCACCCTCGCAGTTCACGTAGAGGTTGATCGGGATCTCCTGCGACTCCGACTCGAGGTGCAGCAGCTGCGCGATCACCGTGTTGGCCACCCCGGAATCGATGCCGGTGCCGAGGTAGATGATCCGCTCGGTGAGCAGCTGCGAGTAGACGTCCATGATCCGTTCGCCGCGCGGGTGCTGGGCGATGACGTTGGGGATCGTGTAGCTGCTCATGACTGCGCCCCCAGGCCGACCGGGTGACGCTTTGCCGGCGCCATGACCTCGTCGAACCCTTCGACGAGCTTGTCGACGAACCCGAACTCCCGAGCCTCCTCGGCCGTGTACCAGCGGTCGTGCTGGGAGTCCTCGAAGACCCGGCCGAAGGGCTGCCCCGTGTCCTCGGCGACGATCCCGAGGACCGTGTCGCGAGTGTGGCGCAGGTCGTCCGCCTGCAGCTCCACCTCGACTGCGGAGCCACCGATCCCGGCCGAGCCCTGGTGCATGAGGATCCGGGCGTGCGGGAGGGCGAAGCGCTTGCCCGGCTCGCCCGCCGAGAGCAGGAACTGTCCGGCGCTGCACGCCAGCCCGAGTGCCAGCGTCGAGACGTCGCACGGCACCAGCCGCATGAGATCACGGATTGCCAGCATCGCGGGCACCGAACCACCCGGGGAGTGGATCCACAGCGAGATGTCGGCCTTGGGGTCGTCGGAGGCCAGGGTGAGCAGCCGGGTCATCAGCTGGCTGCCGTTGTCGTCGTCGAGCGGGCCGTCGAGGACGAGGACCCGGCGGTGCGCGAGCTCCTCGCGCATCCGGTCGGTGAAGTACTGATTCGTTCTCTCATCTGCCATGTCTCGAGCCTGCTGCCGCGCGTACGTGCCGGACCAGCGATGCTGCTGGTGGCAGATCTGCCGTGAGCAGAGACGATCTCGTCGCCAGCAGCAGTGAGCCGCGAACACGTTCGCGGAACGTGACGATCTCGACGTCGCACGGTCGTCATAGGTACAGGTCGCCATCCGGGTGGCCACACTTGAGGTACGACGAAGGAGACGACGATGCGATACGCACTGCTGCTGCACAACGCCGAGCCCGGGCCGGGCGAGATCCCCGAGGAGGGCCTGCAGGAGATGGAGCGGATGTTCGACGAGTACGGCAAGGCGCTCGACAGCGCCGGCGTCCTCGTCGGCGCCGACGTCCTCAACCTCTCCCACACCACGACCACGGTCACCCGTCGGACCGGTGACACGCAGATCCAGGACGGGCCGTTCGCCGAGACCAGGGAGGCGCTCGCCGGCGTCTTCCTCATCGATGTGCCCGACGGCGACGCCGCCATCGCCTGGGCGGAGAAGTGCCCCGGGGCGACCTACGGGTCCGTCGAGGTCCGGCCCGTAGCGACGTCGTTCGTCGGCGGTACCTGGACCGCGGCGGGCCCGGTCGAGTGCCGGCCCACGCACGCCGACCAGCCGTCGTCCTGACCCCATGCCCGACGACGTCGCATCGGCGGCGGCCGCGGCCGCCCGGGACGGCTACGGCCGCCTCGTGGCGCTGCTCGCGGCCGCCGACGGCGACATCGACGCCGCCGACGACGCGCTGGCCGACGCCCTGGAGCGAGCCCTGCTGTCCTGGCCCGACCGTGGCGTCCCGGACAACCCCCACGGCTGGCTGCTCACCGTGGCGCGCAACCGACTCCGCGACCGCTGGAAGTCCGCCGAGATCCGCCGGACCGGGCCGCTGGACGTCGACCAGCACTCCCCCGTCCATCTCGACGACATCGACCCGGACGCGATCCCGGACAAGCGGCTCGAGCTCATGCTGGTGTGTGCCCACCCGGCCATCTCCCCGACCGCGCGCACTCCCCTGATGCTCAACACCGTGCTCGGCTTCACCGCCGAGCAGATCGCCCGGGCGTTCACCGTGCCGAGCGCCACGATGGCCACCCGGCTGGTGCGCGCGAAGCGCCGCATCAAAGACATCCGCCTGCCCTTCCACGTGCCGGACCGCGCGGACCTGCCCGGCCGGATGACCGCGGTGCTCGAGGCGGTCTACGGCGCCTACGTCATCGAGTGGTCGACGGCGGAGGCCCAGCCCCGGCCGCTGCCGCCGGAAGCGCTCCGGCTGGCGGAGATTCTCGCCGACCTGGTGCCCGAGGACCCCGAGGTGCGTGGGCTCGCCGCGCTCGTACAGCTCTCGGCGGCGCGGGCGGAGGCGCGCACCGGCCCCGGCGGCGAGTTCGTCCCGCTGGACGAGCAGGACCCGCAGCGGTGGGACCGTGCGCGGATCGAGCGCGCGCACGAGCACCTGCGCGCCGCGTACGCCCGCCGCGCGCTGGGCCGGTTCCAGCTGGAGGCCGCCATCCAGGCCGTGCACTGCGCACGGACCGACGGCTCAGGAATCGACTGGCAGACCCTCAAGACGCTGCACACCTCGCTGCAGCACCTCGCGCCGTCGAACGGTGGCGCCACGGCGCTGGCCGCGGTGCGCGCCGAGACCGACGGACCCGCCGCCGCCCTGGAGCTCCTCGACGAGGTCGCCGATGAGACCCATCGCTTCCAACCCGCCTGGGCCACCCGCGCACACCTGCTCGCCCTTCTGGGACGTAGCGACGACGCCGTCGCGGCCTACGACAAGGCCATCTCCCTCACCCAAGATGCCGCCCAGCGCGACTACCTGACCCGGCGCCGCGCCGCCGTCGTCCGGTAGGCACGGCCACCCGCGCAGTGAAGGACCGCTGACCCCGCGGCGCAGGCCCGCCGACGGCGCTGCAGGTCCGCCGACCAAGCTCTACGTGCCCGTCTCGGCGCCGGTTCGACCACTTAGGGCTTGCTCGGCGCGGGGAGGACGAGGGCGCAGGACCGTTGCCACATGCCCATATAGGTATATATTGTGCGTATGGCACGAGCAGCAACGACGACGGACGCGTTCAACGCCATCGCCGAGCCTCGACGTCGAGAGATCTTGGACGCCCTCGCGGACCGGGAACGGCCGGTGGGCGAGCTCGTCGAGCTGCTCGGCCTCGCCCAGCCGCAGGTCTCCAAGCACCTGCGGGTGCTCCGCGAGGTGGGGTTGGTCGACGTGCGCGACGAAGGGCGCCAGCGCCTGTACCGGACGAACGGGCGGCCGCTGGAACCGATCCACCAGTGGGTCAGCAGGTACGAGCAGATGTGGAACGACCGGTTCGAGGCGGTCGACGCCGTCCTCGAGGAGCTGAAGGAGAGGGAATCATGAGCAGCACCGCAACAACCAAGGGCAGCGCCGTTCTCGCGCTGCCGAGCGACACCGAGATCCTGATCACGCGCGAGTTCAACGCACCGCGCCACCTCGTCTACCGCGTTCTGACCGAGCCGGAGCTCATCAAGCGCTGGTGGGGCGGGCAGCGCGGCACGGTGACGAGCGCCGAGGTCGACCTGCGGGTCGGCGGCACCTGGCGCTACGTCATGGTGGCCAACAAGGGCTTCGAGGTCGCCTTCCACGGCGAGTACCGCGAGGTCACGCCCGACGAACGGCTCGTCTGCACGGAAATCTTCGAGGGCATGCCGGAGGGCGACTCCCCGCCCACGGTGAACACCTACACGTTCACCGAGCACGACGGGCGCACCACGCTCGAGGTGCTCACCGCGTGCGACTCGAAGGAGACCCGGGACGCCATCATCGACTCCGGCATGGAGAGCGGCATGCAGGAGAGCTACGACGCCGCCGAGGAGCTGGCGGTCGAGCTCGCGCACTGACTCCGCGTCATCACCGCACCACGATCGGGGAGCCGGTCCGGCAAAGCCCATAAAACGGGTCGACGGCGGAGCCGGCTCCCCCATAGGTTCACCTCGGCCCCAAAGACCCCAAGGAGAGCCGTGCGCAAGCTGATCTATCTCATCGCGACCAGCGTGGACGGCTTCATCGCGCGCACGGACGGCTCCTTCGAGGACTTTCCCAACCATCCCGACACGCTCGCCACCTTCTTCGGTGAGTACCCGGAGGCCTGTCCGGCGCACGCCCGCGACGCCCTGGGCATCACCGGCGAGCCCAAGCACTTCGACACGGTCATCATGGGTGCCCGCACCCACGAGCCCGCCATCGAAGCCGGGCTGACCAGCGCATACCCGCACCTCGACCACTACGTCGTCACGCACCGGACCGACTGGCCCGCCGACGCTGCGGTCACCTTTGTCCGGGACGATCCCCAAGCACTCGTACGCGATCTCAAGCAGCGGCCCGGGAAGGACATCTGGCTGGCCGGCGGCGGAAACCTCGCGGGCCAGCTCGTGGAGGAGATCGACGAGTACCACCTCAAGGTCAACCCGGTCCTGCTCGGCGAGGGCATCCCGCTGCTGGCGGGCAACGGCGTGGGCGTCCGCCTGAGGCCGGTCGCCAGCCGTCCGTTCGGCGCCGGCGTCACCCTCGCCACGTACGTCCCGGCCGGGCGGTAGCGACCGAGCAGGAGACTAGCCGGAGAAGGATTCACAGCATGCCCCACCTGCCTCCGTCCAGCAGGCTCACCGCGATGCGTGCGCTGCCTCCCGCCGGGCGACGTCGGAGCTCGGGCTGGATAGCGTCGTCCGCGGCAACCGTCGCGGCCCGCTGCCGCTGCGGTGGATCTACCTCCACGTGCTCCGCGAGCTGGCCCAGCACGGCGGGCACGCGGACATCCTGCGCGAGCAGATCCTCGAGGACTAGCGAGCCGGCGATGTTCCCGCGCGACTCCTCCGCCGTTCGCTCACCCGAGCGGCGGGACGGGCCGGCCGTCGTCGAGGGCAGTGGCGATCCGGTCGAGGGCGTCACGGAAGGTGGCCACGTCGGCCTCGGACCCGAGCACCTTGCGCAGCTGCCGGTCGAACGCCATTGCCTCTTTCCTCAGCTCCTTGAAGAGCGCCACCCCGTCCGGCGTCACCTCGATCTGCTGAACCCGGCGGTTCGACGCGGCGCGGTAGCGAATGATCAGGCCGCGCTCCTCCATGGCGCGCAGGTGATGCGTCAGTGTCGCCTCGCGAATGCCGACCTCGGCGGCCAGGTCCCGCTGCGTCGCGTGAGTGTTGGACTGCAGGGCCAGCAGGATGTGCCAGACCGGTCGGCTGCCGCCGTGCTCGGCGAGCAGCTCGTCGAAGGCACGCGTCATCCGCTGCACCGTGTGCCAGAGCCAGACGGCGATCGGCGCGTTGGGCCCAAGATCCATGCTTCGCACACTACGGGAAACACTTCGACCGCAAATCGTTAGACATCGAACGCTTCGACGTCTACGGTTCTAGGCGTCAGATCCACACGGACACGAGGGGCAACCATGCAGGTACTGGAAAGCCAGCTCGGAGAGCGCCTGCTGCGGCCCAGCTCCGACGTTTTCGACGCCGCCGTCCAGGTCGAGTTCGCCGGTGAGCAACGGGTGCCGGCCGCCGTCGTGCAGGTGGCGGACACGGAAGAGGTGGCGGCCACCGTCAGGGCCGCGCGCGACGGCGGGATGCCGGTCGCCGTGCGCTCCGGCGGACACAGCTACGCCCGGCACGGGCTCGCCGACGGCGCGCTCGTCATCGACACGCGCCGCATGGACGGCGTCGACATCGACGCCGCGGCACAGACCGGGTGGGCGCAGGCGGGGGTGACCGCCGGCGCCTACACGCGGACGGCGGGCGCGCACGGTCTGGCCACCGGCTTCGGGGACGCGCCGACGGTCGGCGTCGCGGGCGTCGCGCTCGGCGGGGGCATCGGCTTCCTGAGCCGCCGGGACGGCCTGACGGTCGACAACATCGTGTCCGCCGAGGTGGTGCTGGCAGATGGCCGCGTCGTCGTCGCCGACAGCGAGCAGCACCGGGACCTGTTCTGGGCGCTGCGCGGCGGCGGCGGGAACTTCGGCGTCGTGACGCGCCTCGGCCTGCACCTGCGGCCGACGAAGCAGGTCACGGGCGGGATGCTGGCATTCCCGCCCACGCCGGAGCTGGTGGCCGGCGCGGTGAACGCGGTGGTGGACGCCCCCGACGGGCTCTCCGCGATGATCAACGTCATGAAGGCGCCGCCCGCGCCGTTCCTGCCCGAGGCCATGCACGGTGAGCCGCTCGTACTCGTGCTGCTGTGCTGGTCCGGCCCGCCCGAGGAGGCCGAGGCGGCCATCGCACCGATGCGGGCGTTGGGCCCCGCCCTCGTCGACCAGGTCGCCGAGCGGCCGTACCCGGAGATGCTCGAGGGCCCGCCCAGCACCGGGGAGGTCGCCCACCCGGTCATGCGGACGGGATTCGTCGACCGCCCGGACGCGGCGTGGGGCGCCGCCGCTATCGATGGCATCGCGGCAGCGGTCAGCCCGGTGGCGGCCGTGAACATCCGACCGATGGGTGGTGCCATCGGCCGGGTCGCCGGCGACTCCACAGCATTCGCCCACCGCGACCATGACGTCATGGCGTCGGTGGCGGGCGTGTTCCCCGACGCGACGCTCGCCCCTGACGTCAACGACTGGGCCACCCGGACGGCCGGCGCGCTGGGCATCGGCGGTGGCGGCTACGTGAACTTCATGTCGACGGCGACCCAGGCCGACGTCGACGCCGCTTACCCCGGCGCCACCCTCGATCGGCTCCGGCAGGTCAAGCGCACGTACGACCCGGACAACGTCTTCCGCTCGAACCACAACATCACGCCGGGCTGAACCTCGGCGTCGGCCACCTCGTGCCACGGCGAGCGCCACGGTTCGGTGGCGCTCGCCGTGGCCGCTGCAGGCGCGTCAGCCGTGCCCGAGGTGCCAGCCTCGGCGGAAGACGGGGACCTCACCACGCACGGCGGATCGGCACCACTCGGCGACCATCCCGGCGACCTCGTCCGGGTCGCGACCGCTGGTGTCGACGACCGTCATCGCCCACGCCTCGCCGAGCTCACGGCCGACCCAACGCTCCCACGCCATTTGGTCCCACCCGTCCGTCGTGACGACCTCCGGCATGTGCGTGGGGTCGGTCGCGTGGCGTCGCATCCAGTCCGCGAACGCGAGATGGCGATCCCGAAGCTCCGGCGGGTCCCGGCGAGCGTCGAGGCGTGCGTTGTGCGCGTCCGGGTCGGCGTCGAGGAGACAGACGGCCACGTCGACCCGGTTCGCCGACGGCGCGGCAAGGACCTCCCCCGCCGGGACGGGGTCACCGGCGAACAGGAGGTGCCGTCCTTCTGCCTCCAGCTGGATCGCAATGCGGACGGCCTTCTCCGCCTGCTCGTGGCGCCACGCACCGGTCGGCACGGCGGGGATGGGGCCGAGAGTGAACAGCTCAGCGGTCTCGAAGTCCTCGCCGAGCACGTGGCGCACGCGTAGACGAGCGGTGGTCTTGCCGACGCCGGAGGCGCCGGAGACGAGCAGCAACATACGGTTCTTCCTTCACTGGCAGGCCGGACCGCCGCACGGCATGCCGTGCGGTCGGGTCCGGGATGGCTGACGGACGGACCGGCGTTCGCCGGTCCGGGAGCGTGTCAGCGGAGCGGGAAGAAGTACTGCATGGCCGCGACCGTATCCGGACCGCGGGCGCCCGGGCCATGTGTTTCCTGCGGCCAGGTGCACCTGGCTACCGGCCGACACCACCCACCGTGGTGTCGAGGAGGTTCAGCTGCTCGGCCGCCCACGGGAAGACCCATTCGAAGAGGACCGCGATCATGGCGAGCACCAGCACCAGGGCCTCGATCGCCTTGAACCAGCGCGGCCCCGGCAGCATGCGCCACAAACCTGCGTACATCAGCCTCCCTCCCTGAGCGGCTCCGGCAGCCCGTCCCTGGGGTCGCTGGGCGGGTACCACTCGACGAGCTCGCCGTGCACGATCCACCGCTCGGCCGTGCTCCACAGGGGGTGGCACGTGATCAGGGTGATCATCCGGTCGGTCGCCTCCGCGCCGGGTTCGCCCGGGACCGGTGCCACGACCTCGGTCTGGTCGGACGCCACGATGTAGCTGTCCGTCACGCGGTAGACGAGCCACGCCTCCTTCGTCCAGACGATGATCCGATCGCTCGTCTCCAGCTGGTCGATGTGGTGGAACGCGGCGCCGTACGTCTGCCGGTGCGCCGCCAGCGCGAAGTTGCCGACCTCGCCCGGCATGGCCGTGCCCTGTCGGTGGCCGGCCGCTCCCTCGTTCAGCACCGGCAGGTCGTCACCCTCGGCGATCGGTAGCTGGTAGTCCTCGCCCCAGCGCGGGACGTACAGCAGGCCGAGGTCCTCCCCGTGTGCGGGAGCATTCATGACTGGTGGGGCACCGGTCCGCGGGCCGGGGTCCGGCTCTGCTGGTGGGGGCGTGAACGACTCCTGGATCTGCTCCACGGCTTCCTGCTGGTCCTGGGACGCCTCGACGTCCGTCCAGAAGAGCTGCCACACGACGAACAGGCCCAGCAGAACTCCCGCTGTCAGGAGGAGCTCGCCGACGAAACCGGTCCATCTCACGTACAACGGACGGCGCCGGGGCGAGGACCCGTGCGCCACCCGCCGGGTCGCCACGCCGGGGGTCATGCCACGCCACCAGGTCGGCGGCGCGTGCCCCGGCGACACGGCCGGCGTGCCGGGCCGTTCGTGGCGGCCATCGCAGAGATCCTCGCGACCCGACCCCACACGCTGCCGACGTCCATGAGTCGACGGTAGCCGCGGTTTCGGTCGGCGTGCGCCGTGCCGGTCACGAACCTCCCGAGCCGGACGCCGCCAGGTGCTTGGTGGCCTCCCGTCGGCTCAGCGGGCTGAGCCGGTCGTCCAGGGTGGCCAGCAGCCCGCGCACCCACTCCGGGTCCGTCTTGGCGTACTCGCGCAGCGCCCATCCGACCGCCTTGCGGACGAAGAACTCGCGGCCGTGCCGCGAGTCGAGCAGGTTGGCACGGACGACGTCCTCGAGGAGGGCGACGTCGGTGTCGCCCTTGTGGTTGAGCTGTGACAGCACGGCCGTCCGGCGCAACCACATGTGATCGTCGCGGGCCCAGGAGGCCATGACCGGCGTGACGGCGTCACGGTGGGCGGCGAGGATCGGCGCGACACGGTGGGTGGCGACGTCGTCGACGTAGTCCCACCAGGCGCCGGTGACCACGAGGTGGCGGTACAGCTCGAGGGCGTCCGGATCCTGCCACGGCCGGTAGTGGCGGTGACCCGCGAGTGCGATGGCCGCGTACCGCTCCTCCCGATGGCCGGCCTCGTCCCACAGCGCACGAACGGTGGCCTCCCACCTGGCGCGCTCGGTGAGCCGGTGCTCGGCGTAGACGGACCGGACGGTCCTGGTCAGCTCGGCGGAGGTGAGGCCGTGGAAAGGCATCACCGACCTCATGTATCGCTGCTGGCCCGCGGCCCGCTCCGGGTCACCGGCCGCCGCGAGCGCCGCACGTACCCGGTTCACCAGCTCGCGGTCCGAATCCACGTACGACTCCAGCTCCGTTGCCCACCCGTGAGAGCGTGTACCGACGGCTCGGCGACGGCGTCGCCGACGTGCCGGGACCATTTTCCTCACGACTCCGCTGTCGTGTCGAAACCCGCTGCCCCAGTTCGACGACGAGATGACGGCCGCCATGACGGAGCGGCCCAACGGAGAGGAAGGATCATGAGCAAGGTCATCTACGACATCAGCATGTCGCTCGACGGCTTCATCACGGCCGCGGGGCAGACGGCCGCCGAACCGCTGGGCGTCGGCGGCGATCAGCTCCACGAGTGGGCATTCGGCGGCAGCGACACCGACAGGTCCTTCCTGAACGACGGCGCGGCGGGTTGCGGAGCCGTCATCTCGGGACGGAAGAACTACGACGACGCCGTCCCGTTCTGGGGTCCGGACGGGCCGATGCAGCGCACTCCCGTGTTCGTCCTGACGCACGAGGCGCCGGCGTCGAGCCCGGAGGGCGGGGTCTACACCTTCGTCACCGACGGGCCCGAGGAGGCGCTCGCCCAGGCGCGGCGGGCCGCGGGCGACAAGGACGTCTACGTGATGGGCGGCGCCCAGACCGGTGCGGCGTTCCTCGAGGCGGGGCTGCTGGACGAGATCGGGATCCACCTGGTCCCGGTGCTGCTCGGCTCCGGCACGCCCCTGTTCGACAGCCTCGGTCACCACGTCCGGCTCGAGAGCCTCGACGCCGTCCAGACCCCGAGCGCCACGCACCTGCGGTACCGCGTCGCCGGGTAGGACCGGCGGTCGAGCCGGATCTCCCCGGCATCAGCACCGATACGACCAATGAACGGAGAACCATGCGCACCCTGATCGTCAGCGAGTTCATCACCCTCGACGGCGTCATCGAGAACCCCGAATGGACGTACACCGAGGTCAAGGCCGTGCCCGAGATGTACGAGCTCAAGGGCCGCGAGCAGGAGGAGGCCGGCTGTCTCCTCCTGGGCCGGGTCAGCTACGACGAGTTCGCGCCGGTGTGGCCGAGCATGGAGGAGTTCGCCGAGTACAACGCGATGCCGAAGTACGTGGTGTCCTCGACGCTCGAGAACCCCGAGTGGAACAACACCTCGGTCCTGCGGTCCCTCGACGACGTCGCGGCCCTGAAGGACGGCGACGCCGCCGGAACGATCCTCGTGCACGCCAGCGGAAGCCTGGCGAAGGCGCTCCTCGCGGCGGGCCTCGTCGACCGGTACCACCTGCTGGTGTTCCCGCTCCTCCTCGGCGACGGCAAGCGGCTGTTCCCGGCCGAGGACGGCACGAAGGCCAACCTCACACTCGCCGAGCACGAGACCTACTCCAACGGGGTTCAGAAGCAGGTCTGGGACGTCGTCAGGTGACGTCGTCGGGCAGCGTGCCCGGGAGCCCGAAACGCGGGTGGAGGCTCGGGTCGAGGAACCGCGTGAGACCGGTGATGCCACCCGTTCCTACGGTGACGACGAGGATCCCGGTGCCGCGCACCGCTGCGCCGTCGGCCAGGTAGCACCCGAAGGCCGGCTGACCGTTCGCACGCACCGGGACGAGGACGTACCGCCCGCCGCGGCCGGCGGCACTGGCCCGCAGGAAGGCCGCGATGTCCTCGCGGCCGACGTACACGTGCGGCGCGGGCGGCATGGCCAGCCAGGCGTCGTCGGTGAGGAGCGCGACGACGGCGTCGACGTCGTTGGCGGTGAACGCGTCCGCCAGGCGCCGGGCGAGGCGGCCCTCCTGCGCGGCATCCGGTCTCGTCGTGGCCGCGGCTCCGGCCGTGCCCGCCCGCGCCCGCTGGAGCAGGCCCTTCACTGCGGCCGGGCGGGCGTCGAGCATCCCGGCCGCCTCGGCCGGCGAGAACCCGAGCACGTCGACGAGCAGCAGCGCCGCGGTCTGGCGCGGCGGCAGGGTCTGGAGGGCCGCGACGAAGGCGAGCTCGATCACCTCCCGGCGCTCGGCGGTCACGGACGGGTCGTCCGGGTAGGGCTGCAGCCACGTGGTGTCCGAGCGTCGCGTCGGCGGGGGCGGATC
The DNA here is from genome assembly GCF_039541595.1 of Georgenia halophila. NCBI lineage: Bacteria > Bacillati > Actinomycetota > Actinomycetes > Allobogoriellales > Allobogoriellaceae > Georgenia > Georgenia halophila. The sequence goes on along the minus strand of NZ_BAABGN010000011.1, from coordinate 168,917 downwards.
GAACGGCGGCACGGGCGACGGCGGTCGCCGCTTGTCGGCCCGGATCGCGTTCAGGCACCGGTTGGTGGCGATGCGGTAGAGCCAGGACCGCAGTGACGACCGGCCGGCGAAGTCACCGAGGCCTCGCCATGCGGCGACGAGCGTCTCCTGCAGCAGGTCGTCGGCGTCGTCGGCCGAGCCGAGCATGCGGTAGCAGTGCACGTGCAGCTCGTGCAGGTGCGGTGCGGTGAGCTCGTGGAAGGGCGCCTCGTCGCCCGACCGGGCGGCTTCCAGCGTCGACGTCGTCACGCGAGCATCTTCTCGCTAGGCGGCGAGCGTGCCCGTCCTTTCGCCTCCGAGGTGAAATTCCGTGCCGACCGTGCCGATCGACGTCGTCCCGGTGTCTCATCAGATACCGACACCAGGAGGAGTCATGACGAACACCCGGACCGACACCGCGCTGCAGGTGGCGCTCGCATACCACCAGGCGTGGGCGGGCGGCGACTTCGGGCACGCGATCACCTACATCTCTCCCGACATCACCTGCCACACGCCGGCAGGGACCATTACCGGCGCCGACGCCTTCCGCGACTTCATGGGGCCGTTCGCGGCGATGACGACGCGGGTCGAGCTGATCGGCGCCTTCGGCGAGAGCGACCAGGCACTGGTCATGTACGACACCGGGACGCCGGACGTCGCCAGCGCGCCCGGCGCGGAGTGGCACACCGTCCGGGACGGAAAGGTGATCGAGATGCGCATCGTCTTCGACCGGCTTCCGTTCGCGCTAGCGGTAGGCGAGGTGGCGCCGGCCGGGTCCGCGGGATGACCGGCCCGACGAAGCCCGCCGACCGGCGCGCGGCACGCCGCCGGGGGCAGGAGGTCCTCGACGATCTCGCCGGGACCGTCCCCGGTGTCGACCGTTCGTTTATGTTCGGCAGCGAGGCGCTGCGCGTGGGCGGAAAGGTGCTCGCCTTCGTCGGCACGGACGGCGAGCTGATCGTCAAGGTGCCGGTGGAGCGCGCCGCGGAGCTCGTCGACGGCGGGACCGCCACGCGTGTCCGGATCGGCCGGAACGCTGCCCGCGAGTGGGTGGGCGTCCTGCCGGACCGGCCTCACCTGTGGCCCGGCGTGCTGGATGAGGCGTACCGCTACGCGGCCGGCTCGGTGGGGTCCGGGGAGACCGGCTCGGTGGGGTCCGGCTGACGCGCGTCCCCGCTGTGACCAGGGGTGTTATGGGTGGGTAAGGAGTTCGTCAGAAGGCTGTAAGGCCGCAACGTCTAGGCACCGGGCCCGGGGGGTCAGCAGGCTGAAGTCATGCGCTACTTCATTGGACTTGTGACGACCTGCCTGATGCTCTTCCTCGCCGGTTGTGGCGCCGGTTCCGCCGACGAGAACGAGCCGGCCGAGGACATGACCGAGAACTCCGACGACATGGGCTCCGAGGACATGACCGGCTCCGAGGGGACGGACTCCGACGACATGGGCTCAGACGACATGCCGTCCGGGAACCCGGACGACTCGAGCAGCTGCGACCCCGAAGAGATGGACTCCGGCGACGCCGAGGACATGGACTCGGACGACCAGACGAACGACGACATGACCAGCGACGGTGAGGACATGGGCATGGCCCGTACCGCGCAGGAGCGAACCGCCTGATGAGCGCCGACGCTCCGGCCCGAACCGAGCCCTGAGCCGACGCACGAGCTGATGCTACGACCGGATCAGCACGCGCATCACTGTGCCTGGGCGCCGCTGCCAGTCAGTCGGAGCAGGCCGGCGTGCGTGGGCCGCATGCCGCAGGCCTGCTCGTAGAACCGGACGAGGTGCGGCTCGTAGTCGGCGTGCAGCCAGGTGCAGCCGAGCCGTCTCGCCTCGTCGGCGGCCTCGTGCACCAGCCGCTTCCCCACGCCCCTGCCCTGGGCCTGCGGTGCGACGCACGTGTCGAGGAGGACCGCGTGGGCCCCGCCGTCGCCGATGACGTTGACGAACCCCAGCAGCTCGCCGCCCTGCCGGGCGGTCACCCAGGCGATGCTGAGCGCCAGGCGGTTGTTCCACGGGATGACGATGCCGTCGGCACGACGGTCGCCGTCGCCGAAGGCACGGCCATGAAGCTCGGTGAGCTCGGCGTCCGTGAAGCCACCGCGCACCCGATATGTGACGTCGTCGGCCGGCATGTCCGCACCCTGCCAGCGAGCCGGCGACCGAGCGAGGCTAATTCCCGGCGCCGTACGTCAGAGTCAGCCCGCCCCTCCTGGAACGAGCGGTCGGGGCGCGGTCAGCCACCCGTCCCGAACGGTACGTCCGACTACGGTCGGCTCCATGACCACCGTTGCTCAGCTCCGCAAAGTCGCGCTTCGTCTTCCCGAGGTCACGGAGGGCACCCACTTCGGCATGGTGGCCTTCAGCGTGCGCGGGAAAGGTTTCGCGTCGGTCGCCAAGGACGGCCGGGTCCAGCTGCAGCTCTCCGACGACGACGCCGAAGCTGCTCTGGCGGCACATCCCACCGGCGAGCGGCTCGTCCGGGCGGGCACGCCGATCGGCTTCACGGTCCCGCTAGGTGACGTCGACGGCCAGCAGCTCAACGCGCTGGTGCGGCAGGCCTGGTTCCACCGCGCGCCGAAGCGTCTGGCGGCGTCCCGCACCGCGGCTTCCACGTCAGACCGGGTCCCAGATCTGCCGTCCGGCATCGGCGGGCCCGCCACCCGCGCCCTTTCGGAAGCAGGGCTGACCACCCTCGAGCAGGTCGCCACCCGGACGGAGCAGGAGCTCCTCGCGCTGCACGGCGTCGGGCCCAAGGCGGTCCGGATCCTCACGGAGGCGCTCGAGGACCGCTTGCTCTCGCTTCGCTGACCGGCGCACGACCGGCGAGTGGACACCGTCCCGCCGTGACGCTGTGACCTGGCAGGATCCGTTCCGGTGAACCGTCGGCTGCTGTGGTCCCTGCTCCTTGCGAGCTTCGCCCTCAACGTGCTCTACGGAGCGATCGCCGGCGTGATCGTGCCCGCGCAGGTGGCCGAGGCCGACGAGGCGGCCAAGGAGACGAACCTGTCGATCGTGATGACGGCTTCGTCGTTGGCCACGATGGTGGTCCACCCGCTGGCCGGGGCCTGGTCGGACCGCACTCGAGGCCGATGGGGCCGGCGATCGCCGTGGATCGTGGGCGGCGCACTCGCCGCGGCGGTGGCGATACTCGCTCTCGACCGCGCCGAGAGCCTGCTCGCCGTGGGTCTCGGATGGCTGATCGTCCAACCCCTGCTCAACGTCGTCGAAGCACCGCTCGACGCGGTCCTGGCCGACCGCGTCCCGTCGGCCGCACGCCCACGGGCGTCATCCTTCTACGGTGCGGGCGGCATCGTCGGCCTGGCGGTCGGAGCGGTCGTCGCCGGCGCGATGCTCGATGGCGGGCTCCCCGTCCTGCCCTCGCTGGCTGCCGTGCTCGTCGTCGCCATGGTGACCTTCGCCGCGACCAACCCGGATCCGACGGCGGGTCCGGTACGGACTTCCTTGGCCTGGTCGCGGGCGTGGGCGGCGCGCGACTTCCGCCTCGTGTTCACCGGCCGGTTCATGCTCGTGCTCGGCAGCCAGCTCGTCATGGGCTACCTGCTCTACATCGTCATGGAGTTCACCGGTGTCGACGCCACGGAGGCGGGTGGCACGGTGGCGGTGCTCGTGGGCGTCCACATCAGCTGTCTGGCGATCGGTGCCGTGACGGCGATGCGACTGGTGCGCGGGAACCGGGTACCGGCCGTGCTCGGCGCGACCGCCGTCGTCCTGCTCGGGCTGCTGATCCCGCTGCTGGTCCCGACGTTCGAGGGCCTCGTCGCCTACGCCGTGGTCTCCGGGCTGGGCCGCGGTGCGTACCTGACGGCCGATCTGGCGCTCATGCTCGACGTCCTCCCCTCCAGCGGCGACCACGGCCGTGACCTCGGTGTGCTCAGCCTCGCGACGCTACTTCCGCAGAGCCTGGCTCCCGCCCTCGCGGGCGTGTTGCTGGCGGTCTCGGAGAACACGTACGCGTGGCTGTTCGTGGGGGCGATCGCCGTCGGGCTGGGCTCCGTGCCGTTCATGGCGAAGGTCTCGAGGCATCGGAGTCACGTCGACCTGTGACGGCGCACATCCGCCGCGCTACACGATGCCGGTGTCGTGGACAGATCCTTGGTGTAACAGCCGGCGTACGGGTTGTCGCTGTGTGATGACGCGGTATCGCTTTCAGCGATTGCCGGAGCAGGTCATGGACCAATCGACACTGGAAGGTAGTGGTACGGGCCAGGGCACTCTGGCTGCCACCAGGTGCCATCGTCCCGTTCGCGAGCTACCTCGAAGACCTTCTCCACGACGACGTCACCTTCCGATGAGGCCTCAACCTTGACCTGGGTGACGCTGCCCGGCTCGGTGGACTGGAGGTACTCCGCCGACTGCGGCACCGACCACTTGCCACCCGCTCCGGTGAGCGCCACCGGCTGGCAGTCGGTTCCCAAACAGGCGGCTACGGCGTTGACCCCAAGGCTCGGGTCGAACTCAAGCTCGATCGAAGAGATGTCTGCGTAGCCAATCGCGGGGCACGCCCGGATCGACCCACCACCGAGCAGGGCCGCACCGGCGAGCATCGCGATGCCGCCCACCAGCAGGGCGATGACGGCCCGCGTACGGCGTCGGCTCCAGGACATGCCCAGAGCGTAGAAGCCGTCAGGTCTGCCTTGGGCTCTTCGGTTCCAATCCGCGTCCGGTCGTTCGAATGTGGCCGATCGCGTTACGCAGGGGTGCCGGTATGGTTGACGCCACTCGTATTGGGTACCCGACCGCGGCGGAGCTGCCGACACCTGCGTTCTGGCCAACGTGCAGGAACGGAGTCCCGGCCTGCCCCTCGAGCGGTGGACAGAGTGGTGCCGGTATCTCCCTGACCGAGGGCTCGGTCGCAGCTCAGGCTCTTCGACGGTCCCAGTGGGGCGGGGCTTCTCCTACGGGGCTCAAGAGTAGGGCGGGGCCGACCTCTGCCACCGGCTACAACTCACGATGCATTCGGTCATGATCGGAAAGATCATGACGGTACTGAATGCAGGTTTTCGACGATGAGGCGAAGTGTGCGATGACAGAAATCGAATCGGTTCGGATCGTCGCTGCTCTGAGGGGGCACCTGATGGGTCTGGACGAGTGGCGCCGAGCCAGCTTGCTTCGCGACATCGTTCACGTCTTCGATGACCACGCCTTGCATCGCACCCCTGACGGCCGAGATGGGCCGGAGAGGCGCAGCCTGGTCGAGGTCGTCGGCGCAGTCGATGCCTGGTGGGACCAGGCGGCAGTTCGGCGAGCTGGAACGCGTTGACCAGCGGCAGGCGTGCCGCCTGACGCGGGGTCTCTCAACGTCTCCAGACGCGGACTTAGTGGCACGTCCTCGATCCGGGGCTCACGCCGTTCGAGCGGCGCTATCTCAAGAGTCACCGGCGTGCTCTCGCTCTCCACCCTTTGCACGACATGGCGGGCTTCCCCACGACCTTCGCCGACGTCACGTTCCCCGGTTGGTGGCACGTCCGGTGGGGCAACACTGGGCGCGATGCGCGATGCGCGACGCGGATCGGCTGTGACGGCGCTGGGTGGCCGGTGTCGCTTGCCCGGTGTCATCTCGTAGGGGCGCCGGGGCGGAGCTGGTTCAACAGTCCGGTCAGGAGGATGTCGAGTCCCTGGTCGAGCTCGGTTGCGCCGTCGTAGTCAGCCAGCTCGGAGGCGAGCCGCCGCACGTGGGGGAACTCCCGCGGCGGGAGTCGGTGCAGGCCTAGCCGGAGGAGGTCGTTGCTCTCCTCCGGGTTGGCGACGGCGGCCACCTCTTGTAGTTCCGTGAGGACGTGACCGTAGAGGAAGCCGAAGTAGGCCCGGTAGACGTGCAGCGCGTCGCTGGGTGAGAAGCCGGCGTCGACCAGCAGCGCCACGAGCATCTCCAGGGGCCGCAGGGTGCCGAGCGGGCGAAGACCGAGCGGGGTGGACAGGGGCCGTGTGGCCAGCAGTGGCACCACGCGGGGGTGCGCCAGCGCGAGGTTGCGGAAATCGTGCGCGGTCCGCCGCAGCTGGTCCTCCCAGTCAGCCCCGTCGCGCGTACTGGCCAGCTCCGCCATGACGCTCTCCACGACCCCGTCGAGCAACGCGTCCCGGCTGGGCGCATAGCGGTACAGCGCCATCGCGTTGCAGCCCAGCTCTCGCGCCAAGCGGCGCATCGACAGCGCGTCGACACCTTCTGCATCCACCAGGGCGAGCGCGGCCTGGAGCACCCGTTCGCGGCTCAACGGCTCACGCCGACTTCGCCGGACTCCCTGCTGCGAGGCTTCCCCGCCTGTGGGCCGCTCCACGTTTGGCACTGCGTTCCTTCCGGTGGGCTCGTGGAACCCAACCAATGCGGCTCCGCTTGCGTAGACTACAGCGTAGACCTACGCTGTAGACATGCGCTAGATCGCGCAGTACCGCCGGGCACCGGCCCGGCCCTCCGCACTACTCAGCGACCTTCCGCGTCGTACACCGGCCCCAGCCGAGACCGACACAGCAGACGCGTACCTGCCGTTGATGGCCGTCCATCCTCCAGGTCCACCGAAAGTGGGCCGACCTGTCCACCTCGGGAGAGGCCACCGTGTCTACCTATCCCACGCTTCCTCAGCCCGGACCGGGCAACGTCGCGCTGGTCGTCTCGGCGACTCACGTCCGTCTCGTACTCGGCGGCGAGCTGGACCTGCTCACCAAGCCAGAGCTGCACGACGCCGTCCAGGAGGCGGTGCAGCACGACCGGCCGGTCGAGGTCGACGCCCGCCACGTCACGTTCATGGACTCCTCAGTCATCGCGACCCTCAGCCGGCTCGTCCAGGCCACCCATCACCGGCCTACCTTCATCAGCCCGCCCCAGGTGGTCCGCTTCCTGCTCGACGTCACCCGCATCGGTGAGCTCGTCGACATCGTCGACCACGACGGAGATGTCCACTCGACCACCACCGTCGAGCGGACCTCGCCACACCCAACATCTGTCTGACCCCCAGAAAACGTGGCACCCCACGTGCCGCGTTCCCACCTCCCCGAAGGAATCACCATGACCAGCTCAAACCAGAACGTCACGCCCTCGACTCGCGGTACCCGACGCGCCAAGACCACCGGGCTCGCCGTCGCCGCGGCCGGCATCATCGTCTTCAACGTCTCCCCGTTCATGAACTGGGTCAACCCTGACGAAGGCGCCGACCCCCGAACCGGGTACGAGACCGACTCCCTCGTCCCCTTCATCGCCTACCTCGGCCTCGGCCTTCTCATCGCCCTGGTTTACGCCGCCAAGCGCGCGCGCCGCGGCCAGCACCGCGGCCTCACCCTCGTCACGATGGCCGTCGGCATCGCCGCGACCATCCAGTGCCTCGCCTTCGCGATCAACCCGATGGGCGGCCTCGAGCGCGGCGACGACCTCGCCTCCGACGTCGGCGTCTGGGTCGGCCTCATCGGCGCCGCCATCTGGGCCATCGGCTCCGCCATGCTCGCCAAGGAGATCGAAGGCGACGACGACGAGCACACCGACAACTACACCCGCGGCAGCGAGCACAACGACTGACCTACCCACGGCCACCTCACCGTGACCCAACCAGCTGAGGCGAGCGGCAGACACTGCCGCTCGCCTCAGCTGGCTTTACGGCCAGACGCCACCAGAGGGCCCTGCACCCGGTTCCAGCTCGGACATGCCCACGAACCCCTACCCTGCATCCCCTCCGTACCACCTCGAAGCGCCGAGCACTGCCCGCGGTCACAACCGTGGCCCGCGACAGCTCGCCGCCCCCGGACGGGCGGATATCGTGGAGCGACACAACCAGCCGGACCACCCGTGTCCGATACGGGCCGCTATGTCGACCAGGTTGACGCGGTTGCGTCCTCGGCCTCGTCGTCGGACATCTCCTTTTCCACTGGCGGGCATTCCCCGAAACGTAGGATCGCCGGATGGCGAGCGCGCACCAGAGGAGCGACCACCCGCTCGGCGCACGCCACGCCAAGTCCTTACGCCGGCATGAACTGCGCCGACAGCTGCTCACCGCGACACTCGCCATTGCGGTGTTCCTCGTCAGCTGCCTGGCCTTCGCGTACTCCAACCTTCAGGGCAACGTTAACCGGCACGACGTCGACGACCTCCTCGGGACCGACCGGCCCACCCGCATGGACGACGACGGCGAGCAGGAAGGGCCCGAGGATGCTCGGGCCGGGAGCGCACTGAACATCCTCGTCCTGGGAAGCGACAGCCGTCAGGGCGCGAACGACGACGGTTCCGACGTCGGCGGTATGCGCTCGGACACGACGATGATCGCCCACGTCAGCGCCGACCGGTCGCGCCTCGAGGTGGTCTCGATTCCTCGCGACACCCTGGTGGACATCCCCGAGTGCCACCTGCCCAACGGCACGCAGACGGCCGCAGAGTACGACGCGATGTTCAACAGAGCGTTCGCATTGGGCGGCCAGACGGGTGACGTCGCCTACGCCGCCGCATGCACCATCCAGACCGTCGAGGAACTCACCGGAGTCCCCATCGACGACTTCGTCGTCGTCGACTTCGCCGGCTTCCAGGCGGTGATCGAGGCGCTGGACGGTGTCCCGATGTACATCCCCGAGCCGGTGGACGACCCGAGCGCCCACGTGAGCCTCGAGGCGGGCTGCCACGTGCTCAACGGCCAGGACGCCCTCGGGTACGCCCGTGCACGCTACGGCGTCGCCAACAGCGACGGCTCGGACATCAACCGCATTGGACGGCAGCAGCAGCTCGTTGCGGCGATCGCCCGGGAGGCGCTGAGCATCCAGTTGCTCACCAATCCCCCGGCCCTCTACCGCTTCCTCAACGCCGGCACCAAGACGCTCACCACCGGCGAGTGGGTCGGGCGGCTGCCCAACATGGCTGGCCTGGCCAACTCGTTGCGCGGCATCGAGCCCGAGAACATCCGGTTCGCGACTATGCCGTTCGAGTGGGCCGGGGCGAGAGTGGTCCCGGCCGCGGACGCTGACACCGTCTGGGACAACCTCCTCCACGACCGCCCCATCGACGCCGACATCACCGCGACCGGAGACGAGCCGACCATCGACGAACCCAGCTCAGAGGAACCAACTACGGACGCAGCAACGACAGAGGAACCGACAAGCGTTCGCCCCTCACAGGAGGAGACAACGCCGGCGTGCACGCGATAGCCCCGCAACGCACCGCGCGTCAGACCGTGAGTCGACCAACATGTCGAAATCTCAGTCCTGAGTGCCTGCCCGCTGAACGGCGCGGTAGACGGTGGAGCGTGCGACGCTGAACAGCTCGGCGATCTCGGCGGTGGTGTGGCTACCCGCGCGGTGCAACGTCACCAGGTGGGCCTCATGGGACGTCAAGAGCTTGGGCTGCTTGCCGCGCAGCCGGCCCTTCGCCTTGGCGACGGCCATGCCCTCGCGGGTGCGCATGCGGATGAGGTCGGCCTCGAACTCGGCAACCATGCCGAGGACGTTGAACAACAGCCGGCCGGCCGGGTCGGTCGGGTCGTACAGGCTTCCACCGAGGTTGACGGCGACACCCTTGCGGGTGAGCTCGTCGCCGATGTCTCGAGCATCCGGCAGTGACCCGGCGAGACGGTCGAGCTTGATGACCACGAGGGTGTCTTCCGGCGGGACAGGCGGCAAGTGCCTCACGTAGTCCGGGTCGTGCACGGTTCGCGCAGGTCAGCCCGTGGTCGACGTAAAGCACGTCCTCGTCGACGCCAAGAGCCACGACTGCTTCGCATTGGGCGGTCAGGTCCTGCTCGTTCGTCGAGACACGCGCGTATCCGATCATCACCGGCCCGGCTGTAGCGTTTAGCGCCCCTTCACCGGGCACTTTCGCGGGCGGGTCTTACGCAACCACGCCATGCGCAGAACTTCAACGGCGTGGCTCGCCACGCCCGGCCGTCAACACCGTCCCGGAGAGGGACCGGCTTACGGGCACTGGACCGGCGCTTCTAGAGCGCCGGAACCGGCACGGGCATATCGCTGGCACGTCTAGGGTGTTCCGATGCTCCGCAACGGCCTGCAGCCGACCCATATCGTAATTTTCGTCCTGGTGATCCTGCCTTTGCTCGTCGCCCTGGTGATCTGGCTCGTTGTCCGTGCCACCGCCGCTGGCAGGAGAGACCGAGAGCGGATTGCAAGGCTCGAGGAGGAGTTGTACCGCCTGCAGACGAGACTCCCGTCGGACGGTGGAGGAACGTCTGGCGGCCCGGGTGGAACCGATGCACCCGACGACAGCGACTCACGAGCAGGCCCCAAAGAGGCACCGCGGTAGTTGCTCGCGATGATGCGGAGCCGGCGACCTGGCCGTGCTCCGGCGAGTCCTCCTCACCGGTTCGAGACCTCGCCGGTCTGTGGGGCGCCAGGATCCGGTCCGGACCTTCCCGGCAGAGTCTGCGCCCGGGGACCGGCTATCGGGCGCCCTCGATTGCTCTCACGAGCGGCACCCAGAGCGCATCCAGCCGTGCGACCCACGGGGAGGCCATAGTGCCAGATCGGAGTCGCTGTTCGACTTCGGTCAACGGGACCCATTCGGCCGCAGCAACCTCGGCGGGGTCCAACACCAAAGTGGCCGGGCTGCGGACTCGTGTGACATATAGGTCGATCAGAGCAGAAGTCTCAGGAAATCGGCCGACCCAAGCTAGCGAAGCTGGGGATGCCCTCAACCCAGTTTCCTCGTGCAGCTCACGGCGTGCGGCGGCAGCGCTCGTTTCCCTTGCCAGCGCACTGCCCCCAGGAAACTCCCAACCTAGGGGAAACTCTTTGCTCGCAGCGCGTTGCGTCAGAAGGACCATGCCGTCGAGTCGGTACGCACAGGTTGCAGCAACGACATGGAATCTCCCCTCTGGCCAGCCGGGGGCGCCTCGGCGGAAGACCTTGCCAGTTGGCGTACCTTCGGCATCGGTGACGTCCCAGTTTTCGCTCACTTGCGTATTGTCGCCGACCGGCCTTGCGGGCGTGCGCTGAGGGGACCGGCATGCGGGCACACCCTGGTCGCCAGAAGTTCCCCGTACGCGGCCTACACATGCCTCAGCGGTGCTGAATCCAAATGTTCGGTTCGATGTAAGTTCCCTCGTCCGCGTCGCGGTCGATGCGCAGGGTTGATAGGCCGTCGGGGATGACGTACTCCCCCGATACCGGGAACAGCATCCTGGTCCACCCCTCCCACTGAGCGACAGTGCCGGTCATCACCTGGGATCGCGGCGCGACGTCGAGGATCGTCGCCCCCATGCGGACGTGCGTCCGCAGCCACGGGTCCAGCGGAAGGCCGTCCGTCCGGGTCCACTGGGCGTAGACATCGATCGGGGTCAGCGGGTACCGCGGTTTCATCGTGGGGCGCAGCGGCACGATGACGTGGGCGTACCCGGCGGTGGCGCTGAGGTTGCGGAACGCGGCCAGCAGCGTGCCGGCGAGACCGGCGCCCTTACGTTCAGGGTGAACCTGCGCAGCGCAGACGACCAGGGTCGTCGCCTCCGTCTCCTCCCTCAAGAGCGCGGCGCAGAGAGTCGCCGTAGCCGGCGGGTAGGCCATCACGGGTACCGTCCCAGGCGATCGGGACCGCCCAGCCCGCGGCGACCGGGCTCTCGTCATCGAGAACGACGAGCTCGAACCCGGTAAAGCGCTCGCGCACCTGCGGCAAATACTCCTCCGCGAGGCGATCTGCCGAGATGAACGCCGGCCACCCCGACCCGAACAGCGCCTCCATTTGCCCCGCATCCCGCGCTCGCGGGCCCAACGGCTCCGTCGTCAACATGGGCTCAGTCTGCTCATGAGCGTCGGCGGAGCGATAGAGCATCCTGCATCGGTGATCCCTTCTCTTCGCGCATGGCAGGCACGCCGAGGTACTCAGGCGCGTAGACGGTCCTGTGCCAGCCCCAGTTGGAGCCGCCAGGCCCTGGTGTACTGCTCGTGGCTCGGCTTCATCGAGGCGACAGCGGTCAACCGCAACGCTGCAGACTTCGACGCCAGATGCGTGGCCCTCATCGTGCTGCGGTTACTGGAAACAGCAGAGACCTTCCGACGTACGCAGCCCGGCAAGTACCCATCCTGGGGTCAACGGCTGAGCGCGACACTCCGATGGTGGGGCCAGCCACTGTTTCCAGCCTGAGTTGAGCGAGTCCGTGTCGCGCAAGGAGACCGGCTCGAGGACTCGCTGACTCCCATAGGCTCGCCGTGGACGGGTAGCTCGGCGAAGGGACGCGGATGCACAAGGTGAGAGCAGTCGTCGCACGCAACAAGGGAGCGCCGGTCGAGCTGACGACCATCAACGTGCCGGATCCGGGGCCGGGCGAGGCCCTGGTGCGGGTGCAGACCTGCGGGGTGTGCCACACCGACCTGCACTACCGCGAGGGCGGGATCAACGACGAGTTTCCCTTCCTGCTGGGCCACGAAGCCGCGGGTGTCGTAGAGGCGGTCGGAGCGGATGTCACCGAGGTCGCACCGGGCGACTTCGTGGTCCTCAACTGGCGGGCGGTCTGTGGCGAGTGCCGGGCGTGCACGCGAGGCGACCTGCAGTACTGCTTCAACACGGACAACGCCACGCAGAAGATGACGCTCGCCGAGGGGCCCGACGCCGGCACCGAGCTGTCCCCCGCGCTCGGCATCGGGGCGTTCGCCGAGAAGACCCTGGTCGCCGCCGGGCAGTGCACGAAGGTCGACCCGTCCGCGCGACCGGCCGCCGTCGGGCTGCTGGGCTGCGGCGTGATGGCCGGCATCGGCGCGGCGATCAACACCGGCGGCGTGACGCGCGGCAGGTCCGTCGCGGTGATCGGCTGCGGCGGTGTCGGCGCGGCCGCCGTCGCGGGATCGGCGTTGGCCGGTGCCAGCCCGATCATCGCCGTCGACATCGACGCCGGAAAGCTGGAGACCGCGAAGAAGATGGGCGCCACCCACACGGTCGACTCCTCGCAGGCCGACCCGGTCGGGGAGATCAAGCGGATCGCCGGCGAGACCTACGAGGGCGCCGAGGGCGCGGACGTGGTGATCGAGGCGGTCGGCCGACCGGAGACCTGGGAGCAGGCCTTCTACGCCCGCGATCTCGCCGGCGTCCTCGTCCTCGTCGGTGTCCCGACGCCCGAGATGACCGTGCCGCAGATTCCGCTCATCGACGTCTTCGGCCGGGGCGGGGCGCTGAAGTCCAGCTGGTACGGCGACTGCCTGCCGAGCCGCGACTTCCCGATGCTCGTTGACCTGTACCAGCAGGGCCGACTGGACCTGGACGCGTTCGTGAGCGAAGAGATCGGTATCGGCGACGTCGAGGCAGCCTTCGAGACGATGCGCCGGGGCGACGTCCTGCGCAGCGTGGTGGTGCTCTGATGGCGGGCGCGGAGATCACGGTCGGCCACGGAGTGGTCGGCGGCACCTTCAGCCTCGACGGCGAGACGCATCACGTCGAGAACAACATCTGGGTGGTCGGCAACGACAGCGAGTGCGTCGTGATCGACGCCCCGCACGACGTCGACGCCGTCCTGGACGTCGTCGGTGACCGACGAGTTGTCGCGATCGTGTGCACGCACGCGCACGACGATCACGTCCGGGCGGCGCCGGAGCTGCGTGAGCGGGTCGGTGCGCCGATCCTGCTGCACCCGGACGACCGGCCGTTGTGGGCGTTGACCCACACCGCGGAACTCTGGGATCTCGACCTGGCGGATGGCGACAAGGTGGACGTGGCGGGCACGAAGCTGCAGGTGCTGCACACGCCGGGGCACGCCCCCGGGGCGGTGTGCCTGTACGCCGCCGAGCTCGGTTGCGTCTTCACGGGCGACACCCTGTTTCACGGCGGCCCGGGCGCGACGGGACGCAGCTACAGCGACCTGCCCACGCTCGAGGAAACGATCCGCGCGAAGCTGTTCGTCCTGCCCGACGACACGGTGGTGCACACCGGTCACGGCGACGACACCACGATCGGTGCGGAGAAGAACCGATAGGGCTCGTCGCCCGCGGGCGCAGGACGAAACGGCTCCTGGGAGCGACTGTGCCGAGCACCGGAGACGGCCGGGAGCAGCGACGTTGGGTTGTGACCGGATCCCCGCAACGGCTGTTGCGGTCGGACGTACCGGCGGTGCCGCCGTGGTATCCACAGGTGGGTGCGCGGATGCCGGCCGGTCCACATTCGGCGTGGCCGCTCCGAGTGATGTCGGTGGCTCGTACTACTGTTCGATTCATGGCGGAGACGGCGGTGGTGACGGCGATGCAGGTGCGGATCTTCCGCGCCCGTGTCGCGGAGCAGCCGTTGCCGGCCGAGCCGGCCGACCTGGTGGAGTTGATCGCTGAGCTCGAGGCGTTGAAGGCGAGTGCGTGCGCACGACAGGCCGAGGCTGCCGTCGAGGTCGACCGGACGCGTCGGGCCGAACGGGCGGAGCGGGGCGTACCCGCCGCCCGCCGCGGCCAGGGTGTGGCCTCCGAGATCGCCCTGGCTCGCCGTGAGTCCCCGCACCGTGGCCAGCAGCTGCTGGCGTTCGCCAAGACGTTGAGGTCCGAGCTGCCGCACACGGCGGCCCGCTTCCACGACGGCGAGCTGTCCGAGTGGCGGGCGATCCTCGTGGCGCGGGAGACCGCCTGCCTCGACGTCGGTGACCGGCGGGCCATCGACGAGGAGGTCTGCGGGGACGCCGCGAGACTGGACGGGCTGGGTACCCAGGCGCTGGTCGGGATGCTGAAGAAGGCTGCCGCGCAGCGCGATCCGGCTGCTGTTGTCGAGCGTGCGCGCCGGGCGGAGTCCGAACGCCGGGTGAGTGTTCGTCCGGCACCCGACGCCATGTGCTACCTCACCGCGCTGGTGCCCACTGTTCAGGGCGTCGCGGCGTACGCGAGCCTGACCAAGGACGCCGAGCACCTGCACAACATCGAGGGCGATCCGCGCGGGAAGGGTCAGCTGATGGCCGACCTGCTGCACGCCCGGCTCACCGGGACCGAGCTACCCGCTGCCGAGATCGAGGCGACCGGTGAGATCTCGGTCTCCCCGCCGGCGGTGCCGCTCACCGTCAACATGACCATCTCCGACGTCGCCCTACTCGGCGGCGGGAGGGAGGCCGCCACGATCACGGCGAGAGGTGTGCCGGCACAGATCATCCCGGCGGAGATCGCCCGCCGTCTCGTCTCCGAGACCCTGAACGCCGGGACCCTCTCCGCCGAGGCGAAGGCATGGATCCGGCTCCTGTACGCGGACCCCGCCGGCCGGCTGGTCGCCATGACCTCCAAGAGTCGCTACTTTCCGGCCGGGCTGGCCGACTTCCTCGCCCTGCGGGACCAGGGAATCTGCCGCACGCCCTACTGCGACGCCCCTGTCCGCCACATCGACCACGTCACTGCGGCCGCGGACGGTGGCCCGACCCAGGCGGACAGCGGCCAGGGCCTGTGCGAGGCGTGCAACCACGCCAAACAAGGACTCGGCTGGCAGCAGCACGTCGATCCGGCGGCCCAGCGACATGCCGTCACCACGCGGACGCCAACCGGCCACACCTTCACCTCGACGGCGCCACCCCCGCCCGGGGTGGCCCGCGGCGACCCGCTCGAGCGGTCCCACCGCGCGGCCTGAGCACCGGTCGCGTGCCCGGCCCGACCTAGACTGGCGGACATGCTCACGCGCACGGACCTGCGGGGACGCGGCGCAGTTCCCGGGGCGCGTCCCGACCTGGACATCCCGCCGGTACCACCGGGCCCGTGCGGAATCCGACAGACCGACCGAGGCATTGCGCAGCATCGCGGCGTTGGGCTTGACCTCTCACGTGTCCCGGAGGCGTCCGGGTCGCAGCTCCTCCATCGCGGCCAGGTTAGAGCCGTGAAGGCGAACCGGCGCAGGTCGGCCGGGTGGTCGAGCTGGTCGACTAGGCCGTCGCACGTTCCGGACGCTACCCCAGGAAGGCGGCACCCCATGCCGCCCCGACGGCGGCGCCGGCCACCATCCAGGGCCCGAAGGGAAAATCGGTGTGGCGGTTCGCCCGTCCTGTCAGCAGCAGCACGAGGCCGAACAGTCCGCCGAGGACGAAGGCGGCGAGCGTCCCGAGGAAGAGTTGGCTCCACCCCAGCCAGCCGAGGAACCCGCCGAGCAGCCCCGCCAGCTTGACGTCACCGAGGCCGAGGCCGGACGGGGAGATGTACGCGAGGACGAAGTAGGCGACGAGAAGGACACCGGCACTCGCCGCCGAGCGACCCAGTCGGGACCAGTCGCCGTCGACCGCGGAAGCGATCGTCAGGGCCACGAAGAACAGCAGGCACGCCGGACCGATGACGACGTCGGGCAGTCGGTAGGCGGCCAGGTCGATGGCCACGAGCAGCGCGCAGGCCAGCACGACGACGGCGAAGGCGAGCAGGTCCCAGCCGCTCGCGAGCGTCGCGACGCCCGCACCGCCGAGCACCGCGACGAGAATGTGTGTCCCGTACCTGACCCAGGCGGAGTCGGTGGCGGCCAGGCGCCGTACCCACGGCGTCATCGCGGCGGCACCGATGCCGGTTGCGACGGCGGTGAGCAGGATCGCGTGAGGCATGCGGAAATGCTCCCTTCGCGGTCTAGCTGAACGCCGCGACGATGTCCATCACCGCAGGTCCGAGCAGCACGATGAACAGGACGGGCAGGATGAAGAGCATGAGCGGGAAGATCACCTTGACGGGAATCTGCATGGCCTTCTCCTCCGCGCGCTGGCGGCGCTTGAGCCGCATCTCGCCTGCCTGGGTGCGCAGCACGTCGGCGATGGCGATGCCGTAGGTGTCGGCCTGGATCACCGCTCGGATGAAGCGGCGCAGGTCCGGCACGTCGGTGCGCTTGGCCAGGGCGTCGTAGGCCTGCCGCCGTGACTGGCCCATCTGGATGTCCTGCAGCGTGCGGACCAGCTCCTCGGCGAGCGGTCCCTTGCCGTTGCGCCCGGCACGGGCGACGGCGGAGTCGAAGCCGAGCCCGGCCTCGACAGCGATCGTCATCTGGTCGAGCGTGTCGGCCAGCTCCAGCTTGATGGCGTCGCTGCGCTCCTGGCCGCGGCTGTGCAGCAGCAGCTCGGGCACGAAGTACGCCACACCGGTGACCACCGCGAACATGACGACGGACGTCGTGCCGGGACTGGCGCTCACGAACAGGAGGCCCAGTACTCCGGTCACCAACGGCAGGACGACCTTGGCCACGAGGAGACGCTCCAGCGGCCAGGCGGCCGGTCGACCGGCACGGGAGAGGAGCCTGTCCAGACGTGCCACGGCCGAGCGCGGCGTCAGGCGTCGCCCTGCCGACTGGAGGGTCGACGGCACGGTGGCACGCTCATCCGGTCCGGCCGCGACGGCCTCGCCCAGTCCGCGCCGGAGGTTGTCGACGGTGCGCCGATGTGCGCCGTCCGGACCGGCGAGGACGGCCCAGGCCAGCAGGGCGAGCGAAAGGCTGATGGCCGCGATGGCGGCGAGCACCAGTGGTGGCACCGGGAGTCCTTCCTAGGTACGGGCGGGTCAGAACTTGAAGCTGACGACCTTGCGAAGCCACAGGCCGCCCACGATCAGCATGACGATCGAGACGCCGATCATGGCGTAGCCGATGAGGCTCTCGGTGAAGGCGGCGAGATAGGAGGGGCTGGCCAGCGCGAGGAACGCGATGATGCCGAAGGGCAGCGCCATGAGGATCAGCGCGGAGAGCTTGCCCTCGGCGCTCAACGCACCGACCTGGCGGCGGAGCTGGCCACGTTCGCGGATGGTGTTTCCCACCCCATCGAGGACCTCGGCAAGGTTGCCGCCGACCTCCCGGTTGATGGCGATCGCCTGGGCGACCCAGGTGAAGTCCTCACTGGCCGTCCGTTCCGCGGTCTCCTCGAGCGCGGGACCGAGCTCGCGGCCCACGCGGGTCTCGTTGACGACCCGGGCGAACTCCTGTGAGGTGGGTTCCTCCGCCTCCTGCGCGACGGCGTGCAACGCCTGCAGCAGGCTGTGCCCGGCGCGCAGGCTGCTTGCCATGATCTGCAGCGAGTCGTCGAGCTGGTCCGCGAACGCTTTCTGCCGCCGGCTCGCCAGCACACCGAGGTAGACCTTGGCCAGCAGGGGTACGGCCGCTGCGAGAAGCAGCGCCAGCAACGGCGCGCCCAGCAGCAGGCCCACGGCGGCCGCCGCGAGCGCCCCTGCGACAACCAGGAGGGTAAAGTCCTGGGGCCGCATGGTGACCCCGGCGCGCTCCAACGCCGCGGCGAGTGCGGGGCCGCCCCGGCGTTGTACGACGCGGTCGATGGCTGACGTCGTCGCGCTGGTCGCCCCGGTGAGCAGGCCCGACCGCGGCTCCGAGCGCGGACGCCGCCGCTCCAGCGGCACCCGTGCCGGACGGGGGCCGAGGACGAGGTAGGCGGCGGCCGCGAGCGCCAGGGCGATGGCCACGATCCCGACGACGGCGGACGGGGAGGCCAGCAGCGTGGTCATCGCGCGGCCCGCCCCGCCGCCCCGAAGACCTGCGGGGACAGGGTGATTCCGAGCTCGTCGAAGCGATCGGTGAAGCGTGGCCGGATCCCGGTCGCCACGGGGCGGCCGAGGAAACGGCCGCTGGCGTCGACGCCGGCGGAGTAGTCGAAGAGGAAGGCGTCCTGGAGGGTGACGGTCTGGCCTTCCATGCCCTGCACCTCGGTGACCGCCGTGACCCGGCGGGTGCCGTCCCGCAGTCGGGTGAGCTGGACGATGACGTCGACGGCGGAGGCGATCTGCTCGCGGATGGCTCGCAGGGGCAGCTCCATCCCGGCCATTAGTACGAGCGTCTCGAGGCGGGCGATGGCGTCGCGGGGAGAGTTCGAGTGGACGGTGGACAGCGAGCCGTCGTGGCCGGTGTTCATCGCCTGGAGCATGTCGAGGGTCTCCCCGCCACGCACCTCGCCGACGACGATGCGGTCCGGGCGCATGCGCAGCGAGTTGCGGACCAGGTCGCGGATGCTGATCTCACCCTTGCCCTCGATGTTCGGCGGCCTGCTCTCCAGCCGCACGACGTGGTCCTGCTGGAGCTGGAGCTCGACGGCGTCCTCGATCGTGACGATGCGTTCACCCTCGGGGATGAAGGAGGACAGCACGTTGAGCAGGGTGGTCTTTCCCGTGCCGGTGCCGCCGGAAACGATGATGTTCAGGCGGGCCTCCACGCAGGCGTGCAGCAGCTCGGCCATCTCGGGGCTGAGGGTGCCGAAGCCGATGAGGTCGTCGACCTTGAACGGGTCCTTGGAGAACTTGCGGATGGTCAGCGAGGAGCCGTTGAAGGCTAGCGGAGGGACGACGGCGTTGACACGCGAGCCGTCCGCCAGGCGGGCGTCGACCAGGGGCGAGGACTCGTCGATCCGCCGTCCCACCCGGGAGACGATGCGCTCGATGATGCGGCGCAGGTGCTCTTCGGAGGAGAAGCGGGTGTCGCTGCGGGTGAGCTTGCCGTTCTGCTCGACGTAGACCATGTCCGGTCCGTTGACCATGATCTCGGTGACGGTCGGGTCCCCGAGCAGGCCCTCGAGCGGGCCGTGGCCCAGCACGTCGTCCAGCACATTGCTGGTGAGCCGCTTGCGCTGCTCGGCGGTGAGCGGGACCTTGCTGTCCTCCACCACGCGGTTCAGTTCTCCACGGACGAGGTGGTGGAGCTTCTCCTCGCTCAGGGACGTGTCGTTGAGCCGGGTGCCTATCCGCTCGAAGAGGGCGGTCGCCGCGTGTTCCTTGAGCTTGGTCAGTGCGTCACTGCCTGCGGCCGCCACGGGAGCGGTCGTCCGCGAGGAGTCGACGGTGCCGGTGCGCTCGGAGAGGGAGCGCGGCTCGGAGCCGTTCGGCCGGGTCGAGGCCGCGGTGGGGTGCGCGCTCAGGGATGCCGGCGTGGTCGGCGCCTCGAGCGCCGCGGCCGCAGCGGACGACTCGATGGCGATTCCTGGCGTGGGGACGCTCGCGTTGAGCTCGGGCCTCGGCTCGACGGACACGGACTCCGCGACCGCTGTAGCCGTGGTCGTGGATGGCGGGACCACGTCGCTCGTCATCGTGCGGGCGCGTCCATGGGCGGCATCGAGCCGTTCGGAGAGCTTCATCGCTTGCCTCCACGGTGACGACCCTTGCGGCCGTGCGCGTTGTCCCGGGCAGATTCTTCGGGGTCCTTGGCAGGCTTGTCCGCGGGACGGGCAGGCTGCCCTGCCGCGTAGCGGCCGACCAGGGCACGCAGCTGCTTGGTCAGGGGATCACGTAAACGGCTCTGGAGCAGCGGGACGCCGAGGTTGACCGAGGCGAGCGCGGCCTTGGATCGGGGTAGCACCAGATCCACCTCGGCGCCGAGCGTGGCCTCGACGTCGGCCACCGACAGGCCACCGCGACGGTCGGCGAAGTTGAGCGTCACAAACCGGGCGTCGCGGAACATGCCCAGGTCGTCGAGGGTGTCGAGCTCCTTGCGCAGGCCGCGCACGCCCGGCACGTCCATGCTCGTGACCAGCACGAGGTCGCTGGTCTGGTCCATGGCAGCCAGCGTGTGCTCGGAGAGGCCCGGTGCCGTGTCCACCACGACATAGCGGAACTCCGAGGCGAGCATCTCCAGCAAGTGGCTGACGGCGTCGGCACTTACGGAGTCCGCGGCGACCGGCGAGTCCGGCCCGCAGACCACGTACAGGCCGGTCTCGTGGAGGGTGAGGAAGGTCTTGAGCACCATGGAGTCGCGGGCGGCGGGACCGCGGACGGCGTCCACCAGCGAGTACTCGGGCGAGAGGTTCAGTGCCGAGGCGACGTCACCGAACTGGACGTCGAGGTCCACGAGCACCGTGGAGTGCGGCTCGGTGCGGGCCAGGCCCACCGCGAGGTTGGTCGCCACGGTGGTCTTGCCGACCCCGCCCTTGGGCGAGACCACGCTGATCACGCTCCCCCCCGGGGCCGGTTCAGTTGCCATGTCGGCCGCGCGGGCCGAGAGGCTGAGGAACGCGCCGTCGGTGGTGTGCCGGAGGTCGGTGGACCGGTTGGCCAGGGCGATGCGGCTCATTCGTACACGCTCTCTTGGTCGACGATGCGGGTGCCGTCCTTCGTTGCGTCGTCGGGCTCCGAGGACAACCAGATGCTGCCGTTCTCGGCGGCCCACACGATTCGTTCGGCGTCGGGTGCCGCCAGGGCGAGCGTCACCATGACGCTGCCCTCCGGGGCGGGCGCGGCCACCGGCTCCGTACCGTCCTCGGCCGGAGCAGGCGCCGTGATGCCGCCCTGGATGCGAGTGACCAGGACCTTGTGCAGGGCGAGGTGGGTCTCCTCGGCCCGCGTGACGAACACGCCGACAGTGTCTCCGGCGGAGAGGCTGCTGCCGAGCACGCGCTGGGACTCGAGCAGGACGGAGATCTCATGCATGCCGTCAGGCGCCTCGACCTCCATGGGGTCGGCGAGCGAAGCGGGGTCCGCGAAGCGGCTGCGGAGCAGCTGCTCTCCGGGCTTCAGGTCGGTGGTGGCGACCTGGCCGCTGATCTGGCCCAGGCTGGTGACCGCGCCGCTCGCCACAGCCTTCATCGGGATCTGCGCGACAGCGACCAGCTCGGTCAGCTTCTCCGCAGGGGTCCCTTCGGCGATGGGTTCGACGACCTCGAGCACGGAGGCGGTTTCCATTCCCGCCATGGCGCGCTGGTCGGCGGCGGCCACGTAGCTCACCAGCAGCAGGCCGCCGACGACGGCCAGCAGGACCGCGGCAAGGGCGGCAACGATGCGACGAGTCACAGTCTGGGTTCTCCTAGCTGGTCAGAGAGACGACGGAGGCACCGAGCTGCGGTGCCGACGTGCCGTAGTCGAAGGCGTCAGTCAGGTCGACGAACTCGGTGAAGTAGCCCTGGACGCAACGAACGCTGCCCTTGCAGGCCCCGTCCGCGCTCCAGGAGTACTGCCCGACGAAGTGGTATCCGGTAATCGTGAATGCCGCGTAGCCGTACAGCCGGTACCAAGCGCTCGATCCGGTGCCGCCGGTGTCATCGAAGATCGGCAGGAGGACCGTCTGGTTCTGCACGGCAGCGAAGTCGGCGGTGGTGCAGCCGCTCGGAACGTTCTCGCCGGTGTCGGACCACAGCACGTCGTCGATCGCACTGGTGGTCTGGCACGAGCCACCGTTGACGGTGAGCCACCCGAAACCGCCGGGCACGAAGTTGTTCGACGGTCCGGTGCAGCTGGTGCCCGAGCTCTTCGTGAAGAAGATGGTGCGCTCGGTGGTGCCCGATGGCAGTCCTCCGCCGGTCTGGTCCAGAAACTCGCACAGGGAGAAGGCGACCGGCAGGACGGCGGTTCCACCGGTGGGCGCGCCCCAGCCGGCGGTGGCCTCGGTGGTGATGGTGCTCTGATCGATGCCGAGCACGGGAGCGAACCAGTGCTCGCGGGTACCCGATGTCTGGACGGTCACGCTGCCGGAGGACGGCGTGAGCGTGTTGAGCTGCGGGTCGGTGATGGCCGCGGTGGCCCCGCCGTCGTTGACGTTGGCGGCGGCAAGGGTCTGGGCCGTGTAGGCCGGATCGGCGCAGGCGTTCTGTGCGCAGTCCTGGGCGACGGCCAGCGCCCCGGCGTCCGCGCCCGTCTGCAGCTGCTGCTTGTCGGCCCACATGGCCGCGACATCGATCGCGATGGCGGCGAAGGCGATGAGCGGCACAATGAGCAGGGCAACCATGACGCTGACCGCACCGCGGTCGTCCTTCAGCCGTTGCATCGCATGGTCCCTTTGCCGGTGAGGGTGAGGTCGGCACCGAAGGCACCGAACAGGTCGACGATGAAGTCCATCGGGTAGGTCACGGCGACCGTGGCGGTCGCTGCGGGCGTGGAAGCCGTGCTGGCGCAGGTTGTGGGCGCGACACTGATCTGGGCGTCGGTCAGGTTGAGCTCGGACGCGGACGCCTTGGTGGTGGCGCGGGCGGCGGCCGGGTCGTCCTGGAGGGCCATGACCCTGACGCCGTCTCGGGCCGCTCCGGAGATCATCGTCTGCAGGTGGTAGGCCCGGCCGAGCTCGGCGATGCCGAGCACGAGCAGGATCAGCAGGGGGACCACGAGCGCGAACTCGACGGCGGCGGACCCGCGGTCACGATGCTTCTTCGTCATGCTCGTCTCCTCGTGGCCGGCCGGGGTGGTTGGCCCGGCGTAGCGGTCAGGAGACCACTACGCCGGGCCTGCGATCACGGGGTGGTCGCGGGAACGGTGCCACCGAGACCAGTGACGATCTGGCCGAACAGAGTCTGGAGCTGACCGCCGAGCGCGGTGACGGCGACGATGATGCCGACGGCGATGAGGCCGACCATCAGGCCGTACTCGACGGCGGTGGCGCCACGGTCCTTGCGGCCCTCGAAGCGGTCGCCCACGACGGTGAGCAGAGTAGTGATGAAAGCAGCTGCACGGTTCATGTGATTTCCCCTGAGTGGACGCGCCGGCCTCGGGCCGGGCGGTGGTGGTGTCCACCGGCTCGGTCGATCCGGTGTCGAACATGAGCATGCAGGGAGTTTGCTGTACACGCAACCGTTACGGTTCAGCACTCTTGCTCGCTAGGACGTTTTTCGAGATTCGAACGCTTCACGATCGTGCCATCAATCGTTCCTGACCGCGTCAGGCACCGTAGGCGGCGCAAAAATCTGCGGTTTCTAGCCAACACCGCCAGCCCCTGTGACGTGCAGCACTTCCATCCGTGCGCCGCCTGCAACGATCGTCGCGGTCCGCGACGGAATCGCGACATACTCGATTCCCGCCCAGCTCACCACCGATGCGACACTTTACTGATCCAGCAAGTTCTCTTTGTCGGCACTTCGAGCTACGATTGGCACATGAGCGCTAGCGAGCCCGGACTACGTGAGCTGAAGAAGCAGATGACGCGCCGCACGATCGCGAACGCTGCGCTTCAGCTCACCCTCGACAAGGGGCTCGACGGCGTCACCGTCGAGGAGATCGCACAGCTCGCCTTCGTCTCTCCGCGTACCGTCTCGAACTACTTCTCCAACAAGGAAGAGGCGGTCGTCGCCGCTGGTACCCCGGACTGGCTCAGTGTGGTTGATCAGTTTGCCGGGGGTCCGCACACCGAGCGGCCGTTGGCCACGCTACGAGCGCTCTTCTCCGACTTCGTGGAAGCCCGTGAGGCCGAGGAACTACGGCTCGCGGTCCAGACCACCGAGCTCGTGGACCGCCACGCTTCCTTGCGGCCCTGTGAGACCGCCGCTTACGACGCTCTGGAGGCGGCGCTCCGGGAACGGATCGAGGAGCGCACGGAAACCGACAGCGAGACAGAGGTGTATCCGTGGCTGGTGGCCGCGGCAGCAGTCTCCGCGGTGCGGTCGGCCATGAGGCTGTGGGCCAGGTCTGGCGCCGAACCCGGCCAGCTGCCAGAACTGATCCGCACGGCGTTCGACCAGTTCATCGACGGCCTGCCGGCCCCCTCACCACCGCGCACCTGAGCTCCGACGGGAGCAAAGGTCCTCGACCATCCGGGTGCGACCCGCAAGACTGACCGACGTGAACCTGCTGAGCCTGCTGTCCGCCCCGGTGGCGATCGTCTCGACGCTGGTCACGGCTCTGCTGCTCGGGCTCGCGGCCCAGCGACTGCTCGGCATCCGACTCGGCCCGGTACGTCTGCTCGCGACCGGCCTCTTCGCCGCCACGGTGCTGCCGCTGATCGGCATCGCGATGACCCGGATTCCGAGAGATGCGGAGGGCTTGCCGGCGGAGCCGTGGGTGGAGACGTGGTTCGTGCTCCTCGCCGGGATGTGCACGTTGCTGGCGTCGATGGCGTTCATCGTCGTGGTCGAGGCGTTCGCCCCGCTGGGTTCCATCCCGCCGGCCACCGTGTGGGGGCGGGGCCTGCGGGGCCGCTGGAGCCGGGCGCGGCGGACCGGGCAGGTGGTCGGGCTCGCCCTGCGTCACGGCCTGGGCCCGTACCTGCGACGCCGGTCGTCCCGGGCCCTGGAGGCGCCGTCGTCGCGCGGTCAGCTCGGACGAGCGCTCCGGGAGACGCTCAACGCGTGCGGGGCAACCTTCGTGAAGATGGGCCAGATCCTCTCCACGCGTTCGGACCAGCTGCCGCCCGAGATGGCGGCCGAGCTCGCCGTGCTGCGGGATGCGGCCGAGCCGGTGCCGTGGGCGGACATCGAGCGGGTCCTCACCGATGAGCTCGGCGGTCCGGTCGAGTCGGTCTTCGCCGAGATCCACCCGACGCCGCTGGCCGCCGCGTCGATCGGGCAGGTCCACACGGCTCGCCTGCACTCCGGTGAGGACGTCGTGGTCAAGGTGCAGCGCCCGGGGATCCGCCCGGCGGTCGAGCGTGACCTCGACATCGCCATCCGGCTCGGCGCCCGACTGGAACGCACCACCGAGTGGGGTCGCAGCCTGGGCACGCGGTCCCTCGCCGAAGGCCTCGGCGCGGCGATCCGCGAGGAGCTCGACTACCGGATCGAGGCGGACAACATCCGCACGGTCACCGCAGCCCAGCCCGCCGGCTCTCCCGTGCGCGCCCCGCAGCCCTACGACGAGCTGTCCACCGAGCGGGTGCTGGTCATGGAGCGGCTGCACGGTCGCCCGGTCTCGGATGCGGGCCCGCTGCTGGAGCGTCTCGGCCTGGACCGCGACGAGGTCGCTCGCACGATTCTCGACGCGCTGCTGCGCCAGGTCCTGGTCGAGGGCGTCTTTCACGCCGACCCGCACGCCGGCAACATCTTCATCCTCGACGACGGCGGCGTCGGGCTGCTCGACCTCGGCTCCGTCGGCCGGCTCGACGGGTCCCTGCGCGCAGCGCTGGAGCGCCTGCTGCTGGGTTTCGACCGTGGCGACCCGCTGGCTGTGACCGATGCGCTGCTCGAGCTGGCGCCGGCGTCGGACCAGATCGACGAGGAGCGGCTGGAGCGCGAGATCGGCCGCGTGATCGCCCGGTACGCAGGTGGCGCCGGGACGCAGGGTGCGCAGATGTTCGGCCAGCTCTTCACGGTCGTCTCGCGGTACGGCCTCGAGGTTCCGCCCGAGATCGCGGCCGTCTTCCGCAGCATGGCGACGGCGGAGGGCACCTTGCGCCAGCTCGCCCCGGGCTTCGACCTGGTCGGGCAGAGCAAGGACCTTGCCGGCGGCTACGTCAGTGACCGCCTCACACCGGCCGAGCTACGGCACAGCGCATCCGAAGAGCTCGTCACCCTCCTGCCGATCCTGCGCCGGCTGCCGCGCCGGATCGAACGCATCGCGGGCGCGGCCGAGCACGGTCGCCTCGGCGTCAACGCGCGGATCTTCGCCGACGAGCGCGACCGGTCATGGATCACCCGGCTGCTGCACGACGTCCTCGTGACTGTCCTGGCAGGAGTCATCGGGCTCATGGCGGTAGTGCTGCTCTGGTCCGACGGCGGGCCGGTGGTCCGCGACAGCGTCCACCTGCACTCCCTCATCGGCTACAACCTGCTGGTCGTGAGCGCGATCCTGGCGCTGCGGGTTCTCGTGCAGGTCTTCCGACGCCGCCCGGGGCACGACAGGTTGTGATGCCGGGCGTCGCGTGCACCCGGACACCCTCGCGGATCATCGATCACCCTCCTCCCCGGCGGGCCCTGTACGGGCCTCGGCAAGGGGACGCCTTCCGGTGACGACCAGCAGCAGCTCCCTCGCCGGCATCCGCACCTCCACACCCTCGCCGACCGATAGCTCGACATCGGACGCGGCCAGCCGCTTGCCGCGGAGGTCGACGCCGAAGTAGGCGAGGCTCTTCGGCCCCGAGCTCTCCAGGACGAGCGCGATCCGCTCGGGTGGCGCCGCCGGCAGCCCGAGCGGCTCGGTCATGTCGAGGCCGTGGATGACGTCGTGGCTCAACGCCCCGGCCTGGCCGCCGCCCGGCGGCCGCCAGGGGTGCCGGATGTTGCTGCGCAGCACCTCGAGGAGCTCCGTGTCACTCAGTTTCTTGGTGTCCGACCGCGCGGCGCGGTCGGCGTAGCGGTCGAAATCGAAGCGGGCGCGCAGCAGGCCGGCGAAGAAGGCCGGCGGCTTGATCCGGAAGGCCATCGTCATGTGCGCGACGACCTCGCGCACCCGCCATCCCGCGCACAGCGACGGCGCGGCCCACTGCTCGGCAGTGAGTCCGGCGAGGAGCTCGGCCAGGCGGGCGCGCTCGGCGAACGTCTCGGCGGCGAGGGTCTCGGTGTCGGTGGGCATGGGAGTTCCCTTCGGGCGGATCGACGCGGTCACTGCTGGTACGACCGCCCGGCCGGAGACTCATCGGTCCGCGGCTATTGGACTTCCGGCAGCCCGAACTCGGCGAAGCGGCCGGCCGAGCCGAGGAAGGTGACGGTGTGTGCGACCCGGCCCTCGCGCAGCTCGAGGAGCACAAGGGCGAACGGTCGCAGGCTGCCGTCCTGATCCGGCCGGTACTGGGCGAGACCCGGCGAGCCGTTGATCGCCGTCGGGAGCAGACGGTCCTGGCTGCAGGCGTCGCTGGCCGCCATGAGCGACGCGATCCGCTCGGGCCCTTGCAGCCACCACATGAAGGGCGGCATGGACGTGATCGCGTCCTCGCGCAGCAACATGGCGAGCCGGTCGACGTCGTGGGCCTCGAAGGCCGCGACGTAGCGGCGGAGCAGCTCCTGCTGCTGCTCGTCGTCCGGGTCGAGGACGTCGGCCGGCGCTGGCCGGACCGCCTCGAGGGTGCCCCTGGCCCGCTGCAGCGCACTGTTCACCGCCGGGATGCTGGTCTCCAGGATGTCCGCGCACTCGTGTGCGGAGTATGCGAGCACGTCACGGAGGATGAGGACCGCGCGCTGGCGGGGCGGAAGGTGCTGGAGAGCCGCGACGAAGGCGAGGCGCACGGTCTCACGCCGGACGACGACGTCGCCCGGGTCGGCGGCTCCGAGCAGCCGGGAGTCCGGCATGGGCTCGACCCAGCGGTCCGGCGGCAAGGGCGCGCCGATGTCGCCGCCGACCGCGGGTGGCACGTCCATGAGCAGCGCCCGCCGGCTGGCGCCGCGCAGCATGTCCAGACAGACGTTCGTCGCGATCGCGTGGACCCAGGTGCTCAGCCGGGCGCGCGACGGGTCGAACCGGTCGAGGCTGCGGTGCGCGCGGATGACCGTCTCCTGGACGGCATCGTCGGTGTCGGCGGCGGCGCCGAGCATCCGGTAGCAGTAGCCGGTCAGCGGCCCGCGGAGCGCCTCGAGGTCGTCAACCGAGACGGTGGGTGCCGTGCCTGGCGGTGAGCTCACGTGGTCAAAGATCACAGGACGGCGGCAGCGTGACAAGGCCATGACGTGCGGTGCCGCGGGCAGCCGGCACGGCTCAGCGGACACCGCCCAGCACCTCGATCGTGCGGTCGCTCCGCGCCCACGAGCGAGCTGCTGAGCTCTTCCCCCATCGGTAGTCCTGGTGGACGTACCGCTTCCGTCTCCGCTCCGGATGCGAGCCGACCGCCCGCTCGCTAGCGTCCCCGGCAGCCCAGGGAACGACGGACGGAGCCGCGGTGACGGACCTGCACCTGACCTATGGCCTCGTTGGGGGCCTCGCACTCGTGCTGGCACTGCTCAGCCGACGCATGCGCGAGCTCCCCTTCTCGGAGCCGCTGCTCGCGCTCGCGCTGGGTGTGGCCCTCGGCCCGTACGTCCTCGGCGCGGTGGACATGACCGAAGAGGTCCGCGACTTCGTCCTGCTCGAGGGCGGCCGCCTCATCGTCGCGATCTCGGTGATGGGCGCGGCCCTCCGCTTCCCGGCGAGCCACCTCCCCCGCATCGCACGTCCCGTCGCGATCCTCCTGCTCGTGGTGATGCCCCTGGCCGCGTTGATCTCGGGCGCGTCGGCCCTGGTCCTTGGGCTGCCGCTCGCTCTGGTCGCGCTTCTCGGTGCTTGCCTGTGCCCGACCGACCCCGTGCTCGCCGGATCGATCGTCTCGGGCAAACCGGCCGAGCGTGACCTGCCCGCGCGAGTACGGCACACCCTCAGCGTCGAGAGCGGCATCAACGACGGTCTCGCCCTCCCGCTCGTCGCCGTCGCCGTCGCCGTCGTCCTGCCGGCGACGTCGCCGGGAGCAGAGGTCGGCCGGATCGCTTGGGAGGTGCTCGGCAGCATCCTCATCGGCGGCGTGGGCGGTGCCCTCGCCGCGCTCGGCGTCCGGATCGCCGCCAAGGACCACGACCTGGAGCCCGCGCCGAACCTCATCCTCACGGTGCTCCTCGCCGTCGCCGTCCTGGGGCTCGGACGAGCCGCGTCGACCGACGGGATCCTCGGCGTCTTCGTCGCGGGAACGATCTACAACTCCCTGGTCACCGGCAAGGAGCGCGAGCCCCAGCAGGGCATCGACGAGGCCGTCAACCGCTACCTGTCCCTGCCGCTGTTCCTCGCGCTCGGGCTCGCCCTGCCCTGGAGCGAGTGGGCAGCATTCGGACCCGCAGCCGTCGGCTTCGTCGTCCTGGTGCTGGTGCTGCGGCGCCTGCCCGTGGTCCTGGCGCTGGCCCGGCCGCTAGGTCTGCGGACGCGAGACGCCATGTTCCTCGGATGGTTCGGCCCCATGGGCGCGAGCTCGATCTTCTACCTCGCGCACAGCGTCGATAAGGGTGTCACCGAGCCGGCCTTCTTCGCCGCCGGGACCCTGATGATCGCCGCGAGCATCGTCGCCTTCGGCGTGACCTCCTCCCCCGGCCGGCAGCTCTATGCGCGTGCTGCAACATCGCAGGACGACGTCGAGCAGCGCGCTGAGGCCGACCGTCACTGAGGTCCTCAAGGACCGTCGGACGCTACCGGGGCCAAACCGGCGCCGGCGAGGTGCTCCTTCGGATGCCGCACGTGCGCCATGACCAGGACCGCGCGGCCCCGCTGACGGGCCCGCGAGCGCACCGATCCGAGGAGGGCGGCGGCGGTGTCCGGGTCGATGCCCGACTCCGGCTCGTCGAGCACGAGCACCCCCGGGTCGCGCAGCAACGCGCGGGCGAGCACAAGTCGTCGCCGCTCGCCACCCGAGAGCGCGTGACCGCCGGAGTCGAGCCACGTGTCGAGCCCGTCGACCAAGCCTTCTAGCCACCCGCCCAGCTGTGCCTGCTCGAGCGCGTCGATCAGCTCGGCGTCGCCGGCGTGGGGTCTCGCGAGGCGGAGGTTCTCCCGAACCGTCGTGGCGAAGATGTGGTCGGCATCACCGGCCAGACCGACGTGGCGGCGCAGCTCGGCACCGTCGGGGACGTCGTGCGGGACACCACCGGCGACGAACGTCCCCGCGTGCGGCGGCACGAGGCCGACGAGGGTGGCCGCCAGCGTCGACTTGCCGGCGCCGGACGGCCAGTGCAGCTCGGCCGTCTCGCCGGCGGTGACGTCGAGATCGATGCCCTCGCGCACGATGCTGTCCTGCCAGCCGACGGCGAGTCCCCAGGCGCGCAGACCGGACCCGGGGAAACCGCCCGAGCCGGGGCCGGGGCCGCGACCGGCCTTCCGGCCGACGGCGGTCGGCCCGGATGGCAGCGCGGGCGGCCTTCGCACGTCGCTCGCCAGCTCGCCGAGGCGACGGCGCGCCGCTTCGCCCGCCGCCCGGACCCGCAACGCCGGCACCAGGCTGCCGATCGTCTCGGTCAGGGTCAGGCTGCCGAGGACGAGCACACCGACGGCCTCCGGAGTCACCGCGCCACGCGCGAAGGCGAGGCCGGAGAGCAGCGCGCAGCCGAGCACCAGCAGCGTCCCGGCCAGCTCGCCACCGCCGCGGGCGAGGCCGTCGATGCGACTCGCGCTCCGCTCGTGGCGCTCCGCGACGGCGGCGCGGGCCCGGGTCTGACGCAGGAGCACGCCGCTGTCCGACGCGAGCTCGTCCGGGTTCTCGACGGCCGCCACCACGGCGTCGCGCAGATCGGTGCGGGCGGCGTCCCCCGGTCCGGCGAGACGCCGATCCGCCCTGGTGACACCAGACGGCACGACGGCGCCGGCCAGCGCGAGCGCACCGACGAGGGGTATCAGCACGGACGGGTGCCACCAGACGGCGACGACGGCGACGACGGTCAGTGCCCCGAGCGCCGCGCCGGCGGGGACGGCACCGCGGACCTGGCCGTCGAGGCGGGTGTCGACGTCATCGACCACACGGGTCAGCAGCGCCCCGCGGCGGGCGGTGAGCCGCCCGGGGACTTGCGGGATCAGGTGAGCGACGACGTCGGCGCGCCAGCTCGCGAGCTGCGACAGGCCGGCGTCGTGCGAGGCCAGTCGCTCGAGGTAGCGCCACAGCGGCCGGGTGATCGCGAAGGCGCGGACGCAGACCACGGCGATCGAGAGGGCGAGGATCGGCGGCTGCGCGTCGGCGCGCACGATCAGCCACGCCGCGGCGACGGTCAGCCCGACGCCGGAGAGCACCGACAACGCCCCCGCCATCGCGGCGAGAACCAGGCGGTTTCGGGGGCTCAGCCGGGTCCAGCGGTGGCGGAGGGCGGCAAGCATCCCGCGCCTCGGGCGGCGTCCGTGGTGGCGGCCGTCTGACGGCCGGGGCGGCCCGTTGCCCGCGGGATGAGGTCCTGGAGCGGTCTCGCTCTCGGGAGGACGCTCCGTTGCCGCGGTGACCCCGCCGTCCATGTGGTCGGCAGGACTCACGGTGACCGTACGGTCGGCTGCCGCGATCAGGCCGGGCCGGTGGGCCGTCACGATCACCACGGCGCCTGCGCGGGCCAGCTCCTCGAGGACGCCGACCACTGCCCGCTCGGCCCGGACGTCCAGGTGCGCCGTCGGCTCGTCCAGGAGGAGAACCGGGGCGTTCGAGCCTTCGGCGAGGCGGGCGCGCGCGCCGAGCACCGCCCGGGCGATGGCGAGACGCTGGCGCTGGCCGGTGGAGATACCGGCACCGCCGTCGCCGAGCGGGGTGTCGAGGCCCGAAGGCAGTTTCACGCCGAGCCGGTCCAGCATGCTCTGCAGCGCGCCGTCGTCGGCCGGGTGGTCGGGGGCCGGCAGGCCCTCGGTGAGTGCCTCGCGCACGGTCCGGGCGAGTGGCAGGGCGGGCCGTTGCGGGACCAGCTCGCAGCTGGGCGACCGCACGGAGCCGCGGTGCGGGCGTTCGACGCCGGCGAGGATGCGCAGGAGCGTGGTCTTGCCGGACCCGGACGGCCCGACGACGGCGACGAGCTCGCCCGGCGACGCCGTCAGGTCGGGGAGCCGGACGGGCGCTCGGCGGCCGGGGTAGTTCAGCTCGACGTCGTGCATCTCGAGGAGAGCACCGGCGTCCGACCCGTCGTTCCGAGAAATGTGCACAATCTGCTGCTCGGAACGACGGTTTCTGCACTTTTCTTCGCCTGCGGGGCCGGTGAGCTCGTCCAGCCGGTCCATCACCGCGGAGGCCTGTGCCGACTCGTGGAACTGCGCACCGGCCTCGCGCAGCGGGCGGTAGGCCTCCGGTGCGAGGACGATGACGGCGAGCGCCGGCCACAGCGCCATCTCCCCGCCGGCGAGCCGGACACCGGCACCGACGGCGACCAGCCCCACCGAGATCGTGGCCACGAGGTCCAGAGCCGTCGAGGACAGGAACGCCACCGAGAGCACACGGGTCGTCGCGCCCGCGTACCGGCTGCTGGCGTCGCGGACCTGCTCGACCTGGCGGTCGGCCCGGTCGAACAGCTTGAGCGTCACGAGGCCGCGGACGACGTCGAGGAAGTGGCCGGCCAGCGCCCCGCCCCGGTCGTACTGCTCGGCGGCGCGGCGCTGGGTGGCCCAGCCGATGAGGGCGGCGAACAGCGGCACGAGCGGCAGGGTGAGCGCGACAGTGACCGCCGCGGTGAGGTCGATGGCCGCCATGAGGACGACGACGGACACCGGCAGCACGGCCGCCACCACCAGGGCGGGCAGGTAGTTCGCGAACCAGGGCCGCAGCGGCTCGAGCCCGGTGGACAGCACGGTGGCGAGGTCGGTGCTGCCGGCGCCTCGGCCGGCCGCCCACGCCGGTCCCCGGCGGGCCAGCGCGGCGAGTCCGCGCCGCCGTGCTCGGTCGACCACCCGGGCGCTGACCCGATGCGCGGCCACCGGCGACGCCGCCTGAACGGCGGCGCGCACGAGCAGGCAGGTGGTGAGCATCCCGAGCGTGCGCAGCCAGGCGTCGCCTTCGAGGATGCGGACCACCACGGTGGCCGCGGCCAGGCTCACCGCCACCGTCGCGATGGCCTGGAGCACCGAGAGGCCCACGAGGAGCGACAGCGGTCGGGCCGCCGGACGCGCGAGCCGTAGTAGCCGGGGGTCGACGGGTCCCTTCGACGGGCTCATGTCGGCACGGGCTCACTGGTGACGCGCTTGCGGAACACCCAGTACGCCAGTGCCTGGTAGGCGAGCACGCCGGGCAGGATCACGAGCGCGGCGACGGAGACGGTCTGCAGCGCCGTCTGGCTGGCCGCGGCGCCGTCGACCGTCAGCGACCAGGCCGGGTCGAGCGTGCTGGGCAGCACCACGGGGTACCGGCCGAGGAACCCCACCACGGCCCCGAGCCCCACCGCGACCACCATCACCCCGAAGGCCCAGGCCTCCCGGCCGGCACGGACGGCCGCCGCGGAGACGGCCGCCGACACCGCGACGGCGAGTCCCCACACCCACGGCAGCTCGCCGGACATGACCAGCAGGACAGCGCCCACCGCGAGCACGAGGGCGGCGGGCAGCGCCCACGAGCGGGCGCGTTCACGCACCGGCCCGGTGGTGCGCAGGCCGAGATAGGTGGCTCCCAGGGCCACGGCCGCGAGGAGCCCGGCCAGCGCGCCGACGACGGTGTGCGGCTCGACCAGCACGGCCAGGCTGCGGCCGAGCGCCCCGCCGGTGACGTCGCCGTTTCGGTCGAGGGCCAGGCCACCCGTCAGGGCCCCGAGCAGTCCGCCGACGGCCGCGGCGGTCGCTGCCGAGCTGAGCGCCAGCGCGACGTCGCAGCGGCGTCGCCACCCGGCGGAGTCCTTCTTGCCGCGGAACTCCAGCGCCACGCCCCGCACGGCCAGCATCAGGAGCAGCAGCACCAGCGGCAGGTACAGCCCGGCCAGCATCGCCGCGTACCAGTCCGGGAAGGCCGCGAAGGTCACGCCGATGGCGGCGACGAGCCAGACCTCGTTGCCGTCCCACACCGGTGCGATCGTGCGCAGGGCCGCGCCGCGTTGGGCCGGGTCGCGCCCGAGGAGCGGCGCCAGCATCCCGACGCCGAAGTCGAAGCCCTCGAGCACCACGAAGAGCACCCAGCACAGCACGACGAGGGCGAACCAGACGAGTGGTAGATCCACGACAGCTCCAGGTCAGTAGGCGGGGACAAGGGCGGCCGGCTCGGCCCCGTCACCCGGTCGGGAAGTCGGCGTGCCCGGGCTGCCGGTGAGGTCCTGGCGCGACAGGTGGAGCACGAGCCGCAGCCAGACGACGGCGAGGATCCCGTACAGGACGCCGAAGCCGAGGAGGGACGCGAGCACCTCCGGCTCGGTCAAGCCCGGGGAGACGCCATCCTCGGTGCGGAAGAGACCGAACACCAGCCACGGCTGGCGGGCCGTCTCGGTGAAGAGCCACCCGAAGGTGTTCGCGGCCACCGGCAGCAGCGGGATCAGCGGCAGGAATCGCAGCAGCAACCGGCCGGCCACGCGGGTGACACGGGCGAGCAGGGAGGTGCCGCCGTCGTCCCGGCCCGGGGTGCGCCCGCCGCGGCTCGCCCACAGCAGGGCGAGGGCCGCGGCGATGGCGACGACGCCGGTGCCGATCATGAGCCGGAACGTCCAGTACGCGACGGGCACCCAGGGCACGTAGCTGCCCGGCCCGTACTGCTGCTCGTACTGGCCCTGCAGGTCGGTGATGCCGTGCACGGTGCTCGTCGGATCGCCGGTGGCCAGGACGGAAAGCACGTAGGGGATGTCGAGCGAGAAGAAGGGCTCGCCGCCGTCGAGCGGGCCGACGGCGAAGATAGAGAACGCGGCGCCGGTCTCCGTGGCGAAGAGCGCCTCGGCCGCAGCCATCTTCATCGGCTGGACCTCGGTGATCACCTTGCCGAGGTGGTCCCCGGTCAGGACGACGGCGGCGCCGGCGACCAGCGTGACCCAGGCACCGACGCGGGCGAGGCTGCGCCAGGTGGCGTGGTCGTCGTCGGCGGGCGCCTCGCGCGCCGGGCCGCGGCCCCACGCCCGCCACGCGCTGATGGCCAGGACGAGGGCGCCGCCGGTCATGAAGGCGCCGGCCAGCGTGTGCGGGTAGGCGGCCAGGTTGACGGGGTTGGTCATCAGCTCGGCGAAGCTGGTCAGCTCGGCGCGGCCGGTCTCGGGATCGACGTCGTAGGCGACGGGGTTCTGCATGAAGGAGTTGGCGCCGAGGATCACGAACGCGGAGATCAGCGTGCCGACGGCCACGATCCAGATCGTGGCGAGGTGCGCGAGCCGGGGCATACGGTCCCAGCCGAAGAACCACAGGCCGAGGAACGTCGCCTCGAGGAAGAAGGCCAGCATGCCCTCGATGGCGAGGGTCGGGCCGAAGACGTCGCCGTAGAAGCGGGAGAACGCGCTCCAGGAGAGACCGAACTGGAACTCCTGCACCAGGCCGGTGACCACGCCGACGGCGAAGGTGACCATGAGGAGCTTGCCGGTGAACATCGTCAGGCGCTGCAGGTCGTGGCGCCCCGTGCGGACCCAGGCGGTCTGCAGGCCGGCGGTGATGGCCGCCAGGGAGATTGACAGCGGCACGAAGAAGTAGTGGTAGATCGTGACGACGGCGAACTGCAACCGGGACAGGTCCAGGGTGTCCATGCGCTTCCCTCCGGGGCGTAACGCGAAGTACTACCAACCGTAGTACGTCGCGCCTAGTACGTACAGTTCGTACGACACCTGGCGTAGATGTCGTTAGACTGCTCGCATGGCGATGGGCAATCTCGAGAGCGAGGTCATGGCGTACCTGTGGGACGCCGACGGCCCCTGCACGGTCCGGGAGGTCCACGAGGCCCTCACGGAGGGCCGGCGCCTCGCGTACACCACGGTCATGACGGTGATGGACCGGCTGGCGAAGAAGGGCGTCGTCAACCAGGAGCGCGAAGGCCGTGCCTACCGGTACTCCCCCGCGCAGACGCGCGAGCAGGCCGTTGCCGACCTCATGCTCGACGCGCTCGGTGCGACTCCGGACCCGTCCGCACGTGCCGCGGCGCTCCAGCACTTCGTCGGCCGGGTCGGTCCGGGCGAGGCCGAAGCCATCCGCGAGGCGCTCGCGGACCCTGACCGGGCGCGCTGACCGGGCGCCGGTCCCGACGTCGTGACGGCCCTTGCGCTGACGGCTCTCGCCGTCGTCCTGTCGCTGGCCGCGCCGGTGCTGCTGGACCGGGCACGGTGGCTCGAGCAGGTCCCGCAGGCAGCGGTCGTCGTCTGGCAGTCCGTGGCACTCGCTGCCGCCCTGTCCGCGATCGGTGCCGCCCTCGCAGCACCCGAGGAGGCGCTGCGTGCCCTGCACGGAGGTGAGCTCCGCTTCGGGCCCGCGCTGTTCGTCGGTGCCGGGCTGGCGCTCCTGCTGGCCGGAGTCATCGTGGTCCGCCTCGCCGTCGTGACGGTTCGGTTGGCTCTCGACACCCGACGACGGCGACGGCGCCACATCGAGATGCTCGACCTACTGCACGGCGAGCGGCGCGAGCGGTCGGAGCTCGACGTGCTGGCCGCCCACCTGCCCCTCGCGTACTGCATCCCCGCCAAGCCGGGGCGGGTCGTGGTCACCGACGCCACGCTGGACCTGCTGACACCGGCCGAGGTCGACGCCGTGGTGGCGCACGAGCTCGCGCACCTGCGCGCCCGGCACGATCTGGTGATCGAGGCGTTCACCGCTCTGCACGTCGCCTTCCCGCAGCTGGTGCGCAGCCGCCTCGCCCTGGAGTCGGTCAACCGGCTGCTGGAGATGCTCGCGGACGACATCGCCCGCCGGAGCGTCGGTGCCGCACCGTTGCGGTCGGCGTTGGCCAAGCTCGCCGGGACCGCCGATCCGGAGGCCGAGATCGACGCGCGCCTGGCCCGCCTCGCGCGCCGGCCCGACCACTCGGCGTGGCCGGTGCGGGTCGCGGTGCTGCGGGCGACGTGCGGCGCGCTCGCCCTCGCGGTGATCGCGGTGCCCACGATCGCGGTGGTCACGCCCTGGCTCCAGGTGGCGTTCGACGCGCTGCCGTTTTGAGGTAGACGCCCGGGGCGCGCCACTAGGCTGAACGGGTGGAGGTACTCGAGCGGCACCACGTGATCGTGTCGGGGGTCGCGGACGCACCGACGATGCTGTTCGCGCACGGCTTCGGCTGCGACCAGACGATGTGGCGCTTCGTGGCGCCCGCCTTCGAGGCCACGCACCGGGTGGTGCTCTTCGACCACGTCGGTGCCGGCAGGGCGAACGACGCGGCGTTCGACCACGCCCGGTACAGCAGCCTGCAGGGCTACGCCGACGACGTCCTCCAGATCCTCGACGCGCTGGGGACCGGCCCGGTGATCTTCGTCGGACACTCGGTCAGCGCCATGGTCGGGGTGCTGGCGGCACGGGACCGTCCCGAGCTGTTCGAGCGCCTCGTCCTCGTCGGACCCAGTCCCCGGTACATCGACGACGACGGGTACCGCGGGGGTTTCACCCAGCAGGAGATCGACGAGCTGCTCGAGACCCTCGACGACAACTACCTCGGATGGTCCGCGCACATCGCGCCGGTCATCATGGGGATGCCGGACCGACCAGAGCTGGGGGACGAGCTCACGGCCAGCTTCTGCGCCATGGATCCCGAGATCGCCCGGCGCTTCGCACGGACGACGTTCCTGTCCGACAACCGTGATGACCTGCCCGACGTGGGCACGCCGTGCCTCGTCGTCCAGTGCCGCGACGACGTGATCGCACCCACCGAGGTCGGGCGCTACGTGCACGACCGACTGCCGCGCAGCACCTTCGTCGAGATCGTCGCCGTCGGTCACTGCCCGAATCTCAGCGCGCCCGACCAGCTGGTCGAGGCGATGAAGGCGTACCTGAGCACGTGAGCGCGCGCGAGCGCTCCTGGGAGCGGACGCCGTCCGGGCTGCTGCTGCTGGACGGTCGCGGCACCGTCGTCGACGCCAACGCCACCTTCCTCTCGTGGATCGGGCTGCGTCCCGACGAGGTCCTCGGCGAGCGCCGGCTCAGCGAGCTTTTCACCGCGGGCGGCCGCATCTACTGGGAGACGCACCTGGCGCCGATGCTGCACGCCGACGGACGCGTGGACGAGGTGGCGGTGGAGCTGCGCGCGGACGGGCGCCGGATGCCGGTGCTGCTCTCCGCGCTCACGTCGGAGGACGGGCTGGTGCACGTCGCCCTCTCCAGCGCCCAGGAGCGTTCGCGCTACGAGCGTGAGCTGCTCGCGGCCCGGCGGGCGGCCGAACGGGCCGCGGACCGCACCACCCTCCTGCAGGGGATCACCTCGGCGCTGTCGGGTTCGGTGGGGATCGACGGCGTGGTGGCCGCGCTGCTCAGCCAGACCGTGGGCACGCTCGGCATCCCCGCGGGCACCATCTGGCTCACCGACGGCCGGCGCCTGCAACCACGCACCGCTGCGGGTGAGGAGCTGGGCACCGCTCCACCTCCCCGTTCGGGGCTCGAGGATGTCCGGGCGGTCGGTGGTCGGCTGGAGGTCCCGCTGCGGGGGCACTCCGCGCTGCGCGGCGTGCTCTCGTTGGTGGTCCCGGACGACCTGGCCGGCGAGCAGCTGGACCGCGCCGTGTTCGGCGCCATCGGGCAGCAGGCCGGCATCGCCCTGGACCGTGCGGCCCTGTACGAGGAGAAGGCGAGCCTCGCGCACGAGCTGCAGCACTCGCTGCTCGACGTCGACCTGCCCGCCGACGAGCGGTTCTCCATCGCCAGCGCGTACCGGCCGGGCGTGACGGGCCTGGAGGTGGGCGGTGACTTCTTCGACGCGTTCCAGCTCGACGACGACGTGCTGGCCGTCACCGTCGGCGACGTCGTCGGCAAGGGCCTGGGCGCCGCGATCGCCATGGGGCATCTCCGCAGCGCCGTGCGCGCTTTGGCCACGCGGCGCGCTGGACCGGCGCGTCTGCTCGAGGAGCTGGACGCCTTCATCACCCACGCGCCGGCGGCCGCGTCAGCCACCATCTCCTACGCCGAGGTAGACCTCTCCACCGGCCGCCTCACGTTCGCCTGCGCCGGGCACATGCCGCCCGCCCTGCGCCGGGAGGGCGGCGGGACCGAGCTGCTCTGGGAGGGCCGGTCCATGCCCCTCGGCGTGCCCGACCACGCCCGTGGACAGACCGCCCTCACCCTTCGTCCGGGGGACGAGCTCCTGCTCTACACCGACGGTCTGGTCGAGCGTCGCGACCGCCCGCTCCGGGAGGGCCTGGACGTCCTGACCGACGCGGCGGACCAGACGCTCGGCCGATCCGGCGACGTGCTCGCGGCACTGATGTCGCGGCTGCTGGCCGACGACCGGCACCGGGACGACGTCTGCCTCCTGCTCCTCAGCTGGACGGGCGACTGACGTCCCGTCCTCCGCGCGCCGCACCATCGGCTCTTGCACCGTCGGTTCGGGGCGCTCGGACGCAGGCATAGACTGGCGCCGCGCAGCGTTGCACGATCCTGCCCGACCTTCCCCAGGAGATCATGCCGCCGCTGAGCCCTGCCCACCGCAACCTCGCCCTCTTCGCGCTCGCCCTCGGCGGCTTCGGCATCGGGACCACCGAGTTCGTCTCGATGGGCCTGCTGCCGCAGATCGCCGAGGACCTGCTGCCCGGCTTCCACGAGAACCCGCAGGCCGTCATCGCGCAGGCGGGATGGGTCATCACCGCATACGCGCTCGGGGTCGTGGTCGGCGCACCCGTCACCGCGGTGGTGGCCGCCCGCCTCTCGCAGCGCAAGCTCGTGCTCATCCTCCTCGCCGCCTTCACGGTCGCGAGCCTGGCCAGCGCGACCATGCCCACCTTCACCCTCACCGCCCTCGCCCGGTTCGTCGCGGCCCTGCCGCACGGCGCCTACTTCGGCGTCGCCTCACTGTTCGCGGCGCGCCTCATGGGGCCAGGCAAGCAGGGCGCCGGCGTCGCGCTCGCCCTCTCCGGCCTGACGATCGCCAACGTGGTGGGTGTCCCGCTCGGCACCTGGCTGGGACAGACCGCCGGATGGCGATGGGCCTATGTCGCCGTCGCGGTGATCTTCGCGCTGACGCTCGCACTCGGCTTCCTCACGCTGCCGCGCATCGCGGGCAACCCCGACCGCGGCGCCCTGCGCGAGCTCACGGCGTTCCGCAATCCGCGGCTGTGGCTGATGCTCGCCGTCGGTGCGGTCGGCTTCGGCGGCTTCTTCGCCGTCTACTCCTACATCGCGGAGGTCACCACACGCACGGCGGGACTGCCCGGCTCCGCGGTGCCATGGGTCCTCGCGACGCTGGGCGTCGGCATGACCATCGGCAACGTGGTCGGCGGTTGGGCGAGCGACCGTGACCTCACCCGAACCTTGCTGGTCGGCTTTGGCACCTTCGTCCTCGTCATGGCGGCGTACGCCACGCTGGGCGGGCACCCGGTGCTGCTGTTCGTGCTCGTCTTCGCGATCGGCGGCACGTCCGCGTCGCTCATTCCGTCGGTGCAGTCACGCATCATCAGGATCGCCGGTGACGCAGAGCTGCTCGGCGCCGCGATGAACCACGCGTCGTTCAACGTGGGCAACTCGCTCGGCGCGTGGCTGGGCGGGCTGGTGATCGCCGCCGGGTTCGGGTATCTCGCACCGGGATGGGTCGGCGTGATCCTCGCCGTCGCGGGTTGCCTCCTGGCGCTCGTGAGTGTCCGCGTGGACCGCGTGCGGCCGGTCGCGGCCGAGCCGGAGCTCGTGCGGCGCTGAGGCTGCCGAACAGCCGGAGCGGCCGGGCGGCCCCGTTGGTCCCGACCACCGGGTGGTTCTACTGTGACGGCGGGCGCCCACGGCGCCTCCCACTCCCCCGACGAAGCGAGGACAACCTCCATGCAGCAGCGCACCCTCGGTGACCGGACCGTGTCCGCTATCGGCCTCGGCGCCATGCCGATGTCGATCGAGGGCCGCCCGGACGCCGACCGCTCGATCGCCACGATCCACGCCGCGCTCGACGTCGGTGTCACCCTGATCGACACCGCCGACTCCTACCACCGCGACGCCGGCGAGGTCGGCCACAACGAAGAGCTCGTTGCGCGCGCTATGCGCAGCTATGGCGGTGATACCTCCGAGGTCCTCGTCGCCACCAAGGGCGGCAGCCTGCGGCCCGGCGACGGCACGTGGTATCAGGACGGCTCGCCCGAGCACCTCAAGGAGGCCGCGAAGGCCTCGGCTCGGCGCCTCGGCGTCGAAGCGATCGGGCTGTACCAGTTCCACCGGCCAGACCCGAAGGTGCCGTTCGACGACTCCGTCGGCGCGCTCCGCGAGCTGCTCGACGAGGGCGTCATCCAGCGCGTCGGTCTCTCGAACACCGATGTGGAGCAGATCGACCTCGCCAACGAGATCCTCGGCGGGCGCCTCGCCTCGGTGCAGAACCAGTTCTCGCCGCGATTCCGCTCCAGCCAGGGCGAGCTCGAGCACTGCGCACGGCTGGGCATCGCGTTCCTGCCCTGGAGCCCGCTCGGCGGCATCTCCAACGCAGGTGATCTCGCCGCGAACCACGACGCCTTCCGGGCCGTGGCCGAGGACCGGGGTGTGAGCGTCTACCAGGTCACCCTCGCGTGGGAGCTCGCGCTCGCGCCCGTCGTCCTGCCGATCCCGGGTGCCTCACGACCCGAGAGCATTCGCGACTCCGCCGGCGCCGCCGAACTCGAGCTGACCACCGAGGAGGTCGCCCGGCTCTCCGCCTGATCGCCGGCCCAACCTTTCACCGACGCTTGTCCACGACACAGAGGAAACCCATGAAGACCTTCACCCTGCCAGGCACGGACATGACCGTCCCGAACGTCACCCTCGGCCTCATGCGCATCCAGGAGAAGTCCGACGAGGAGATCCGCACCCTGCTGCGCACCGCCGTCGACTCGGGCATCACGTTCCTGGACCACGCCGACGTCTACGGCACCGAGCCGCACGGCTGCGAGCGCCGGTTCGCCGAGGCCATGCAGCTCAGCTCTGCCGAGCGCGAGCAGCTCACGATCCAGACCAAGGCCGGCATCGTGAAGGACGGGCCGTACTTCGACTTCTCCTACGACCACCTCATGGAGTCGGTCAACGGCTCGCTCGAGGCGCTCGGCACGGACTACATCGACATCCTGCTGCTGCACCGTCCGGACGCCCTGGTCGAGCCGGAGGAGGTCGCCCGCGCCTTCGACGAGCTGTCCGCGGCCGGCAAGGTCCGCGCGTTCGGCGTCTCGAACCACACCCCCGGGCAGCTCGGGCTGCTACGCAAGCACGTCGACCAGCCGATCGTGGCGAACCAGCTGCAGCTCTCCGTCACCCATGCGCCGCTCGTCGCGCAGGGTGCCGCGGCGAACATGCAGGCCCTCGACCAGTCGATCGGCCGCGACAACGGCACGCTCGACTACTGCCGCCTGCACGACATCACCGTCCAGGCCTGGTCACCTTTCCAGTCCGGCTTCTTCACCGGCACGTTCCTCGGATCTTCGGACTACCCCGAGCTCAACGCGGTGATCGACAGGCTGGCGGCCAAGTACGACGTGCCGGCGATCGCCATCGCCACCGCCTGGATCACGCGACACCCGGCTCGGATGCAGGTGGTGCTCGGCACGACCAACCCGGAGCGGGTCGCTGGTGCGGCCCGCGGGTCCGACCTGCCCCTCACCCGGGCCGAGTGGTACGAGATGTTCCGGGCGGCGGGCTACACCGTCCCGTAGCCGCCACCCACTCCTGCGGCACCTGCGAGGGCTACTCCGCACACCGAGGGCCACTGTTGCACCAGTGGCCCTCGAGTGTTTGGAGTAGCCCTCGCTCGTCCAGGGTGTGCGGGTGAGCTTCACTGCTGGGCTTCGCCGTCGGGCGGGGATGCCGGCGTCGTCTCGCCGCTGCGCCGGTACTTTCCCGGCGTCGTGCTCAGCAGCCGCTTGAAGTGGCGGGTCAGATGGGCCTGGTCGTAGAAGCCGGTGGCGGTCGCGACGTCGGCCGGCGGCTGCCCGCCAAGCAGGTGCTTGCGCGCCAGGTCGAGCCGCCGGCCGAGCAGGTAGCGGTGCGGCGCGATGCCGAACTCGGCCGTGAAGGCCCGGACGAGGTGCGCCGGCGTCACGCCGGTCTGTGCCGCGGCGTCGGCCAGCCGCGACCGGGTCGGGTCGGCGTCGAAGAGCTCTCGGGCGGTGCGCGCGACGCCGGGGCGCGGCGTCGGAGCCGGCGTTTCCGGCCTTCCCGCGAGGTGCCACGTCAGCCTCTCGAGCACCAGCACGAGCCGGGCCTCTGCCTCCACGTGCTCGTCGACGACGAGCGCGCCGTCGAGCCGCGAGACCTGGTCGCGCAGGTACCCATCGGCAATGAGTGGGGCGTCGACGGCGCGGCCGATCAGCCGCTCGGGGATGACGGTCTCCTCCAGGTAGAGCACCCGCTTGCGGAACCCGGCCGACGTCACCGACCGGCCGTCATGGACGACGTGCGGCGGCAACAACGTCACCGCCCCGCGCGGCGCGGCATGCTCGTGGCGGTCGAGCCCATAGCCGATGAGCCCGTCGTCGACGATCAGCAACGTCCACGTGTCGTGGGTGTGGGCGGGATAGGCGTGGTCGTGCCACTGGGCGTGGAAGACCTCGGCCACACCCTCCAGCCGCGGGCGCCAGGCGGCGATGCGGTCCGGCGAGCCCATGCCAAGAACGTACAAGACGGTGGCACACGGCGGGAGGGACCGTGGA
Organism: Georgenia halophila; assembly: GCF_039541595.1. Classification (NCBI taxonomy): domain Bacteria; kingdom Bacillati; phylum Actinomycetota; class Actinomycetes; order Allobogoriellales; family Allobogoriellaceae; genus Georgenia; species Georgenia halophila. The sequence continues at coordinate 125,328 of NZ_BAABGN010000011.1, read as the reverse complement.
GGTATGCACTTCGACAGACCCAAGATCGCCGTCGTCCTGCGCGACGACCTCCTCGCCTGGCAGGAGATCAACGTGGCGTCGTTCCTCATCAGCGGAGTGACGGCCGCCCATCCCGAGCTGGTCGGCGAGCCCTACGCCGACGCGGACGACGTGCGCTACCTGCCCGTCCTCGGCCATCCTGTTCTCGTCCTCGTCGCGTCCGACGAGCAGCTGGCCACCATGCGTGGCCGCGCCGTCGGGAGAGGGATGCCGATCAGCGTGTACACCGCGGAGATGTTCAGCACCTCCAACGACGCCGACAACCGGGCCGTCGTGGCCGCCGTCGGCTCGGACGCGCTCGACCTCGTGGGCATCGGCATCGCGGGCGAGCGCAACGCCGTCGACAAGGTGACCAAGGGTGGGCATCTGCACCGGTGACCTCGGCCACCAGGCGGCCTGCCCGCCCGCACGCCGCCGTGACCATCCCCACGCCCAGTACACGGTTTTCTGAATACAGGCCCTGCTGTACGGTCGCTGGTGTGGAGACCGTGACACTGACACACACCGCCGCCCTCGCCCGGCTGGGCTACGCCCTGTCGGACGGGACGCGCGCCCGAGTCCTGCTGTCGCTGCGCGAGGCGCCGGCCTACCCCTCGGACCTTGCCGACGCCCTCGGGGTCTCCCGGCAGGTGATGTCGAACCAGCTCGCCTGCCTGCGCGGCTGCGGCCTGGTCGAGGCCATCCCCGACGGGCGGCGGACCTGGTACCGGCTCGCCGACCCGCACCTCGCCCACGCACTCGGTGACATGCTCCAGCTCGTCCTCGCGGTCGACCCCGACTGCTGCGGCCCGGACTGCCGGTGCGCATGAGTGATCGGCCGACCGGCGCCGGATACCTGCGGCCGGCGCGCCGCGCGGTCCTCGAACGCCGCATCCGATGGGTCGTGGCCGCGACCATCAGCTACAACCTCGTCGAGGCGGTCGTGGCGATCGCGGCCGGACGCGCCGCCTCATCCACGGCACTGATCGGGTTCGGTCTCGACTCGGTGGTCGAGGTGCTCTCGGCCGCCGCGGTCGCCTGGCAGTTCGCCGCCCCAGACCCCGAGACCCGCGAGAAACCAGCGATGCGGGCCATCGCCATCGCGTTCTTCGCCCTGGCCGCCTTCGTCACGGTCGACGCCGTGCGGACCGTGCTGACCGGATCCGCTCCCGAGCACTCGACCGTCGGCATCGTGCTCGCCGCCGTCAGCCTCGGCGTCATGCCCGGACTGTCCTGGTTCGAACGCCGGACCGGCCGTGAGCTCGGCTCCGCCTCCGCCGTCGCCGACTCGAGGCAGACGCTCATGTGCGCATGGCTGTCCGCCGTCCTGCTCGTCGGGCTGGTCCTCAACAGCACGCTGGGCTGGTGGTGGGCCGACCCGCTGGCGGCCGTCGCGATCGCCGCCTTCGCCATCCGCGAGGGCGTCGAGGCGTGGAACGGGGACTCCTGCGGAACCCCGCTCGCACAGCTGGTCGGCGGCGAGGAGGACCACGAGCACGCGGACGAGGAGGATAGTGACAAGCCCTGACGTCGACGCCGTCCGGAGCGCGCACTGATGGCACACGACCACGACGATCGGCTCCCCGCCACGCACCGCGGGCGCCTCGCCGTCGCCTTCGGGATCACGACGGCGGTGCTGCTCGCCCAGGCGGCCGGCGCGCTGATCACCGGCAGCCTGGCCCTGCTGGTCGACACCGCGCACCTGCTCACCGACAGTGCCGGACTTGCCCTTGCCCTGTTCGCGGCGCACCTGTCGATGCGCCCCGCCTCCCCCGGGCGCACGTGGGGCTACCGCCGCGGCGAGGTCCTCGCCGCGCTCCTGCAGGCGGCCGTGCTCCTCGCCGTCGGCGTGTACATCCTCGTCGAGGCGGTCCAGCGTCTGGTCGACCCGCCCGAGGTCCCGTCCACCGAGCTGCTGGTCTTCGGCGCCATCGGCCTGGCCGGCAACATCGCCGCCCTGCTCGTGCTGGCCTCCAAGCGATCGGCGAGCTTCAACCTGCGGGCAGCGTTCCTCGAGGTGCTCAACGACACCCTCGGTTCCCTGGGCGTCATCATCGCCGCAGTGGTCATCGCAACCACCGGCTGGCAACGTGCCGACGCCATCGCCGCCCTGCTCATCGGGGCCCTCATCGTTCCCCGGGCGGCCAAGCTGCTCCGTGAGACAAGCTCCGTGCTGCTCGAGTTCGCGCCGCCCGGCCTCGATCTGGAGGACGTCCGCGCCCACCTGCTCGAGGTCGAGCACGTGCGTGAGGTGCACGACGTGCATGCCTCCCTCGTCGCCACCGGGCTGCCGGTGCTCAGCGCGCACGTCGTCGTCGACGAGGAGTGCTTCACCGACGGCCACGCCGCCCGCATCCTCGACCAGCTGCAGAAGTGCGTGGCTTCGCACTTCGACGTCGCCGTCGAGCACTCGACGTTCCAGATCGAGCCCGAGACGCACGCCGACCACGAGCATCCCACGCACGCCTGACGACGCCGCCGAGCGTGCCGGGAAGGGCACACGATCTTTCGGCGTGCGCGGGCGACAACAAGCGGGGAGAATTCGAGGACCACTTCGACTCACGCCCTTTGGAGCAACAATGGCGCAACCAGCGACGACCTCCCGGACCAAGGCCCCGTACCAGTGGCTCGCGCTCGTTATCGGCGTGGTCTATCTGCTCGTGGGAATCATTGGGTTTTTCATCACGGGTTTCAGCAACTTCACCGAGCACGACCACTCGCAGACCCTGCTCGGGTTCGCGATCAACCCGCTGCACAACATCGTGCACATCCTCATCGGGCTGCTCGGCGTGATCCTGTGGACCACGCGAAGCCGCGCGCGCGTCTACGGGTGGCTTCTCGCCGTCGGTTACGGCGCGGCCGCGATCTACGGTTTCATCGTCGTGGACAACCCCGACGCGAACATCCTCAACATCAACATGGCCGACAACTGGCTCCACGTCGTCAGCGCCCTCGCCGGTCTCGCTATCGCGCTGTGGCCGGACCGTTCGACGCCGGAGCGGAGCACCCGCGCGGACGTGTGAGCCTCGGGACGCCCGAGCGGTCCTCGTCGGGCGGCGCGGCTAGCGTCGCCCGACGGCGCGGGCCGCGCCGTCCGACCACTGGAGGTACGTGATGGCACGAGCCATCTGGACCGGGGCGTTGGCCTTCGGCCTGGTCAACGTCCCCGTGGGCCTGTACGCGGCGACGCAGGACAAGACCATCCACTTCCGGCAGTTCGAGCGAGGGACGTCGTCCCGGATCCGTTACCGGCGGGTGAACGAGGACACCGGGAAGGAGGTCGAGTACGAGGACATCGTCAAGGGCTACGAGCTCGATTCCGGTGACTACGTGATTCTCGACCCCGAGGAGCTGGACGAAATCGCTCCCGGCCGTACACGCACGATCGAGATCACCGACTTCGTCGACGCGACGGAGATCGACCCGCTCTATTACCAGAAGAGCTATTACCTGGCCCCGGAGAACGACGCTTCCAAACGCGCCTACGCCCTGCTGACCACGGCGATGGAGAAGGCGGACCGGATCGCCGTCGCAAACTTCGTGATGCGCTCGAAGCAGTACCTTGCCGCCGTGCGGCCCGAGGACGGCACTCTAGTTCTCGAGACGATGTTCTTCGCCGACGAGGTCCGCAATTCCCGGCAGGAGCTGGACAACCTTCCCGTCGACGAGAAGCCGGCGAAGAAGGACACGGACATGGCCGTCTCCCTCATCGAGTCCATGACGACCGAGTGGGACCCGAGCAACTACGAGGACACCTACCGGGAGAAGGTGCTGGACCTGGTCGAGGCGAAGGCAGGCGGGAAGGAGGTCGTCACCCCGGCAGAGCCCGCCGAGGAGGGCGGCGAGGTCGTGGACCTCATGGACGCGCTGCGCCGATCGGTCGAGGCCTCCCGTTCCAAGCACGAGCCCGGGAACAGGGGTCAGGCCAGTGGCCTGGCGGCCACCGAGCCCCAGGACGGCGGCAGCGACGGCCTCTCGGACATGTCGAAGGACGAGCTGTACGACCTGGCCACCGAGCACGAGATCACCGGTCGGTCCAAGATGAACAAGGACCAGCTGGTGGAAGCAATCTCCGCGGTGCGAACGAAGAACCGGAAGGCCTCGTGACCGAACGCGGCAGCGAGACACGCGCGAACATCCAGGACCGGTGCCGCGACGCGCACCTCCTGCACTGCCACGGCACGTGGATCCGCCATGCCGACGGCCTCGAGGAGTGCACCGACCTCGACTGTCGTACGCCCGCCGAGGGTCATGAGCACCGGACCGACGTCGGGGAGCAGGGACGTCACCGCGCCGGCTGACAGCCCCACCTCGTCCCCGACCGAGCGTGCCGTCGGCGTCAGAGGCAGGCGTCAGCGTCGCTGACTGGGTCAGGTTTCGGGGCCGGCGTCGGCATCCGTGCTGATCCGGAAGACGGGGTAGCCCGCGGCAATCCGCTCGAACTCCGCCAGCGGCGCGCGACGGTCCACCGGCATGTGCGAGCGTGCACCCGGCGCCAGAGCGAGATAGCGGCGCAGGATCGGTGCGCGTTCAGCAGGAGCGACGTCGTCCAGGCGGACCGCCTCGACCGTGCCGTGCCGGAGCACCGCTCGACCTCCGGCCGCGCGGACGTTGCGCACCCAGTTCACGTCCTCGCCGAGCATCGAGACCAGGTACCGCGCGCCGTCGTGGTCGGCGACCACGAGCGGGAGCGTGATGCGCCGGCCCGTCCGGCGGCCGAGCACCTCCAGTCTCACCCAGTTGTCCTTGGCCAGCCGCCCGGCGGCGAAGGTGGCCGCGTCCAGGCGGTTCATCGCCTGTGTCAAGCGGTTCGGCCGACCACCGCGGTACATCCATCGCCTGAGGTTCGTCGTGACACTCATGCGGCGCCTCCTCCCCGCCGATGTACCGTCGGCGCCGAGACAGAGACTTCACAGATGGAGTTTGAGACTTGAGACATCATGTCTCAATGCTAGCGGATCCGGCTGCGGCCGGGTAAGGAGCGGGGCCAGAGTGAACGACGAGGTTCCGGCACCGACGGGACTTGGGCGACGACGGCGCCGTCTTTCGGACCGGGAGACCGAGAGGCACATGCTCGAGGCGGCCAAGACGATGGTGAACCGCACCGGGCTGACGGTGAGCCTCGAGCACATCAGCCTCGAGGACGTCATCCGGGATGCCGGTGTGGCCCGCAGCGCGGTCTACCGCAGATGGCCGCACAAGGACCTCTTCTTCAGCGATCTGCTGAAAGAGCTAGCAGGCGCTCCACCGCCGGTGAGCGCCGCGGACTCCGAGGCTCTGGCGGTTGCCCAGCGTGTCGCCATCGAACATCTCGACGGGCTTTCGACCCCGCAGGGCCGGCATGACCTGTGCGTGGAGCTGTTCCGGCAGACAGCCCTCGCCGACTTCGCAGCGCTGCACGGATCGATCCGCTGGCGAACCTACATGGCCCTGCACGCGACGTTCCTCAGCCTGCCCGAGGGGGGCCTGCGCGACGAGGTTCGGCGGGCCCTCGCCGATGCTGAGCGCCAGATCATCGCCCGGGTGGCCGGGACGTACCAGCGGTTGGCGGAACTGCTCGGGTACCGGTTACGGCCCGATACCGGTGCGACATTCGAGGTGCTCGCGAGCCTGGTGAGCGCCATGACGCGCGGTCAGAGCGTCATGTCGCCGTCGAGCCCGGAGGTGACGGACCGGCGCATCACCGGCCGGCCGTTCGGATCGACCGAGGCGCACGACTGGTCCGAGCCGGCGATCGGGGTCGCCGCCATCACGTTCAGCCTGCTGGAGCCCGACCCGACGATCGAGTGGGGCGGGGAACGTGTCGCGGCGGTGCGCCGCACGATCGAGAACGAAGGGCTGGCCGGCCTCTAGTCCGACCAGGTCCGCCGCGCCGTCACACCCAGCGCTCCACCGGTCCGAGACTGACCATTCCGCTGCCGGCTCCGGCGATCTCGTGACGGGCGGGCTCCAGAGCCGTGCGGGCCCGTACGAGCGTGGTTTCGTCCGAGACCTCAGTGGCGGCCTGGGCGACGAGGCACCACAGCGCCTCCAGCAGCAGTCCGGGAGGCGGGGCCGTCAGTCGGCCCAGCGCGTCGCGCGCCTCCTCCGCACGGCCGGCTCGTGACAGCAGGAGCGGGCGCACCCAGGGCTCGTACGGGCCGAAGCCGGTGCCGTCGGGGGCGCCCGCAGCTGCCGACCGGTCGCCGTCGTCCAGCTCGAGGTCGACGTCCAGCGGCTGGCCACGACGGATCCGCAGCGCGAGGAGGGCGAGCGGCAGCAGTCCCTCGCTGACGCCGTGCATCCCGGAACCGTCGAGGAGGTCCGCCGCCCGGCGATACTGCGTCTCGGCGTCGTCGTGGCCCTGCTCGGCCCGGCGCATCGCCCGGTTCCACGCGGTGAACACGTGCACGAGGGGACGTTCGTGCTTGCCGGCGAGCACGTCAACGGCATCGGCGAGCCTCGCGGCGCCCGCGGGGTTCGCGAGGGCTCCGGCCGCCTGCATCCGGACCAGCAGGCCCTGGATCTCGTAGGTCGGCAGGTCGTGCCGGCGCGCGAGCGTGACGATGTCGTTGCCGAGCGCGTCCCGCTCGGCCGCGCGTCCCGGCCGGTCGCAGCTCTGGACCACGAGCGCGCCGAGCGCGAAGCACCGCAGAGCGGGATCGCCGAGGTCGTCGGCGATACCCACCGCCTCGCGGGCGGCCGAGATCCCGGCGCTGCCGCGCAGACCACGCGTCTCGATCGCGATGACGGCCAGCAACCGCGCGCGCAGGCTGGCCGGCGCATCCGTCCCGAGCGTGCGCAGGGCCCGCCTTGCGGCCGCCGCGATCTCGCCGGACCGGTGCGGGTCGTCGGACCGCGGCCAGATGCTCGGTACCTCGAAGCCGCCGAGCAGGCGCGCCGTCGTCTCGGCGTCACCGATCTGCTCGGCGGCCCTCAGCGCCTCGGCCAGGTGCTCGCGGGCGGCCTCCAGACCGCCGCCTCCGGAAAGCGCGAGGCTCCTCAGGAGTGTCGCCGTCGACTCGAGGCGTGCCCGTGAACCGATCCCGACGACGCGTTCTGAGGTGGCGGCGGTACGTCGGAAGACGTCGTCGGGCTGGTCGAGGCGGGGTGCCCGGTCGAGGATGTCCCGCTCGAGGGTGGCGAGGCCGGCGGAGGGGTCGAGGCCGAGGTCGTCCCGGAGACGGGTGCGGGCGCGGCGCACCGTGTCCAGCGCCTCCGCCTGCCGGCCTGAGCGGTACAGGGCCAGCGCCAGCAGCCGTCGGGCCTCCTCACGCCAGGGGTGACCGGCGACGTGGGTGTCGAGGAGGCGAACCGCCTCGGCGGGGCGCCCCGTCTCGAGCAACGCGGTGGCGCGGTGCTCCACCGCGCTCGAGCGGAGCTCGTCGAGGCGTGCGCGTTCGGCCTGCACCCACGGACGGTCGCCGACGTCCGCGTAAGCCGTGCCACCCCACCCCTCCAGGACCGTGCCGAGCAGCCGGGCGGCGCGATCCGCCGTCGCCGTCGCGGCCTCGGCCACGAGCCGTTCCGCCCGCCACGCGTCCACGGCGTCGACGGGCAGCCGCAACGCATAACCCGCACCTGCCGACACCAGGATCCCGGGCCTGGTCCGTGGCGGACGCAAAGGCTCCAGGGCTGAGCGCAGGTCCGAGACGAAGGTGCGGATGCTACCGACGGCGCGGCGCGGCGGTTGCTCCCCCCAAAGGTCGGCGACCAGCACCTCGACCGGCACGGCGAACCCGTCAGCGACCACGAGGCGCCCGAGCAGCTCCCGGTGCCGGGGGCCCTTCAGGGCGAGTGGCTCGCCGTTCGCGGCGGCGACGCCGACCGAACCGAGGACACGGACGCGCAAACCCGGGTCGGTGGTGGCACGCACCCGCTCACCGTAACCGCGCGGACGATCTGCTGATCGATTGCTGATCCGTGCCGTCGAGACTGCGAGCTCCGACGAAAGGACCATCATGAACCTGACCATCCCCGCCTTCCGAACCCACCGCGTCACCGTGCGCGACGGCGTGAGCCTGCACGCCGCCGTCGGCGGCCAGGGCCCGCCGATCGTGCTGCTGCACGGGTTCCCGCAGACGCATCTGATGTGGCGGCACGTCGCCACCGACCTCGCCGGTGGGCACACGGTCATCTGTCCCGACCTGCGTGGCTACGGGGAGAGCGACAAGCCCGCCGAGCGGGACGAGCACACGTACTCGAAGCGGACGATGGCCGCCGACGTCGTGGGACTGGCGCACGAGCTCGGGTTCGACAGGTTCGCGCTCGCCGGCCACGACCGCGGTGCACTCGTCGCCGTCCGTGCCGGGCTCGACCACCCGGAGACGGTCACCCACCTCGCCGCACTCGACGTGCTGCCCACGCTGGACATGTGGGACGTCCTGCACGGCGCTGACGCCAAGGTGGCGTGGCACCTGTACCTCATGGCTCAGCCCGCCGGGCTTCCGGAGCGGATGATCGCCGGCGTGGCGGACGAGTTCTTCGCCTCTTTCCTCGACGCCTGGGGAGCCGACGAGACCGCCATCCCGCCGGAGCACCGCGCCGAGTACCTGCGTGCGGCCCGAGCGGCGGTCCCCTCGATCGTCGCGGACTACCGTGCCTCCGCGGGCATCGACGTCCGGCACGACCGCGAGGACCGCGAGCGCGGCAACCGACTCGCCATGCCGACGCTGGTCATCCAGCAGGACTGGGGCGCCGCGCTCGGCTACGACGCCCCCGAGCTGTGGAGTCGCTGGGCCTCGGACCTCGTGCACCGGACCCTCGACGCCGGGCACTTCATGGCCGAGCAGGCACCCGAGCGGGTTGCCGCCGAGCTCCGGGCGCTGCTCGAGCGGGAGCCGTCATCGCGTGCGCAGGATCTCCTCGACGAAGCGCGCTGACCGCTCCCGCAGGCCGGTGACGCGCCGCTCGACGAACTCCTCCCGGACGGCGTCGACATCGGTGCCGGCTTCGGCCGTCGTGGGGCGCCGCCGCACGTTGTGCGAGCAGACGAAGTCGGTGCAGATGAGGGTGCCGACGCTGTCGCCACGGCGTCCGGCGGCCCCGCAGCGGCGGGCGACGTAGAAGCTGACGTCGTCGGTGGCCACGATGTCCTCGCACCACGCGCACACCGCATTCGGTCGACGGCGGTTCGTCTTGGCGTCCGCGGAACGCAGCCGGACGCCGACGGGCTCGCCGTCGACCTCGACGACGACGTACGCCGCGAGCGGTGCTTTGCGGTCGCGCCATCCGAGGTACTCGAGGCGGTCCCAGTCGAGCGCGTCGAGGGCGGGGAGGACGGCCTGGCCGGCCTCGCGGCGGCTGGCGTTGACGAACGACGCGCGGATCTGGTTCTCGGTCAGGGGGTTCATGTGGGGTCTCGGCTTCCGGTCGGGAGGAAGCCGCCGTTCGGCGCGGCGCGTCAAGGGCACGACGGCGCACGGGTCACCAGAGGCGGTCACGGCGGCGTGGACGGACGGCGGTGCGTCCGCTTCTCCGACGCGGTGCTGCGCGAGGCCTGACGGCCGAGCAGGTACGAGGTCAGAGAGGCGTGACGCGGTCACGCGCGCTCGCTGGGCAGGCCCTCATGGCCACCTCACAAACCGCGGTGATGCCTGGCATCCGCTCGCTCCTCGTTCCGGTCCGTCTCACGAAGACGTCGTGACGACGTCGGCCACTGTACGTGGCGCACCCCGCCGGGTGGCAAGCACATCGCCCTGCCGCCGGTACGCCCCTACCGGACCCCCTCGGCGGTCAGGGTGGCGCCGTCGGGCACGACCCGGGCCTGGCTCTCGTCGGCGAGCGCCGCGTCCCCGTGGACCGTGACTCCGGCGCCGAAGGTCCAGTCCCCGTCGACCGTCAGCGACGTCGCGTCCGCGAGAGACGGCGCACCGGCCGGGAACCGGGCGTCGAAGGCGCCGACCGTCTTGTAGATCTTCGACAGCGACACGAGGGGCGCCGGCACGGTCGCGTGCAGGCGAAAGCTGTCGGTGAGGTCGTACACGTCCGAGCGGAGCACCAGCAGATCGTTGGTCGTCTTGACGGGCAGGAAGCGTTCGCGTCCCACCTCGATGACCTGCGCGCCGTCGAAGACGGCGACCGCGGCGCCCATCGCGGACTCGATCTGGACCACCTTCGGCGAGGACGGGTCGGTGGGGTCGACGTTCTTCTCGTTCCGGATGAGGGGCAGCTCGAGCACGCCGCCCGTACGCTCGAGCTCGGCGTCGAGTGCCTGGAGGTCGAACCACAGGTTGTTGGTGTGGAAGTAGCGGTGGCGCGTGGGGTCCAGGGAGACCTCCATGTCGTCCGGGTGCGTCTGGGCGGTCTCGCGCTGGATGATCCGGCCGTCGTCCTGACGCACCACGAGCTGTCCGCCCTTGACGTCCGCCGGGGTCTTGAGACACATCTCGGCGGCATACGGTGCGCCGGAGGCGGCGAACCAGGCGGCGATCTCGGCGTCCGGGGCGGCGCCGAGGTTGTCCGAGTTGGAGACGCTGGCGAACCGGAAGCCCGCCGCGAGCAGGTCCTTGACCACACCCGAGGCGTGGAGAGCCGGATAGAGGTCGCCGTGGCCGGGCGGGCACCACTCGAGCTCCGGATCGGCCGGCCACTCGACCGGTTCGAGGGTGTCGGCGAGCAGCTTCGGCTCGCGGTTCTGCAGAAAGTCGAGCGGGAGCCCGTCGACGGCCAGATCACCGTAGGACGCGAGCGCGGCCAACGTGTCGTCCCGGGTACGGAAGGAGTTCATCAGGACCAGCGGCAGGCGTGCCCCCGTGGCGGCGCGTGCCGCGCGGACCTGCCCGACGACGACGTCGAGGAAGGAGTAGGTCTCGCCGTCGCTGGTCCGCACCGGCAGCAACGACTTGGCCCTGTCCATGCCCATGGACGTGCCGAGGCCGCCGTTGAGCTTGATGATCGCGGTCTTGCCGAGGGCATCCGCGGCCTCGCCTTCGGAGACCGTCAGGTCGGCGTGGCGGGGGATGTCGCGCAGCGGCTCGACGTCGCCCTCGCGGATCAGCCCGGAGGCGCCGGACTCGAGAATGCCGTAGAAGCGGGAGAACGTGTCTATCGCGGCCTGGGCCACCCCGGCGGAGGCCATCTTCTCGCGTGCCAGCTCGAGTCCGCGCTCACTCATCAATGTCCGTTTCGTCGTCCGGATGCTCCACGGCCAACGTACTGGAGAACCCCACCCGTGGCGCCCGGGCGTCGTACCACCGGGCTCGACCGCCCACGCCGCAGCTAACCCATCGGCAGCACCGTCGCGCCCACCAGCGTGAACAGCAGCGCGGCGACGGATGCCAGGAACTGCGGCAACGTGTACGTCTTCAGGCCGCCGGAGACGGAGAAGCCCGGGATCTTGGCGGTGACCCAGAAGCCGCTGTCGTTGATGTGACCCAGGCTGAGGGCGCCGGCCAGGCAGGCCATGGCCACCCACACGGGATGGATGCCGATCGCCGGCGCGACCGAGGCCATGATCGTCATCGTGGTGATCGAGGCGACGGTGCCGGAGCCGACCGCCAGGCGGAACGCCAGGCCGACCCCGTAGCAGGCGAGGAGCGCCAACGCGTAGTTCCCGCCGAGCGCCGACACGGACTCCGCGATCAGGTCGCCGATGCCGGCCCGCTCGATGATGGCTCCGAACGCGCCGCCGGCGCCGGTGATGAGCAGGACGATTCCTGCGCTCTGCACGGCGGTGTTGGCCGAGTCGTTCATGTCCGACCGACTCATGCTGCGCGAGGCGACGAGGTAGGCCACCAGCACGCCGATCAGCAACGCGATGGTCTTGTCGCTGAAGAAGGCGACCCAGCTGGGCGGTTCGCCGGCCACCGCGTTCCACACGGTCCCGAGCAGGATGAGCGCGATCGGTGCGATCAGCGGCAGCAGCGCCACGACGAAGCTCGGCGCGCGCCGGCCCTCCGCGCCATGCTCGACGAAGGCCGGTTCGCTGTCGACGTCCCGCTCGGGCCGCCAGACCTTCGCGATGATCGCCGAGTAGGCGGCGACCGCCGCGATGACGGCGACGAAGCCGCCGATGCCACCCACGATCAGCATGATGCCGACGTCGAAGTCCATGATCTCGCCGGCCGCGAGCGGGTTCGGGGTCGGCGGGACCATGGTGTGGGCCGTCCCGGCACCCAGGGCCACCGCGCCGACGGCGAGGGGCAGCGGCTTGCCGGACTCCCTGGCGATGGCCACGGCGAGCGGGATGAGGATGACGAACGTGACGTCATAGAAGACGGGGATGGACAGCAGGAACGCCGCGCCGGCCAGGCCGTACATGGCGAACCGTTCCGACGTCGCGCCCACCAGCGTGCGTGCGATCACGCGCGCGCCGCCCGAGTCGGACATCAGCTGACCGAGGATGATGCCGAAGCCCACGGACAGGCCGATACCGGTCATGAGGTCGCCGAACCCGGCGGCAGCGCCGCTCGCGAGCTCGGGCAACGGGATCTGGGTGAGCAGCCCGAGCAGCAACGTGCCGATGATCAGCGAGATGGCCGGGTGCAGCTTGACCTTGATGATCAGCACCACGATCACGACGATGCTGGCGGCGAGCCAGAGCAGGTCGATCACTGTCTGTGTCCTTTCGTCTTACCCGTCATGGGGCGCGCCGTGCCCGTTCGCGGGCGCGGCGGTTGCGCGCGAGAGCGACCTCGCTCCGTGACTTCTCGTCGGTTTGCGCGGTCAGTGCGTGAAGGGGCGTTCCCGCTCGACGTCGGGGTTGAGCTCGACGCCGAAGCCGGGCGTCTCCGGCACGCGCAGGCGCCCGTTGACGGGCACCGGCTCGCCGAGCAGCAGCGGCTCGAACATCGGCACGACCTTCTCGGCGGTCTCGTGCATCATGAGGAACTCCGCGAACGGGCTGTTCGTGCGCGTCACGACGAAGTGGTACGAGTACACCGACGACCCGTGCGGGACGACCATCGTTCCGTGCGAGTCCGCCAGCGCCGAGATCTTCAGCAGTTCGGTGATGCCGCCGCACCAGCCGACGTCGGGCTGGATGATGTCGACGCCGGTCTCCAGCAGCTGCCGGAAGCCCCAGCGCGTCGCCTCGTGCTCGCCGGTGGTGACCAGCATGCCGGGCGGGACCTGGCGCTTGAGCTGTGCGTAACCCCAGTAGTCGTCCGGGATGAGGGCCTCCTCGATCCACCGGAGGCCGTGCTCGGCGGCACCGCGCGCGAGGCGGGTGGCGTAGTCGACGTCCAGCGACATCCAGCAGTCCCACATGAGCCAGAAGTCCTCGCCGACCCGCTCGCGCATGTCGGCGAGCGCGTCGAGGTTCTTGCGCAGGCCCTCCTCGCCCTCCGCGGGGCCGTGGTGCAGCGGCATCTTGCCGCCGATGAAGCCGAGCTCCTTCGCGACGTCGGGCCGGGCGCCGGTGGCGTAGAACTGCAGCTCGTCGCGCACCGGTCCACCGAGCAGGGCGTAGACCGGCTCGCCCCGGAGCCGGCCGAGGAGGTCGTACAGCGCGAGGTCGACGGCGCTGATGGCGTTGAGCACCACGCCGCGCCGACCGTAGAAGAGGGTGGACCGGTACATCTGGTCCCAGATGCGTTCGAGGTCCGTGACCGGCCGTCCCTCGAGGAAGCGCGCCAGGTGCTTCTCCACGATCCAGGCACCGATCTCACCGGCCGTGGTGACGGCGAAGCCGACCGTGCCGTCGTCGGCCTCGATCTCGACGACCAGCGTGCCGAGCACGTTGAGCCCGAAGCTCTGGCGGGACTCGCGGTACTCGGGGTAGACGGACATCGGCGTCGCGATGTGGTCGTCGATCCAGTGGTAGCCCGCCTGGTCGTGGTAGTCGGCCCCCTTGCCGCGCACCGTGGAGGCGCGCACCTGCGCGATGGTCGGGGTCTTCCGGGATGAGCTGGCCATCGTCACTCCTCCTCGTCGAGCCGGACGAGCACCTTGCCGGCGGTGTCGTCGCCGGAGGCGAGGTCGGCGAAGGTCTGCGGTCCCTGTGCCAGGGGAACCTGGCGCGAGATCAGCGCCCGGGCCTGTGGCGGGGCGGAGCCGATCCAGGCGGCGGCGTCGGCGAAGTCCTGCGCCGAGTACGTGAAGGACCCGACGAGGGCACGCTCCTGGGTGCTGATCAGGAAGGCGTCCAGCGCGAGGGTGGGCGCGCCCATCCCGACGAGGCAGACGGTCCCCCCGATCTTCGTGGCCTTCAGCGCCGAGCGGAGGGTGGCCTCGATCCCGACGGCGTCGATCGCCCGGTCGGCCGGCCCGCCGAGGGCCCTCGAGACCTCCTCGTCGGCGTCGTCGCTCGTGGGGTCGACGGCGGTCACCCCCAGGTCCTCGATCAGCGCGCGGCGTGACGGGACGACCTCGGTGACCGCGACGCGGCTCACCCCGTGCATCTGGAGCGCGAGGACCACCGACTGGCCGATCGGGCCGGCGCCGGTGACCAGCACGGCGTCGGACGCCTGCACCCCCGCGTTGCGGACCGCGTGGACGGCGACCGCCAGCGGCTCGACGAGTGCACCGAGCTCGATCGGCATCGACGCCGGCAGCGCCACGACGTTCCGTGCGGGGACCACGATGAGCTGGGCGAAGGAGGCGACGATGTCGGGCGTCACGCCGATCACGCGCTTGTCGGGGCTCAGCTGCTCACGGCCGGCGTAGGCCTCGACGTCGGCCTCCGGGACGACGACCGGGTTGAACGTGACGGGGTCTCCGACGTCGAACCCGTCCACGCCGGAGCCGAGCGCTGCGACCGTGCCGACGGACTCGTGGCCCATGACCTGCCCGGGCACCCGGCGCCCGTTCTCGCCGGTGAACCCGTGCAGGTCGGAACCGCACACGCCGGTCGCCACGATGCGGATGACGACCTCGCCGGGTCCGGGCTCGGGGTCGGGCAGGTCGACGACCTCCATGCGTCCGAACTCGGCGAGCTTGAGCGCCTTCATCGAACGTCCTCGGTGCGGTGAGGGGCTGCGGCGTGTGTTCGTGCCACGCGATTCTCCTTCGAATGGCTCGGTTCACATAGGTGAACCGGCGTTCTCGACCATGAAATCGCGGGAGTATGGCAGCCGGTGCGCGTCCCGCACAAGGCCGCCGTCAGGGCGAGAGCGAGCCCGGCAGACCCATGGCCCGACGGATCCGGTCCGCTCCGTCACGCAGCATCGGGTACATCGAGTGCGGCCACCGCTCGTCCGTCCGCGACGTCGGCATGGTGATGCTCACGGCCGCGCACACGCCGGTCTCGGCGTCGGTGCTCACCGGCACGGCGATGCACCGGCAGCCCTCGATGAACTCCTCGTCGTCCACGGCGAAGCCGAGCTCACGGGTCCGACCGATGACCCGCATCAGGTCGTCGACGTCGGTGACGGTGTTCTGGGTCAGCCGCGGAAGTGCGACCGCCTCGAGCCGTCGCCTCGCCTCGGTCGGCTCCAGGGTGCCGAGCAGCGCCTTGCCGATGCCGGTCGCGTGCGCGTGCAGCCGCATGCCGACCGATGACGCCATGCGCATCGGCTTGGGCGACAGCCGGATCGCGATGTAGACGTTCTCGATGCCCTCGAGCCGAGCCAGCTGGACCGTCTCGCCGACCTGGGCCGACAGGTCGTCCATGACGTCCTCGGACGCCTCCAGCAGCATGCGGTGGCCGTCGTAGGCGTGTCCGACCTGCCACGCGTGCAGCCCGAGCCGGTAGCGGCGGCTCTGACCCGAGTGCTCGAGCCACCCGGAGCTGACGAGGGTCGTGAGCAGGCCGTGTGCGCTCGACTTCGGGATCCCGGAGTCGACGACGTCCTGGAACGTCACGCTGCCCCGCTCGGCGACGAGGTCGACGAGGTCGAGCGCTCGCCCGGCGGACTTGACCTTCTTGGCCGTCTCCTCCCCCACCGTCATCACAGCCCCTCACGAGCGTCATCGTCGTCCGACACCCTAATCAGCCGGACGCCTGCCCGGGCCGCCGCGGCGGGCCCGCGCCAGCCTCGTCACCCCACATCTCCGCCAGCCGCCCCCGTTCACCCAGCGCTGGCTCCTCCGCACCGACCCCCTGACGCCGGAGTATGCCGACGCACTGGTGGGCCACGTCCTCATGATGCTCCGATCGTGACGGCCAATCGGAGGGTGAGAGCGACCATCGCGCGAGCCAAGAGGACTCGGACCGACCGTCTCAGAGGTCAATTTTTGGTCGGTGTCGGCCAACCACTTCCATGGTCACCCCGTACCGGCGGCAGGAGGATGGAACCCATCCACAACGGCGTACTACCCCTCGTAGGAGGAACGCACCATGGCCGCCACCGACGTGCCACCTGTGCCCTACCCGACGAAGCGGACGCTCTTCGATCCGCCCGAGGAGCTTGCCGAGTACCGCGGCGAAGCTCCGATTCGCCCACTGGTCTACCCGGACGGGCCCCACGGATGGCTGGTCACTTCTCACGAGCTCACCCGGCAGGTGCTGGGTGACGACCGGTTCTCGATGAAAGAGAGCCCGCGATTCATCGCGCGGTCGCCGTCACGCGGGCCGGACGACGAATCGCTTCGTCCGTACATGGAAGAGGCGCTTCGCCCGGCGAGGCCGGCACGTTCGTGAACATGGACGCACCGGAACACACTTGTTTTCGTCGAGCCCTGGGTGGTCGGTTCTCACCCAAGCGCGTCACACGTCTCGCCGAGACGATCGAGCAGATCGTGGACGACCGCCTGGACGCCATGGAACGATCCCAGAAACCCCTCGACCTTCAGTCCGTCTTCTCCCTACCGGTCGCTCTCGGGACGATCTGTCATGTGCTCGGCATTCATGTGCGTCCGGAATGGAACTCGATCCTCGACGTCATGGAGCTGGATCCGCCGCTCGAGGAAGACTTGCTCGCGGACTACCAGCAATTCCTTGCGGCGATGACAGAAGAGGTGAGCTCGCTCCGGGAAGCGCCCCACGAGGGCGTGCTGAGCTTCCTGCTGCACGACGTCGGCATGACCGACGAAGAAGTGGCGGGGGCCGGCCAATTCATGGTCGTCGCCGGGCACCACACGACGTCGAACATGATTACTCTCGGCACCCTGGTCCTGCAGCGCGACCGGCGCCACTGGGACGCGATCGCGCACGGCCCCGACGCACTCCCGAACATGATCGAAGAACTCATTCGGTACATCACGGTCCTGCAGCTGGCGCCCTTCACCCGCACGGCTACCGCGGACGTGACCATCGGCGACGTCCTGGTCCGTGCGGGCGAACGCGTCCAGGTGAGCAGCCCCGCCGCCAATCGCGACCCTGAGGTCTTCGAGCGCCCAGACGAGTTCGACCCGGAACGAGACCCTACCGGCCACCTGACCTTCGGTGACGGCGTTCATCAGTGCCTCGGTCAACACCTCGCCCGACTCGAGCTGCGAATCGCCTTCACCAGACTGGTCGAGCGGTTTCCCGACCTACGGCCGGCGGTGCCGATCGACGAGCTCGAGGTCAATCCCGGCACATATCCGGGGCACGGCGTCCACGCGCTGCCGGTTGCGTGGGGAGCTGACGACGAAGGGAGCACGGCATGAGCCGGATCGAGGTCGACGAGGCGCGCTGCGTCGCTGGAGGCCAGTGCGTGATGACAGCCGACGACGTGTTCGACCAGCGGGACGACGATGGTGTGGTCGTCCTACTGGACGCCGACCCGCCCGAGGAGCGGCTGGAGGCTGTCCGCCGTGCCTAGCTGCTGTGCCCGGCGGCCGCCATCCGCGTCAGCAGCCGGTGACCGGCGATGTCGTCGGATGCACCCGTTGTCGTCGTCGGAGCCGGAGCCGCCGGGGTGACGGTCGCCGAGGCTCTGCGCCGCGAAGGTGACAGGCGACCGATCATGCTCATCGGCAACGAGCCGCACATGCCCTACGACCGCCCGCCGCTTTCCAAGGCGTTCCCGCTCGGCACGGTCGACGAAGCTCGCATGACTCTTCGCGAATCCGCTGGAATCGCAAGCCTCGGCATCGATCTCCGACTCGGGCGAAGCGCGACCCGCCTCGAGACCACCACTCGGCGTCTCCACATCGACGACGGGTCGCTCGTCACGTACCGAGCTCATCCTGGCGACCGGCGTGCGGCCGAAGCTGCCCGACGGCGTCTCCGCCGATCAGGGCGTCCACCTGCTCCGGACGCTCACTGACGCCCGCCGACTCGCGGACGCGATCCGTACGGCCCGTAGCGCCGTCGTCCTCGGTGGCGGCCTCCTTGGCTACGAGATCGCGGCATCCGCTCGAAACCACCGGCCTGATGTGACGCTCGCGGATCGGCGTACGGCGCCGTTGGTGCGGCCGCTGGGGTCGATGGCGGGGCCGATGGTCGCGCAGCTTCACCGGGAACGCGGGGTACGCCTCCGTCTCGGTGCGGCGTTGCGGGAAGTACGACGTACCGGCCCCACCGCCGGCCACGAGGTGGTTCTCGACGACGGATCGTGCCTCACGTCCGACCTCGTCGTCGCGGCGGTCGGGTCGACACCCAACGTCGGCTGGCTCGCGGGGTCCGGTATCGACGTCGAGGACGGCGTACTCTGCGACTCGGCCGGCCGGGCCACCCCGGGTGTACGCCGTCGGCGACGTCGCCCGGTGGAGCTACGGCGCTGAAGGCGCCGGCCGCCTCGAGCATCGCTCCAACGCCACGGAGCAGGCCCTCGACGTGGCACGGCACATCGTCCACGGCATGCCTCCCGGCCGAGTCGCCCCGTACTTCTCGTCCGACCAATACGACGAACGCGTCCAGGTCGCCAGTTCGCTCCCGGACGGTGCCGAGATGCACGTCGTCGCAGGAGACACGAGCGCACGGCGATTCGTCATGACCGCCGAATACGGGGGCAGGACGACGGGCGTCCTCGACTGGCGCATGCCGAAGGACTTCGCCGCGGACCGCCGGTGGCTGGCGACGACCACGACATGACAGGCGTGGACGCCGATCTGCCCCGGCTCGATTTCTCCTGGGCCGGGTCGACCAGGGTGCCGGCGGGGTCCATCTACCGCCCGTACACGACGGCGTACTGGGAGTTCATCTGTGCATCGACGGCTCGGCACAGGTCACTTCGGGTGAGCAGGTGCTCGAGTTCGGTACCGGCGCGCTCCAACTGACTCCTCCCGGTCTCCGGAACTTCTACCAGTGGCATGCCGTGTCGAGCAGCAGCTACGGCTACGCGATCTTCACGATGCCGGAGGAACATCCCGGCTGGCTGCGATTCAGGACGGCGCGACCGGACGACATCGTGGTCTCGCTGCTCGATCACGTGCTCTGGCTCGACTCCCAGCACCCCGATGGCTCGCACCGATCCGCGACCGTCGCGCTCGCCTATGCGATCCGCGCCTTCGTCACACGAGCCTCGTCCACCCGTCACCCGACCGTCAGCTACCCGACGTGATCATCAGATCGCTCGGCGCGGTGCGGTCGCGATGGCAGTCGGAGGGTCCGTCGCAACTCTCGCTCAGCGAGCTCGCGGCCGCCGCGGGCGTAACCGGTGAGTACCTGTGCCGTGTCTACGGGCGCCACGTCGGAATGGGCCCCGTCTCGGCGATCCGAACGCTTCGCCTCTACCGCGCCGCCGAGCTGCTCTCCAGCACGAACCTGGGCGTCGCCGAGATCGCGAACGCACTCGGATTCGCCAACGAGTTCCACTTCTCGCGCTCCTTCCGGGTCCTGACAGGATGGGCGCCGTCCGCCTTCCGGCGAGATCCGGACGCACGGCTCGAGCTCACCGTGGAGCTGAGGCAACTCGGGGGCCTGCTGCGTCTGCTGTGAATGGCCCTTTCTTTCCATATGGCACGTATGTAATCTGGTACTGAACGAGCGGGCTACCCCGAGCTGCTCGCCGCGGACCAGGAGATGTCATGGCTGACGTACCCGTAGCGGTGGACCTGAGGTTCATGCGCGAGGTCAACACCGCTGCCGTGCTCGAGCAGCTGCGCGAGCACGAGCGGATGAGCGTCTCCCAGCTGGCCACCGGCACGGGCCTCTCGCGGCAAGCTGTCACGCGATCGCTGTCCGGCCTGCAGCAGCTTGGTCTCGTCGACTTCCTCGCGCCGCAGCGTTCGGTGCGGGGCTCCGGTCGGCCCGCGCAGACGGTGCGGTTCCGCGCCGAGGCGGGTTACGTCCTCGGCGCCCTGATCACGCCGCAACAGATCCGCCTGGCGCTCGCCGACCTCCTCGGCAACGTGGTCTCGTCCACGGTCACACCGCTGGTCGCCGACGGCGACGGCGACGGCGACGGCGACGGCGACGGACACGATGCCGTCTCCTCGCTCGTGGAGCAGGCCGCTGCCCTGTTGGACCGCGCGCGGGTCGCCACCACCGACGTCCACTCTGCCGCCGTCGGGGCTCCCGGCATCGTCGATCCCTCCCAAGGCGTGATCCGACTCGTGCCCAGCATGTCGGCACTGCGCGGGGACGTGCTCGTGCGAGCACTCGAGGAGCATCTCGACTGCCCGGTTTACCTCGACAACGACCTCAAGCTCGCCACGCAGGGTGAGCGCTGGCACGGCGTGCGCCGTGACGACGAGTCGCTGGTGGTCATCCACTGGGGAGAGCGCATCGGGGCCGGCATCGTCTTGAACGGCTCGCTGTACCGCGGCGCCACGAACGACGCCGGTGACCTGGGGTTCCTCGACCTCCTGGTCGACGCGGAGCTCACTGATCCGGAGCTCACTGACCCGGCACCTGGTCTCGGCCGCTTCGAAGGCTGGGCGGGCGCCGGCGCCCTGATACGGCTCACGCGCAAGGAGCTGGAGACGGCCGGCGATCACGAGCGTCTGCGGCAGATCGTCAACGCCGGCGAGCACGCCGTCGCCGTCGTCCTCGATGCCGCGCTGCAGGGTGATCCTTCCTGCGATGCCGCGCTCCGGCAGCTCGCTGCCCGATTCTCGGTGGGACTCGCAGCGATACGCGCCATTCTCGATCCGCATCTCGTCGTCCTCAGCGGGCCGCTTTCCCGGGCCGGTACACCGCTCTTGGAGACGATCCGACAGTGCCTCGCCGACTATCCGCTCGGGTCGCCCGAGCTCCAGATCTCGACGCTCGGTGAAGACGCAGTCGTGCACGGGGCGGTGCGCCACTGTCTGGACGAGCTGGAGAGCACCCGATACGAGCGAATCGAAGACAGGAACAGACCCGTCGCGGCGTACCGGCCATAACGGGGCGCCGGCCTCCGCACCATCCGACAAGTCCGAAGGAGAACAACCATGAACGTTCCCATCCGCCGTGCCGGTGTCGGCGTGCTCGCGACCGTCGCGCTGGCGCTCACCGGCTGTGCCACGTCAGGGAGCGGTGACGGCAACGACCAGACCGAGCCGACCGAGGTCTCCGACGAGATCACCGACGAACCGGTCACTCTTCGCCTGGCGTACACCGATGACCCGCCGACCGAAGCGCTCGTCGACGGATTCACCGAGAAGTACCCGAACGTGACCATCGAGACAGAGCAGACGGGCTTCAGCAACTACATCAGCTCGATCACCCGGTCCATGTCGTCCGAGGATGCTCCCGACATCGCGCAGTACAACCCTGGAGCCATGCGCTCGCTGGTTCCCGCCGGCGAGGTGCTGGACCTGGAGCAGTACTCGGATCTCTACAGCTGGGAGGAGTCCTTTCCCCCGGCGAGCCTCGAACAGCTGATGTCGGACGAAGAAGCGAAGGAGTTCGGCACTGGGAGCCTGTACGCGGCCCCCGGCGGACTCTCGGTTCTCGGCGTCTACTACAACAAGGAGATGCTCGAAGAGGCGGGCGTGGACTCCTTGCCAAGCACCCTCGATGAGTTCGTCGAGGCGATGGACACCGTGGAACAGGCCGGCACCCGTCCGTTGAGTCTCGGAGCGCTGCAGGTCGGCGCGATCCACCTCTGAAACGCCCTGCTCAACAGCGTCGGCAACGTCGAGGACTACCGCGACTGGGTCTACGGTGCGCCGGACGCCACCATCGAGACACCTGAGGCCCGCGAGGCGTCCGAGATCCTCGCCGACTGGGTCGAGGCCGGCTACATCGCAGAGGGCGCCAACGCGACGTCCGACGCGGACGCCCTAGCCAACTTCACGAGCGGCAGCAGTGCGTTCCACGTGACCGGAAACTGGGCCGCGGCCTCGGTCGAGCAGGAGATGGGCGACAACGCCGGCTTCTTCCTCCTACCGAACGAGAGGGCGGACGCGACGCCGGTCGCCTCCGGCTCGAGCGTCGCGTACTCCATCTCGTCCCGAACCGAGCACCCGGACGTCGCGGCGGCATTCCTCGACCACATGAGCAGCGCCGAGGCGGCTCGGATCCAGATGGACACTGGGTTCATGCCGGTCGACACGGAGGCCGACGTCGCGACCGAGGGACTGACGGGCGACATCGCCGACAGCTTCGGCCCGGTTGCCGAGAACGACGGCATCGTCCCGTTCCCCGACTTCGCCGCTCCCGGCATGATCGACCGCCTCACGGCAGGGCTCCAGGGCATCATCAGCAGCCAGACCACGCCCGAGGAGTACCTGAGCTCCTTGCAGGAGACCTGGGCCGACCATCATGGCTAGTCCGCCGATGAGCCAGGCGTCATCGCCACCTCTGGCACGCGCCGATGTCCGAAGAGGCAGGCCGCGCCGGCTTCAGCGCCGCAGAGCGTTCAAGGGCTGGCTCTACCTACTGCCGGCAGTGGCCATCTACTCCACGTTCGCGATCGCGCCTTCGCTGAACACGCTCCAGCTGTCGCTGCTCGAGTGGGACGGCGTCCAGGCACCGACGTGGGTCGGCCTCGACAACTACGCGGAGATCCTCCAGGATCCCGCGCTCTACAACTCAGTGCTGCACGCCCTCGCCCTGATTATCTTCTTCTCGCTGATCCCCGTCTGCGTCGGGCTGGTCATGACAGGGCTGCTCATGGGGCGCATCCGCCGCGGGATGACGTTCTTTCGCACCGTGTTCTTCCTCCCACAGGTGCTGCCCCTGGTGGCCGTCGGTGTCACCTGGCGATGGCTCTACAACGACACCGGCCTGATCAACCAGTTCCTGGAGACCATCGGGCTCGGCTCCGTCACCCGGCCTTGGCTCGGCGACTTCGATCTCGCGCTCGTCGCCCTCGGGCTCATCGGCACGTGGACCATGAGCGGCCTGTGCATGATGCTCTTCCTGAGCGGCGCCCAGAGGATCGACAAGGCGCTGTACGAGGCGGCGACTCTCGATGGCGCCGGACCTCTCCGCCAGTTCCGCAGCATCACCGTTCCCGGCGTACGCAAGGAGATCACCATCGCCGCGGTGATCACCACGATCGCTGCGCTGGCGAGCTTCGACCTCGTCTTCGTCACCACCAACGGTGGTCCCGCCGACCAGACCACCGTGCCGGCCTTGCTGGTCTACCGGCTTGCGTTCAACCAGGGCGAGATCGGCACCGCGAGCGCACTGGCGGTCACTCTCACCGCCCTCGTCGTGCTCTTCGTCACCGTCATCCGTCGCCTGGCGAAGGAGGGAGACGCATGAGACCCAGCCTCCCCGGCACCGGCCTGCGCTACGGCATTCTCTCGATCTTCGCTCTCGTGGTGCTGCTGCCCTTCGTGAGCATCGTGCTGGCGGCCCTGCACCCCTCCGGGTCTCAGGTCGCCGGCCTGAGCATCCCGGACGCGTGGTCCTGGGAGAATTTCGCGCTCGCCTGGGAGCAGGGCGGCTACGACGACCTCATGCGTTCGAGCTTCACGATCACGTTCGGCGTCGTGCCGATCGTCGTCGTCTGCGCAACCCTGGCGGGTTACTCCCTGGCGATCCTCAAGGTCTGGGGCCGGCACGTCATCTCGGTCGCGTTCGTGCTCGGACTGACCCTGCCCGTCGAGCTCGTCGTCATCGCGCTGTACTTCAACCTCCGGAACGTCGGCCTCACGAACAACCACATCGGCGTGATCCTTGCCGAGATAGCCCTATTTCTGCCGTTCAGCGTCTACTGGATGCAGTCCCATTTCTCGAGCGTGCCGGAAGAACTCGTGGAGGCCGGACGCATCGACGGAGCGCGCGACATGACGGTCCTGCTGCGGGTGCTGCTCCCGATCTCCTGGCCCGCGATCACGACACTGGCGGTGCTGGTCTTCATGTGGTCGTGGAACCAGTTCCTGCTCGTGATCGTCCTCATGCAGGACCCCTCGCTGCGGACCGCACCCGGCGGCCTCGGATTCTTCGTGGGGCAGTACTCGACGAACATCCCGCTGTTGTCGGCGGCGGCGATCATCACGATCGCGCCGATCGTCGCGGTCTACCTGATCTTCCAGCGCAACTTCGTCTCCGGAATCAGCCAGGGGGCGATCAAGGGATGAGGTCGGCACACGAAGGCCCTGACTGGGAGCCGGCGCTCGACGGCCTGGCGGCGCGGGTGATCGGCGCTCGAGCAGCAGACGTCACGTTCGAGTGGCTGGACGGTCCGGGACGACGCTTCTCCTACTCCGCGACGCAGGGGCAACTCACGGTACGGGCCACCGGACCGGGCAGCGCGGCAGTAGGGCTTCACGACTACCTGCGCCGCCACTGCGGCACGGCGGTCAGCTGGGACGACCCGCGCCCGCCCGGACCGCGCTGGCTGCCGGACGCACCGCCGACCGAGCGATCGGCACACGTCACCGAGACCTACTACCTCAACTTCTGCACGTTCAGCTACACGAGCGCCTGGTGGGACTGGGAGCAGTGGGAGCGCGAGATCGACTGGATGGCGCTCCACGGCATCACCACGCCGTTAATGATGGTCGGCCACGAAGCGGTGATCGAGCGGGTCCTCCTCGACGAGGGGCTCGAACCCGCCGCGGTGTCCGGCTTCCTGTCCGGACCGGCGTACCTGCCCTTCCTCGCGATGGGGAATCTCGACGGTTTCGCAGGTCCCCTGCCGGACGGCTGGATCCCGGCCCGCCGCAAGCTCGCCGGCCAGATCCTGCAGCGGCAGCGAGACCTCGGCATGCGCCCCGTGCTGCCCGCCTTCACGGGCCATGTACCGGCTGAGCTGGCGGCCGGCAGGGGTTCCTCCCGGGAGTGGCAAGGCCATCGCACGCAGGTGATCGGTCCAGAGGACCCGCTGTTCCGCCGGCTGGCGGCGTCGACGGTGCACGTCCAGCAGGAGCTGTGGGGCACAGATCACCGCTACGCCTCCGATCCGTTCATCGAGATGGTGCCGGTCGAGGACGATCCGGACTACCCGGGCAGGGTGGCCGAAGCGCTGCTCGCGGGACTGACCGATGCCGACCGGCAGGCCGTCTGGTTCCTGCAGTGCTGGCCCTTCGCCTACCAGAGCGACTTCTGGACCGAGGAGCGGGTGCGTGCCTTCCTCGAGGCCATCCCCGACGAGCGGCTGGTGCTACTGGATCTTTGGGCCGAGGAGGCACCCCAGTGGCGACGCTTCGACGGGTTCGCCGGCAGGGGCTGGATGTGGTGCGCGCTGCTCAACTTCGGCGGCCGCAACGACCCTCTCGCCGACCTTCCCGGCCTGGACCAGGAGCTGGATCGCGCGCTCGGCTCCGAGAACCCGCCGGTCGGTATCGGACTATCGATGGAGGCGACCGGCACCGCACCCGCCTACTTCGAGCGGCTGCTCGACCTGACGTGGCGGGACGCTCCCCCGCTCGGGGACTGGCTGCGCGAGTGGGCAGCCCAGCGGTACCGGCTGCCGGCCGGACCGGTCCTGGAGGACGCCACCGCGGCATGGCACGGGCTTGCGTCGACCGTGCTCGCGAGCGGGGACCTCAGGATCTTTCCCGAGGACTTCACGGGGCTGATCACACAGCGGCCCGAGCTCGACCTCTTCAGCAGCCCGAACCGACTCAGGCACGAGGTGTCCGAGCTGCTCTGGTACAAGCCGACGACGCTCGCCGACGCCTGGCGGTCACTCGTCGCGGTCGGTGAGGCCGCGCCCGAGCGTGCCGCAGGTGCCCTCGGTCACGACCTCGCCGAGGTGGCGTCGGCCGTCCTCCCCCGCTACGCGGAGCTGTGCTTCCTGGCGGCGTTCGACCCCGCGTCGGACCGTCAGGACGACGACGGAGCCCGCTTCTTCGCTGTCCTCGAAGACCTGGAGCGACTGCTCGGCACGCGGGCCGAACTGCGATACGACACCTGGGAGCGTGCGGCCGCTAGATGGGCCACCTCCCCGGAGGACGAGCGTGCGCTCGCCGACAACGCACGGCGCCTCGTGACGGTGTGGGGTGACGTCGGAGACGGCCGGCTCGACGACTACTCGGCCCGCCTGTGGGCCGGTCTTATCAGCTATTACCGTGACCGCTGGCGCCTGTGGGCCGATGCCCACAGGCATACCTCCGACGACGGAACCGGCAAGCACCTCGAGGCTGCCCTGCGCCGGCGCGAGCACGCATTCCTGCGCGACGGGCCCGCGCCGCTCCCCGCGGGCGGTGACGTCGTCGCCGAGTCGAGGCGGCTCGTCGACCGCTACGCCGATGCCTTCTGCGACGAGGTCCAGAGGTTCCGCGCGAACCTCCCCGCGGGCCGAGCGGGCACGCACCCGAAGATGGGAACAGATCGATGACCCCCGCTCATCCGGCAACCGAGGGGCGAAACCCCCGAACGCTCGACATCGATGCCGTACCTTCGGCCGAGGCGCTCGAGATGGTCCTGCGTGAGGATGCCGTCGCCATCGACGCCTCCCGGGCGGCCGTTCCCGAGCTCGCTCGGCTGGTGGACCGCGCCGTCGAGCGGCTCCAGGGAGGCGGCCAGATCCACTACGCCGGTGCCGGCGCCTCTGGACGGCTCGCAGTGCTCGACGCCACAGAGACCACGCCCACCTTCGGCGTCGATCCCGAGCTCATTCATGCCCACTTCCCCGGGGGTGCCTCGGCACTCGTCGACTCGACGATCGACCTGGAGGATGCCTTCGACCAAGGCCGGCTGGACCTCGCCGACGTGGCTGAGGTGGACCTCGTGATCGGAGTCACCGCTTCAGGCCATACGGCATACGTCCGTGGCGCCCTCCAGGCGGCCCGTACGATCGGCGCTGCGACAGCACTCGTCACGAGCAACCGCGAGTCACCGATCGCCGAGCTCGCCGACATCGTCGTCGCCGCCGACACCGGCCCGGAAGCACTGACCGGATCGACCCGGCTGAAGGCGGGCACCGCAACGAAGGTCATTCTCAACGCCTTCTCGACGGCGGTCATGATCGGCACGGGCCGGAGCTACTCAAACCTGATGGTGGGACTCGTCGCGAGCAACGAGAAGCTAAGGCAGCGCTCGACGGCACTGCTCACGGAAGCGACCGGTCGTCCACAGCCTGAGTGCCAGGAGATGCTCGCCGAGTGCTCCGGTCGACTCCCGCTCGCGCTCACACGCATGCTGTCCGGTGTCACCGGCGAGGCGGCCGAGGAGGCGCTGGCGCGCGGCGGCAGTGTCCGATCGGCCCTGCGCCTGGTGCAGGACGGTCGGGAGTGAGCCACGAGGACCCTCTCGGATCCGCGGCTGCCGGCGTCGACGTCGGAGGGGGCGGGATCCGGATAAGGGTCGAGCGTGATGGCCGGAGCGCCGAGCAGCGCCGGGACATAGCGATCCCCCGGCGCGGTGGCCGCATCGACGTACCGGCGGTGTGCGGCCTGATCCTCGACGGCCTGGATGGTGCGCTCGACGAAGTTGACGCTACAGGCCTGACTCGCGTGGGAATCGGCCTGACCGGCCTTCCCGGACTGGTGGAGGACTCGGAAGAGTTCTGGCGCCGGCTCAAGCCGGACCTCGGGATCGAGACCCTTGTCGTCGCCAGCGACGCGCTCACCACGCACGTCGGAGCGCTCGGCGGTGAAGCGGGATCTGTCGTCGCCGCGGGCACAGGCATGATCACTCTCGGAACGGACCTGGACCGCATCTGGAACCAGGCCGACGGATGGGGCGTGCTGCTCGGCGATGAGGGCAGCGGGGCCTGGATCGGACGACAAGGCCTCCAGGCTGCGCTGCGGAGCTACGACGGAAGGCCGGGAGGATCTGCGAAGCTACGAACGCGGATGTATGAACGGTTCGGCGACCCGCTCGAGGTGATCAACCAGGTCTATCCCGCCGAGTCACCGGCGAACCAGCTCGCCTCGTTCGCGCCCGCCGTCGAGGCCGCCGCCGCGCACGGCGATCCGGTGGCCGCTGGCATCTGGCTCGAGGCTGGCACGCTCCTCGGCTCCGCCGCCGTCGCGGCCCTACGCGGACTGCCCCCGCGAATCTCGTGGGGTGGCGGCTTGTTCAATGCCGGACACCTGCTGCTCGACCCGTTCCGTGAGGAGATCCGCCGTTCGCTCCCCGAGGCCGAGGTCCTGGAGCCGGTCGGCACGGCACTGCAGGGAGCGTTGCTGCTGGCCCGTCGCGCCGCGGACGGACGGGTCGCCACGCACGAGCCGCACCTGTACGTCTTCGGCTGAACGCGCCCCGCCTCACGGCGTCCGCTCTCGGCGCCGCGAGTCGGCCTCACGCGGTCCGCCCGGCCGGGGGCCTGGACGCCGGCACCGCCGATGGGTGCCCTACAACCAAATGGTTGTAGGGCATGCTGTCCCGTGAACAGGTCGACCACGCTCGTCGCGGCGTTCGAGACCCACGAACAGCTCGAGCAGCTCCTCGGCATGCGGATGGAGGAAGGGCTCGCGCCGGCCGTCGGACAGATGGACAGCCTGCTGGCCACCCCGTCGGCATGATCTGCGCCTAGCATCGTCCGGGTGAGCATCGAGCCGGCATGGGTCCCCGACGCCATGTGGTGGCACGTGTACCCGCTCGGCTTCACCGGAGCACCGGTGCGGCCGGCGTCGGAAAGCGAGCGAGCGCTGACCCACCGACTGCGCCACCTCGAGGCGTGGCTGGACCACGTCGTGGGCCTGGGCCTCAACGGCCTCCTGCTGGGACCGATCTTCGCCTCGGACACCCACGGCTACGACACGGTGGACTACTTCCGGATCGACCCACGCCTCGGCGACGACGCCGACCTCGACCGCCTCGTCGCCGCCTGCCACGCGCGCGGCGTGCGCCTGGTGCTCGACGGCGTGTTCAACCACGTCAGCCGCGCACATCCAGCCGCCCACGACCTGTCGCAGCAGGGTGAGGTCTTCGAGGGCCACGAGAGCCTCGTCGTGCTCGACCACTCCTCCCCCGCCATCGCCGACCTGGTGACCGAGGTGATGCTGCACTGGCTCGACCGCGGGATCGACGGCTGGCGGTTGGACGCCGCGTACGCGTTGCCGCCAGCGTTCTGGCAGCGGGTCCTCCCGCGGGTGCGTGAGCAGTATCCGGACGCGTGGTTCCTCGGCGAGGTGATCCACGGCGACTACCCCGCGATCGTGGCCGCCTCGGGCATGGACACCGTGACGCAGTACGAGCTGTGGCAGGGCATCTGGCACGGCATCAGCGATCACAACTTCTTCGAGACGGTGCACGCCCTGCAGCGCCACGACGAGATGCTCGCCTCCTTCGTGCCGGCCACGTTCGTGGGCAACCACGACGTCACCCGGATCGCCTCCGCCGTCGGCCACGACCTGGTGCCGCACGCGCTGGCGGTGCTGCTGACGGTCGCGGGGACCCCGAGCATCTACGCCGGTGACGAGCTCGGGATGACCGGGGTCAAGGAGGAGCGCCTGGGCGGCGACGACGCCGTCCGACCGATGTTCCCCGCGGAGCCACCGTCCCCGGAGGCGCTCGGGGACGACCCGGTCTGGCGCGCCCACCGCGAGCTGGTCGGCGTCCGCCGTCGCCATCCTTGGCTACGCACGGCGCGGACCGACGTCGTGCACGTGGCGAACGGCAGCCTCGTGCTGCGCACGGGCACCGGGGACGGCGCTATCGTCACCGTCCTCAACATCGACGGTGAACGGGTCACGCTCCCCGCCGCCGACGCCACGGCCGTACTGGCCGGCGCGGCGGACCTGGACGACGGCGAACGCGCGGTGACCCTGCCGGCTCACGGGTGGGCGGTGCTCGGCACCGGGGCCGGGTGACATCGCACCAAGGACCGTGCACCTCGGCAGCACCAGAGGTTAGGCTTGCCTAACCATGGCAACCCCTCACGCACCGGCCGGGGCATCGGCAGCCGCCGCTTCCCGAGCCGACGAAGCGACCCCCGCAGCCGACAAGTCGGGTGGCGCACCGCGGCGGAAGCGAGTGCCGCGCACCGTGACGGTCGCCGCCAGACGCGAGGTCTCACCGAACCTCGTGCGCGTCACGATCACCGGCGAGGAGCTCGAGAAGATCGACCCGACGCCGCACACCGACCGTTACGTCAAGCTCGTCATGGCCGAACCCGAGGAACCGGAGGCCCGCCCGGTCGTGCGCACCTACACGGTGCGTGCGGTGCGCGAGCGGGAGTGGGACCTCGACATCGTCCTGCACGGCGAGGTCGGCTACGGCGGACCCTGGGCCACCCGGGTCCGGCCCGGCGACGAGGTCACCTTCCTCGGTCCCGGCGGCGGGTACGCGCCGGACCCGGCTGCCAGCTGGCACCTGCTGGTCGGCGACGACTCCGCCCTCCCGGCGATCGCCGCCGCGATCGAAGCCATGCCGGGCGACGCCGTCGTCCGCGCCTTCGTCGAGATCGCCACCGAGGCCGACCGGCAGGAGATCGCCGGACCGGCCGACACCGCCATCACCTGGCTCGTGCGCGGGAACGGCACGCTCGAGGACGCCGTCATCGCCGCCTACGCCCGTGGCGACCTCCCCGACGGCGTCCCGCAGGCCTTCCTGCACGGCGAGGCGGGCTGCGTGCGCGTGCTGCGCCGCTGGGCACGTGCCGAGCTCGGCGTCACGCGCGAGGAACTCTCGGCGTCGGGCTACTGGCGCCGCGGCGTCGACGACGAGGCCTGGCGCACCCAGAAGCGCGACTGGATGGCCGCCGTCGAGAAGGACGACGAGGCGATCGAGAACCGCTGAGCGGCGAGGTCGCCAGCACGAGCGAGTGCCATGTCACTGCGCTCCCGGTGGTCCTGGAGAGCCGGGTCGTCTCCGGACGCTGTAGTGTGGTGCCCACTGGCCCGGGTGGTCTTGCCCCGGTCCTCGCGCAGAGCCTCGTATGGCCCGCTGCGCCCCTCGATATCGAGGCATGCTTCTTTGGTCCCGTCGCCGACGGGACGGCACGGCGAGACGCCGACCGAGAGAAACACACCTGTGACTTCTTCTGCTTCATCCAGCCCTGCTACCGGCACCTTCGCCGACCTGGGCGTCCCCGCTGACCTGCTTGCCGTCCTCGGCAGGTCCAACATCACCGTCCCCACCCCGATCCAGGCCGCGACCCTGCCGGACTCCCTGGCCGGTCGCGACGTGCTCGGCCGCGGTCGCACCGGATCCGGTAAGACCCTCGCCTTCGGCATCCCGCTGGTGGCCCGCCTGCGCCATTCGGGCCAGCAGCCGCAGACCAAGCGGCCGCGTGCGCTGATCCTGGCACCCACGCGTGAGCTCGTGACCCAGATCGAGGCGTCCGTCAAGCCCCTGGCCGACGCGGCCGGCCTTCGCACCTGCACCGTTTTCGGCGGCGTGGGTCAACAGCCCCAGGTGGACGCGCTGCGCCGCGGCGTCGACATCCTCATCGCCTGCCCAGGCCGGCTCGAGGACCTGATCGGCCAGCGCCACTGCGACCTCGGCGCGGTCGAGACCACCGTCCTGGACGAGGCCGACCACATGGCCGACCTCGGCTTCCTTCCCGCCGTGCGCCGCCTCCTCGACGCGACCCCGCGCGGAAGCCAGCGGCTGCTGTTCTCCGCCACCCTCGACGGCGCGATCGACGTGCTCGTCAGGCGGTACCTGCACAAGCCCTCGGTGCACGAGGCCGACTCGGCGCAGTCACCGGTCGTGGCGATGGAGCACCACGTGCTCAACGTCTCGCGCGACCTGCGACTGCCGGTCCTGATCGACCTCACCAGCGCACCAGGCCGCACCCTGGTCTTCACCCGCACCAAGCACGGCGCCAAGGCGCTGGCCCGCAAGCTCAACGGCAGCGGCGTGCCCTCGGTCGAGCTGCACGGCAACCTGAGCCAGTCGGCGCGCACCCGGAACATGGCCGCCTTCCACAGCGGTGCGGCCACCACCCTGGTGGCCACCGACATCGCCGCCCGCGGCATCCACGTCGATGACATCGCGCTCGTGATCCACGCCGACCCGCCCGCCGAGCACAAGGCGTACCTGCACCGCTCAGGCCGGACGGCCCGCGCCGGCGCGGCCGGGACCGTGGTCACCCTCGCCACCTCGGAGCAGTCCCGCGACGTGCGTGCGCTGACCCGAGCAGCCGGCATCAAGCCGGCCACCAGCACGGTCGACAAGATCGGGCACCCCGTGCTGCACCAGCTCGCCCCCGGCGAGCGGACCCAGCCCGGCGCCTGGATGGCCCCGACGAACCACACGGCACCGCAGCCCCGTCCGGCCGGGGCGGGACGGCGCAGCGGCGGCGGCCGCGGCCGTTCGCGCCGCCGTAACCGCTCCGGCGCCGGCGCGCCGTCCCGCACCGGCGCGAGCTCGCAGTCGCGCAACCGATAGTCGGCGACGCCTCGCCGGGCGGGCGACAGCTGCAAGCGTGTCGCCCGCCCGGAGACGGTTCTCCACCTCGCTCGCAGGCGACGCAGGCCGGGGCACAAGCTTGCCTGGGTGACGTCGTGACCCAGGCAAGCTCATTCACCCGGACGGCACGGTCGGCAGCGGGTCAATCTGTAGCGCGGGCCATTTCCTGACGCCGATCAGCTCTCCTGGCCGGAGAGCCCACGGCGTCGGAGGCTCATCAGGGTGCCTCCAGTGCCGATCAGGAGGAGGCCGCCGAGCAGCGGAAGGAGCACCGCCCGGGCACCGGTGTCCGGAAGGCCTTCCGGAACTGGGCTCGGGCTGGGCGGCGGGTCGACCGGATGCTCGGTGCACAGCGGACTGCCGTCGACACATGTCTCGGGCGGCTCGTCACCACTGACCGTGACGAAGTTGCCGAGCTGGTGGTCACCCTGCTCGTCCCACTCGCGCACCTCGACGGTGTAGGAGACGGTTACCGTCGCACTCGGCTCGAGAGAGCCCTGGATCGTGTATTCGTCACCACCGTCGATGATGGCGAACGACATGTCCGAGGCCTCTGGACCGCTGACGATCGCGGCGTCGTCCAGGACGCCTGCCATGTGGTCGGTGTGGTCCACGTCGCCGGTGGCTGCACCAGTGTTGGTGAAGGTCAGGGTGTACGTGACCTGCTGCCCGTCCTCCAGCTCGGTTCCGGAGGCCGGGTCGGACGACTTCACCACGGTGACGTGGGACACCGGGTTGTAGGTGCAGTCTTCGTCGCCCTCCTCGCACTGCCCCGGGTCGTCCGGGGTGACGTCTTCGGGATCGAGCAGGAAGTTCGCCAGCTGGTGGTCACCGATCTCGTCCGCGGGAAGGACCTGGACGGTGTATGTGACGGTCTCCGTCTGCCCCGGCTCCAGTGTCCCGGTGATCGAGTACCGCCCATCGGCGACCTCCGAGACCGACAGTGCGTCGTCGGAGGCCGACGGGACACTGATCACCTCGGCGTCGTCCAGAAGATGCGTCAGGTCATCGACCCGATCCACCTCTCCCTCACCTGCGCCGGTGTTGCTGAACGTCAACGTGTAGGTCAGCTCCTGGCCCGCCTGCACGGTCGTGCCCGACTCCGGGTCCACGCTCTTGGAGTCGACGATCTCGGGTACGGGGTTGTAGGTGCACAGCGGGTCGTCGTCGGCGCAGTCCTGCGGGTCCGGCGGATCGTCCGGCACCTCGTCCTCCGGGAAGACGAAGTTGGCGAGCACGTCGTCGCCGCGTTCACCGTCGGGCAGAACCTCCACGACGTAGGTGACCGTGTACGACTCGCCCGCTGGGACGCTCCCGTCCACGGTGAACCGACCGTCCGCGATCTCCGACACCGTGAGATCGGCCGATGCAGGCTGGGACACGACCTGGGCGTCGTCCAGGACGGGCGTCAGGTCGTCGACCCAGCCGTCCACCGGGGCCGACGCCTCTCCGGAGTTGGAGAAGGTGATCGTGTAGGTGAGCTGCTCACCGGTGGTGACGGCGGTGCCCTTCTCCGGGTTCACGCTCTTCGCCACGTCGAGCAGCGCGGCGGGGATCTCCACGCGCCCGCACGACTCACCGGTTACGGGGTCGAGCCCGTTCTCGTCGGCGGGGTCGCACTCCGGTG
Organism: Georgenia halophila; assembly: GCF_039541595.1. NCBI lineage: Bacteria > Bacillati > Actinomycetota > Actinomycetes > Allobogoriellales > Allobogoriellaceae > Georgenia > Georgenia halophila. The sequence goes on along the minus strand of NZ_BAABGN010000011.1, from coordinate 91,327 downwards.
TCTCCGAGTCCTCGGGATCCGTCGGCTCCCACGCCACGTTGACGAGGCGGAAGTCACCCGTCCCGGTGTACGTCACCTCGTAGGTGATGGTCACCGATTCGCCGGCCGTCAGGGGACCGCTCCAGCTGATGACCGGCTCGCTGTAGGCCGGGTCGTCGCCCACGTCGGCCGCAAGGCTGGCCTCGTCCAGAGTCGCGTCGTCCCGCACGTCCGTGAGGTCGTCGAAGACGTACGCGGGGTCGTCCGCGGTGTAGTCGCCCGGGCCGATGTTGGTCCCAGTCACCGTGTAGGTGACCGTCTCGCCGACCCCAGGCAGCTCGGTCGTGTCCGCGGTCTTCGTGACCTCGAGTGCCGGCAGCTCCGTCGTGGTGGACACGCAGACGCTCGCGGGGTCCTGCGCCTGTTCCTCGGGGATGCAGGCCTGATTGGTGACCGTTCGGTCACCGCCACGCTCGAGGGTGACCGAGTAGGTGATGGTGGCGGTCTCACCGGGCTCGAGCGGACCCGACCAAGTCAGCGTGCCATCCGCGACCGTCGGTGCGTCGGAGGCCGACCCGCCGGAGAACGTGACAGCCGCGTCGTCGTTGTAGGACGCGTCGTCGAGCACGTCGGACAGGTCGTCGGTCAGTGTGGCCGGCTCGTCCGCCGTGTAGGCGCTGTCACCGACGTTCGTCACGTCGACCGTGTAGGTCACCACATCGCCGGCCTGGCTGTTCTCTCCGGCGTCCGAGGTCTTTTCGACCGTCAAGCATCCGCCACTGATGGCTATTTCACCGGTAGCGAGCTCGACCGGGTCATACGCCCAATCATCGATGGTGCGGGCGTTGCCCCAGGAGGTGTACGAGAAGTCCCAGCCATGGACACCGGCCGAGCTATCGACACCGGCCGTACCGTCGACAACCGGGGTCGGGTTCGTCGTGTTCTCCGGTCCCGGCTGCAGCTGGGTGTCGTCCCAGTAGACCGTGGAGTCGGGGGCACCTCCACCGTTCAGCCGGGTCATCGAGATGCCACCGGCGCGGCCCTCCACGTCCTGGTTGAGGACGTGGATCTCCCCGACTCGGTCGTAGAACACGCGCGCATTCAGCGTGGTGCACTGGGCGATGGCGTTGCCCTGCCCGTCCTCGCCGTCGAACGCGTAGTCGTAGCTGCCCGAGCCGTCGGCTGCGAGCTGGATCCGCCGGTCGGCCGGCCCGACGTAGGCGCCGTCCCCGTCGGTGTCGATCTCCAGCCAGTAGGAGCCGACGAACCGGGGCGAGATCGAGTGGGAGAACGTCCCAGCCGCCGAGCGCGCGGCGTCCGGCGTGAAGGCAAGATCGTCGACCGCCAGGTCGTCCTCGGTGAGGATGGGAGGCAGCACAGTGAGTGTGCCGTCGACCGACGGGGCGCTGGCGGGCAGGTCGGCGCTGGGCTCGTCGAAGAAGATCCGGTACGTCCCACACTCGCCGGACGCGACGGCGTCCGAGCTCTGGACCGACCGATACAGGGCGTCACAGCCACCCGCGGTGGCCACATTGCCCACCGCGTCGGCGGCGATGACCGAGCCGATGCCGTTGTAGTCGTTCAGGCGCGTGTCGTAGATGTAGCCGCTGTCGTTGACCAGCCAGTAACGCAGGTCGGCGACCGCCGCGTCGTTCTCCTGGTGGGTGACGTACTGGTTGGCCCAGACGCGTCCGGGCACGGCCGTGCCGCCGCCGTCACGGACGTCGATCGACCACTCGTAGGCGGTGAGCCCGTCACCGGTCTCCGCGACAACCTCGATCTTCCACGCACCCGGCGCACCTGTCAGGCCGGTCGTCTCACACGTGTCTCCCGGCTGCGCGTCAGCGGGCTGAGCGCAGGTCCACAGCACCGCACCGGAGGGGTCCGTCACCGTGTACTCGACGCCCCGCTGCTGACCGTCGGCGGCGCCATGGCGAAGGACGAAGCTCAGGTCCAGCGTCTCACCCTCGTCCACGTAGGCGTAGAAGGTGTTCGAGTTGGCCGTGCTGATCGCCGCGCCGTACGACGGCGCGGTGTTGGTCTCGGCACGGGCAGGAGAAGCCACGCCCCCGAGCGTGAAGAATCCGAGGACCAGAGCGAACGGCATCATGATCGCCAGGGCGCGGAAGCCCGCTCGACCTCTGTCCCACAATGCCGCGTCAACGGGACCCACACCCGCTGCCCCTCGTCTTGGCCGTCCACGCAGGCCCCAGACAGTCTTCAAGAGCTGCTCCTTCATCGATGTTTTTCCGAGTATCGAGATTCACCAGAGAGGGGCTGGAGGGATGGCGGTTCGGGCTGCTGGTCGCAGGCACCTCGACGCTCCCGGTCCTTGGTATCGGTGATCGCTACATTTCCGATAGGACCATCGATAGAATCGGTCAATCACTTGATGCACGAGCGCGTCCGATATAGTCAGTTGACTATCCCGGTCGAGCGGCCGATAGGAACGGCTGCGAGTCGGCCGTAGTCTCGTTCCCGCAGTGCGGACCTGGCGAAGAACCAGGGCTGCGAGATTCTCATTTGGGTTCAACAAGTTGTGGCACGGCGCCGTCTCCGTCCTCTCGTCCTGAGCGGGCGACGCCGGTCTCAATGGGGGGACTGGTGGCAACGACAACGAGTGACCACGCTCCCCGCCGCGCGTCGCGAGACCAGGAGTTCTCCCCCGGTGAGCGCGCCCTGGTTCATGCACTCGACGGTGAGCATGCAACCGCACATCTTTGGCTCGCACGCAGCCCATCGGTAGCGGAGACGCAAGCACACCTCGAGCCGGTGGCGAGCTCACTCATCGCCAGTGCACTGCTTGCGTTGGATCACCTCGACTGGCTGAAGTTCGACGAGACTCTCGCCGAGCTCGGGGCGATCCCGTTCACCTCACGATCACACCGAGACCTCAGCTTCTACCTCCAGGCCAGAGCTGCCCTGGTCCGCGGCGACCAGCGCCGGCTCCTTCGGCGGATGGATCGTGCCGCACAGAGTAGGTCAGAAAGCACAACCCCCTTGCACACGACTCTGCTCGGCCATGCCGAAGGTGAGCTGGCACTGAGCATCGGCGACGTCCCACGGGCGAGGGCCGCGTTGCCCCCGGTCGGCGACTCCTATCTGCACGCCCATCTGAGAGCGAGAGTGCACCTCGCCAGTGGCGCAGCGGGTGTCGCCGTTCGGCAGCTGGTGCACTCCACCTGGTTGGACGATGCTCCGCGGCGCGGGCGTATCGAGCTGCGGTTGACACTCGCCGCAGCACTCGACCGCACGGGCGAGACGGACGAGGCGGCCAGGACGATCCGGCATGCTGTCACGCAGGCCGGCACGCCGACACAGATCGCCTACAGTCTGGCCGCCGCCGACCGGGAAAGCCTGCAGAGCGCCGCGGAGCGAGATGCTGCGATCGCCGCGGCCCTGAGCTCGCTCGACAACGCGCTGTTCATGGCGCCCTTCGACAACACTGGCCAGAGCGCCGCGCTGCCGCTGACTCGACGCGAAGGCACGATTCTCGAACTGCTCGCAACCGGAATGACCGCTGCCGAGATCGCGGCGCGACTGTTCGTCTCGGTCCACACCGTGCGCAATCAGACCCAACGAATCTACCGCAAGCTCAACGTCACCTCCCGTGACCAGGCTGTCAAGATCGCCACCCGGTACGGCCACCTCCAGGCTAACGACAGTACGGGTAATGCTGCGCCGCAGTGACGAGCCGGCGCGGGTCGTACGCTCGTGCTCACCCGCACCAAGCGGTCAAGCTTCACGGCAACCTGAGCCATTCCGCCCGCGCCCGGAACCGCCGCTTTCCACGGCGGTGCAGCGCCCACCCTGCTAGCCACCGAAATCGCCGCCCGCGCATGCACGTTCGCGACATCGCGCGTGATCCACGCCGACCCGCCGGCCGAGCACGAGGCGTACCGCATCGCTCGGGCGGGCGGCGCCCTCCCGGGCGCGCCGCCCGGTGACGGCTCTGCGGCTCGACGTCAGGTCGGCGGTCAGCCGGTCTGCCGCCCCTCGAGCTTGTCCCGCAACCGGTCGACCATTCCCACGCCCGGTCCGACGCTCTTGTGGAACAGCTCGGAGTGCGGCGCGTTCGGGTGCGGCCGGGTCGGTGCCGCCTCCTTGGCCTTCTCCACCTTCTCGCCCAGCTCGACGAGATCCTCGGCGGGGATGTGCGCCCGAAGCTGCGGGAACTGCTCGGACTCCTCGTCGTGCGCGTGGTGGCGCAGCTGCGACTCCAGCTCCCGCACGCGTTCCATGAACGCCGAGCCCGAGGCATCGAGGTCCTCGATCTGCTTCATCAGCTGGACGATCTCCTCGTGCTCCTGCTTGTCGTGCTCGACCTCCTGGGCCCCGTTCGGCACGTGCTTCTCCACCGCGGGGTAGACGAACATCTCCTCGGCGACGGCGTGCCGCATCACCTCGGCGATCACCGTGTCCGCCAGCTCTCGGCGCTGGTCGGCAGCCGCCGCACCCTCGATCTGGCCGAGCAGCTTGATCATGTCCTGGTGGTCAGCGGTGAGGATGTCGACGACATCCGTGCCTGCGCCTCGGGTCTCGCTCACGGGAGCTCCCTCCATCGGATGGTGGTTGTCCCCGAGCGTAGGTACGGGCCCCGGTGCCCGCACTCGCTGCGGCGACATCCTCGGAGCGACGGCCACGACCGCGTCCCAGCGCGACCGTGCCCGCGCTCGCCAGGCTGACACAGCCGAGCCCGAGCCACTGGACGGCACGCAGGTGCTCGGCCAGGACGACCGTCCCCGCCACTCCCGCCATGGCCGGTTCGAGGCTCTGCATCACGCCCACGGTCCGGGGCGGCAGGCGACGTAGCGCCACGAGCTCCAGCGAGTAGGGCAGCACCGCGGACAGGACGGCGACGACCGCGCCGGTTCCGAGCACGGCAGGCTCGAGCAGCGCGGCACCATTGACGACGACGCCCCACGGCACCGTCAGCACGGCGGCCCATGCGACCGCGAGCGCCAGCGGGGCGGTGCCCGCGTGGGCGGCTCCCGCTCGCCTGCTGAGCAGGAGGTACGCCGCCATGGACACGCCGGAGGCCAGGGCGAGCAGGACGCCGGGGAGGGAGAAGCTCTCACCCTGCGCCCCATGGAACAGCCACACCCCGACGCCGGCCGTCGCCGCGAGCACGACGTCGAGCCGACGCCGGGATGTCGCCAACGCCAAGGTGATCGGACCAAGAAGCTGCAGGGACGCCGCCAGACCCAGCGGCAGGTAGGTCAGCGCCGGGTAGATGAGGTTCATCCCCGCGATGGCGGTCCCGAAGCCGAGCACCACGGTGAGACCCCGGCCGGTCCGTGGCAACGCCGGCCGATGGACGGCGCAGAGGATGACAGCCGCCAGGCCCAGCCGGAGGGCGACGGCGCCCTCGGGCCCGACCGACGCGAACAGCGTCTTCCCGAGGGCCTGGCCGAACTGGATGCTCAGCACGCTGCCGAGCACCAGGACGGGAGCCGGTATCGAGGCCATGAGACCAGCCTCGATGGCCACACCGTCAACGTCCAGCGAAAGATTCTCGAACGATTCGTCTACTATTCCTACATGGTTGAGGCGGACCTCCGGAGACTGTCGGCTCTGCGAGCGCTGGCAGAGCACGGCACGGTGACGGCGGCGGCCACGGCCCTGCACCTCACGCCGTCAGCCGTCTCGCAGCAGATCGCCCAGCTGGGCCGCGAGGTCGGTGTCACGCTGCTCCGGCACGAGGGCAGGCACGTTCGTCTGACGCCCGCCGCGCACGTCCTGCTCGAGCACGGTGAGGTCCTGCGGACCCAGTGGGAGCGTGCGAAGGCAGATCTCGCCGCGCACGCCGCCGGCCTCGGCGGGACGCTTCGGCTGTGTGGCGTCTCGTCCGCCGTCGCCGCGCTCGCCGCGCCTGCCGTGACCCGGCTGCAGCGCACCCACCCCCGGCTGCAGACCCGCATCACCGAGGAGGAGAGCGCTGACTGCTACCAGCTCCTGCTCACCGACGAGGCCGACATCGCCATGGTGCTCCCCACCCCCGACGCGCCGTCGACCGTCGATCCGAGGTTCGAGCAGCAGCCCCTGCTCGATGACCCCCTCGACCTGCTCGTCCCGCGGGGTCACCGGCTCGCCGAGGAAGGTTACGCGGAGCTTGCCGCAGCCGCCGGCGAGCCATGGATCGTCAAGAAGCACAACAACGACACGTATGCGCTGCTGACCGTCGCCTGCGCCGCCGCGGGGTTCACGCCACGCGTCACCCATGAGGTCAAGGAGTGGTACGCCGTCTCTGCCCTGGTCGGCGAGGGCCTCGGCGTCTGCCTGCTCCCGAGGATGGTGCCGGTCCCGTCGACGCACCGGGTCGTGCGGGTCCCGCTGCACGGTGAGCCGGTCCCGTCCCGCCGGCTGATCGCCTGCGTACGGCGCGGCAGCGCCGGCCACCCCGTCGTGGCGGCCGGACTCAGCGCTCTCCACCGTGTCGCTGCTGCCGACGAAGAACCACCGAGACCGCCGTCAGCCAGACCGTCAGCACGGACGCCGCGACCGTGACCCGCAGCGGGACACCCGGGCCGCTCCACCAGGCCAGCGTGGCGACGGCGACGCCCGAGAGCAGGCAGCCGGCCGCGCCGGCCCGAGCTCCCGCTCTCGCGGCGCGCCATCCCAGCAGCAGCGCCGCCGCGACGCCGCCGTTCAGGGCCAGCGCCGTGCCGACGTCGTGCAGGGCGCCCCGCCAGGACAACGTGGAGGCGGGCGGCGGCCCACCGGGCGGGAACCCGATGCCGGGGTCGACGACGAACACGCCCGTCACCACCAGTCCGACCCCCATGGTCGTGATCAACCAGCCCGCTGCGGTGCCGGTCCCGCCCGCCAGGGTCGCGCGCACCCCGACGCCGGCCGCGGCGACGAGCAGGCCGGTCGTCACGAACGTCGCGATCTGGGTCCAACCGTGGTCGCCGCGGCTGAGCAGCGAGATGGCGTGCACGCCGAGCTCGAAGCCGGGCCGCCACAGGGCCTGTCCGAGCAGGGCGGCAAGGAAGAGGGGCCCCGCCACGACGCCGCAGGCGAGCAGCCGACGGGTCGTCACCGACTCGGCGTCACGGCTGCCGTGCGGCACTGGGAACATCGGTCCACCATCGCACCGCAAGGATCCGGACGAGACGGTGGTGGCCCGCACGCGGCACCGGCGCGGGCCACCACCGAGTCGCTCAGGCCACGCGGATGTACGTGGGGTTGTCCATGTAGACCTCGCGGACCGAGAGCGGGTTGCCGGGGCTGTGGGCGGCGATGTACTCGCCGTCACCCGCGTAGATGCCCACGTGACCCGGCCACCAGACCAGGTCGCCGGGCCGCGCCTCGGCCTCCGACACCTCGGTGCCGGCGTAGCGCTGCCCGTCGGTGGTGCGCGGCAGCTCGACGCCCACCTGCTCGAACACGTACTGCGTGAAGCCGGAGCAGTCGAAGCCGCCCGGCGCCTCGCCGCCGTACTGGTACGGGGTGCCGATGTACTGCATCGCGATGCCGACGACGCCGCTGCTCGAGGAGTCGACGCTGACCGTCTGCACGTCGGCCGAGGCAGATGTGTCTGCGGAGGCCGACGTGCCGGAGTCGCCGCCCGGGATCTCCAGGACCTGGCCGACGTAGATGAGCGCATCCGCACCGATGCCGTTGGCCTCGATGATGCCCTCGACCGTGCTCCCGTGGCTCTGTGCCAGCTCGGCGACGGTGTCGCCGGACTCGACCGTGTGGGTGGTCGTGCCCGCCGTCTGCGTGCTGACCGTGGTCTCGTCCTCGGGTGTGGAGGACGTGTCCATCGCCGAGGCCGACGTCGCGGCCATGGTGATCGCCAGGCCCGAGGTGGCGGCGGCCAGCACGCTGCGGCGCACCACCTTGCCGGGCAGGGAGTCACCGGACGGTGAGAACGCCGTCGCGGGGCGACCCGGTGCGCGATGCCGCCCTGGGCTGTTTCTCGTGACCTTCACAAGCAAGCCTCTCCTGCCGCCTACGAGGTCGGCTGCCCCGTCCCTGCCACCAGCCAATCGCTTACCACGGGCGACGGCAGGGTCCGGCGAACGCCCGCGGACTCCCCGGAGGGTGGGGAGCGCGACGGACGCTACCCAACACACCGACGAATTGTCACGTTTTGATAACAATCTGAACGTGGGCTGGGAGGGCATAACCTCGCACCATGGACGGCGACCGCGCGCCAGCTCGGGGCAGGGCGTTCCTCGACCGCCTGCGCACCGAGTCGGGCAACGCCCTGCTGCTCGTCGGCGTGGCGGTCCTGGCGCTCGTGTGGGCCAACTCGCCGCTGTCCGGCGCGTACACCCGCCTGTGGGAGACGCCGATCAACGTCGAGATCGCTGACCTGCGCTTCGACATGGACCTGCACCACTGGGTCAACGACGGCCTGATGGTGGCCTTCTTCGTGCTCGTCGGGCTCGAGGTGCGCCAGGAGCTCGCCGTCGGGTCGCTGCGTCAGCGGCGCAGCCGGCTGGTCCCGCTCGTCGCCGGCACCGCCGGCGTCGTGCTCCCAGCCCTCGTCTACCTGGCGGTCGCGGGGCGGTCGGCGCCGGAGGGATGGGGCGTCGTCGTCGGTACGGACACGGCGTTCCTGCTGGGAGTGCTCGCGATCGTCGGGCCGGCGCTGTCGAGTCAGCTGCGGGTCTTCCTGCTCACGCTGTCGGTCGTCGACGACTTCCTCGCCGTGGCGATCATCGGCGTCGTCTACTCCGAGGACGTCGCCCTCGCGCCGCTGGCCGTCGCGCTCACCTGCCTGGTGGTGCTGTGGCTTCTCGGGCGCACCCGGGAGTGGCGCAGCGGCCCCTATGTCACCGTCATCGTGGTGCTGTGGGCGGCGACGCTGCTCGGCGGGGTGCACCCCTCGCTCGCCGGGATGGCGGCCGGGCTGCTGGTCCCCTCCCGCGCGACCGAGCGCGCGGACGTGCTGCGCGCCAAGCACCTCTTCCGGGACTACTGGCAGTCGCCCGACGCGGGGCAGGCACGAAACGTGCGTCTCGGCCTGGCCCGCTCCATCTCGGTGAACGAGCGGCTGTACGTGGTGCTGCGCGGCCCGGTGTCGCTCGTCGTCGTGCCGATCTTCGTGCTCGCGAACGCCGGGATCGACCTGCGCGGGGGCGCGCTCGGCGAGGCGTTCGGCTCCGTGATCATGTGGGGCGTCGCCGGCGGCCTCGTGCTCGGCAAGCTCGTCGGCATCTCCATCGGCACGTGGGCGGCGGTGCGATTGCGGTTGGGGCGCCTGCCCGACGGCGTGGGCCCGGGGAGCGTCGCCGGCGGCGCGGCGCTGTCCGGCGTCGGTTTCACCGTCTCGCTGCTGATCATCGGCCTCGCCTTCACCGACCCGGCGCAGGCCCAGGCGGCGACGGTCGGTGTGCTCGTCGCCATCGTCGTGGCCGCGCTGATCGGGTGGCTGGCGTTCACGCTCGCGCGAGTGCGCTGGGGCGAGACGAGCGCGGACCTGCCGGTGACGCTCCGGCCACCCGTCGACAGCACGCGCGACCACGTGCACGGCGCCGACGACGCCCCGTTCACCGTGGTCGAGTACCTGGACTTCCAGTGTCCGTTCTGCGCCCGCGCCACCGGGATGTGGGTAGACATGCGGGACCACTTCGGCGACCGTATCCGCTACGTCGTGCGGCACCTGCCGCTCGAGGACGTGCACCCGCAGGCTTTCGACGCCGCGATCGCCGCCGAGGCGGCCGCGCGGCAGGGCCGGTTCTGGGACATGCACGATCTGCTCTTCAGCCATCAGGCGCGGCTCGATCCGGAGGATCTGCGTGGTTACGCGGAGCAGCTCGGGCTCGACATGGGCCGCTTCGACGCCGACGTGACCGACGGGGCCGTCCGCGAGCGCGTCCTGGAGGACGTCCGGAGCGCCCGGGCGAGCGGTGCGCGGGGTACGCCCACGTTCTTCCTCAACGGCATCAGGCACCGAGGACCGCACGACGCCCGCTCCCTTGTTGCGGCGCTCGAGGCTTCGCGGACCGTCTGAGCCGCGGGCGGGCCCGCGGTGCCGCTGTCGGCGGCACCGAGGCGCCGGCGGGTCAGGCTTGCTTCGGACCGACCCAGACCTGCTGGGCGTTCACGAACTCGCGGATACCGTGCGCGCCCAGCTCGCGCCCGTACCCGGAGCGCTTGATGCCGCCGCTGGGGAGCCGGGGGTCGGTCTTGACGATCCCGTTCACCGCCACCTGTCCGGCGGCGATGTCCCTGGCCATGGCCTCCCCCCGCTCGGCGCTGGTCCACACGGCGGCCGCCAGGCCGTACGGCGTGTCGTTCGCCAGCGCCAGCGCCTGCTCGGCGTCGTCGGCAGCCATCACCACGGCGACGGGTCCGAACGTCTCCTCACGGCAGGCCGCCATGCCGGGGGTGACGCCGGTCAGGAGCGTCACCGGGTAGAACCAGCCGTCGCCGTCGGGCAGCTCGCCGCCGAGGACGCAGGTGGCGCCGGCCGCCACCGTCTCGGTGACCTGACGGTGCAGGTTCTCCCGCAGATCGGCCCGGGCGATGGGCCCCACCTGGGTGCTCTCCTCCCGCGGGTCTCCGACGACCAGCCGGCCCAGCCGCTCGGCCAGCAGGCCGACGAACTCGTCGTGGACCGACCGCTCGACGATGATCCGCTTGGCCGCGATGCACGATTGACCGGCGTTGACGATCCGTGAGAGCGTGACGATGTCGGCCGCCTCGACCAGATCGGCGTCGGCCAGCACGATGCAGGGGTCCGAGCCGCCGAGCTCGAGGACCGCGGGCTTGATCTCGCTGGCCGCGATAGAGGCCACGGCCGACCCACCGCGTTCCGACCCGGTGAAGGACACGGCCCGGATCCGCGGGTCCCGGATTGCCTGCTCGACGTCGGGCGTCTGGGCGAACAGGGTCTGGAAGATCCCCGCAGGGGCGCCGACGGCGTCGAAGACGTCGGCGATCGCCTTGGCGCAGCCGGGCACGTGCGGGTCGTGCTTCATGACACAGGTGTTACCGGCCATCAGCGTCGGAGCGCAGAACCGGAACGCCAGCCAGAAGGGGGCGTTCCACGGCAGCACCCCGAGGATCGGCCCGAGCGGCAGGTACTGCACATAGCTGGAGGTGGCGTCCGAGGCGATGACCTCGTCGGCCAGGTACGCCTGCGCGTGCTCGGCGTAGTGCTCGGCCGCCCACGCTGCCTTGTTGACCTCACCACGCGCCTCGGTGATGGGTTTGCCCATCTCTTCGGTCATGAGCAGGGCGAGCTCGTCCACGTGGTCGCGCATGTGCCCGGCCACCGCCCGCAACACCTCTGCGCGTTCCTCGAAGGAGGTGGTGCGCCAGCTGTCGAAGGCGGACTGGGCGCGGTCGATGGTGGCGGTGATCTCCTGCGGCGTCGCCGCGGGCACCTCCTGGACGACGGTGCCGCGGGCGGGGTCAGTAGCTGTGAGGACGCTCATCATTCGGCCTTTCTGTCAGCGCAGCTCGAGGACTCAGCGCAGCTCGATGGCTTCGGCGGGCGCGTCGTCATCGTCGTCGTCCGACGGCTCCGCCGCGTCGGTGTAGGCGTCGGTGTAGGCGTCGGCGTGGGAATCGACGTCGGTCACCGACGTCAGCGTTGCTCCACCGGGGTGGACGACGAAGTCCTCGTCCAGGGTGAAGAACGACTCGCAGCCGTCCTCCGTGATCCGGATCGTGTCGGAGATCCCCACGGTCTTGTCGCCGTCCACTCCCCACATCCACGGGATGATGTGGAAGACCATGCCGGGTTCGAGGACGGAGAAGTCGCCCGGGTTCAGCGACAAGATGTATCCCTCGTCCCAGGACGGTGGGAAGGCGATGCCCATCGAGTACCCCGACCGGGTGACCAGCCGGGCGCCGACCTGGTTGTCCGAGATGATGCGGCGCACGATCGAGTCGGCGTCGGAGACGGTCATGCCCGGACCCATGAGGGCCTTGAGCTCTGAGAGGGCGAACTTCATCCGCTCCTGGGCGTAGAACATCGACTCGGACAGCTCGCCGATGACCGCGGTGCGCATCATCGCGGTGTGGTAGCGGCGGTAGCAGCCGCCGACCTCGAGGAACACGTGGTCCTCGGGCTCGATGACTCGGCCCTCCCAGGTGGCATGCCCGATCATCGACCGTGGCCCGGACGCGACGTAGGGCATCACCGCCGGGAACTCTCCACCGGCGCGGAACATGGCGGCCGAGATGGCCGCGGCCACCTCGTTCTCGGTCGCCCCCGGGACGCAGGCCTCGAGGCCGGCGGCCATGCCGATCTCGTTCGCCTTGGCCGCCTTGCGCATCACCTCGATCTCGACGTCGGACTTGCGCGCACGGCCGGCCTCGACGATCCCGAAGCAGTCCATCAGCACGCCTTGCTGGAAGGACGTGTGGATGCGGTCCTGCAGGTAGGCGGGGAAGTAGTAGCTGTTGCGTTCGTAACCGATCCGCTTGTCGCCCAGCCCGAACTGGTTCAGCGCCAGCACGAGCTCCTGGATGGCGTCGCCGGTGTCGGGATAGGGCCGGGTGTGGTCGACCCAGGTGCGCTGGATGACGTTCGACTCCTCCATCGCACGGGTGATCATCACCGGCTCGCCGTCGAGCGGAACGACCAGCGCCTGGAAGAACGAGTACCCGGTGGTCTGGTAGTCGGTCAGGTACATCAGGTTCTCGGGGTCGGTGATGACCACGGCGTCCAACCGTCGCCGGGCCATCCGCTCCCGCAGGTCGTGGAGACGCCGCTCGTACTCCTCGGGCGGGAAGGTCATGTCGACACGAGCAAGCATCAGTCCCCCTCCATTGCTGTCGCGATGGCCTTGTCGAGACGGTCCAGGCCGAGTTCGAGGTCGTCGTCGGGGATGGTCAGCGGTGGGATCAGCTTGATCACCTGCCCACCTGTTCCGCACGGGCCGATCAGGAGCCCGGCGTCGAAGGCCGCTGCCTGGACTCGCTTGGCGAAGGCGCCGTCGCCGGTGTCCAGCCCCTGCATCATGCCGCGGCCACGGACCTCCCAGCGCTGCCCCGGATGGGCGTCGGCGATGCGTTGCAGACGGTTCCGCATCACCTCGCCCTTGGTCTTCACCTCGTTCATCAGCACGTCGTCGGTGAAGTAGTCGAGGGCGACAGCGCCGGCGACGAAGGAGAGTCCCTGGCCGCGGAAGGTGCCGGTGTGTGCACCGGGCGACCAGTGGTCGTCGACCCACGGCTTGTTCAGGTTCATCGCGATCGGGGTGCCGAACCCGCCGAGCCCCTTGGCGAGGGTGACGATGTCGGGGTCGAGGCCCATGCCGTCGAAGGAGAAGTAGCTGCCAGTGCGGCCGCAGGCCGCCTGGATGTCGTCGATGATGAACAGCGCTCCGACCTCGTGGGCCAGGTCCTGGACCTGGCGCAGCCACTCGGCGGTGGCGACGTTGACGCCGCCTTCGGCCTGCAACGGCTCGACCAGGAACGCGGCGGGCGGCGTGAGGCCGCTGGACGCGTCCCGCAGGGCCGCCCCGTAGTCGGCCACAGCGGTATCGCCGCCCGGCGCCGTCTCGAACGGTAGCCGGACGACGTCGGCCAACGGCACGCCGGCCCACTGCCGGAAGGCATGGTTGGCAGTTGCGGCCAACGATCCCAGGGTCATCCCGTGGAACCCGTGGCTGAAGGCCACGATCTCCCTTCGGCCGGTGGCCAGCCGCGCCAGCTTCAGCGCAGCCTCTACCGCGTTGGTGCCCGTCGGACCCATGAACTGCATGCGGTGGTCCATGCCCCGCGGCTCGAGGATCACGTCCCGGAACTTCTCGACGAAGTCGCGCTTCGTCGTCGTATAGGTGTCGAGGCTGTGGGCCACGCCGTCGCGTTCGAGGAAGGCGATCATCGCGTCCTTCATCAACGGGTTGTTGTGCCCGAAGTTCAGCACTCCGGCGCCGGCGAAGAAGTCGATGTAGGACGTACCGTCCTCGGCGACCTGCCGGGCGTTGGACGCGGACGCGAATACGGTCGGATAGGCACGGCAGTAGCCGCGTACGGTGGATTCACGCTGCTCGAACGCGGTCGTGTCCATAGCCGGCACCTCTTTCTGGTCGCTCAGGGGCGTGGTTGGGTCTCCTCGGTGGTCTCCCCGACGGCCGGTGCGCCGGCGGGGGTCATGAAAGTGTTCGTGATCTGGTCGCGGTCCACCCCGGCGTCGGTCGTCTCTGGGCGGCGGTGCGGGTCGTGATGCAGCCGGAGAGCTGCGTGGACAACGGTGGGCCAGCGATGCGTCAACCGGCCTCCTCGGCACCGCGAGGTGCGCTCACGTGGTACCAGGTAGCCGACATGTAGGGAATCTACCTCCACACCTCGCCGATCTGCTCGGGGAATGCGGCAGTCGCCTTCGGCGAGTCCTGGTCGGCGGTGATCCGGAGCCGGGCTCCGCAGGGTGGTAGTGCCAGTCCCTCCCACATCCGCGGGAGTCTTCGTAAACTTGTTGTCCGCGGCTCAGGGCCGCGGGGTTCACGGGGCCGCAGAGAGAGCGCCCCCACGGACCGTTCCCCACTCGCTGCGACGCCGCCCGCTTGCGCCGGTCCTCCGGTGAACGACGACGGCGAGCTTGTCTCTGTCGCGCTCAGCCCGCTCGTTCGCCGACGACGTCCGGCACGTCGTCCTCACGCGCTCGGCATGCCGGGCTGGCCGGGCCAGACGAAAGGTAGAACCATGCGACGACCACCTTCGGCGCAGTGCCCGATCTGTGACGGGCTGGGAGTCCCGCGCCACGGTGACGTGATCGGCTCGTCCATCGGCGTCCTCAACTACAAGGTGGCCGCCGAGATCTGCTCGGCCTGCAACGGCACGGGCCGGATCCGCCCGGCACGTCCCGAGAACGGGCTCCTTCGCGCCGCTCGTGAGGTCTGGCAGCGAGCGGGTGCGGGCCGGCAGGCGGTCGGCACGCCGGTCCTGCGCGAGACCACGCCGGTCCTGCGCGAGACCCCGGTCGCGCGCAAGGTCATCGAGTGCGAGACGTGCGCGTGAGGTCCCCCGACGCAGGGTCGCCGTCGAGCAGCCGGACCGTCCGGCCTGATCATCCCTGCTTGGTCGCGCCGGTCCCGCTCAGCGGGAACACCGGCACGGCGACCTCGATGCCCTCGGTCAGCGTTCGTCGAGCGGGACCGCGGAAGGTCGTTCGACGGTGCTGACGACCTGGACCGCGCAGCCTTCGCGCGCTGACTCGAGCACCGCCTCCATGGTCTCGAGCACGTGGAAGGCGAGCTTGCCCTGTGCCCTCCCGGCCGACGGATCGGAGGCGAACGCCCCCGACCAGTGCAGGTCGGCCAGCCCGTAGCCGCGGGCCGCACCGCGGTAGCCCGCGGAGGGCGGCAGCTCCCGCCACGGCGAGTTCGGTGCCGTGGTCAGCCAGACGGGTCCGGCGAAACGGTTCGGATCGGGCACGCCGAGGGTGCCCTCCGTGCCGTGCACCTCGATGTTGGCCGCCCGCGTCGCGGTCGCGTCGAAGCTCATCAGAAGCGTCGAGATCGCCCCCGAGGCATGCACGAGGGCACCGGTGACGTGGCTCGGCGTCGAGACGGTGATGCGTTCGCCGGACCGCGGTCCCTTCCCGATCACGCGCTCGTCGCGCAGGGCGCTCGCCGCGCCGATCACGCTGACGACCGGACCGAGGAGCGTGACGAGCGAGGTGACGTAGTACGGGCCCATGTCGAGCAGCGGGCCGCCACCCGGTTGGTAGTAGAAGTCGGGAGAAGGATGCCACCGCTCGTGGCCCGGCGTCACCATCGTCGCCGTCGCACTCACCGGAGTCCCGACGAGCCCGGAGTCGACGGCGGCCCGCGCGGTCTGGATGCCGGTGCCGAGCACGGTGTCCGGGGCGGCGCCGAGCACCGCCCCCGCGGCCGACGCGGCGTCGAGCATGCCCCGGCCTTCCGTCGTCGTGGCGGCCAGCGGCTTCTCGACGTAGACGCCCTTGCCGGCGGCGATCGCCGCGAGCGAGATGTCGGCGTGTGCGGTCGGCACCGTGAGGTTGATGATGGCGTCGACGTCATCGCGGGCGAGGAGCTCGTCGACGCTCGTCCCGGCGGCGTCACGTGGCTCGGCGACCGCCCGCGCACGGTCGAGGTCGAGGTCGGCGACCGCGACCAGCCGGAGGTCGTCCAGGCGGTCCAACGTCTCCAGGTACTGGCCGCTGATGTGCCCGGCGCCGACGAGGCCGACGTTCAGCGGCTGGCCCACAGCATGCCCCTCTCGATGATGGTGCGGACGCTGGGGTGCTCGAGGACCTCGACGCGGTGACCGGGTGTGCTGACGAAGATGCGCCCGCGGCCCCACCGGCGCGTCCAGACCGCAGGGCAGGTGGCCCGGCCGTGCCAGGGGTCGAACTCGCGGCTGGGCAGGGTCGTCGTCGCGAGGACGTCGAGGAGGTCGTCGGTCAGTACCCAGTACTGCTCGGTGTCGAGGTCGAAGCTCTCGATGCCGCGCGTGATCGGGTGGTCGGCCGCCTCCGGGAGGATGTCGATGCGGTGGGGGAGGTAGTTGTCGGACTGCTCGCCGACCCGCTCGTGGGGGTGCTTGCCCGGGTGGGTGGCGAACTGGGCCCCCATCAGGTGGAGGTAGTCGTCGCTGGCGCGGAAGGAGTCCGCGATGCCGCCGTGCCAACCGGCGAAGCCGGTGCCCGCCTCGATCGCCGCGCGCAGGCCGAGGACCTGGTCCTTCTCGATGGTCGACATGGTCACGCACTGGACGATCAGGTCGGTCGTCGCCATCCGGTCGGCGTCGGCGTAGACAGCCGGCGAGTCGAAGATCTCGTAGTCGAACCCGCTGTCGGCGAGGAATGGCAGGAAGAGGTCGGTGGCGGCCTCGGGCTGGTGCCCCTCCCAGCCGCCTCGGACGATGATCGCTTGCTTGTTCACGCGCTGGTGCTCCCTGTCGTCACGGTGCGGTGCTAGGCATTGCCGCCATCTTGGCAGAGCGGTGACGACGACCAGGACCTGCCGTCAGAGAGCGGGGAGGGCCGACAGCACGTGCTCCAGGTCCGAGGCGTCCACCAGCGGGTCGTCCAGGTCGACCGTGATCCGCGAGTGCGCCATCATCTTGGCGCCGCCGGTGATGGTCGAGTGCAGCGCCGTGTAGTCGCCCACCTTCGCTTGGCCCATCACGGTCCCGACGAAGCGGCTCCCCCGTGGTGAGACCGTTTCCAGCGACTCTCCCTCGCGGATCTGGCCACGCCGGGCCATCAGCGCGAGACGTGCCGAGGTGCCGGTCCCGGTGGGGCTGCGGCAGAGCACGCCGGGATGGACGTAGGTCGCCGAGGGCGACTCCAACCGCCCCTCGCCGACGTCGCGGATCGGCCCCGCGAAGTGGACGAACGAGAGCGGGCCGACGTCACCCAGTTCCGGATGCTCCTGCCGGAGCCCGGTCTGGGCGGCGCGGACGAATGCGTCGCCCAAGGCCGTCAGCGCGATCTGGTCCTCGGGTCCGATGCCGAAGCCGTGACGAGACGCGTCGATCATGGCGTAGTACGCGCCGCTCCAGACCAGGTCGAACCGCACCTGGCCGTAGTGCGGCACCTCCACGGTCAGCCCTTCGTCGGACACGTACGCGGGTTCGCCCTGCGTGGTGATCGACCGGACCCGGCCGCCGATCACGCGTGCGGTGATCCGAGCCAGACCAGCGGGCGACTCGAGAACGACGCTCTGCAGCCCCTCCTGCATGGGGATCGTCCCGCTCTGCAGCAGAGCCGTGGCGGTGCAGATCGTGTTCGAGCCCGAGTACAGCGGGTAGCCCATCGCTTCCATGATGATGTAGCCCGCCTGCGCCTCGGGATGGGACGGCTCGACGATCAGATCGACAGACATCGCCGGGTCGCCGTACGGCTCGGAGAGCAGCAGCCGCCGCAGGCCGTCCCCGTCGCGCTGCAGGTAGCGGGCCTTCTCGAGAACCGTCGTCCCCGGCAGCGGTTCGACGCCGGAGGTGACGATGCGGCTCACGTCGCCGCCGGACTGGGTGTCGATCAGCTCCAGGGTGCGTTCACGATGCGGCATGAAGGGCTCCCACGCTGTCCCAGTGCCGGTCGGGGACGACGACAAGCTTCCCGATGTAGGTCTTCGCCATGAACGTCCTTTGAGCCTCGTGGAAGTCGGAGAGTGGGAAGGTCTTGTCGAGCAACGGCCGGATGTCGCCGTTCTCGATGTAGCGAACCAGGCGGCGGAAGGCGGTCCGCGTTCCCTGGGAGGATCCGTGCAGCTCCAGGTGCTTGAGGTACATGGTGCGCAGGTCCAGCTCGACCACCGGTCCAGCGATGGCGCCCGCCGTCGTGTAGCGACCCTCCGGCCGGAGGATACGGAGCAGATCGTTGAACATCGGGCCGGCCACGAGATCGGCGACCACGTCGACCGGCCCGTCGACCACCCGTTCGACATCGGCGACCAGCTCGGGCGTGTCCCGCAGGACGACGTCCTCGGCGCCGATCTCCCGCAGTGCCGCTTCCTTGCCCGGGCTGGAGACGGCGTACGGGATGGCGCCGCGTACGCGCGCCAGCTGGACGATCGCCGACCCCACCCCGCCGGAGGCCCCGGTCACCAGGATCCGCTCCCCCCCGACGAGCTGGGCGCGGTCCAGCATCTGTTCCGCCGTCAGGTACGCGCAGCAGAAGGTGGCCAGCTCGGCGTCGGTGATGTCGGCGGTGATCTCGTAGGCGTTCTCGGCCGGCACGGCCACGTACTCGGCGTATCCGCCGTCGCGGCCGTGCCCGATGTAGTCGATGTCAGCCAGGCTCTCGTCGCCCTCGGGACGGTTGTAGATGCTGAAGTCCACCATCACGCGTTGGCCGACCCGCTCGTCCGGCACGCCCGCGCCGACGTCGACGATGCGGCCGACCGTGTCGGCGCCCTGGATGCGGGGGAAGGTCAGTGTGGACCGACCGCGTCGCCACGTGGAGATCGACTCCGGGGCGGTCTCGGTCCCGTAGGCTCCCTCGCGGACCCACACGTCCGTGTTGTTCATGCCGCACGCGTGCACGTCGATCAGCACTTCGCCCGCCGACGCCCGTGGCGTGGGTACGTCATCGCGATAGACGAGCTGGTCCAGCCCGCCGTGGCCGATGAGCTGCACCGCCTTCATCACGTCCGGAATCGCCACCATGCCGCCACTCTAGGACCGCTCGAGGCGTGCCGACCCACGGTTCATGCATGGTGAACCGTGCCGGCTTGGCCGGGTGTGCCCCTCGGTACCGAAGGCGATGGGAGGGCGCCCGCGGCTCAGGCGGCCGAACGCCACTCGGCGGGCCGACGGCGGAGGCCGGCCTGCTCGATGGCGGGCGGGTTGTAGGCCATGTCGAGCCGTCCGATCTCGGTGCCGGGCGGGACGATCTGGTCGATGCGATCGAGCGTCTCGTCGCTGAGGGTGACGTCCAGGCCGGCGAGCGTGCTGTCGAGGTGGTCCATCGTCCGCGGTCCGATGAGCGCGGAGGTGACGCCTGGGTGGGCGATGGCGAAGGCCATGGCGAGATGGGTCAGCGGGATCCCGGCGTCCTGGGCGACGGGGATGAGCTGCTCGACGGCGTCGAGTCGCCGTTCGTCGGCCAGGTGCTTGAACCCGTACTGGGACCGGTGGGTGTCGGTCCGCTTTCCCGTGCGGTAGCGGCCGGTGAGCATGCCGCCTGCCAGCGGGCTGTAGACCAGGGTGCCCATGCCGTACTGCTGGGCGACGGGCAGGACCTCACGTTCGGCGCCGCGGTCGAGGATGGAGTACGGCGGCTGCTCGGTTCGGAACCGGGCCAGCCCGCGCCGCTCGGAGACCCACTGCGCCTGGACCACGTCCGAGGCGGGCATGGAGGACGTCCCGATGGCTCGAACCTTGCCGGCACGCACCAGGTCGGTCAGCGCCGAGAGCGTCTCCTCGATGTCGGTCTCCGGGTCAGGTCGATGGATCTGGAAAAGGTCGACGTGGTCGGTGTCCAGCCGGCGCAGCGAGTCCTCCAACGCCCGGACCAGCCACCGCCCGGAGGCACCCTTGTGGTTCGGGTCCTCGCTCATCGGGAGCCCTGCCTTGGTGGCGAGCACGACGTCGCCACGGCGGCCCTTGAGGGCCTTCCCGACGATCTGCTCCGACTCACCGTGGGAGTACGCGTCGGCGGTGTCGATGAAGTTGATCCCCGCGTCCAGCGCCTTGTGGATGATGCGGATCGAGTCGTCGTGGTCGGGATTGCCGATGGCACCGAACATCATGGCGCCGAGGGCGTACGGGCTGACCTTGAAGCCGGTCCGGCCGAGGGTGCGGTACTGCATCACTTCTCCTGAGGTTTGTGGCCGAGGTGTGGTGAGCGCTCCTTCGATGGCGTACGCTGAAGTGAAGCGGAACGCTCTTCCAGAACTATACGGAAGGGCGTTCCGGATAGCAAGGAAGGCCCTGGACGTGACTGACAACACAGCGAGCACCGGTACCGAAGCGACCGGCTCGGCAGTTCCGGACGGCGCCGAGCGCGCGCCGAGACGGCTGCGCGCCGACGCCCGGCGCAACATCGACTCACTCCTCGAAGCAGCCACAACCACGTTCGCCACCTCAGGAGTGGACGCCCCCGCGAAGCAGATCGCCGACCTGGCCGGTGTCGGCGTGGGGACCCTGTACCGGCACTTCCCCCAGCGCTCGGACCTCGTCAAGGCCGTGTTCCAACGCGAGGTCGACGCCTGCGCCGACGCAGCCCCGGAACTGGCCGCGGCGAACGAATCCGGAGTGGCGCTCGAGAAGTGGCTCCACCGGTATACCGAGTTTCTCGCGACCAAACAGGGACTCGCGTCAGCCCTGCACTCCGGCGACCCCGCGTTCGCGGCCCTCCCGGACTACTTCATGCAACGACTCGGGCCCGCCCTGGGATCGCTGCTCGACGCGGCACGAGCGAACGGCGAGATCTGCGACGACATCAGCGCCAAGGACCTCCTGTATGCCGTCTCCAAGCTCTGCATGCCGATGAGCGGCGAGGGAGCCGCGCACAGTCGGCGCATGGTCGCGCTCCTCGTCGACGGACTGCGCCACGGCACCGGCGGGAGCCGGCCCGCTTCCTGAGTGGCTCAAGGGCCTACCTCTGGCTCCGGCGGCTCCCCGCTAGCCGGATCGTCAGGGCCAGCCCCGTGATCGACAGAGCCATCACGAGGAATGCCGAGCCGTAACCGGCGCCGCCGATCACCCAGCCGAGCACGACGGCACCGAGCCCGAGCCCGCCGTCGTAGGCGGCGTTCCACACGGTGCTGGCCGGTGCTGTCCGGGTGGGGCCGAGTCGCTGGACGGTGGTGACGAAGGAGTCGTTCTGGCAGGCACCGAAACCCGCACCGAGCATGGCGGCACCCACCGGCAGCAGGGCCGGGCTGAGCCGCAGAGCCGCGGCAAGGGTCGCCAGGCCGGCCGCCGCGAGCAGCACGGTGGGGACCAGCATGCGGCCAGCGCGGACGCGGTCGCCGACGACACCCGAGCCGAGCCTGCCCAGCAGCAGCGCGACCGAGGCAACGAGCAACGCCACTGACGCCTCAGCGGCGCCGGGGCCCGCGAGGGGCAGGAACGTGGTGGCGGCCCCGAACGCCGCGGCGGTCAGCAGGAACAGCCCAACGGGTGCCACGACGCGGCGCAGGTCGGCGAGCGCGGCGAGAGCGAAGGCGCCGCGGGCAGTGCCCGGCAGCGCTCTCGCACAGGCTGCCGCCAGCAGGGCGGCCACGCCTGCGACCCAGAAGACGACGGGGAACCCCCAGGTCTGGGCGACCCACACCCCGCCGGCCAGCGCGCCGAGGTTCGGCAGTGCGGCGGCTGCCCCGTAGAGCGAGGCCGATGAGGACAGCCGGCCCGGTCCGGCCAGGTCCGCGACCAAGGTGGCGCCGGCCATCACCACCAGGGCGAAGCCCACACCCCGGACCACGGTGATCGTCAGGATCCAGGACATGTCCCCCGAGAGGAGGTAGGCCGGTGTCGGGACCGCGAGCAGCACGGCTCCGAGGATCATCATCGGCCGCAGACGCAAGAGCCGGAACAACCAGGGCGCGGTGAGCTGCGTCAGGACGGTGGCGGCCATCATTGACCCGGTCGTCATGCCGACCGACAGGCTGGCCGCACCGGCGACGGACGCCCACATCGGGACGACGGGCAGCATCGCGGCGTAGTTGACGAAGGCCAGGAACGTCACCGCCAGCAGCGCGGTCAGCCTGCCGGCGCCACCCGCTCCAGCCGACACAGCCGGACCGTCGTGATCCTGTCGTTCTGGGAACGCCCGGCGCATGCGTGCCACTGTGGAGGCAACAGAGGTATCGTGTCCAACGATGAATTCAGATGATCGCGATCGGGAAGCGCGATCGCGGGCCGGGCACGGCGGCTGCTGATGGATACGAGGTTGCTGCGGAGCTTTCTCGCCGTCGCGCGGTTCTCCAGCTTCACCGACGCCGCCGGCGAGCTGGGCTTCACGCAGTCCACGGTGACCAGCCATGTGCAGAAGCTCGAACGTCAGCTGGGCGCCCGGCTCCTGGACCGACTGTCCAGCGGCGTGCGACTGACCGACACCGGCCACCGACTGGTCCCCCGCGCCGAGGAGCTGCTCGCCGCCGAGGACCGCCTGCGCGACACCACTCAGCACGGCACCCGCCCGATCGGCACGGTGCGCGTGATGGCCCCCGAGTCGCTGTGCACCTACCGGCTCCCCGCCGTCATCACCGCCGTGCGGGCCAGTGAGCCCGACGTCCAGGTCTGGGTCGCGCCCGGCGGGATGACGGCGTGCCTGGACGCGGTCCGCCGCGGTGCGGTCGATGTGGGGTTGTGCATGGAACCGCGGCTCGCGCCGGGCGAGCTCGCCGCCGAGCGCCTCGGCGCGGAACCGCTGGCTGTCCTGGATCACCCGGCACTGGCTGCCGTCTCGAACGCCACCAGCTGGGCGGAGCTCGCGCGCAGAGACGCCCTCCTCATCGAAGAGGGCTGCGGCTACAGCGACGACGTCGCTCGTCACCTCACCGAGACCGGCGAGAA
Organism: Georgenia halophila; assembly: GCF_039541595.1. Classification (NCBI taxonomy): domain Bacteria; kingdom Bacillati; phylum Actinomycetota; class Actinomycetes; order Allobogoriellales; family Allobogoriellaceae; genus Georgenia; species Georgenia halophila. The sequence goes on along the minus strand of NZ_BAABGN010000011.1, from coordinate 68,443 downwards.
ACCTGGCAGACGCTCACGCTTCGGAAGCGTCGAGGCCATCAAGCGCTGCGTCGCCGCGGGCCTCGGCTGGACGGCGCTCCCGGTGCTCACCGCCACCGAGGAGATCGACTCCGGGGCGCTGCAAGCACTCGACGCCCCAGCGCTGCCCGACTGCGACGTCCACGTCATCACCCACCCCCGCCGTCACCATGGCCCCGCCACCGACGCGGTCCTCGAGGCGCTGCGCGACACGTGGGCGAGGCCTAGCCCCGAGGCTGACGCCCGCTCGGCCCTGCGCGGCCTCACCGGCGATGCGTGACCTGTGCTCTCGCAGGTTCGGCCGTCACGGTGGGCATTCGCGAGTGATGCGGCGTACCGCGTCCCTCGTGTCGGCCTCGTCGCGTGGCTGGGTGTCCAGGGCGCGGTGGATCGTCAACCCTTCGATCAGGGCGTCGAGGAGCCGGCTCGTCGTCGGGTCGAAGTGCCGCTCGAGTGCGGCACGGCTGCTGCCCATCCACCAGTTGGTCAGGGTGCGGTAGGCGGGGTCGCGGGCGGCAAGGACGTAGAGCTCGTGAGTGAGGACGAGGTCGCGCTGGGTGGCGAACAGGTCGTGATCGATCATCTGCACTACCGCCTCGACGGCGGCCTCGCGGTCGAGCGCTCCGGCCATGCGGTGCTCGAACTGGTCCGCGACGGAGGCGGCGAAACGCGCGAACGCCTCGTGCAGCAGCTCGTCCCGGCCGCCGAAGTGGTAGGTCATCGACCCCAGCGGGACGTCCGCGGCCGCGGCGACCCGGCGGTGCGACGTCCCGGAGACGCCGACGTCGGCGATCACCTCGAGGCAGGCGCCGATGATGCGGTCGCGCCGCTCGGGGTCGTGACGGCGCGTGCGTCGGCTCGATCGCGGCACATCGTCGGCGTGACGCCCGGAGGAAGGGGGCATGGGACTAGATCTCCCGGACCACGCGGGCAGGGTTGCCGACGGCAAGGACGTTGGCCCGGATGTCGCGGGTGACGACCGCACCGGCCCCGATCACGGAGTTCTCGCCGATGGTCACGCCCGGGCAGACGATGACTCCGCCGCCGAGCCAGACGTTGTCACCGAGGGTGATCTGTTCCGCGGCCTCGAGCTTGTCCCGTCGCATCCGGGGGTCCGCCGGGTGCGTCGGGGTCAGCAGCTGCACGTGCGGGCCGATCTGGCAGTCCGCGCCGATGGTGATGGTGGCGACGTCGGCGGCGGTGAGGCCGTAGTTGATGAAGGTGCGCGCGCCGATCGTGACGTTGCTGCCGTAGTCGACGTAGACCGGGGCGCGCACGAAGGCCGTGGTGTCCAGCGATCCGAAGAGCCCTCGAGCGATCTGCTGGGCGCGCTCGGGGTCCTCGCGGTAGGCGGCGTCGAACCGGGCGGCGAGGCGGACGGCCCTTGTCTGCTCCTCGAGGATCGCCGGGTCGTCGGAGAGGTAGAGCTCACCGGCGCGCATGCGCTCGTAGTTGGTTCGCGGGTCGTCCGCGAAGTACGTGCGCATCGCGGCGTCGGTGCTCAGCGGCTGGTCGCTCATGCGTACGATCGTACATATGGGTACCATCGCCCGGGTGGCCGCCATGCGACGTCGTCGCCTCTCGTTGTTCGCGCTGACGTTGCTCGTCGGCCTGGGGCTTTCCTCGTGGGTGACGCGGACGCCGGCAGTCCGGGACGCGCTCGAGGCGTCCACCGCACAGATGGGTCTGATCCTCTTCGACCTCTCGGTCGGGTCCATGGTGGGCGTGACGGCCGCCGGCTCGTTGGTGCGCCGTTGGGGTGCCCGGCCAGTGGTGATCGCCGGGACGCTGGCCATCCTGGTCGGGACCGCCGTCGTCGGTCTCTCCGCCGCAGGGACGTCGACGGCGGGAGCGTTCGCCGGCCTGCTGGCCTTCGGGCTGGGCGGCGGGCTCGGCGAGATCGGCCTCAACATCGAGGGCGCCGCCGTCGAGCGGGAGACCGACCGGCCCGTGCTGCCCGTGCTGCACGGCAGCTTCAGCCTCGGCACGGTCCTTGGCGCCTTGGCGGGTATCGCCCTGACCAATGTCGCGTTCCCGCCGTCGTGGCACCTCCTGGTCGTCGCACTCGTCATGAGCGGTCTGGCGATGTGGGCGCTGCCTGGCCTCCCTGCAGGGACCGGACGGGCCCCGGTCACGGCGGCCGCCGACGGCAGGCCACGCAAGTCCGGTCCGAGCGTCTGGCGCGACCGGCGGCTGATCCTCATCGGCGCCGTCGTGCTGGCCATGGCATTCGCCGAGGGTGCCGCGAATGACTGGCTGCCGCTGCTGATGGTGGACGGGCACGGCGTCTCGGCGACGAGCGGCTCCCTGGTCTACGCCGGCTTCGCTGCGGCGATGACCGTCGGGCGCTTCGCCGGCGGGCCGATCGTGGTCCGCTTCGGTCGCGCCCCGGTGCTGCGCACGAGCGCGGTGCTCGCGATCATCGGCATCGTGATCGTGATCCTCTCCCCCAGCCCCGTCCTGGCCGGAGCGGCCGTGGCGCTGTGGGGTCTGGGTGCGTCCCTCGGCTTCCCGGTTGCCATCTCCGCCGCCGGCGACGACCCCGAACGGGCCTCCGAGCGCGTGAGCGCGGTTGCGACCAGCGGTTACCTGGCGTTCCTCGTCGGGCCGCCGCTCCTCGGCTTCCTCGGCGAGCACGCCGGGCTGCGGGCGGCGATGTTCGTCGTGGTCGCGCTGCTCGTGGTCGCGGCGTTCGCCGCCGGTGCGGCGCGTGCTCGTCCTGGCGAGGAGCGGGTAGTAGTGGCAGACCCGCCACTACGGTCCTGACGCCCTGACAGGCGGCGGCATCCAGAGCTCGACCGCCTCCCGCGCGGCGCGGCGGGTCATGACGTCATGACGACGGCGGCACGGTCGGACACATGGCTTCCGAGCGAGACGCCGACCGCGGTGAGCGCGTCCTGCACGATCTCCGGGCGCAACTCTCGGGGGGTGATGTCTCGTCGCGCGCATTCTGCCGCGGCGATGCCGGCTGCCTGGGCGGTGATGGCGCACGCCGGCGTGTTGCGGGTGGAAGCAAAGGCGCCTGAGTCGACAGACAAGCACCGACCGGCAACCAACAACCCTTCGACTCCCTGGGGTAGCAGGCAACGGTAGGGAATACCGTAACCGCTGCCGACACCGATCATCGCACCGCCTTCGCCGCCCGGCTCGTGAATATCAAGGGGGGCGTTCGACAGCCCGATGGCATCGTCGAACCTCGCTTCCGACCGGACGTCGTCCTCCGTGAGCACGTAGTCGCCCTCGATGCGCCGGGTCTCGCGAACGCCGAGAACCGGGGCGACGTCGAGGAAGATCGCCGACTCCATGCCACGCACGTAACGCTTCAGGAAGTCGAATGCGCAGTAGGCCTGCTTCCGCACCTCGATCGCTGCTCTTGTGCGAGTCCGCGGGTCGAGGGCGTTGCCTTGTACCCGAGTGGCGTTCACGTTGAGCTCGCCCGGCAGGAGCCCGGCCTTCATGTGCAGGTGCGCCTTGGGAATGATCCACTCGAATCCGTCACGACGTGCGTCCACGATGCGCTGCTCGAACCCGGCCATGTAGAACTTCAGGACGTAGTCGTCGTTGTCTCGACCAGCGCCCTCCGGGATCACCAGCTCACGGATGTCATCCGGGTGATCGAGACAGTCTTGAGCCAGTTCGGAGAACTGGACATTCAAGATGCGGAAGTAGCTTGTCATGGGCTGTACATGCCCGTCGCCTGGGCGCCCGTACATGAAGCCGGCACCGGCCAGAGCCGCGACGTCACCGTCACCGCTCGCGTCGATCACCGTCGTGGCGGTGGCCACGTACGGTCCGGCTTTGGTGTGCAGCTCGACCCCGCAAACTTGGTGACCTTCACGGAGGACGCCGGTGACATGGGCGAACAGCAGGACCTCTACTCCAGCTTCCTCCAGAGTCTCGATGATGACGCGCTGCATCACCTCGGTGTCGAACACCCCGCTGTAGGTGCCCCAGTGCGAGGTCTGGACAGCCGGGTCAGCGCCTCCATAGTGGGCGGCCCGTTCGATCAGGTCCAGGTACACGCCCGGCTGCACGATGCCGGTCGGCTTGGTCAGGCGACCACCTGTGATGAGGCCGCCGAGAATCCCACTACTTTCCACGAGCAGGGTACGTGCGCCGGCACGGGCTGCGGCGACGGAGGCGACGATCCCCGTTACTCCGGCGCCGACCACGATGGTGTCGTACTTGCCGAGATGTTCCATGGTTCCCTCTTTCAGTAACCGTCGTACGGGTTGCGAGCTGGCAAGGACCCTCCTGTGGAAGCGGGGTCGGCTGACGGGCATCTGATCTCACGCAGTGCCAGGGCGCAGAGTGCTGCAGACGGCAAGCCCGCTCCTCCACGCATCGATCCGTCGATCTCGAAGCCTTGACTCGACTTGCCTCTGGTATACCATACCGGTTCATCGGTATACCACTGGAAGGCTCGACGATGACATCCGCCAAGCACGACGCTGGCCGGAGGGGTACTCGCAAGTACGAGGCCATCCGTCAGGAGCTCCGTTCGCGAATCCTCAGCGGTCGTTACGAGCCCGGGGACCCCATGCCCGAGCGGGTGATAGCCGAAGAGCTCGCCGTGAGCCGGGTGCCTGTTCGCGAGGCACTCTCGCAACTGGAACGGGACGGCCTCGTCACCATAGCCGCCAAGCGAGGCGCCCAGGTCCGTCGGTTCAGCGCGGAGAACATGCAAAGCCTCTACGAGGCGCGCGAGGCGCTCGAGGGGATGGCGGCCCGGCTTGCCGCGGAACGGGTCGACGACGCCTACCTCGCGCCGTTCATCGTGCAGTTCGAAGGTTTGGTCGACGGGGCGATCCGCATGGACCCGGCCGAGGAGTCCGAGCTGGGGAACGACTTCCACGATGCCGTCATCAAGGGCAGCCGGAACGCCACCGTCATCGAGCTCACCTCGACCATCCACGACCGAGTGAGACTGTGTCGTCGCCTGACCTACGGGCACGCCTCGCCTTCCGGGGCACGGCGAGCCGCGGAGGAGCACCTGACCATCGCGAGAGCCATCAGTCGCGGCGACCCCGGCGGAGCTGAGCACGCGATGCGCACACACGTGTCGAGCTGGGCTCGCTTTCTGCGATCACACCTCGCCGGCGACTCGCCTCAGCCCTCGACGACCCCCAGTGGCGCTGAGCGCCAGCTGAGCCAGTAGAGGACCAGACCGCAGCAAACCCGATCCGGAGCAGCACTCAACGAGGAGTAGTGATCTGGCATGGTAACCACCGCGCCCAAAGTTCAGGCAGCCGCAGTACCCGAAGGATTTGCCGGCCATCTGCGCGCCCTAGGCCCCGGTGTCGTGATGGCGCTGGCGTGGATGAGCGCCGGCGACCTCGTCGCCTCATCGGTTTCCGGCGCGGACTACGGCTACGCCCTGATGTGGGCGCTGGTCCTGTCGTTGCTCGCGCGCTACGTCTTCGTCTCCGCGATCGCGAAGTACGTCTTGTGCAACAACAGCTCGAGCAGCTCGATCATGGAAGGGTTTCGCAGGATCTGGCGGCCACTTCCGTTCATCGTGGGCTTGTGTGCGTTCATCCTCGGATTCGGATACGCGACATACATCCTCAAAGGTGCTGGCACCGCGTTCTACAACCTCATCGGGCGACCCGGTGACTCCGAATGGGGTCTGTTCTTTTCAGTGGTGGGCCTCGTGGCCATCACGCTGGTCCTACTCTACTCGCGCCGGCAGTACGCGACCCTTGAGTTCTCTGCACGCGCCGCAGCGGTCATCCTGCTCGTCAGCTTCGGCGCCGTCGCGGTAATCCAGGGCTTCGACCCCGTGGCCTTCGTCGAGGGCCTGACCTTCAAAGTCCCGGAGAATACGGGCGGTGTCGAGAGCCTTGTCATCGTCGCTGCGCTCATCGGCGGCGTCGGGGGCTCGACGACCAACTTGATGTACAACTACTTCCTGCAGGACAAGGGCTGGCTCACACCACAGCACCGCAAGATTCAGCTGATCGATCTCTTTGTCGGCATCATGGTGATCCTCGTGATCAACCTCGCGATCTGGGTCGCCGCTGCAGAGGCGGACGTCTCGGGGAGCGTCATCGATAACGTCGGCGCCCTTGCGGGCCTGCTCGGCAACACGATCGGCCAGCTCGGCGAGATCCTGTTCTGGATCGGCCTGTTCTTCATCACCTTCACGACATTTCCCGCGTACTCTTACGGGCAGACGAAGCTCTTGCTGGATGGTGCAGCCCATACCTTTTCGAGCGCAGAAAAGATTTCGGAGGTTGCGGACGAAGGATTCGAGAAGAAGGCTTCATTCCGGTGGCTGCAAGGAGGGTTCCTCCTGGTGCTGCCGATGGTTTTCTCCATACCGGCCATGCCCTCGTTTGTGGAGCTCACGATCCTGGTCAATGCTCTGGCCGCACTGGGCGCACCGATCATCATCATCGCGGTGATCGTGCTGACCTCCAGCAGCCGGTTCGTCCTGCCGCAGTACGTCAACCGGTGGTGGGTCACCGCAGCCCTGGTCGTCGTAGGTGGCATCGGCATCTGGGCCTCCTACCAGGCTGTCGTCGGAATATTCTTCTAGCGCGCCCGGCGCCACGAGGCGCGGTGGCGGCCGCGCGTTTCGCCTGGTGCTGCTGGCCGCTCTCTCGGTTCGGCCCGCTGACCTGGTCCAGTGCTCGTCATCGGCGATGGGGCTCACGAGGCAGCTCCGTGGCGTCGAAGTTGTCGGTCGGCCTCGCCTTACGCCCGAGCCGTCTGTCAGAGCTTGGACCCAGGTCGGGCCCCGCGGTCGGTCCGTGTCCTCAATACTGAACACCGGGTCGCTGTCCTCGGTGCTGTGCATACGCGCCCGTCGGCGCCAACGTGCTCCTGCCGGAAAGCGCCGGGAGACACTCCCTGGAGTCTCTCGTCTAGGGTCAAACGCATGTCGACCGTCATCCTTGCCAGGCACGGCCGCACGACCGCGAACGCCGACGGCGTGCTGGCAGGCCGGACCGACGTCGGGCTCGACGAGACCGGCCGGGACCAGGCCGCCCGCATGGCTGAGCGCCTCCGACCCGTGCCGCTGACCGCCGTCGTCTCGAGCCCTTTGGAGCGCTGTCGGCAGACCTCGACGGCGATCCTCCAACGCCAGACCGGCTCCCCGGTGACCCCGGTCGAACCGGGGATCACCGAGTGCGACTACGGCGAGTGGCAGGGTCGCAGGCTCGCCGACCTCGCCAAAGAAGCCCTGTGGTCGACGGTGCAGAAGCGGCCGTCGCAGGCCGCGTTTCCCGGCGGAGAGTCACTCGCGGCGATGCAGTCCAGGGCCGCGGCCGCGGTCCGCCGACACGACGCCGCGTTCGAGGCGGAGCACGGCCCGGGAGCGACGTGGGTGGCGGTGAGCCACGGTGACGTCATCAAGTCGATCCTGGCGGACGCCTTCGGCATGCGTCTCGACGACTTCCAGCGCATACACGTCGATCCCGGATCGCTGTCGATCGTGCGGTACACGAGCGACCGGCCCGAGGTCTTCGCCACGAACTCCGACGCCGGAGACCTCTCCTGGCTGAAGGAGGGCAGCGCGGTCGAGGCACAGGTCGGTGGCGGAGCGGGCCCGCAGGTCCCACAGGTGCCCACCCACGCACAGCCCTGAAGACGTGCCGCCCGCCCCTACGATGGAGAGGTGCCACCTCTTGTCCACGCATTCGACTGGCCCGACCGGTTCGTCGTCGGCACCGTGGGCGAGCCGGGCTCGCGCATCTTCTACCTGCAGGCCCGGACGCGTGACGACCTGGTCAGCGTGGCCCTCGAGAAGGAGCAGTCGGCCGCCCTCGCGGCGGGGATCGACCAGGTCCTCGACGAGCTCATGGCCCGGCCGGACAACCCGTTCAGCGTGCCCGCCGTGTCGCCCGGGGCGCTCGCCGACGACGAGCCGTTGGACCAGCCGGTGGACGAGCAGTTCCGCGTCGGCACGCTGACCCTGGGTTGGGACCCGTCGAGCAGCCAGATCGTCATCGAGGCCGCGGCTCTGGCCGACCCTGCGGAGGAGGGCGATCCGGACGCGTCGGAGCCGGACGAAGTCTTCATCGTCCGGATCCCGGTCGGCGCCGCCCGTGCCTTCGCCCAGCGCACCCATGAAGTGGTGAATGCGGGCCGACCTGTCTGCCCCGTCTGCCACGCGCCGATGGACCCCGGCAGCCACGTCTGCCGACGGGCAGACGGCCTATCGTGACAGCCCCGCACGGGGATCTCCCGAGCGGTGAGCTCACCATAGAGGGCCAGATCACCACCGCGTCGAACGCAACCTTCGCGGGCCACATCTCAGGCGTGAAGGTGGTTTACAAGCCCGTTGTCGGTGAACGGCCGCTGTGGGACTTCCCCGACGGCACCCTGGCTCGGCGTGAGGTTGCCGCATACGTCCTGTCTGAGGCGTTCGGTTGGAACCTGGTACCGCCGACCTGGCTCCGCGACGGGCCCCTCGGGCACGGGATGGTGCAGCTGTGGCGCGACCCAGACCCGGCGCGACCGGCTCTCGCCGTGGTGGCGGCCGACGACCTACCCGCCGAGGGATGGTGCCACGTCGTCGACGGGCTCGACGCGCGGGGCCGCCCGGTGTCCCTCATCCACGAAGACTCCCCCGTGCTGCGGCAGATGGCGGTCTTCGACGTCGTGACGAACAACGCTGACCGCAAGGGCGGTCACGTGCTTGAGATGGCCGACGGGCACCGCCACGGCATCGATCACGGACTGACCTTTCACACGGAGCACAAGTTGCGGACAGTGCTGTGGGGATGGCTGGACCAGGACCTGAGCCCCGACGAGCTGGCGGGAGTCGAACGGGTCCTCTGCGCCCTCACCGGCGCGCTCGGCAACACCCTCGTCGACCTGCTGGCCGGTGACGAGATCGCGGCACTGGTGGCACGGTGCGAACGGCTGCTGGCGAACGCGCGGTTCCCTGCTCCGCAGGGCGAGATGCCGGCGATCCCGTGGCCACCCTTCTGACGCCACCAGGAAGCTCGGCCACGGGCGGGGTCAGCCGGTCCAGAAGCCCCTGTCGCCGAACACGTCGCCGTAGGTAGCAGTGCGGGCATCGAACCGGCCGCCGGGCCACCTGGAGCCGAGATAGGAGTCCACGACCGCGGCGCCGAGGTCGTCGAGCTCGGGAGCCACCACGGCGCCGTCCACCCGCTTGGCCATCGCCTCGACGAACCGAGCCAGGGCGGGATCGTCACCGAGCCGGAAGAACGTCGTCTGGGCACCCAGACGCATCGAGCTGTCGAGCTCCCGGACGGTGCGGGCCACGGTCAGCGGCTCCGGCGGGTAGCTGAAGTAGACGTCACCGTCGGGCTCGAGGTGAGAGGTCGGCTCACCGTCGGTGACGACGAGAAGCACCGGCTGAGCCCGGGGCTGCCGGCGGAAGTGGCGGTTGGCCAGCATCAGGGCGTGGTGCAGGTTGGTGCCCTTGTCGTACATCGCGTCGAGTCCGACGAGCTGCTCGATCTCCATGGCCGCCGCGTGGCGGCCGAACCCGACGAGGAGCAGGTCGTCACCGCGAAAACGGCTCGTGATCAGGGTGTGCAGCGCCAGAGCGGTACGCTTCATCGGCACCCAGCGCCCCTCCAGCGCCATCGAGAACGACGTGTCGACGAGCAGCGCCACACAGGCCTGGGTGCGGGCCTCGGTCTCCTGTATCTCCACGTCACCGAGCTCGATCCGCACCCCCTCGCCGGTGGCTCCGCCGGCGGCGGCGGTCCGGGTGATGGCGTTCGTGACCGTGCGGGTCACGTCCCACGGCTCGGTGTCGCCGAAGACCCACTCCCGCGTGGCTCCGGAGAACTCGCCCGCGGTCCCGGCCCGGCTCAGGTCGCGGTTGCCCGTTCGTCCCGACATCCGATCCGCGACATCACGCAGGAGCGTCTTGCCGAGCCGGCGCATCGCCTTGGGTGTCAGCCTGAGCTGCCCGTCGGGCGCGCGCTTCATCGTCCCGGAGTCGCGCAGGGCCTGCTCGAGCTGTTGAAGGGCCCGGGCGTCGGCGACGGCGTCCTCGCCCAGCTGGCGGGCCAGCTTGTCGGGGTCGAGGTCGTCCATGCTGGAGCCGGCGTAGGACTGCGAGAGCTGCTCGGTCAGCTCATCGAGGTCGGCGAGGTCCTGAAAGACGCCGGTCCCGTCACCGAGTCCGAGGCCGACGTCGCCGTCCATGCTGTTCGAGCCCGTCCAGTCCTCGCCGGGCCGCAATGCCTGGAGCTCGCCGTCGAGCCGGCCGAGCGATTCCATCAGCTCGGGTGAGCCGAATGCCTGCTGGGCGAGCGCCTCGAGCTCCTGGCGTTGCTCCGGACTCATCGAGTTGAGCATCCGCTGGGCGGCCGCGGAGCGCTGGGCGAGCGCGTCGATGAGCTCGTCGATGGTCTGCGGATCCTCGGGGAAGAAGTCACCGTGCTTGGCCATGAAGTCGTCGAACTGTTGTGAGGTGTCCTCGCCGCGCCGGTGGGCCGCGAGGAGCTCGCCCAGGTCGTCGACCATCTCCTTGACCGCTGCCCTGTCCTCGTCGGTCGCGTTCTCGAGGGCGCGCTTCATCCCGGCGAAACGCTGGTCGAGGACCTCTCGGCCGAGCAGGTCCTTGATCGCCTCGAAGTCCTGGCGTGCCAGGCTGCTCTGCCACCGGTAGTCGTTCAGCTCGCTCACGGCGGCCGCGATCGAGCCGGGCAGGCTGTCGAGCTGCATCTCGGAGAGTGCACGCACACCCTCGTCCAGGTCGACGTCCCGCGCGAGCTGCTTGCGCTCCTCCAGCACCGCCCGGTCGAGAAGCTTCTTCGCCTCCTGCAGCGTGCCGTCGAGGTTGTGCCGGCTCGTCAGCTCGCGCCGACGCTCCGCGACCCGGCGCGCCAGGTCGTCGAGGCCGGCACGTCCCTCGCCTCCCCGACGCAGGAACTCCCGCATCGCGCGCTCGGGCGAGTAGCCGGCCATGACGTCCTCGCCGATGGCGTCGAGCGCCTCGGAGATATCGACGGGAGGGGCGAGCGGATCGGGCCCGCCGGTGTACCTGCGATAGCGGGCACCGCGTGTGAGCCGCCGGTTGCCCCTAGCCATAGATCGTCTCGCCCCCGACGCTCTCCTTGCCGACCTTGCGGGCGAGATAAAGGCCTTCGAGGGCCAGCTCGATGGCGCCGGCCCGCTGGCCGTCGTTGGAGGCCCCGAGTCGTGCGCAGATCTCGTCGTAGAGGTCGGACTCGCCCAGAATCGGCAGCCCGGCGAGGAAGTCCCGTGCGCTGACCTGCTCCCCGGTCGTGACCATGGCGCCGTGCTCGAGGCCCTCCACCAAGACGGTGAAGTCGACGCCTCTGAAGCGGGCTCCCACGGTCTCGGCGGTCGCGGTGCGCAGCAGGTGGTCGAGGATCGCGTCCTCACGGCCCTCCTCACCCGACTCGAACTCGATCTTGCCGCCGAGCACGTCGACGGCTGCCTCGAGATCGACCGGCCGGGCCACTGCCTGGTCCTCCCCTTGCCGGCTCGCGCGGTGGATCGCGGCTGCGGCGATGGTCTCGGCCCCGGCGATGGGGAAGCGGGCGCTCACGCCGCTGCGCTGGTCCACTGCGCTCGACGCCCGCAGCGCGCGGGTGAAGCGAGCCAGGGTCTCGACGAGGTGGTCGGGGACGTCGGCGACCAGCTCGGCCTCCTGCCGGATGATGGCCACCTCGTCGGCCAGCTCGGTCGGGTAGTGGGTGCGGATCTCGGCGCCGAACCGGTCCTTGAGCGGCGTGATGATGCGTCCGCGGTTCGTGTAATCCTCGGGATTGGCGCTGGCCACCACGAGCACGTCGAGCGGGAGCCGCAGGACGTAGCCGCGGACCTGGATGTCGCGTTCCTCCATCACGTTGAGCATCGCAACCTGGATGCGCTCGGCCAGGTCGGGCAGCTCGTTGACGGCGACGATTCCGCGGTGGCTGCGCGGGACGAGGCCGTAGTGAATCGTCTCGGGATCGCCCAGGCTGCGTCCCTCGGCGACCTTCATGGGGTCGACGTCACCGATGAGGTCGGCGACGCTCGTGTCGGGGGTGGCGAGCTTCTCGGTGTACCGCTCCGCGTGGCTGCGCCACCGGATCGGCAGGTCGTCGCCCAGCTCGGCGGCGCGGCGCAGGCTCGCCGTCGTGATGGGTTCGTAGGGATGCTCACCCAGCTCGGAGCCCTCGATCACCGGGGACCACTCGTCGAGCAGGCCGACGATGGTGCGCAGCAGGCGCGTCTTGCCCTGCCCGCGCTCGCCGAGCAGCACGATGTCGTGCCCGGCGATGAGTGCGCGTTCGAGCTGCGGGATGACGGTGGACTCGAAGCCGTGCAGTCCCGGCCAGGGATCCCGGCCCTCTCGGAGGGCGGCCAGGAGGTTGTCGCGGATCTCGGCGCGCAGGGTCTTCTGGACGTGCCCAGAGTTCCGGAGCTCGCCCACGGTCGCCACAGCGGGAGCAGTCACCTCGACGAGAGTACGCCTGCCCGCACGACAACCATAGGCTCATCTCCGCCCATAGGCTCATCTCCGCCGACTCGCGCCGGCCGCGCACTCGATGCAGGTGCGCGCCACGGGCCTGGCTCTGAGTCTTGCCTCGCCGATCGCCCCTCCACAGCTCTCGCAGACTCCGTACGTGCCGGCGTCCAGTCTCTCCATGGCGGCATCGATCTCCCCCAGGTGGAGTCGGGCCTGCCGGACGAGCCCTCCGACCTGGGACCGCTCGAAGGCGATCGTCGCCCCTTCGGGGTCGTGCTCGTCGTCGGCGTTGCTGCCACGCGAGGCCGCCACCATGGCGTCGAAGTCGCCGGCCAGCGTCGCCAAGCGTCCGAGCGTCTGTTCACGCTCCGCCTCAAGCCGGGCACGGGCTCGATCCACATCGTCAATACTGACGCGACTCGCAGGGATCCGTCGCCGCTTGGCGACTCTTCGCAGATGAGAGTGTCGTGCCCCGTCGTGCCGTGCTGACGCACTTCAAAGTGCCTTTTGTACCCCTCCTTTTACTCCCTCACGATGAGGTTACGCACTACTAGTGAGGTGGAGAAGTTGGTCGAGCAGGTCACGCAGTCCCAGGGGTCGCAGGTCGTCATCGGGGTGTGGGCAGACGTGGGCTGCCCGTGGTGCGATCTCGGAAAGGACCGCCTCCGGGCCGCGATCGCGCAGCGTCCGGACGCGGATCGGTTCAAGATCGTGATGCGGTCCTTCGAGCGGGAGCCGGGCGCGCCGCATGAGCCGGAGAAGAACGAGCAGAGCTACATCCGTACGCACGGCGGCACCGCCGCCGACGTCCTCCGGGCCGAGCCCCAGATGCAGGCGATGGCGCGCGCGGAGGGGCTCGAGTACTACCTGGACCACCTGAACGCCAACACGTTCGACCTCCACCGCGTGGTCCAGTACGCCGACGACCAGGACCGCGGGTTCGAGTTCTTCTCCACCGTCCAGGACGGCTTCTTCGCCGGCACCCTCGACCCCCACGACCCGGACACCCTCACAGGCGTCACAGAGTCGGTTGGGCTGGACGGGCGGCGAGTCCGCGAGATCCTCGCGAGCAACGAGGACGCCGACCGCGTGCGCGCCAGCCGCAACGAGGCAACGCCGCGGGCGACGTGCCGGCGTTACGGAGCGATGAGCGGCAGCGACGTGTCAGCCTGCCGTCGCGCTGACGGTGGCCTTGCCTCGGCCGACTCCGGTCAGCTCGCTGGCGGCCCGGTTGCTGGCGATCTCACCGTGGTGGGTGGCGGCCCAACCAGCCATCGCCGTCACCGCATCCATCAGGGAGCGGCCCAGTTCCGTCAGCGCGTACTCCACTCGCGGTGGGACCTCGGCGTACGCGGTCCGCGTGATCAGTCCATCTCGTTCGAGGTGCTTGAGCGTCTGGGTCAGCATCCGCTGGGAGATCCCGGGGATGCTCGCCTGCAAGTCGGAGTAGCGCAGCGGGCCGGCGCTCAGGGTGCTGATGATCAACACCGTCCACTTGTCGCCGATGCGATCGAGCACCTCGCGGATGAAGGCGCTGTCCTCCGGCCATGCCTGGCACGGACCAGTGATCCGTCGCGCTGACGCCATCCCATTTGCCTCTCGTCCGGTGTGCAACCGCACTACCAGTATGAAACACCCGATCGTCGACCACACACCAATCCACGACTACGGCTCAATCCTCCCGAAAGGAATACCGCTGTGCCCACCATCGCCATCGTCGGGGCCGGATCCGGCCTCGGACTGTCCATCGCCAAGGCCTTCGGCAGCCACGACTTCTCCGTCGCGCTCGTCTCCCGGACCCAACAGAAGCTCGACGCCCTCGCCACTGAGGTGAACGAGGCCGGGATCGAAGCCGCCGGCTTCGCTGCCGACGTCATGGACCCGACCTCGGTCGCCGCCGCCTTCGACCGGATCAAGGAACGCTTCGGAGCCGTGGATGTCCTGGAGTACTCGCCCGCCCCGCACACCCCCGTCCCTGGCCTGACCAACTCGACCCCGCTGGAGGCGGACAGAACAAACATCCAGCCGCAGATCGACTACTACCTCTACGGCGGGATCGCGGCCACCGAGCAGGTGTTGCCCGCCATGATCGAGCGCGGCAACGGCACCATCCTCTACACCACCGGCGGTACATCCATGGACCCACTTGCCGGGCCCACCGAGTTCACTACGACCACCATCGGCAGCGGTGCACTGCGCAGCTATGCGCTGAAGCTCCACCAGGCGACTGCGGACACCGGGGTGTACGTCGCCCACGTCCCGATCTTCGCCTGGATCGGCTCCGGCGGCCCCGACACACAGCCCGACACCATCGCCGAGCACTATTGGAGCATCCACAACACCCGCGACGGCGCAGAGCAGCCCTACGTCGCTCTGTGACAGGACGCTCGACTGGAAGGTGGCTGCCGATCCAGAACTTCATGACCTGTCTGACACCTTCGCCTGTCCCGACCTGACCACGGGCCGTCAGGACACTCAGCGTGCATCTCGAAGCCAGCGGTCGGCTTCGGCGTACCAGCCGAGGCCGAGCATCTCCCAGGCGATCAGGGGCGGAAGCCAGGCGTGCTCGACATCGGTGAGGGGACGGCGATCGGTGTAGCTGTCGATGAGGAGCCGTTGAGCCTCGGACGAGATCGGCTGCCAGTCGTGGTACCAGGTGCCGAGCAGGCAGACGGTGTTGGCCAGGTCGATGACCGGTAGGTCGAGGCGGGCCTCCTCGAAGTCGAGCACGCCGCTGATCTCCGTGCCGTTCCAGAGGAGGTTGGCGCCGCGAAAGTCGGTGTGCACGGGCTGCCGGTCCGTCGGTTCGGGTAGCTCGACGATGCGCCGGTCGAGCCGATCACGCAGGTCCCGGGGCACCGCATTGGCTCCTTCCTCCGGCAGCGCCCACAGCTCGCCGCGCCTGCCCGCCACCGGTCCGACGTTCTCGAGCCACGCTGCGTCCGGCCAGGCCGCGAGCTCAGTGTGCAGCGCCGCCAGCGTGCGACCAGCCGCGCAGACCTGATCGTGTTCCGTCGCCGCAAGCAGCGTCCCGGGCAGGACGGGTTGGGTCCCCACGGATCTGCCGTCCCGCAACAGCTGTCGATCGCCACCGACGGACACCAGCGGCCGGGCCACCGGCTGGCCCCGGTCGGCGAGCCAACCAACCATGGCGGCGCGGGATGCGAGCCAGTCATGCGCCGCCGCCAGCCGGCAGACCTTGATCATCAGCCGTCCGTCGGGGGTGGTCACCCAGACCATGAGGTTCTGCGCACTGATGACCATCTTGTCGACGGCGCGAACCTCGATCCCGTACTCGCCGGCGAGCAGATCGGCGGCCCAGTCGGCCGCCGCGTCGGCGTCATCGAAGCCGAAGCGGCGGCGCAGCTCTGCGTCCGGGTCCGACCTCTCCCAGAGCATTTCCGGCGTCGGAGCGGTGATCATCGCTCGCCTCACGCCTGACTCCGCGCGAAGATGATCGCTCCCGGGACGCTCTCGTCCGGTCGCATGACCAGTTCGGCCTCCACGCTGAACCCAGCGTCACGAAGCCAGGCAGCGACCTGGCGCGGCGGGCGGTGGTAGCTGTCAACGTCGATCTGGCGCCCTGTGTAGCCCTCGGACGCGTGTCGCGTCTCGTCACCGACGTGAAAGCCGACCAGCAGCGGACCACCGGCGCGCAGCACTCGACGGAACTGGCCGAACACCCCGGGTACGGCGTGGTCTGGCACGTGGATGACGGACCAGAACGCGAGTACCCCGGCAACCGAGTCGTCGGCAAGGTCGAGGTCGGTCATGGTCCCGACCTCGAACGGCAGGTCGGGGTGGTCGCGGCGCGCGATGGCGATCATCTCGGGTGAGAGGTCGATGCCGAACGCATCCGCTCCGAGGTCGCGGAGGTATGCAGTCACGTAGCCGGGCCCGCAGCCGACGTCGGCGACTGGACCGCCTCCGGCATCACGCACCAGCTCGGCGAACAATCCCAGGCTCGCGCGTAGATACGGCTTGTCGTCGAGCAGGCCACGCACCTTTTCGGCGTAGCCGGGGGCGTCGGTGTCGTACGACGTACGCGTGTCGGAGAGCCAGGCGCCGGGCATGGGCGACACGTTAGCCGACTGGTTGCACCCGTAGGCCGTCCGGCGACGTAGCCCGGGTTGGGGGACGCTGCGCGTCAGCCGGTCACCGTCGGCTCGACGCCGCGCACCTGCAGGTGCACGCCACTGGCCTGGCACCGAGCCTGCCCGCGCCGATCACCGCGCCACAGTCCTCGCACACTCCATACGTGCCGGCGTCCAGCCTCTTCATGGCGACATCGATCTCCGCCAGGTGGTGCTCCGCCTGCCGGACGAGCACTCCGACCTGGGAACGCTCGAACGCGAGCGTCGGTCCTTCGGGTCGTGGTCGTCGTCGGCGTTGGTGTCACGCGAGGAGGAAGCCATGGCGCGTCCCTCGATGCTCGCTTCGCGCGAAGATAGCTGCCGCGACGCGGCCGCGCGCCACCGACATGATGGGACGACGACCTGTCAGTCTGTTGACGGCATGTACGACAGCTCGGCCGACGACTGCTGCGACACACTTCACAACGCCCGTCCCGACGGGAGACCGGATCTCGTGAGATGCCCTCAACCTCGAAGGTGTCGGCACCCCGCCGAACGCCTGCTGCGGTAGCCCTTGCACTCGTCGCACTCACAGCCATCGTCCTTGCCGCCCCGGTCCTCTTGCTGATTCTCGATGAGGGTGCCGTACCACCACGCTCGGACGTCCCTGACCTGCCGGACGACGTGAGAGTCACACACGAAGAAGTGCTCTGTGGATCGGGAGGCTGCTACCGCGACCTGACACTCGAAGGGCCGCCGGACCACACCCCGGCGCAAACCGCCGCGAGCATGGGATCACCCCAGCAGACATGCAGCGCGCGCAACCTCCTCGACCGGCGCCGGGTATGCACCCACGTCGAGATCATCCAAGACGCGGTTCACCTGTACGTACAGTTCCAACGGCCACGCTGGACTTCTTGAGGCCGCCCCCGGGGTACAGCACCGAAAGGGCGGCAAGTGCCGACGCGTTGCCGCCTTGGTCATGAGACTCCGCGAGCCGTCGGCGCCGGGGTCGGGGTCGGGGCCGGGGTCGGGGTCGGGGTCGGGGTCGGACAGAGCTGAGCGCCAGCTGCAGTGCCGCGCCAATGCCGCGCGCGGCTCACCCGATCGAGTTTTCGCCATCGATGTAGGACTGGCAGAGTGCCTCGTCGAACTCGCCGTCTGGGAAGAGCTGCTCGAGTGTGGGGTCATCGATCTGGGAGCAGATCGGGCCGATGGGACCTTCGCCCCCCTCGCTGCGCTCACCCGGCTCCGCCCCTGACACCAGCGTGACGACGACGGCGTTGTCCGGACCGTGGCAGGTCGAGGCGTGGCCCGGCTCCTGGCTTGAGGAGCTGTTGCACTCCCAGTCGTCGATCGTCACGTACCCGCCGCTGCCCTCTGGCGGGCTCGGCGGGTCGTTGTAGTACGTGTCGAGCAGGTCTTCGGCGAACGGGCAGGCGACGTCGCCCGTGACGATCTCGACCGTGAGTTCTTCTCCGATCACGGAGGTCACCGTGCCGCATGCTTGCGGCCCGATCGGCGCCGGCGGCTCGGTCGTGGCCGCCTCGCTCGTCTCGACGACCGGGCTCGGATCCGCGGTGGTCGCCGCGGCGTCCGGCTGCTGCGTCGTGGTGCTGCTCTCGCGAGGCGGCTCGGCCACGCCTTCCGGATCGGCGCAGGCAGCTATCACGAGCACGGCGGCCACCGTGCCGAGGAAACGCCGACCCTTCATGTCCGGACAGTAATGGACAACTGCGCGCTTGTACCCGGTTCGGTCGTCTCGCCGCACTGCTCGATAGCGGCCCGGATTGCAGAGATTGCGGCCGCAACTCCCGCGAGTGCAGGAGCAAGCGAACCCTGGCAGCCCTACCTCGCCATGTCGACGAACCGCGAGTAGTGACCCTGGAACGCGACGACGACCGTGTCGGTGGGGCCGTTACGGTGCTTGGCCACGATGATGTCAGCCTCGCCGGCGCGCGGTGACTCACGCTCGTAGGCGTCCTCGCGGTGCAGCAGCATCACCATGTCGGCATCCTGCTCGAGGCTGCCGCTTTCCCGAAGGTCACTCATCATCGGCTTCTTGTCGGTGCGCTGCTCCGGTCCACGGTTGAGCTGCGCCACGGCGATGACGGGTACCTCGATCTCCTTGGCGAGGAGCTTCAGCGCACGGGAGAACTCGGAGACCTCCTGCTGCCGGGACTCGACTCGCTTGCCCGAGGACATCAGCTGCAGGTAGTCGACAACGACGAGTTTCAGGTCGTGCTTCTGCTTGAGCCGCCGGCACTTCGCGCGGATCTCCATCAACGACATGTTGGGGCTGTCGTCGATGAACAGCGGTGCGTCGGAGACCTTGCTCATGGCCGTCGCCATGCGGGTCCAGTCTTCCTCGCGCATGTTGCCTTTGCGCATGTTCTGCAACGGCACCTGGGCCTCGGCGGAGAGAAGGCGCATGGTGATTTCCGTGCGGCCCATCTCCAGGGAAAAGATCACCGACGCCTGGTTGTTCTTGATCGACGCCGAGCGGCACACGTCCAGAGCGAAAGTCGACTTTCCCATTGCTGGCCGCGCCGCGACGATGACCATCTGTCCTGGGTGCAGACCGTTGGTCAATGCATCCAGGTCGGCGAAGCCGGTGGGAACGCCGACCATGCCCTCGCCACGGTCGGCAGCGGACTCGATCTCCTCCATCGTCGGGTTGATGGTGTCCCGCAGCGGGACGTAGTCCTCACTGGTGCGCCGTTCGGTGACGGCGTAGACCTCGGCCTGGGCGTTGTCCACGAGGGAGTCGACCTCGCCACCCTCGGTGGAGTAACCCAGCTGGACGATGCGCGTTCCGGCCTCGACAAGCCGCCGGAGGATGGCCTGCTCACGGACGATGCGCGCGTAGTAGCCGGCGTTGGCGGCTGTCGGGACGGACGAGATGAGGGTGTGCAGGTACGGCGCCCCGCCGATGCGACCGATCTCGCCACGCTTGCTCAGCTCGGCGGCGACAGTGACGGCGTCGGCCGGCTCGCCCCGGCCGTACAGGTCGAGGATCGCGTCGTAGACCAGCTCGTGCGAAGGGCGGTAGAAGTCGTTGCCGCGGAGCTCCTCGACGACGTCGGCGATGGCATCCTTCGACAACAGCATGCCGCCCAGCACGCTCTGCTCGGCGGCGACGTCCTGCGGTGGGGTGCGGTCGAACCCCTCGCGACCGTTCGTGGCCGTGCGCTCATCAGTGATCGTCAACCGATCTCCACCCCCTCGGGACTTCCTTCACCCTGGTCTATCGGTCACCACCCACACCGACGACCCGGTCCGGTGTCCATCGTGCGACCACGTGAGACTAGGCGGGCGTGCGGGGGATATCGAACTGGGGATGTGCATCCATGGGGCCTATCCTGTGGACGCCCTGTGGACTCTGCCCACAGGGTTGTGCACAGCCGGGGGAAAACTCTGTGGGTAACAACCGTGGCATTTCCCGGAACGGCCTGGTTCTGCCTCGCAGCGGGCGTGCACACACTGTGGACGGAAAGAGGAACGCACATCGGTGGATGACACGCCCGACTCCGTCGGCAACCCTGAGGGAGCACCTGAGGGACGGGCCCTTCGGGGCCGAGCGCTCGACCGGCAGATCCTCGCCCTCGGGGTCCCGGCTCTGGGTGCGCTGGTTGCCGAGCCTCTGTTCATCCTTGTGGACTCGGCGATGGTCGGCCACCTGGGTACCGCCCAGCTCGCCGGCCTGTCCCTGTCGTCCACGGTCCTGACCACCGCCGTCGGTGTCTTCGTCTTCCTGGCGTACGCGACCACGGCGGCCACCGCTCGACGGGTCGGTGCGGGTGACCGCGCCGGAGGCGTCTCGGCCGGCATCGACGGCATGTGGCTCGCGCTGCTCCTCGGTGTCGTCACCGCGGCCGGCCTGATGGCCGCCGCCCCCGCACTCGTCTCGGGCGCGCCGACCGGGGTCATCCCGCACGCCGTCGACTACCTGCGCTTCTCCGCCCCCGGCCTGCCCGGGATGCTGCTCGTGCTGGCGTCGACGGGGACGCTGCGC
Source organism: Georgenia halophila (assembly GCF_039541595.1). NCBI lineage: Bacteria > Bacillati > Actinomycetota > Actinomycetes > Allobogoriellales > Allobogoriellaceae > Georgenia > Georgenia halophila. The sequence continues at coordinate 47,919 of NZ_BAABGN010000011.1, read as the reverse complement.
GGCCTGTTGGACACCCGGACACCGTTCGTCGTCGCCGCGTCCGGAGCCGTGACGAACATCGGCCTGAACGCGCTGTTCATCTATGGACTCGGCATGGGCGTCGCCGGCTCCGGGCTGGGCACCGCGGTCACGCAGACCGCCATGGCGGCCTGGCTCATCACCGTCGTCCTCAAGCGCGCCCGCGGGTACGACATCGACCTGCGGCCCCACGGCTCCGGGATCTCGGCGTCCGCCCGGGCGGGTATCCCGCTGCTGATCCGCACGCTGACGCTACGCGGCGCGATCGTCGTCACGATCGCCGTCGCCACCTCGCTCGGCGCCGTCACCCTGGCGGCCCACCAGGTCGTGTATGCGATGTGGGGATTGTCGGCCTTCGCTCTGGATGCCCTCGCCATCGCGGCACAGGCACTGGTCGGCCAGTCCCTCGGCGCCGGGGACCCGGCCCACGTGCGCGCGCTGCTGCGCCGCTGCCTGCAGTGGGGCACCGGGGCGGGTGCCCTCATCGGCGTGGCCTTCGCGGCTGCGGGCTGGTGGCTGGCGCCACTGTTCACGGGGGACGGCGACGTCCGCGTCGCGGCCGCCGTCGGGCTCGCCGTCATCGGTGCCTGCATGCCGGTCGCGGGGTGGGTGTTCGTGCTCGACGGCGTGCTCATCGGCGCCGGAGACGGCCGCTACCTGGCGTGGGCGGGGGTCGCCACCCTGATCGTCTACCTGCCGCTCGCCTGGGCGGTCTACGTGTTCGCCGCCGGAGGCGTGTCAGGTCTGGCGTGGTTGTGGCTGGCGTTCGGCGGCGGGTTCATGATCGCCCGCGCCGTGACGACCGGCGTGCGTGCCCGCGGCGACCGCTGGATGGTACTCGGCGCCGGCGGATGACCCGGGCTCGGACGCTTCCGTCGCGTCACCAGGCGACACAATCGAACGGCCCGGTCCCACCGGAAGTGGGACCGGGCCGTTCGGGTTCGATCAGCGACCGCGTGGCTCAGCGGCTCGGAACGACGTTGACGTCAATCGTCGCGCGGACGTCCTCGTGCAGGCGGACGTGCACCTTGTGCTCGCCGAGCGACTTGATCGGGGTCGGGACCTCGATCTTGCGGCGGTCGAGCTCCGGACCACCGGACGCCTTGACGGCGTCGGCGATGTCCTTGGCGGTCACGGCACCGAACAGGCGACCGCTCTCACCGGCACGCACGGTGACGGTGACGGACGCGGCCTGCAGCCGGTCGCGGATGTCGTGCGCCTCTTCGATCGTGGCGATCTGACGGGCGCGACGAGCGCCCTGGATCTGGTCGACCTGCTTCTGGCCGCCCTTGGTCCAGCGCGTGGCCAGGCCGCGGGGGACCAGGTAGTTGCGGGCGTACCCGTCCTTGACGTCGACCACGTCGCCAGCGGTGCCCAGTCCGGAGATCTCCTGGGTCAGGATCAACTTTGCCATCGTGTGCCTCCCTGACCTCAGCGAGCCGAGCTCGAGTACGGCAGCAGAGCCATCTCGCGGGCGTTCTTGACGGCCTTCGCGATCAGGCGCTGCTCCTGGACGGACACGCCGGTGACGCGGCGCGCGCGGATCTTGCCGCGGTCGGAGACGAACTTCCGAAGAAGCGCGGTGTCCTTGTAGTCGACGTTGTCGATCTTCGCCGACTTCAGCGGGTTCGCCTTCTTCTTGGGCTTGCGAAGTACGGGCTTCGCCATGGTGATGCTCCTCGATGTACGTGGACGGCTGGGCCGTCGCGATCAGTCTTGTCTAGAAGGGGGGCTCGTCGTTGAAGGCGCTCGTGCCACCCGTTGCCCACGGGTCGTCAGCCTGGCCGCCACCGGGGGCGTTGTACGCGCCCGCCTGCTGAGGCTGGCCGCCGCCCTGGTTGCCACCGAAGCCGCCACCCTGGTTGCCACCGCCCTGGTTGCCGCCGCCGAAGCCACCGCCACCACCGCGCGAGGCGCGGGTGACCTTGGCCGTGGCGTAACGCATGGAAGGACCGACCTCATCGACCTGCATCTCGACGACCGTGCGGCGCTCACCCTCGCGGGTATCGAAGGACCGCTGGACGAGCCGGCCCTGCACGATCACGCGCATGCCCTTGGTCAGCGACTCGGCGACGTTCTCAGCGGCATCGCGCCAGACCGAGCAGCGCAGGAACAGGGTCTCCCCGTCCTTCCACTCGTTGTTCTGACGGTCGAAGGTCCGCGGCGTCGACGCAACGGTGAAGCTGGCCACGGCTGCACCCGACGGGGTGAAACGCAACTCGGGGTCCGCCGTCAGGTTTCCAACGACGGTGATGACGGTCTCGCCTGCCATGCGTGTGCTCCCTGGGTTCGTGGTTGCTCGGCGAGCGTGATGCTCAGCGAGCGTCCGGGCGGATGAGCTTGGTGCGGAGAACGGCCTCGTTCAGGCCGAGCTGGCGGTCGAGCTCCTGGGCGACATCCGGCGTGGTGGTCATGTCGACCACCGCGTAGATGCCCTCGGAACGCTTGTTGATTTCGTAGGCAAGACGACGCTTGCCCCAGATGTCGACGTTCTCGACGGAGCCGTCGGTCTTGACGACCGAGAGCAGCTTGTCGAGCGACGGGGCGACCGTCCGCTCGTCGACCTCCGGGTCGAGGATGATCATCAGTTCGTACTGACGCATGCTATTAACCCACCTCCTCTGGACTATGCGGTCACGGTCTCTCCGTGACAGGAGGGTTGCAGCGTGCTGGCCTTTTCGCGCTGGGCGAGGGGCCAGCGGACCAGACTACCGTAGGGGCGCCGGAACTCGGTCAGCGACCCTCATCACAATCTTTGTGGACGACGGCGCACCCTGGGGATGGCAGGACGTCTCGCCGGATGTCACGCCGTCCTGCCGCCGAATCTTCTCGTCGATGGTGCTCCGTCGCGCCGACCGAGCCCTTGATGCCCGTCTACGCGCCCAGACGGCAACCAGGCCCTTGTTCGGCTGGCGAACAAGGGCCTGGTGCGCATTCGCGGCACCGGACGAGCACCAAGCGCTTGTTCGGCACTGGTCCGGCTCAGGCGACGGCGTGGGCCCGTCAGCTGGAATTGCCTGCGTCGCCGTCTCTGCCGATGATGCCCTCGACGGGGTTCTGGCGCTCTTGGTTTCCCGAACCGCCGTCCGCGTTCTCGTCCTCCTGCTCAGTCGGCGTAGGCGTAGGCGTCGGGGACGGCGTAGGCGTCGGAGTCGGCTCCTCGGTGGTCTCCTCCTCCGTCGACTCCTCGGTCGTCGGCTCCTCCGTGGTGGGCTCCTCGGTCGTCGGCTCCTCCGTGGTGGGCTCCTCGGTGGTCTGTTCCTCCGACGGCTCCTCCGGGGGCTCCTCGAACTCCGGCTCCTCCGTCACGGGCGGCGGGCTCCACACGGGCTCGGACCTCGGCGGGAACTCCTTGATCGGCATGCCCTCGGTGGCCACTGCCATGTAGTCACGCCAGATCTGCGTCGGGAAGGTGCTTCCGGAGATCGTCGAGACTCCCCCGAAACCGTCGAGCTCGTCCTCCAAGCCGCCCTCGCCGGTCTGGAACATCGCGACCGTCGTCGACAGCTGAGGAACAAACCCGGAGAACCATGCCGACCTGTACGCATTCGACGATCCCGTCTTGCCGGCTGCCGGCCGGCCGATCTCGCTCGCGGTGACACCGGTCCCGCGCTCGACCACCTGGCTCATCGCGTAGGTGGTGTCCGCCATGACCTGCTGCTCGAACACCCGCTCACCCTCGGTCTCGGCCGTGTAGATGGTGTTGTCTGTCGCGTCACGGACCTCGCTGACGATGTGCGTGTCGTGCCGGACACCCTGCGCGGCGAACGTCGCGTACGCCCTCGCCATGTCGATCGGGTGCGGCGAGGCCGGCCCGAGCACGTTGGACGGCGTCGGGTCGAGCCCGGCGGTGTCCTTCGGCAGACCGGCACGGTGGGCGACCTCGACCGTCTTCTGCGGACCGACCTCGACGTTCAGCTGGGCGTACACGGTGTTGACCGACTCCGCGGTCGCATCGACCAGATCGATGTAGCCGCGGTTGACCGGGCTGTCGAAGTTCTCGACCGGCTTGTCGTATCCCTCGATCTCCATCGGCGAGTAGCTCGGGTAGGTGTCGTCGAGCGTCTTCCCGTTCTCGAGACCGGCGACCAGCGCGAACGGCTTGAACGTCGAACCGGCCTGCGCCCGGTCCTGAGTGGCGTTGTTGCGCGGTTCCTTGACGTAGTCCGGTCCCCCGTACAGCGCGACGACACCGCCGGTGCTCGGATCGATCGAGGTCAGGGCGACGTGGTTGTTGTCCGGCCGGTCGTCCGGCAGGTTCTGCACGGCCTGCACCGCCGCGTCCTGGCTTCGCTTGTCGATGGTCGTGACGATGTCGAGGCCGCGGGTCTCGATCTGCTCCTCGGTCATGCCCGCGTCGTCGACCAGCTCCTTGCGAACCATCTGCAGCAGGTAGCCCTCGGGACCGCCATAGATGTTCTCGTCGTTGGGTTTGACCGTCTCCGGGAACTCGGCGGAGGCGCGCTCCTCCTGGGTGATCCAGCCGTCCTCCAGCATCAGATCCAGGACGCGGTTCCAACGCTGCTCCGCCTGCTCCGGGTGGCTGGCGGGATCCCAGTTCGACGGCGAGGGGATGATCCCAGCGATCAGTGCCGATTCGGACAGCGTCAGCTCGGACGCCGGCTTGCCGAAGAACTCCTCCGCGGCCATCTCGATCCCGTAGGCGCCGCGACCGAGGTAGATGGTGTTGAGGTAGTTCCCGAGGATCTCTTCCTTGGTCTGCGACTGGTCGATCTTCAGCGCAAGGATCGTCTCGCGGAACTTGCCGACGTAGCTGGTGGTGGTGTCCCCCACGTAGTACCGCTCGACGTACTGCTGGGTCAGCGTCGAGCCACCCTGGGTGGGCAGGCCACGCACGTTGTTCCACAGGGCACGGGCCAGGCCGCGCACGTCGATGCCGTTGTTCTGGTAGAAGCTGCCGTCCTCGGAGGCGATGACTGCCTGGGAGACGTGGTCCGGCAGGGACTCGAACGGCACGATGCGCCGATCGACCTCCGAGAAGGTGCCCATCTCGGTCTCGCCATCGGCGTAGTACACCGTCGTGGACTCGGCGAGTGCGAAGTCGTCCGGGTCGGGGACGTTGATGGTGGCGTACGCGAGCGCGAACACTCCGGCCCCCAGCGCGACCACCGTCAGGAACGCGCCGAGCACGAAGGGCCAGCCCGGCAGCCAGCGCCGAACGGGTCCCTTGCCCTTGCGCGGGTAGTTGACGAGCCGCTTCCGCGACCGTCCCGAGCCGGGGCGTCGGGACGACGATGCTCGTCTGGGCCGCTGAGGGCCCGAACGTGATGGGGTGCGTGCCACGCGATCTCAGCCTTTCAGGTGCCGGACACCCGCCTCAACGAGTGTGCGGCCTTCAGAGTGCCCGGTGAAAGTGCCGGGTGGGCGCGGCCCGATGCCGCAGCCAGCCAGGTGGTGTCCCCTCAGTATGCGCGAGAGCGCCGCCGGCGCACGTCCATCGTGCTGCAGTTCACGCGTGCGGCCCGTCACGCGGGCCCCGGTCACGGGCCTGGGGCCGCGCCGACATCGCGGTCAGTGTCGCCTCGATCTATCGGGGCGATATATTGTGGCGATCGGTAGTACGGGACGGCGGCGAGGGAGACCGCGCGGCGACAGGCGACGGAAGGGAGGGGTATGAGCACGCGATCGCAGGTCCTCGAGCTGGCCATCCTCGGCCGGCTTCGCGAGTCGCCCGTGCACGGGTACGAGCTGCGCAAGCACCTCAACGTCACGCTCGGCGCGTTCCGCACCCTCTCCTACGGGTCGCTGTACCCGGCGCTGCGCTCCCTGACCGAGCGTGGTCTCATCTCCGCGGCAGAGCCGCGTTCGTCCGCACTCGGTGGTCGGCGAGCACGCATCGTCTACCACCTGACCGACGACGGCAGGGAGTATCTCGACTCTGCGCTCGCCTCGGCGGAGCCGACGTCCTGGGAGGACGACGCGTTCGACGTACGGTTCACGCTTTTCGGAAGCACCGACGCCAGGACCCGGCTACGCATCCTCGAGGGGCGGCGCGCCCGCATGGTCGAACGACGCGAGAAGTTGCGTCAGTCCTTCCGGCGAACCTCGCGACGGATGGACGCCTACACCGCCGAGCTTGCCCGGCACGGCCTCGAGCAGGTCGAGCGGGAGGTCGAATGGCTCGAGCAGGTCATCGACACCGAGCGAGGCACGCGCGGCGCCCTCGACTACGGCTCCCTGCCCACCCGTGAGCCACGGGACCCAACGACGAGCGGAGATGCCAACGGCTACTCCGCGCCCGATGTCACACAAACCAAGGAGCAGCTATGAGTGAAATCCGAGTCGCCGTCGTCGGCGTCGGGAACTGCGCATCGTCACTGGTGCAGGGCGTGCACTTCTACGCCGACGCGGACCCCGAGAGCACGGTTCCCGGGCTCATGCACGTGGAGTTCGGCGACTATCACGTCCGCGACCTGAAGTTCGTCGCCGCGTTCGACGTCGACGGCAAGAAGGTCGGCCAGGACCTCTCCGAGGCCATCAACGCCTCCGAGAACAACACGCTCAAGATCTGTGACGTCCCGCCGCTCGGCGTGCCGGTCCAGCGCGGCCACACGCTCGACGGCCTCGGTCAGTTCTACCGGGAGACGATCGAGGAGTCCGGGGCCGAGCCGGTGGACGTGGTCGCCAAGCTGCGGGAGGCCGAGGTCGACGTTCTGGTCTGCTACCTGCCGGTGGGCTCCGAGGAGGCGGCGCAGTTCTACGCGCAGTGCGCGATCGACGCCGGCGTCGCCTTCGTCAACGCCCTGCCGGTCTTCATCGCGGGGACCAAGGAGTGGGCGGACAAGTTCAGCGCTGCCGGCCTGCCGATCGTCGGCGACGACATCAAGTCCCAGGTGGGTGCCACCATCACGCACCGGGTGCTCGCCAAGCTCTTCGAGGACCGGGGCGTCGCACTGGACAGGACGTACCAGCTCAACGTCGGCGGCAACATGGACTTCAAGAACATGCTCGAGCGGGAGCGCCTGGAGTCGAAGAAGATCTCCAAGACGCAGGCCGTCACGTCGAATCTGCACCAGAAGCTCGGCGCCCGGAACGTGCACATCGGCCCCTCGGACTACGTCGAGTGGCTCGACGACCGCAAGTGGGCGTACGTGCGCCTGGAGGGCCGGGCGTTCGGTGAGGCGCCGATCAACCTCGAGTACAAGCTCGAGGTGTGGGACTCGCCGAACTCCGCCGGCATCATCATCGACGCGATCCGGGCGGCGAAGATCGGTCTGGACCGCGGCATCGGTGGCCCGCTGCTGTCCGCGTCCAGCTACTTCATGAAGTCCCCGCCCGAGCAGCGCCCGGACGACATCGCGCACGAGAGCGTCGAGGCCTTCATCAGCGGGGACATGGAGCGGTGACGAAGGCGAGCGGAGGTTGGGGGCGAGGAACGAGCACCCGGCCGTAGCGGAGCCGAGGAACCGCGACAGTGAGTGGGAGCGGTGACGAAGGCGAGCGGAGGTTGGGGGCGAGGAACGAGCACCCGGCCGTAGCGGAGCCGAGGAACCGCGACAGTGAGTGGGAGCGGTGACGAAGGCGAGCGGAGGTTGGGGGCGAGGAACGAGCACCCGGCCGTAGCGCAGTGCGAGGAACCGCGACAGTGTGACGCCGTAGCCTGCGGGGGTGGCCCTCTCCCTCGACCGCGTGCCGAGCCGATGAGCGTGCTGTCCGACCTGCGCACCGTCGCGGTCAACAGCGGCTTCCGGCGGCTGTTCGCCGTCCGGCTCGTCTCGCAGTGCGGTGACGGCGCGTTCCAGATCGGTCTGGCGACGCTGTTCTTCTTCAACCCGCAGAACATGGCGACGGCGGAGTCGGTTGCGGCCGCCTTCGCCGTCCTGCTGCTGCCGTTCACCGTCGTGGGTCCGTTTGCCGGACCGTTGCTCGACCGTTGGCGCCGTCGTCAGGTGCTGCTGTTCGGCAACGCGATCCGGGTGGTCTTCGCCGTGGTCCTGGCGGCGCTGATGATGACGGTCGGTGTCAGCGTCGGGGTGTACGTCCTCGCTCTCGTCACCCTGGGCATCAACCGGTTCCTCCTCGCGGCACTGTCGGCGGCGCTGCCGAAGGTCGTCGCGCGGGACCACCTGCTCCTGGCGAATTCGATCACCCCCACCCTGGGCGCGGTCAGCGCGGCCGTGGGTGCCGGGATCGGCTTCGTGATCGGCCTCCTCGCACCCGCGGGGACGCTGAAGAGCGGCGTCGTCCTCGTCGTCTCCGGTGCCCTGTTCGCGGGCGCTTCGGCCCTGGCGCTGCGGCTGGGCCGCGACCAGCTCGGTCCGCGGGAGCCAGACGCCAAGGTAGAGCTGTGGGCGGAGGTCCGTGCCACGGCCGCGGACATGGTCGACGGTGCCCGCTACCTCTACGCCCGCCACACCCCGGGCATGGGGCTCACGGTCATGGCGCTGCACCGCTTCCTGTACGGGATGAACTTCCTCGCCCTGCTGCTGATCTCCCGGAACCTGCTCGCCGACCCGCTCGACGCCGCCGCCGGGCTGGCCATGTTCGGCACCCTGACGGCGGTGTCGTTCGCCGGCAACGGCCTCGCGATCGTGCTCACGCCGATCGCGCATGAAAGCATGCGTCCGTCGAGCTGGGTCGCCGTGTGTCTCGGTATCGCCGCAGCCAGCCAGGCGATCCTGGCGACGACGCCGCAGCTCTGGGTGATCGTCGTCGCCGCCGTGCTCATGGGCCTTGGCGTGCAGGGCGCCAAGATCGCCGTCGACACCATCGTCCAGCGCGACACGGACGATACCTACCGGGGCCGGGCCTTCTCCCTCTACGACGTCCTCTACAACGCCGCGTTCGTCGGCGCGGCGGCGCTCGCCGCGGCCGCGCTGCCGGACACCGGCTGGTCACGCGGTGTCTTCGTCGTCCTGACCGCGGTGTACGTCGTCATCGCGGTGGCCTACCGGATCGGGACCGTCCGCGTCCACGACCGGCCCACGCCCGTGCTCGCGCACGAGCGCCTCGAGCGGTCCTGACGCGGCGCGGCACTGGCCACCCGTCGCGATGGCTACACGCGGCGCCGAGGGCTACAGCTGCAACTGTGGCCATCGGTTGTGAGGAGTAGCCCTCGCTGGATCTGACGCCCAGACGCCCCGACGGCGGAACCTGACTACTCCCGCGCCGACCACCAGGCGAGCAGCGCCTCCCGCGCGGCGTCCTCGCCGAGCGGTCCGCGGTCCATGCGCAGGTCGAGCAGGAACCGGTACGCCTCGCCGACCACCGGACCGGCCGGGATGTCGAGGATCTCCATGATCTGGCGGCCGTCGAGGTCCGGCCGGATCGCGGCGAGCTCCTCCTCCTCACGCAGCCGAGCGATGCGGGACTCGAGGTCGTTGTACGCGGCGGAGAGGCGCGCGGCCTTGCGCCGGTTCCGGGTGGTGCAGTCCGCGCGGGTGAGGCGGTGCAGCCGCTCGAGGAGCGGACCGGCGTCGGTGACGTAGCGGCGGACCGCGGAGTCGGTCCACCGGCCCTCGCCGTAGCCGTGGAACCGCAGGTGCAGCTCGACCAGACGGCTGACGTCCTTGATCGTGTGCTTGTCGAAGCGCAGGGCCTTCAGGCGCTTCGCCGTCAGCTTGGCGCCGACGATCTCGTGATGGTGGAAGCTCACCCCGCCGGCCGGCTCGAACTTCCGGGTCGCCGGCTTGCCCACGTCGTGCATGACGGCCGCGAGCCGCAGCACCAGGTCGGGGGCCGGGACGGGGCCGTCCGGACCGGTCTCCAGCGCGATCGCCTGGTCCAGCACCGTCAGGGTGTGCTCGTAGACGTCCTTGTGCCGCTTGTGCTCGTCGACCGTCTCGCGAAGCCGGCTCAGCTCGGGCAGGACCACGTCGGCGACGCCGGTGAATACCATGATCTCGAGGCCGCGGCGGGTCTGCGGCGAGATCAGCAGCCGCTCCAGCTCGGACCGCACGCGCTCGGCCGAGACGATGTTCAGCCGCTGCGCCATGTCCGTCATCGCCGCCGTCACGTCGGGGTCGAGGGCGAATCCCAGCTGGGCGGCGAACCGGGCCGCCCGCATGATGCGCAACGGGTCGTCATCGAAGGACCTGGTGGCACTGACCGGGGTGCGCAGCACCCGCTCGGCGAGGGCTCCGACACCGTCGTGCGGGTCGACGAACGTCAGCTCCGGGACCCGCACGGCCATGGCGTTGACGGTGAAGTCGCGCCGGGAGAGGTCGCCCTCGAGGGTGTCGCCGTACTCGACGGCGGGCTTGCGAGAGCCGATCTCGTAGGCCTCCGACCGGTAGGTGGTCACCTCGACGATCAGGTCTGAGCGACGCGCACCGATGGTGCCGAACTCCTTGCCGATGTCCCATGACGTGTCCCCCCACCGCTCGAGCACGGCGGCGGTCTCGTCGGGCCGGGCCGAGGTGGCGAAGTCCAGGTCGTGGGAGACCACCTCGAGGAAGGCGTCGCGCACCGGACCACCGACGAGCGCCAGCTCGTGCCCGGCCCCGGCGAACGCCTCGCCCAGCTCACGTACCGCCGTCGGGAGGGCGTCCAGCGAGGCGAGTGCGCGGCGCTGCAGGTCGAGTCGTCGATCCGGGGTGGGGCTGGGCACCGCCCAAGGGTGCCATGCACAACCAGCGCCGCACACGCTCGCCTCCTCCGCAAGCACAAGCCTTGCCAATTACAGTGGCCACATGCCTGCCGCCTTCCCTGTGCCGCGCCCGAAGGTGCCGCGGCCGCCGAGGAGCCGACTGGCGAACGCGCGGGCCTCCACGCTCCCGGTGGTGGACGAGACCTCCGCGGGCGGCCTGGTGGTGGACGTGCAGGACGGACGCCCGTTCGCCGCCGTCATCGCCCGCCGCAACCGTGCCGGGCGACTCGAGTGGTGCCTGCCGAAGGGCCACCTCGAGGGTGCGGAGACGGCGGAGCAGGCCGCCGTCCGGGAGATCGCGGAGGAGACCGGCATCACCGGCCAGATCCTGAGGCACCTGGCCACCATCGACTACTGGTTCGCCGGCACCGACCGCCGCGTGCACAAGGTGGTCCACCACTATCTCCTCGAAGCCACCGGCGGACACCTCACCATCGACAACGACCCCGACCGTGAGGCCGAGGACGTCGCCTGGGTCGCCCTGTCTCAGGTGGCCAGCCGCCTCGCCTACCCGAACGAGCGCCGGGTGGTCGCCACGGCGCGGGACGTGCTGGCCGGTCGGGCATGACGTTCTCTCGGGCGGCGCGGCGCCCGGTCGCCGCACTTGCGGCAGCGCTGACGGCCGTGGTCGGTTGCCTTGCCGGTCCTGCCGCCGCGGCACCGGACGAGCCGGAGGCCGCGCGCGGCCTCGAAGTGGAGATCACCGACATGTTCCCGTCGGTGCTGAGCCCGGGCGAGACGCTGACCGTCTCCGGAACCGTCGTGAACCGTTCCGACCAGGACGCCCCGGCGCCCGAGCTGCAGCTCAACATGCAGCGCTACACACCCATCTCGCGCACGTCGCTGCGGCAGTGGATGGACCCGCAGAGCTACTCGATCACCACCCCGCTCGCGGTCGAGGAGCTCGACGCCGTCGCGCCCGGTGCGACCGAGGCGTTCTCTGTGGAGGTTGCGCCCGAGGATCTCCGACTGCCGGAGTCGTACTACGCCTGGGGCCCGCACGGCGTGGAGGTCGCGGTCTCCGACACGGGCGGGACGACGCTCGCCGGCGTCGACCGGAGCGTCGCCCTGTGGTACCCGGACGTCGACGCACAGGCGACGCCGATGAGCGTGCTTGTGCCGGTCACCGCGAGCGCCCAGGAGCGGATCGAGGCGAGCGCGAACCCGGGAGAGGGAGCCGTCGCCGACGCCGCGGCCCCCCGCCTGCTCGGGCTGCTGAGCGCCGTCGACCAGCCAGGGGTCACGACCGCCGTCGAAAGCGAGTTCCTGCTGAGGAGCGAGGAGACCGGAGGCGAGGAGGAGACGACGGAGGAGTCCACCGAGGGTGAGTCCATCGAGGGCGGCACCGACGAGGAATCGACCGGCGAAGAGGAGACGCCGGCGGGCGAGGAGGAGACGCCGGCGGGCGAGGAGGAGACGCCGACCGACGCGGAGACGACGGAGCAGCCGACCGGCGAGGACACCGGTGAGACCACCGACGAGGCGGACGAGACGCCGGAGTCCACCGGCGCCAACGACCTCGGCGAGGCCCTGAACGACCTGAACCTCGAGACCGACCGGCAGGTGGCGGTGCTGCCACGCGACGACGCCGACATCGCGGCGCTCGCGCACACGGACGCGACCGAACGCCTCGCGAATGTCATGGAGGAGTCGGCAGCTGCCGCGGACGACGCCGGGATCGTCGGGGCGGAAGTGCTGGCCTGGCCCGCCACGCAGACCCCCGACACGCAGACGGTCGCGGCCGCCGCCAGGGCCGGAGCGACGACGGCGGTGCTGCCCTTCTCGTCCGTGACACCCCTGGAGCAGCTGACCTACACGCCGACCGGTCGGGCGGACCTCGACGTCGGGGAGGACCGGCTGCCCGCCGTCCTCGTCGACCGTGGGGCCTCCTCCGTGCTGGCCGGCCGCCTGCCCCCGGTGCCCGGCACCGAGGACCGGTCCACCGAGCTGAACCCGCTCGACACCCGACAGCTTCTGCTCGCCGAGTCCGCGGTGATCAACCGCGAGCGCCCGAACGACCAGCGCGCCATCACCCTCGCCCTTCCCCGCGCCTACCGCGGGAACACGGCGGCGCTCGCCGACGCGATCTCGGGGCTCATGTCCGCGCCGTGGGTCCAGCCCACCACGCTGAGCGAGGTCCGCGACCTCGCGGCGCCGGAGCTGGACCGCGACAGCCTGCCGGAGCGGGTGGTGGCCGACACGGAGCTGACCCGTGCGCAGCTCGCGAACATGGATGCCGAACTGGACCGGGCGCGTGACTACGCGAGCGTGACCGAGGAGCCGGAGGTGGTCCTCGACCCGGTGGCGGCGCACATCTCCTCCGCGCTGTCCGCGGCGTGGCGCCGCGACACCGAGGCCCGCGGCGAGCTGTTGGAGGGGGTGCGCGAGCGGGTGGCGAAGCTCGACTCCCAGCTCGTCGCCCTGGAGTCTTCGCCGGTCAACGTCATCAACTCCTCGGCCGAGCTACCCGTGCATGTGCGGAACGATCTGCCCTCGGAGGTGACCGTCGGGGTCGCTCTGGATCCCTCGGACGACCGGCTGCAGGTCGACGGGCCGGTCTCTGTGACGGTGCCGGCGTCCTCCCAGGCCACCGTCGAGGTGCCGGTCCGGGCCGTGGGCAGCGGCAACGTCACCGCCGCCGTCCAGCTCCTCGACGCCGACGGTGAACCGGTCGGCACCCCCAGCGAGCTGCAGGTGCGGGTCCGTGCCGACTGGGAGAGCGTCGGGACCACCGTCGCCGCGGTCGTGCTCGGGCTGATGCTGGTCATCGGACTCACCCGGACCGTGCGCCGTGGACGGCGGATGAAGCCGGCGGCCCCGGAGGAGGTGCAGGCGTGAGCGCCGAGGCTTCCGGCACCGAACCGGAAGAAGGCCCTCGCCGCGGCGTCGCCGGCTCCTCCGCGGTGATGTTCTCCGGCACGCTGGTCTCCCGGCTGCTCGGCATGGTCAAGGCGCCGCTGCTGCTGGGTGCCGCCATCGGGATCAACCACGGCGCCGCGAACGCCTTCGCCGTCTCCAACAAGCTGCCGAACCTGATCTACATGCTCATCGCGGGCGGGGTGCTCAACGCGATCCTCGTCCCGCAGATCGTGCGGGCGATACGCAACCACGACGACGAGGGACGGGCCTACGTCAACCGGCTGCTGACGGTGGGGATGGCCGGGCTGGCCGTGGTGACGGCGGCGCTCACGCTGGCATCTCCGATGCTGGTCTCGCTGTACGCGGCAAACCTGTCGCCCGAGTGGTACGACGTCGCCGTCACGTTCGGCTACTGGTGCATCCCGCAGCTGTTCTTCTATGGCACGTACACGCTCTTCGGGCAGGTGCTCAACGCCCGGAACGTCTTCGGCCCGTACATGTGGGCCCCCGCTCTGAACAACCTGGTGGCCATCGCCGGACTCGTGGCCTACCTCCTCGTCTTCGGCGGCACGTCCGCCCTCGACCCAGCCGACGCCGGCGTGTGGGGGCTGGGCCGGACCGCCCTGCTCGCCGGAACCGCGACGCTCGGGATCCTCGCGCAGGCAGTGGTGCTGCTCGTCCCGCTGCACCGCTCCGGCTTCCGTTACCGCCCGCAGTGGGGCCTGCGCGGCTCGGGTATGGGCCGGGCCAGCCGCATGGCCATGTGGGTGTTCGCGGCGCTGGCGGCGAACCAGGCGGCTTACGTCGTCGTCTCCAACGTGGCCGCGTACGCCGCCGGATCTGCCGGTGACGACGCCACCGTCGCCGGCAACGCCGCGTACGACACCGCCTTCGTGCTCTACACCCTCCCCACGTCCCTGGTCACCGTCTCGCTGGTGACGGCGCTGTTCACCCGAATGTCCGCCAACGCCGCCGCCAAGGATCTCGCCGCGGTGCGGGCGGACGTCTCGAAGGGTCTGCGCACGGTCTCCGTGTTCACCGTCTTCGCGGCCGGGACGCTCATGGTGCTGGCGCTGCCGGTGGTCCGGGTGGTCGCGGCGACCGTGTCCTACCCCGAGGTGCGCTCCATCGCGCACGTGGTCGTGGCGATGCTGCCGGGGCTGGTGGCGGTCGGCATCTTCACGATGTGCCAACGGGTGTTCTACGCCTTCGAGGACGCCCGGGGGCTCTTCCGCCTGCAGATCCCGATGGTGCTGCTCCTGGCCGGCGGCGCGGCCGCCTCGGCGCTCCTGCCCGCTCAGTGGACCGTGGTGGGGATCGGCGTCGCCATGTCGATCTCGAGCTGGGTAGGCGCGATCGTCACCTACCTCGGGCTGCGGCAGCACCTGCGCACGGTCGACGGCGCACGAGTCCTACGCACACACCTGCGGCTGGTCATGGCGGTCCTGCCGTCGACGCTGCTGGGCTGGGGGCTGCTGCGCCTCGTCGGCACCGGCGCCGACATGAGCGTCCTCGGTGCGCTGTGGCGTGTCCTGGTCGTGGGCTCGGTGTCGGCCGTGGTGTACCTGCTGGCGCTGCGTGCCCTCGGCGTCGAAGAGCTACGGACCCTCGGCGACCCGGTGGGCAGGCTGCTCGTCGCAGTGGGTGGCCGGGCGCCGGAGCCGGTCGGCGGTGCCCTCGTCCGCCTCGGCCTGGTTCTCGCCCCCCACGCCGCGCGCACGGCCGCCGTACGTGACGGTGGCCCGGACGACCGCGGCCCGGGCGGCGGGCCGGCGGGGCCCGTTGGCGCCGATGCGCCGGGACCGGGCGGCGGCCGGCCAGGACCCGGCGGCGGTGCGCCGGCCTCCGGCATGCCGTCCGACGAGGGCGCGGGCGGTGCCGCCGTCGCCCGGGCCGTGGCGGCCGCCACGACACCCGAACCGTCCCCGTCGGTGCGGCCAGGATCGCCCGCTGCGCTGCGTAGACTCGACGATGCAGGCGGCAGGGACGAGATGACGGGGGGCACGGCACTGAACCAGCGCACGGACAGCGTTCGCCGAGAGTCTCAGCAGCTCCTCGGCGAACGCTACGAGATTGGTGAACCCCTCGAGACCACCGTCGGGGGTGTGGAACGTCGCCGCGCACGAGACCTCACCCTCGAGGCCGACGTCGAAGTGCTCGTCCTGCCGTCGGCGGGCTCGAAGGTGGCCGAGGTCCTCGACGCGGCCCGCCGCGCCTCACTGGTGGAGGACCACCGGCTGCTGCGCGTGCTTGACGTCGGCACCGACGACGAGTGGGCGTTCGTCGTCACCGACCAGGTCACCGGTCCGGACCTCGGTGAACTCACCGCGTCCGGCGGACTGCCGCCGGAGCAGGCCCGTGCGGTGATCGGCGAGGCCGCGGGCGCGCTCGAGGCGGCGCGCCGCCACGGCGTCCGCCACCTCGCGCTGCGCCCCGCGTGCCTGCACGTCACGCCCGACGGTGAGGTCCTGGTCACCGGTCTGGGCACCGACGCGGTCCTGCTCGACTCGGCCGAGGAGCCCGACGCCTCACCGTTGGACACCGCCCGGCGCGACGCCACCGACCTGGTTCACCTGCTCTACCTGGCGCTGACCGGAGCGATGCCCGAGGAGGGCGCGCCCTCGCCGCGGCAGGCGCGCCGGGAGGTCGCCGGCGACCTGGACGAGCTGTGCGCCCGCACGCTGGCGGGCGACGGGCCGCGCAGCTCCGGCGAGCTGCTGCGGCTCCTGGCGCCATGGCCGGCAGTCGACACCGCCGCCCTCCCGGTCCTGGTGCCGCCGCCGCCCCCGCCGGAGGACGCCGCGGCAGACTCGCCAGATGGCGCCACGGACGGCACCGCTGAGGGTGCGGCAAGTACGGCGGAACGTTCCGCCGACCCCGATGGCGAGCCCGCCGGCGTCATCGGCGCAGGTGCCGCTCAGCTCACCCGCCCGACCCGACGACCGGCTTGGGCGCCGGTGCTTCCGGTCGACGCGTCCGGCGCGGTTCCACCGCCACCGCCACCGCCACCGGACGCAGAGCACCGGCCGGACCGGGACGAGGCACCGGAGCTGGACGAGGCGTCGGATGAGCCGCAATCGGTGACCGAAGGCCAGCAAGCGGAGGACCAGGCGCCGGTGCAGGAGGCGTCACCGTCCGAGGACTCGGAGCCACCGGCCGAGGCAGAGCAGCAGGCCGAGGCAGAGCAGCAGGAGGAAGCGCCGGAGTCCGCAGAACAAGAGGCGGTCAGCGACGCGCCGGCGGAGATTCCCGTCGTCCGACCACGCACGCTCTCCTGGACGCCGCCACCCCCGCCGCCCACTCCGACCCCGCAGTTCCCGAAGATCCTCCAGACACTCGAGGCGCCCGCCGAGACTCCCGTCGACCGACCACGCACGCTCTCCTGGACGCCGCCACCCCCGCCGACCGCTCCGACCCCGCAGTTCCCGGAGATCCTCCAGACGCTCGACGCGCCGGCGGACGATGCCGGCACATCGGATACCGCACGTCACACCCGCACCGCGGCACGATTTGCCGCGGCCGGCACCGTGGCCGCCGGCCTCGCCCGATCCACCGGCTCCGCCGTCACCGCAGGGGCGCGCAAGGCCACCGAGGGAACCCGGAACGCGGCCTCCGCAGGACGCGCGTCGCTGGACTCCGCCGTCGCCGCCCGTCGGCAGCGAGCCGCCGAGTCGGCGCAAGAGCGCGGCGAGGGCACCGCCGCGACCCGCCGGGGAGACGATGACGGTGACGTACCACCCGAGGAGGACCTGCTCTCCGCCGTCGACGGGCCCGAGGTGCCGTTCAAGCAGCGGCGCATCAACCCGACGCCGGTGGTGCTCGTCGTCGTGCTGGCACTCGTGCTGGTCCTGCTGCTGGTCTCGCTGCGGGTGCTGCTCGCGCCGCCCGAGCCCGTGAACCTGCCCGACGACGAGCCCGCGCCGACCGCCGAGGAGACCACACCCGAAGAGGCCACGACCGAGCCGACGGAGGAGCCCACCGCGCAGGAGGTTCAGGCACCCCCGCCCGTCATCGCCTCGCTCGCGCCGCTCGACCCGGAGGGTGACGGCCTGGAGAACCCGGAGCTCACCCCGCGAGCGCTGGACGGAGACCCCGCGACCTTCTGGCGCTCCCGTTCCTACGTCGATCCGGAGTACGGCATGAAGTCCGGCATCGGACTCGTCATCACCCTCGAGGAGAACAGCACCGTCAGCCGCGTCGAGATGGATCTGATGGGCACCGGTGGCATGGTCGAGATCCGCGCCACGTCGCCGGAGAACCCGACCGAGGGCGAGGTCCTGGCCTCCGGAGAGATGGGCCCCGACTCCGTCTTCGAGTTCGATCCGGTCGAGACCGAGACGATCGTGCTGTGGTTCCCGCGGCTTCCCGTCGCGGATTCCGACGGCCTCAACCGCATCGAGCTGGCCGAGCTGCGGGTGGGCTGAACGACGGCGGAGCACAGCGGCACCGGGAACATCGCCCGCCTACCATCGGTTGAACAGACGGACCCCCAGAACAGACGTGAGGAAGACATGGCTGCGCAGGACAAGACGCCCGAGGCCCGGGACGTCGTGATCATCGGATCCGGCCCGGCCGGCTACACCGCCGCGGTCTACGCGGCGCGGGCGAACCTGCGGCCGGTGGTCTTCGCGGGCGCCATCACCGCCGGTGGTGCGCTGATGAACACCACCGAGGTGGAGAACTTCCCCGGTTTCCGTGACGCCATCATGGGCCCGGAGCTGATGGAGAACATGCAGGCCCAGGCCGAGCGGTTCGGTGCCGAGGTCCGTTACGAGGACGTCGTCTCCGTCGACCTGACCGGAGAGATCAAGACGGTCACCACAGACGACGACGAGACGTTCTCGGCACGGTCGGTCATCCTCGCCAATGGCTCCTCCTATCGGGAGCTGGGCCTGCCCGAGGAGAAGACCCTCAACGGCAAGGGCATCTCCTGGTGCGCCACCTGCGACGGCTTCTTCTTCCGCGACCAGCACGTCCTCGTCGTCGGTGGCGGCGACAGCGCCATGGAGGAGGCAACCTTCCTCACCCGGTTCGCGGAGAAGGTGACCGTCGTGCACCGCCGCGACGAGCTGCGTGCCTCGAAGATCATGGCCGAGCGGGCGATGGCCAACGAGAAGATCGAGTTCGCCTGGAACAGCGAGGTGGCGGCCATCCATGGCGAGGCCAAGATGACCGGCGCGACCCTGCGCGACACCGTCACCGGCGAGGAGCGCGAGGTCGAGGCCACAGGGATGTTCGTCGCCATCGGGCACGATCCGCGCACCGAGATCCTGGCCGGCCAGGTCGACCTCGACGACGAGGGCTACATTCTCGTCAAGCATCCCACCACGGAGACGAACCTTCCGGGCGTCTTCGCCTCCGGCGACGCCGTCGACCACATCTACCGCCAGGCCGTCACCGCGGCCGGCACCGGTTGCGCGGCCGCGCTGGACGCCGAGCGCTACCTCGCGCAGCTCGACGAGGCGGGCCGGCCGCAGACCGACGCGGCACAGACCGATCGGGACCAGGCCAGCAGCGCCCGGAACGAGAACGCCCTGGTCTGAGCCGTGGCCCGAGCCGCGCCGCCCGACAACGAGAGGAGTCACCAGTGAGCACCGTGAACGAGGTCACCGACACCACCTTCGACAGCGAGGTCCTGAAGTCGGACAAGCCCGTCCTGGTCGACTTCTGGGCCGACTGGTGCCCGCCGTGCCGCCAGATGGCTCCCATCATCGACGAGATCGCCGCGCAGCACAGCGAGTCGATGAAGTTCGTCAAGCTGGACACCGACGCGAACCCGGCGACGGCGCAGCAGTACGGGATCGTCTCGATCCCGACCTTCAACGTCTACGTCGATGGCGAGCTCGTGAAGTCCATCGTCGGCGGCAAGCCGAAGAAGGCCTTCACCGAGGAGCTCTCCGACTACCTCCGCTAGTCCGCGCCCGCACGCACGCGACGCCCCCGCCCAGCAGGCGGGGGCGTCGTCGTGCCCCGTGCCGACTTGTCATCCGCGTGCCCACTCGTCATCCGCGAACAGTCCACTCCGACGGCGCGCGCGAAACGGCACGACACACCATGCCCCCACGATGGCAGACTGCACGGGATGCCGGACGCGCCGGCGTCGAAACCGTCGAGAGGCAGGACCATGAACGCACCGGGTGCGCAGGCAGGGCACGGCGAGCACAGCCGGCGGGACGCCGCCGCTGCTGCCGCCGGTGCCGCCGGCACCCGGCTGGACCCCTGGTTCTCCAGCTACGCCGAGCGCGCCCACGGCATGCGCGCTTCGGAGGTGCGCTCCCTGTTCGCCGTTGCCAACCGGCCGGAGGTCGTCTCGCTGGCCGGCGGCATGCCGAACATCGACGGCCTCCCGCTCGACTTTCTCGCCGAGATGACCGCCAAGCTGCTGCGCGACCGTGGTCCCAAGGTGCTGCAGTACGGTGGCGGCCAGGGCGAGGAAGAGCTGCGCGAGCAGATCGTCGACGTCATGCGGTACGACCACGTCCACGCCCACCCGGACGACGTCATCGTGACGACGGGCTCCCAGCAGGCGCTCGACCTGGTCACGGAGATCTTCGTCGACCCGGGCGACGTCGTCGTCGCGGAGGCGCCGAGCTACGTCGGTGCCCTCGGCGTGTTCCGCGCCTACCAGGCGGACGTGGTTCACGTCGCCATGGACGACGACGGACTGGTGCCCGAGGAGCTGGACCGCACCCTCACCGAGCTGAAGCGGGCGGGCCGCACCGTCAAGTTTCTCTACACGGTGCCGAACTACCACAACCCGGCCGGTGTGACCCTCTCGCTCGAGCGCCGCCCGCAGATCGTGGAGATCTGCAGGCGTCACCACGTGCTCGTCCTCGAGGACAACCCGTACGGGCTGCTCGGGTTCGACGCCGACCCGATGCCGTCGCTGAAGAGCCTCGACGACGACGGCGTGGTCTACCTGGGCTCCTTCTCGAAGACGTTCGCGCCGGGGTACCGCGTCGGCTGGGCGCTCGCGCCGCACGCCGTGCGCGAGAAGCTCGTGCTGGCGAGCGAGGCGGCGATCCTCTCCCCGACGATGATGGGGCAGCTGTCCGTATCGACCTACCTCTCCTCCTACGACTGGTACGGGCAGGTCAAGAGCTACCGGGCGATGTACCGCGAGCGTCGCGACGCCATGATGGCGGCACTGGGCGAGTTCCTGCCGGAGGCGTCCTGGACCGTTCCGGAGGGCGGCTTCTACACCTGGGTGAAACTGCCCGAGGGTCTCGACGCCCAGGCGATGCTGCCGCGGGCGGTGACCAACCTCGTCGCATACGTCTCCGGCACCGCCTTCTACGCCGACGGTCAAGGTCACGACCACATGCGGCTGTCGTTCTGCTACCCGACGCCGGAGCGCATCCGCGAGGGGGTGCGCCGCCTCGCGGACGTGGTCCGGGCGGAGGCCGATCTGGTCACCATGTTCGGCACCGCACCCCATCCGCCCCGCCCAGAGGAGAGCGTCGTCGACTTTCCCTCACCTGATCAGGTCTGAGAGAGGTGCACATGAGCGCGCAGCAACCACCGGCCGACACCCCGGCCGCGACCGAGCAGGCGCCGGCCACCGTCGCCGTCCTGGCGGGAGGGCTCTCGCACGAGCGCGACGTCTCCCTGCGCTCCGGCCGGCGCGTCGCGGGCGTCCTTCGTGACGCGGGTCTGGAGGTCCAGGTTCTCGACGTCGACTCCGAGCTGCTGCCGAGGTTGGCGAAGCTCCAGCCGGACGTGGTGTGGCCCCTGGTGCACGGCTCGACGGGTGAGGACGGCTCCCTGCAGAACGTCCTGGACCTGGTCCATGCGCCGTACGTGGGCAGCGAGGCGGCCGCCTGCCGCCTCGCCTCGAGCAAGCCGGTCGCCAAGGCTCTCCTGCGCCAGGCCGGCCTCTCGACGCCGGACCACGCCGCCCTGCCCCAGTCGGTGTTCCGCGAGGTCGGCGCGCGAGGTGTGCTGGACGCCGTCGAGCGGGACCTCGGGCTGCCGCTCGTCGTCAAGCCGGCCGCAGGCGGGTCGGCGCTCGGCGTCACGGTCGTCCACGCCGCGGACCAGCTGCCCGAGGCGATGGTGTCCTGCTTCGCCTACGGCGACGTCGCACTCCTCGAGAAGGCCGTGCACGGTGTCGAGGTCGCCGTCTCGGTCATCGACGTCGAGGGTGGGCCTCGCGCCCTCCCCGCGGTCGAGATCGTCACCGAGGGGCCGTACGACTACGACGCCCGCTACAACGCCGGCCGCAGCGAGTACTTCGTGCCGGCACGCCTGAACGAGGCGCAGACTGCCACGGTCCACGATCTGGCGGTCGCGGTGCACCGCACGCTGGGCCTGCGGCACCTGTCCCGCACGGACATGATTCTCGACGACGAGGGCACTGCCTGGTTCCTCGACGTCAACGTGGCTCCGGGCATGACCGAGACGTCGCTGTTCCCGCAGGCCGCGATCGCCGACGAGCGCGATCTGTCGGACATCTACCTGGCGATCGTCGAGGCCGCCACCCGAACCTGACCCCGCCGAGACGTCACCCACGCTGACATGTCACCGCCGCAACCACGTGTCGTTCTCGGTCCGGACACACTCAGCCACACCGCTCAGCGAGAGCGGGTCGACATGACACCGCCGCCCGAGACCCGAGAGGTCTGAGCGGCGGCGGTGTTTGAGGGATGCCCGGGCTTCCAGCCGACCGTGCTCTCAGCCGACATCCGGCGTGATGTGCTCCTCGCCGGGGGCGAGGACGTCAAGGATTCGGTTGAGGTCCTCCACCGAGGCGAACTCGACGGCGATGCGGCCCTTTCGTTGGCCGAGATTGACCTTGACGCGCGTGTCGAGGCGGTCAGACAAGCGCGTGGCCAGCCGGTTGAGGTCCTCGGTGTGCGCGTTCGTCCGCGGCCTACGGCGCATCTCGGGCTCCACGGGCTCGTCACCGAGAGCGACGATCTCCTCCGTGGCTCGCACGCTCAGACCCTCGGCCACGATCTTCTGGGCCAGCCGCTCCATGGCGGCCCCGTCGGACAGGCCCAGGAGGGCACGCGCGTGACCCGCCGAGAGGACGCCGGCCGCCACCCTGCGCTGCACGAGCGGGGGGAGCTTGATGAGCCGCAGTGTGTTCGAGATCTGCGGGCGTGACCGGGCGATGCGGGTCGCGAGCTCGTCGTGGGTGCAGCCGAAGTCCTCGAGCAGCTGGTGGTAGGCCGCGGCCTCTTCCAGCGGATTGAGGTTGGACCGGTGGAGGTTCTCCAGGAGTGCGTCCCTCAGCAGGTCGCTCTCGCTGGTCTCCCGCACGATCGCCGGGACGGTGTCGTTACCGGCGAGCTTTGAGGCGCGCCACCGACGCTCACCCATGATGAGCTCGTAGCCGGCCCCGTTCTCGTCTGGCTCAGGCATCGGCCGGACCACGACGGGCTGGAGGACGCCGACCTCACGGATGGAGGCGGCGAGCTCCTCGAGCTCCTCCTCGTCGAACACCTGTCGCGGCTGGCGCTGGTTCGGCACGATCTGGTCGACCGGCAGGTCTGCGTACGAGGCGCCGGGAACGGGAACGAGACCCTCGCCCGAGTCACCGGCCGTGGGGGTGGTGGCGTGCGAGCGCGGCGCCTCGTCCTCTGCCTGAGTGGCGGCTTGCGTGGGGCGATCGTCCGCAGCCGCGGACCGGACGAGGTGGATGTCGGGTCCCGCGGTGCTCTCGGCCTCAGCGGGGCGCGAAGCGCTCTCCCCAGATGCGACCTCGGGCGGCTCGACCGACTCCGGTGCTTCCGTCGTCGGACGTCCGGTCGAGGCGGCTGGACGTGCGGCCGATCTGGCAGTCGCCTTGGCTCCCGGCTTCGCGGTCGGCGTTGCGCCCGAGTCGGTCGCGGGCTTGGACGCCGACCTGGCAGCCGTCTTCGACGCCGGCTTGTCGGTGCTCTTCGCACTGCTCGACCGGGCGGTGGGCCTGGTCTTCGTCCGCTTCTTGCCGGGTTCCATGAGCGATCGCGCCGCCGAGCGGGAGCTGGCGCGTTCCGCCGTCGCCTCGTCCGAACCGTCGCCGTCCGGCGGCGCCTCTTCTGCGGAGGACGCCGAGCCCGATGACGGAAAGAACACGTCCACCGGACGGGCAACCGTGATGGTTGCACCCTCCGTAGCGGCCACTGCCGCCTCGGCGGCGGCCGCCGGCTCCGCCGGCGCGGAAGGGATCAGGGCACCGATCCCACGCCCCAGACCCCGACGCTTCTCACTCATGAGTTCTCCTTCTCGGCAGTTGCCGACTGTGCTGCTGATGTCGCCCGCGCTGCGATCTCCTTGGCGGCCTCCAGGTACGCGAGAGCACCGGTGGAACCGGCGTCGTAGGTCAGAACTGTCTGGCCGTAACTCGGAGCCTCGGACACGCGCACGGAACGTGGGATGGTCGCGCTGAGGGTCTCGTCCGGGAAGTGCTCACGGACCTCCGCCGCGACCTCTCGAGCGAGGTTCGTCCGCTTGTCGTACATCGTCAACACGATTGTCGACACATGTAGGTCTGGGTTGAGATGTCCACGGATCAGGTCAATGTTCTTCAGCAGCTGGCTGAGCCCTTCGAGCGCGTAGTACTCGCACTGGATCGGGATCATGACCTCCCGAGCGGCGACGAAGGCGTTGATCGTGAGGAGCCCCAAGCTCGGGGGGCAGTCGATCAGGATGTAGTCGAAGCGCTCGTGACCTTCGCGCTCACGCCGCTCCACGCCGTCTCGGATTGCGTTCCGCAACCGGTTCTCGCGGGCGACCATGGAGACGAGCTCAATCTCCGCGCCCGAAAGGTCGATCGTCGCCGGCGCGCCGTAGAGGCCGGGAACAGCCTCGCAGGGTTGGATCACGTCGTTGAGCGGCACGTCGTTGATCATGACGTCATATATCGAAGGCACGCCCGCATGGTGCTCGAGCCCAAGGGCTGTCGAGGCATTGCCTTGTGGGTCGTTGTCGATCACGAGAACCTTGAGGCCGCCGGTGGCCAGGGCGGCCGCGATGTTCACCGCCGTAGTGGTCTTGCCGACGCCGCCCTTCTGGTTCGCGATGGTGAAGACACGTGTCTGGGGCGGCTTCTCGAACTTCGCCCCGTGAAGCTCGATGCGCTTCCTCACGTCCTCCGCCAGCTGTGCCGCGAGCGGGGTGGTGTCGTCCGTGTCGGGGACCGACCGCAGGAGCGCCGCGCGCCGCCTCTCGTCCGGCCCCATGGCGCTCTGACCTGCGGCGATACCTTCTCGCGCGGCTGAATCGTCCTGCGGGGGCACAACATCCCCTTCACTCGAAGTCGTGGCCTTCGGCAATAGTAGAGGAGCAACCTGGCGGCTTTGTGCACGTGTCCAGCGAGTCGCGTTTCACGTGACACCGGGCGACCCCTGATTCGCCACGGAGAGGCGCGAGCGCCTGCTGACGGCGAGCAGAAGAGGTCGTGGCATGTGTTGAGCGACCGACACGAGGCCTGACACCTGCGTCGGTTGACCTTCTTACGCGGCCCGTGGCGGGCTCCCGCGGGAGCGCGGGACGGTATGTGGTGACGATTCGGACATACCCATTCTCCGAAGTCGCGTCCGCGCGCGCCTCGGGCCGTTCCACGTGAAACCGGCGGGCGCCTCGTGTTCGCAGGTGCAGGCGTGGCTTAGATGCATCGACCTGCTGAAGTTGGCGCGCGCGGGCGTTCACGCTGTCGAGACCGCCGCGCGCACGCTTGGCCGCGCACAACATCGGCCCGGCTTGCCTGGGACGAACTCGTCATGCGCGCCAGCCCGTCGTGCCTGCGGCGCTGCATGGGGCCGAGCAATCCTGCGGGCGGCGCAGGTGCCTGTGCACTTTGACCAGGAGCGTGCTTCCGAGATGGGTCTCCGATGCCGTTTCACGTGGAACCTCTGGGAACTGCACGGCACGCTGGGGTCGCTCGCGTGCCTCTCCAGGCGGCGCCTCGACGCCTCGCCTGTCACCGTTCTGAGCGGCGAACCGCTCACGTTCCATGTGCCACCTGGATGTTGCCCAGGCGTGCGTGGGTTGCGCGCTCGGTTTCACGTGGAACCGACCGTGGTGGAACGGCCGGGTGGTCCCACGTCTTGGTTCAGGAATTGCGCTCCGAGGGCTCCACCTCGGCGCCCGCCCGCCGCGGCCGCTCAGGCGTAGCGGGGCCGCGAGATCGGGTCGGCGGCGCGTACTGGGCTGGGCCCGCGCCAGGTCCACAGAAGACCGGGCGCCGGGGCGATCCGTTCACTCGCGGCGCCTCGTGGGGGGAGCGTCGGACTGGCAGTCCAGGGCGTGTTTCACGTGCAACTTCGGCGGCGGGCCGTACCCGCCCGCCGCTGCCTCGGCCCCTCCCCGCTCAGCGGGCTATCCCACCTCTGTGTCGGCGCATGCCTTACCCATCGGCGGCGAAACGTCCGGCAGGACCGCCCGCGATCCCGCTTGCTCCGAATCTAGCCCTCACCGAGCCGGCGCGTTTCGACGCTGGCCAGGATGGAACGTCGACCCGGATGAATGTCGAACAGAAATCAAGCCAAGGCCCGCGGCACTCGCTTCCGATGAGTGCGGGAGAGGCCAGGCCGGCGTGCCTCTACGCCGACCGGTTCGCGCCCACCGCTCCGGTTTCACGTGGAACCGGGAACCCCAATTCGATGCGTCGCTTCCGCGCCGCTCTGCCAGGACGCTGCCCTGGCTGGCCGCAAGTGGTGGCAAGATCCGAGTCGCCGCAGTTCTGACTGGACACTTAAGCTGACCGGAGCCTCGCTCGGTACGTGCCATGCGCGTGGCCGAACCGGAAGTATCCAACCGACCGTCTCCAAGCAGGCCTGGAGCGAGGATGGCGCACCCGAGCTGCCGTTGGGTGTACGCCACCCGCCAGCACCGGCACGAGTACTGGCACACGCAAGCCCCTGAAGCGGCCGGGGACGTTTCACGTGAATCCATCAATAGCGCCGCCCGTCAAGCATTCCGGCCGTCGCGCCCTCAACCCGCCGAACCGTGGGTCGTACGCCGACGCCGGCACAGCGGGTCTTGCCGACTCCTTCCCGAGACCGACATGCACTTCCTCGCCAGCCGGCCCGGCCACAGTCGGGCGCACTGGGCCGCCCCGAGTGACGCACTCACGCGGGTCGGTCATACTTCCCCGAGGGGCGGCCGGGTCGTTTCACGTGAAACGGACGGCCGCTCGCCGCCGATCCGCGACCCGACCGCCTCCTATGCCGGCGGTTGTACGTTCCTCTGCCGAACGCATCGATCAGACATCCTTTCAGGGCCCGGTCGGCATGTCCGCATGTCGCGGCCGGCCGGTGCCTGTCTCCCACCCTGCGGCCGCAGGGCGCGTGATTTGACCGGCAAGCCATATGAATCTCGACGGTCCATCTGGCCGGCCGGTGGGAGGCGGCTCTTGCCACGCAACGTCCACAGTGACAGTCACTAGACCGCGTTCACCGCCTCGTGGCCACTCGAGCGCCATGCAGGAGCGTCGGCGCGCCCGTTTCACGTGGAACCTTTCCTATCGGGACATGCATGGGGCCGCGGGTCCCAGCGGGAAGCGCGGAAGGCGCTCAGGGCACGAGGACCTTTTCCAGCGACCCACGGACACCTGGCGCGGCGCGACTTCGTTCCACGTGGAACCAGCGGCCGGCGGTGGGTCGCCGCTGCTCGCCCGGGTGTACATCATGACGTGTGCTCTAGCCGCAAGCCGAGCGAACTGCTCAGGAGGTCGGAAGCCGCACCGAAACGGACAGGCGTACAGCCGCCAGGCATAACGGCTCCGCGCCAGCTCGGTCCTTGTGGGTGCCGTCCCACCCTCCCCGGCACATCGATGTGACAGTTCGCCCGCTTCTCGGCCGGGCGTCGCCGGCGACCTTAGGTCACCGAAGGCTCCGTTCGATGGGAACCGTCGGATGGGTGGTAAGACCAGGTCCCGGCGAGGCGCTGCCAGGTAGAACCACCGTCACTGGTCCAGGCGCCTCGCCGCAGGGAGCACGCCAACCCGGGATCTGCCTCCGCCTGGCACCGTCACGGCGCTTGCCATCGGCCATTGTGTTCCACGTGAAACGGGACGTCGTTCCCGATCTCCGCGCCCTCGACCGAGCCATGACCCGCGCGATTACCTCACCAGACAACAGCTTCAGCCCTCGTCAGCCGCCATAGCGCGTGATCGCCTAGCTCAAGGATGGGGTCCTCGTCAGGCACGGTTGACCGGCGCGGGGTCGCGGTCGCGTCAGAACGCCGACAGGCGCCCCCTTCAAGCCCGCCCGATATACCCATCGCCTCCGCCGTGCCGTTCCGCGTCGGCGCGCACAGCAGCCTCATACGGTCGGTGCGACGAGAACCCTCGGCACGCTAACCTGCTGAACCACCGCGAGGCGGGGTCACCGTTCCCGTCAGGCAGCGCCACCGGCTTGGATTCACGTGGACGACTACGTCCCAAGCCTGCTACAGCGACAACAATCACGCACCGCCGGCTTCGCGGCGCGGGGCGCTGCGTATACCGGCTACGAGCCGCCGTTCTGGCGCTACAAGGAGTCCCGTCCTTGGGCAACCTCTCGGCTTGCCTCCTCCGAACGCAATGGCGCGGCAACGACGTGGTCGCCGGGCTTGGCGCTGAGCATCGGTCAAGGAGCCGGCGGGGGACCAGCAGCACGAACGCTATTGATAATGATTCTCGTCAACTACCGCTTCTCCACGACGACCACTGTCGTCGGCTCAGCTCCCTCGATTGCCGCCACTCGCTCCACGCTTACGTCGTGGCCCCCGAGCTTGCGGATGACGTACTTCGCTGACTCGACCTCTTCGGCTGCCTTCTGCCCCTTCAGGGCCACCAGTCGGCCACGGCCACGCACGAGCGGGAGGCTCGACCGCGCCAGCTTGTCCATCACGGCGACGGCGCGTGCGGTGACGACGTCGAACGACTTCTTCTTGTGCAGCTCTTCCGCGCGCACCTGTTGGATTGTGACGTTGTCGAGACCGACCTCCTCGACCACATCTCTCAGCCAGGTAGCCCTACGCTCCATCGGCTCGAGGAGGTGCATCTCGAGGTCTGGCCGCATGATCGCGAGCACGATGCCTGGGAATCCCGCCCCCGAACCAATGTCCGCGACGGTGCTGTCGTCCGGCAGAAACAGCGAAGCCGCGGCCGAGTTGACGATGTGCCGGCTCCACAGGCGCGGCAGCTCGCGGGGGCCGATCAGTCCACGGAGCTCGCCTTCTTCGACGAGCATCTGGGCGAAGTGTTCCATCGGCGCCCACGACAACCCGAAGAACTCCCTGACGGGCTCCGTCGGTTCCTCGACCGCCACGGGCTCGAGAGCCATCAGGATGGGTGGATCACGACGTGGCGCTCGGGCTCGACGCCCTCAGAGTCACTGACCAAGCCGGCCGCGGCGACGACATCGTGCACGACCTTGCGCTCGAACGGATTCATCGCCGGCAGGTCACGGCGCTCACCCGAGGCCGTGACCTCGCCGATCGCCTTCTCGGCGATGCGTGTCAGCTCCGTCTTGCGGCCCTTGCGGTAGCCCGCGATGTCAAGCATCAGGCGGCTTCGCTCACCGGTCTTCGCCTGCACGGCGAGGCGCGTCAGCTCCTGCACCGCATCCAGGACCTCGCCGTCGGTGCCCACCAGTCGTTTGAGCCACCGGGAGCCGTCCTCCTCGGAGAGAATCTCGACCGCGGCGCGCCCATGGTCGACGTCGATGTCGATGTCACCGTCAAGGTCGACGATGTCGAGAAGCTCTTCGAGGTAGTCGGCGGCAATCTCGCCCTCCTCCTCGAGCCGCTTCAAGCTATCGGGTTCGGACGGCTGGTCCTTGCCCTCGACCGCCTTGGTGTCCTCGCTCACGAATGGGTCCCTCTTCTCTGCTCTGGCGCCTTGCGGCGTGGTCGAACGTGCGGATCCCTCCGCGTTGTTAGCTGTTGCGGCCCTTTTTCGCCTGAGCCTTGCGCCGGGCGGCCGCGGCTCGTCGCTGGGCGGCCCGCTCGTCGTAGCGCTTCTGGGCGCGCTCGGCCGGGGTCAGACCGTCCTTGCCGATCGGCCCCTCGTCCGGCGAATCGGAGTCGGCCTCGTCAGCGTCGTCCGCCTGGTCTGCAGACTTCGCCGGTTGCCCGTTGCCCGCGGCCGCCGGTGTGACGGGCCCGGACTTCTTCGCCCGGTCCTTCCGCTTCGGTTGGACGCGCTGCCCACCCTTCGGCTCGTCGTCGACCTCCGGCTTAGCAGCCTCCTGCTCCTCCTCCTCCGGGGGCAGGCCCTTGCGCTCGCGCCGCTTCGCGATTCGTTCCTGGCGCTTCTTGTGGGCCTCGGACCCCGGCGCCGGCTGACGGCGGATCGTGTAGAACTGCTGGCCCATCGACCAAAGGTTGGAGATGCACCAGTAGATCAGCACACCGATCGGGAAGTTCACGCCGGTGAACGCGAAGATCAGGGGCAGCAGGTACATCAACATCTTCTGCTGACGCGCCATCGGGTTGTCCAACGCCGACTGCGGCATGTTCTTCATCGTCAGCTGCCGCTGAGTGAGGAACGACGTCGCCGACATGACCACGATCAGGAAGACCGTGACGATCTTGACCGACGTGAGGTCGGAGTTCAGGAACGTCTGCGAGATCGGCGCACCGAACAGGGTCGACGTCTCCGCATCGATGGCGAGCTGCTGCGTCAGCGGCCCGATCGAGTCGCGTTCCCCATTCCCGTACTCACCACGCGAGAGCGGACCGAGCGAGTGCAGCACCCGGAACAACGCGAAGAAGATCGGCATCTGCAGCAGGATCGGCAGACAGGACGCGAACGGCGAGGTCCCGTGCTCCCGGTAGAGCGCCATCATCTCCTGCTGCATCTTCTGCCGGGACGCAGGATCGGTCTTGCCCTTGTACTTCTTCTGCAGCTTCTGCAGGTCCGGCTGGATCAGCTGCATCCCACGCGCGGCTTTGATCTGCTTGAAGAACAGCGGGATGATCAGGATCCGGATGACCACCGTCAGACCGACGATCGACAGCACCCACGCCCAACCGGAGCCCTCGGGGAGCCCGATCCACACGAGGGCGTCGTGCACCGTGACCATGATCCAGGCGACGACCCACATGATCGGGTACAGGATTGAGTCGAACCAGTCCATGGCTTATGTGCTCCTAGCGATCCTTCGGCACGACGGTGCGCGCCCCACGTGTATCTGCCTCGAGCGTACGTGCTCGAGAGGCATCGCCCGAATTGCGCGGGCCTTCGTCGTCCGTCTCGTCGGTACTGCCGACCCGCTCAGCAGGCGGGTTGGACCAGCTGCCTCGTGGCGGCACATGGTCCACGCCGCCGAGACTCCACGGGTTGCAGCGCAGCAGACGCCAGGCCGCCAGCACCGCCCCCTTGAACATCCCGTGACGCCGTAGCGCCGCCACTGCGTACGCGGAGCAGGAGGGATAATACCGGCACGTCGGCGCCAGCCACGGGGACACGATCTCCTGATACGCACGGACCAGGATGATCAGGATCCAGGTCAGCGGGTTACGGGGCGGCCGGTCCTCGTTCTCCGACGGCGACCCGCCCGCTTCGTGCCGCCCCGCCGCGGCGGTCATCGCCGGTTCCCGGCTGTGGTCCGGCTCCGTCGCCGTGCCGTCGCGATGGCCGCGTCTAGATCCTCGGCGAGCGCGGCGCTACTCGCGCCGGCCGACGCCGGCAGAGCACGGACGACGATCCGGCTACCGGGAACAAGCGCGTCCACCCGTTCGGCCATGAGGCCACGCAGCCGTCTCTTCACCTCGTTTCGCCGCACCGCGATTCCCACCGCCTTGGACACGACAAAGCCGACGAGGACCGCAGATTCGCGGTCTCCCGTCGGCGGCGCGCCTGTCAGATGCACGACGAGCCGTCGCGACCCGCCGCGTGCGCCCCGGCGGACGGCGTCGGTGAAATCGACCGAACGACGCATCCGGTTCCGGGCCGGGAGCACCGGTGATTCAGGCGGAGATCTTGGCGCGTCCCTTGCGGCGGCGCCCCGCGAGGATGGCGCGGCCGGCCCGGGTGCGCATGCGCAGACGGAATCCGTGCACCTTGGCACGGCGCCGGTTGTTCGGCTGGAAGGTGCGCTTGCTCACGGCATTACTCCAAAACGCTCGGTCTTCGTCAGGCCCCGCGCGTTCGGGGGGCACGATGCAAAAGTCTTGCTCACGTCCTCAGAGTCACAGGCACACACACGCGCTCAGTCATGGGCGCACCCGTTGGTCCGTCGAGACGGCCTCATCACGATACGTGAGCGCCGATGGGTGGTCAATCGGCCATGAGCCTCCACACCTGTGGACCGAGCCACATCGCGCGACCGCCCAGGCATGTTCGACGTCGCGGCCGCACGGTCCACAGAAACCGCACGATGTCGCGAAGCTGAACGCCAGATGTCGTACCCACACTTGTGGACAACGGTGTGGACAAGGCACTGTCGTGGGACACTCACACCTTCAGTCTCGTCCTCGGTCGTACCGACGGGCCCACAGTCATCGCGCGGGAGAACCAGTTGCCGGAGAACCAACCGATCACCGATAGCTGGACCCGCGCCGTCGACCTGCTCACGACCCGCGGCGAGATCGGCCGCGCGCAGCTCGCCTTCGTCGGGCTGACCCGGCCCCTGGGTGTCATCGACGGAACCATCCTGCTCGCCGTCCCGAGCGACTTCGCCAAGGACTTCCTCGAGACACGCGCCCGTATCCCGATTACGGAGGCCCTCGCCGAGATCGTGGGCGAGCCCGTCCGTTTCGCCGTGACGGTGGACCCGACGCTGGAGGAGACGGCCACCCCGCCGCCCGACAACGACGACGACAAGAGGAACGAGCAGTCAGCACCGTCCGCCCGCAGCCCGGAGCGCCCTGCCGAGGAGCGGCCCGTCCCGCAGCGCAGCGCGGCTGACCGTGGAAGCTCGGTCGAGGACCACGGCGCCGACTCCGCCCGGCTCAACCCGAAGTACACGTTCGAGACCTTCGTCACGGGCTCTTCGAACCGGTTCGCGCACGCGGCCGCCACCGCCGTCGCCGAGGCGCCGGCCAAGGCATACAACCCACTGTTCATCTACGGCGGCTCGGGGCTGGGCAAGACACACCTGCTCCACGCGATCGGGCACTACGCGCGCAACCTCTACCCGGGCATCCGCGTGCGGTACGTCAACTCCGAAGAGTTCACGAACGACTTCATCAACTCGATCCGGGATGACAAGGCGGAGGTCTTCCAGCGCCGTTACCGCAACGTCGACGTGCTGCTCATCGACGACATCCAGTTCCTGGGCGGCAAGGAGCAGACGGTCGAGGAGTTCTTCCACACCTTCAACTCGTTGCACAACGACAACAAGCAGGTGGTCATCACTTCCGACCTCCCGCCGAAGCAGCTCGAAGGTTTTGAGGACCGGCTGCGCTCGCGTTTCGAATGGGGCCTGCTCACCGATGTCCAACCCCCCGACCTCGAGACCCGTATTGCCATTCTCCGGAAGAAGGCCGTCAACGAGAACCTCCAGGCGTCCCCGGAGGTGCTCGAGTACATCGCTTCCCGGATCTCGACCAACATCCGCGAACTGGAGGGCGCCCTTATCCGGGTGACCGCCTTCGCGAACCTCAACCGCCAGCCGGTCGAGCTGTCCCTGGCGGAGATGGTGCTGAAGGACCTCATCACCGACCCGGAGGGTGAGGACATCACGCCGTCGCTCATCATGAGCCAGACGGCGAACTACTTCTCGATCACGATCGAGGCGCTGTGCTCGGCGGACCGGTCACGGGTACTGGTCAACGCCCGGCAGATCGCCATGTACCTCTGCCGCGAGCTGACCGACCTCTCGCTGCCGAAGATCGGTCAGCTCTTCGGCGGCCGCGACCACACGACCGTCATGCATGCGAACCGCAAGATCCGCGAGCAGATGGCCGAGAAGCGTTCCACCTTCAACCAGGTCACCGAGCTGACCAACCGGATCAAGCAGAAGGCCCGCAGCGCCTGAGCAGGCCGCCGAGCGCCTGACCGAACCACATAGCGGTCCCGTCCCGACCCGTTGAACGAGACGGGGGTTGCCAAGGCACCGTCTCAAGGAGTACGGGATGCACAGTTGTGCACAACGCTGTGGACGGACGTGGACAAGTGCCCCCGGCCCGGTGGACGAATGACAACAGTGCGGTGGACGGCAGCTGAGCATCACCGATGAATCCACTGCCAGCGGCCGTCGCCCACAGTTGCGGCCACTGTCCCGCCCACACCACCGTCACCCACGTGACCTGCGACGACGGCTGATCTCCACAGAGTCCACAACCGCTATGACGATGATGACTCTTGTCATGAGGGATTGATGTGGAGAACCACCAAGGCTCGGTCTGCCCTGGAATGACACGTTCGCGGGCGACGAGTGACATGCTGTCGGCAGTCATCGTGCTGCGGCGCACCGACATCTGGGTGATCGGCCTACCAAGGGATTGGTTCCCTCGCATAAGGTTGCTCTGCGCCGCTGTCACCTGGGGCGCACCGCGCGGGCACCATCGTCGAGAGAAGGTCATCCATCGTGAAGTTTCGGGTCGAACGTGACGTCCTGACCGAGGCTGTCACCTGGACGGCACGCTCCCTCCCGACACGTCCGCCGGTTCCCGTGCTCGCCGGGGTCCGCCTCGAGGCCGCCTCCGAAGGCTCGCTCACCCTGTCGAGCTTCGACTACGAGGTCTCCGCCCGTTCCGAGACGGCGGCCGAGGTCGACAGCGGCGGCGTCGTGCTCGTCTCCGGTCGCCTGCTCGCCGACATCTGCAAGGCCCTGCCTGCCAAGCCGGTCGACGTCGAGCTCGACGGCTCCAAGGTCGTCCTCACCTGCGGGGCCTCTCGATTCACGCTGCTGACCATGCCCGTCGACGACTATCCGGCCCTGCCCGAGATGCCCGCGGTCACCGGCAGCGTCGATGCGGACGTGCTCACCGAGGCGGTCGCGCAGGTCACCATCGCCGCGAGCCGCGACGAGACATTGCCGCTGCTCACCGGCGTCCGGGTGGAGATCGAGGACGAGAAGATCACCTTGCTGGCGACCGACCGCTATCGGCTGGCGATGCGGGAGCTCACCTGGCAACCAGCCACGCCGTCATTCTCGTCATCCGCGTTGGTGCGGGCCCGGACGTTGTCCGACGTGGCGAAGTCCATGACGTCCGCCGGCTCGGTCGACGTCGCCCTCGCCACCGACGACGCCGCCGGACCGTCCGCTCTCGTCGGCTTCGAGGCGGGTGGCCGTCGGACGACGTCTCTGCTCGTCGAGGGCGACTATCCACCGGTGCGTCGCCTCTTCCCGGACTCGACGACGTCCCACGCCGTCGTGGACACCCAACAGCTCATCGGCGCCGCCCGCCGCGTCAGCCTCGTCGCCGAGCGGAACACACCGGTGCGGCTGTCCTTCAGCGAGGGCCAGGTGGTGCTCGAGGCCGGTCAGGGCGACGACGCACAAGCGTCCGAGGCTCTGGAGGCGTCGTTCACCGGTGAGCCGATCACCACCGCGTTCAACCCGTTCTACCTCCTCGACGGGTTGCAGGCGCTGTCGACCCGATTCACCCGCCTGTCGTTCACGCACGCGTCGAAGCCGGCCGTGATGACCGGGCAGGCGGAGCTCGAGGGCGACGACGACTCGGCGTTCCGCTATCTGCTCATGCCCATCCGATTCGCTGGCTGACGCCGGCCGCCCCATCCTGGGTCGTACGGACAGCCACGAGATACCGCGCCTGGCCATCCCGGTCACCGGGCGGCCGGGCGGAGAGAGGGATCAGATGCACATCGGCATGGTGGGCCTCGGCCGCATGGGCGGGAACATGATGGAGCGGCTCCGCGCCGCCGGAATCACCGTCACCGGCTACGACGCCAATCCGGAGAACAGCGAGGTTCCGACGCTCAGCGAGTTCGTGGCCACGCTGCCGCAGCCACGACGGGCGATCTGGATCATGGTCCCCGCCGGCGATCCGACCACGGCGGTTCTCAACGAGCTCGCCGGGCTCCTCGACGAGGGGGACGTTGTCGTCGAGGGCGGCAACTCCCACTTCGAGCGGGACCAGGAGAACGCCGCCATGCTCTTCGAGAAGGGCATCCGCTACGTCGACGTCGGTGTCTCAGGTGGCATCTGGGGCCGGGACAACGGTTATGGGCTCATGGCCGGCGGAGACCAGGAGGACATCGAGCACCTGCTCCCGGTCTTCGACGCACTCCGACCCGAAGGACCGCGTGAAGAGGGCTTCGTGCACGCCGGGCCGGTCGGGGCCGGGCACTACTCGAAGATGGTCCACAACGGCATCGAGTACGGCCTCATGCAGGCCTACGCCGAGGGGTACCAGCTCCTCGAGGCGCGTGACGACCTCATCCCCGACGTCGGTGCCGTCTTCGGCGCGTGGCGTCGTGGCACGGTGGTGCGCTCCTGGCTGCTCGACCTCATGGTCCGAGCGGTGAAGGAGGACCCGGGCCTGGACGACATCAGAGGATGGGTCGAAGACTCGGGCGAGGGCCGGTGGACGATCGTCGAAGCGATCGACGGCGCCGTCCCGGTGCCGGTGATCTCCGGCGCACTCTTCGCACGCTTCAGCTCGCGCCAACCGAACTCCCCGGCCATGCGAGCGGTGGCGGCCCTGAGGAAGCAGTTCGGCGGCCACGCGGTCAGGTCCGCGGAGGAGCAGGGGGCAGCCGGTACGCCGGATCCGGCAGCGAGCGACGAGTAGAACGACGGACACAGGAGGGCGCGGATGTACGTCTCGGATCTCGCCCTCGACGACTTCCGGTCCTACGACGAGCTGGTTCTCAGCATCGACGAGGGTGTGACCGCGTTCGTCGGGCCGAACGGGCAGGGCAAGACCAACCTGGTCGAGGCGGTCGCGTACCTCTCGACGTTCTCCAGCCACCGGGTAGCGGCCGACGCTGCACTCGTCCGGCAGGGCGCCGACGGTGCCGTGGTGCGAGCCAAGGTGGTGCACGGCGACCGGCCGACCGTCGTCGAGTTGGAGGTCGTGGCAGGCAAGGCGAACCGGGCACGGCTCAACCGCTCGCCCGCCAAGCCGCGGGATGTCCTCGGCGTGCTGCGCACGGTGGTGTTCGCCCCCGAGGACCTCGACCTCGTCAAGGGCGACCCGGGCCAGCGGCGGCGCTTTCTGGACGAGCTGGCCGTGCTGCTCTCCCCGCGACTGGGGGCGCTGCGCAGCGAGTATGACAAGGTGCTGCGGCAGCGGGTCGCGCTGCTCAAGTCCGCCGCGACCGCCCGGCGGCGCGGTGCGTCTTTCGACCTGAGCACCCTGGACGTCTGGGACGGTCAGCTCGCCGACGCCGGTGCCCAGCTGGTGACGGCGAGAGCGGACCTGGTCCGCCGGCTTCGTCCGTACGTGGGCGCCGCCTACGAGCAGGTCAGCGCCGGGGACGGGGCCGCACGGATCGACTACCGCGCGAGCATCGACGTCGTGGACGAGGCCCCCGATCCTGGGCCCGAGCTGCTGGGCCGCGTTGGCGAGGCGGGCGAGACCGCCAGGGCTGCGGTTGCCGACCGGGAGGCTTTGTTGCTGGACACGGTCGCCGTGCGTACCCGCATGCTCGAGGCGATGGAACGCCTTCGCGATCGCGAGATCGAGCGGGGCGTCGCCCTGGTGGGGCCGCATCGCGATGACCTGATCCTCACGCTCGGGACGCTGCCTGCGCGCGGTTACGCCAGCCACGGCGAGTCCTGGTCGTACGCGCTCGCGCTGCGCCTGGCCTCTTACGAGCTGTTGCGCGACGACGACACCTCACCCTGGGGCCCCGACGGCGAACCTGTCCTCGTCCTCGACGACGTGTTCGCCGAGCTCGATTCCCGACGGCGAGACCGGCTGGCGGGCATGGTCGCGGGCGCCCAGCAGGTGCTGATCACAGCTGCGGTGGCCGAAGACGTGCCCGAGAGCCTGTCCGGGGCGCGGTTCGACGTCCGGGACGGGCAGGTGACCCGTGTCTGAGAACAAGAAGGCCGCACCCGGGGCCGACGAGGACCTCGACCGCGACGCCGTCGCCCGGATCGCGCTCGAGCGGGCCCGGGAGGCCGCCCGTGCCAAGGGCCTGCGACGCACGTCCCGACGGCGGTCGCAGGAGTCTGGTGGTTCCGATGCGGGTGGCACGGCCGCCCGGGGTGACGAGGAGCGAGACGAGGCGGCCGGCGGTCGCCGCAGGTGGCGCCCCGGTCCGGGACTCGGGTACGGCATCAGCGGCCCAGGACCGTCACGCCGGGATCCACAGTCGCTCGGCGGAATCGCCAACCGGATGCTCGCCGAACGCGGTTGGACGGTGCCGCTGAGCGTGGGTGGCGTGGTCGGGCGATGGCGGGAGGTGGTCGGCGACCAGGTCGCCGACCACTGCGAGGTGGAGACCTTCGACGACGGCGCCCTGGTCCTGCGCACCACGTCGACGGCTTGGGCGACTCAGGTGCGCCTGCTCATGCCGCAGCTGGAGCGGCGGTTGGCCGAGGAGGTCGGCGAGGGCGTGGTCACCTCGATCACGGTCCTGGGGCCCGGTGGGCCGAGCTGGAAGCACGGGCGTCGTTCGGTGCGCGGTCGAGGGCCCCGTGACACCTACGGCTGAGCTCGTCCAGTGGTGTTTCCACAGGGCGACACGACCCTGTGGAGGAACCTGTGGATATTCGTTGTTTACGGCTCGGCGCTGTAGAATGGACCGACCCGCCCAACGAGACGCCGCCGTGCGTCCATGGGTTCATGCGGTGGCCCCCCACCCCGGCATCCGCCCAGGTGGCGGGGCAACGCGCCCGCGAGACGAGGAGAGCCTACGACGTGGCTGACCACCGTGCCGAAGCTGCCGAGACAACTGACACCACAGCCGTACCACCGGCAGAAGCGGCACCATCGGTAGCCACCCCTGGCACCGTACCGACCGACCAGGCCTACGGCGCCGAGAACATCACCGTCCTCGAGGGCCTCGAGGCCGTCCGCAAGCGGCCCGGGATGTACATCGGATCGACCGGTGAGCGCGGCCTGCACCACCTGGTCACCGAGGTCGTCGACAACGCCGTCGACGAGGCCCTCGCCGGGTACTGCGACCACATCGAGGTCACGATCCTCGCCGACGGTGGGATACGCGTGGTGGACAACGGTCGCGGCATCCCGGTCGGCATCATTGAATCCGAGGGCAAGCCCGCCGTCGAGGTCGTGCTCACCGTCCTGCACGCCGGCGGCAAGTTCGGAGGCGGGGGCTACGCGGTCTCCGGCGGCCTCCACGGCGTCGGCGTCTCCGTCGTCAACGCACTCTCGCACCGGCTGCAGGTCGACATCTGCACCGACGGCTTCACCTGGCACATGGGCTTCGTCGACGGCGTCCCCACCGGCGAGCTGACCAGAGGTGAGCCCACCGAGGAGACCGGCACCACGGTCACCTTCTGGGCCAACGACGAGATCTTCGAGACCACGGACTACAACTTCGAGACGCTGCGTACCAGGTTCCAGCAGTACGCCTTCCTCAACAAGGGCCTGCGCATCTCGCTCTTCGACGAGCGGCCCGGGGTCACGGACGCCGGCGACGAGATCACCGGCGACGACGCCGGCACCTCGGACGACCCCAGGGCCGACCACCGAGAGGTGAGCTACCGCTACGACCGTGGCCTCGAGGACTACGTCGAGCACATCAACCGCACCAAAAAGGTGGACGTCATCCACCCCGACATCATCTCGCTGGAGGCCGAGGACACCGAGCGGAAGATCTCCATCGAGATCGCGATGCAGTGGACCACCGCCTTCTCCGAGTCGGTCCACACCTACGCGAACACGATCAACACCACCGAGGGCGGCACCCACGAGGAGGGCTTCCGCGCGGCGCTGACCTCCCTGATGAACAAGTACGCGCGAGACAAGGGGATGCTCCGGGAGAAGGACGACAACCTCCTCGGCGACGACATCCGGGAGGGCCTCACCGCCGTCATCTCCATCAAGCTCGGCGAGCCGCAGTTCGAGGGCCAGACCAAGACCAAGCTCGGCAACACCGAGGCGCGCACGTTTGTCCAGAGCCAGCTCTACAGCCACCTCGGTGACTGGCTCGACTCGCACCCGAGCGAGGCGAAGGACATCTTCCGCAAGTCCCAGCAGGCCGCCGCCGCCCGCCTCGCCGCGCGCAAGGCGCGTGAGGCGACCAGACGCAAGGGGTTGCTGGAGTCGGCATCCATGCCGGGCAAGCTCAAGGACTGCTCGAGCCGTGACGCGACGATCTCGGAGATCTTCCTCGTCGAGGGTGACTCGGCCGGCGGTTCCGCCGTCCAGGGCCGTGACCCCGAGCGCCAGGCGATCCTGCCCTTGCGCGGCAAGATCCTCAACGTCGAGAAGGCGCGGCTCGACCGCGCCCTCGGCAACGCCGAGATCCAGGCGCTCATCACCGCGTTCGGTACCGGCATCGCCGAGGACTTCGACATCGCCAAGCTGAGGTACTACAAGATCGTGCTCATGGCGGACGCCGACGTCGACGGCCAGCACATCGCGACACTGTTGCTCACGCTGCTGTTCCGGTACATGAAGCCGTTGGTCGAACGCGGGCACGTCTACCTGGCGCAGCCGCCGCTGTACCGACTCAAGTGGACAAACGCCGACCACGAGTACGTCTACTCCGACCGGGAGAAGGACGCCTTCCTCGCCGAGGGCGCCCGTGCCGGCAGGCGCCTGCCCAAGGACGGCGGCATCCAGCGGTACAAGGGCCTCGGCGAGATGAACGACCAGGAACTCTGGGAGACCACGATGAACCCGGAGACCCGCACCCTGCGCCAGGTCACCATCGAGGACGCCGCGGCGGCCGACGAGATGTTCTCCGTCCTCATGGGCGAGGACGTGGAGTCCCGCCGGAGCTTCATCCAGCGAAACGCCCACGACGTGCGGTTCCTCGACATATGAGGAGCGAGCGCCAGCGAGCACCGCAGATATGTCGGCGTGGGCACGGCCATATGACGGGCGCAGCTTGCGACCACCGCCACATGTCGACATGGGTACAGCCATCTGAGAAGACTGAGAGACACCAGTGACGCAGCCCCCCACCGGCGACACGCCAACCGGACAGCCCCAGGACGGCGTGGACGACGAGGTCGTCGCCGTGCGCGACCGCATCGAGCGGGTCGACCTCCAGGTCGAGATGCAGCGGTCCTACCTGGATTACGCGATGTCGGTCATCGTCTCTCGCGCCCTGCCGGACGTGCGTGACGGGCTGAAGCCCGTCCACCGCCGCGTCCTGTACGCGATGTACGACGGCGGCTACCGGCCGGACTCGAGCTTCTCCAAGTGCTCCCGCGTCGTCGGTGACGTGATGGGGCACTACCACCCGCACGGCGACACGGCGATCTACGACGCCCTCGTCCGGCTGGTGCAGCCGTGGGCCATGCGGCACCCGCTCGTGAGCGGACAGGGCAACTTCGGCTCCCCCGGAAACCTGGGCGCCGCCGCGCCGCGGTACACCGAGTGCAAGATGGCGCCGCTGGCCCTGGAGATGGTCCGGGACATCGACGCCGAGACGGTCGACTTCCAGGACAACTACGACGGCCGGTCGCGCGAGCCGTCCGTCCTGCCGGCGCGGTTCCCGAACCTGCTCGTCAACGGGTCCGAGGGCATCGCCGTCGGGATGGCCACCCGCATCCCGCCGCACAACCTGCGCGAGGTGGCCGACGGCGTGCAGTGGTTCCTGGACAACCCGGACGCCTCGAAGGAGGAGCTCCTCGGCGAGCTCATGCTCCGGATCAAGGGCCCGGACTTCCCGACCGCATCGACAATCCTCGGCACGCGCGGCATCGAGGAGATGTACCGCACCGGGCGGGGTTCCATTACCCAGCGCGCGGTCGTCGAGGTCGACGAGATCCAGGGTCGCCAGTGCCTCGTCGTCAGCGAGCTGCCGTACCAGGTCAACCCGGACCGCCTCGCGGAGCGCATCGTCGAGGGAGTGCGTGACGGTCGGCTCTCCGGCATCGCCGACCTGCGTGACGAGTCCTCCGGGCGTAACGGCCAGAAGCTTGTCATCGTGCTCAAGCGTGACGCCGTCGCCAAGGTCGTGCTGAACAACCTGTACAAGCACACCCAGTTGCAGGAAAACTTCCCGGCCAACATGCTCGCGCTGGTCGACGGCGTGCCCCGCACGCTCAGCCTCGACGGGTTCGTGCGCCACTGGGTCAATCACCAGATCGATGTCATCGTCCGCCGCACCCGGTACAAGCTGCGCAAGGCCGAAGAACGCATCCACATCCTGCGCGGTCTGCTGAAGGCGCTGGACGCGCTCGACGACGTCATCGCCCTGATCCGTCGCTCCCCGACGGTCGACGAGGCGCGCAGCGGCCTGATGGACCTGCTGGAGATCGATCAGACCCAGTCCGAGGCCATCCTCACGATGCAGCTGCGCCGCCTGGCAGCACTCGAGCGGCAGAAGATCGTCGACGAGTACGAGGCTCTCGAGGCCGAGATCGCGGACTACCACGACATCCTGGCCTCGCCCCCGCGCCAGCGCAGGATCGTGGGCGAGGAGCTCGAGGGCATCGTCGGCAAGTACGGCAACGAGCGGCGCACCACGATCCTGCCGTTCCACGGTGAGATGAGCATCGAGGACCTCATCCCCGAGGAGGACGTGGTCGTCACCATCACGCGCGGCGGGTACGCCAAGCGGACCCGGGTGGACAGCTACCGCTCCCAGCGCCGCGGCGGCAAGGGCGTGCGTGGCGCTCAGCTGCGTGAGGACGATGTCGTCGACCACTTCGGGATCACGACGACGCACCACTGGTTGCTCTTCTTCACCAACCGGGGGCGGGTCTACCGCGCGAAGGCGTACGAGCT
Organism: Georgenia halophila; assembly: GCF_039541595.1. Classification (NCBI taxonomy): domain Bacteria; kingdom Bacillati; phylum Actinomycetota; class Actinomycetes; order Allobogoriellales; family Allobogoriellaceae; genus Georgenia; species Georgenia halophila. The sequence goes on along the minus strand of NZ_BAABGN010000011.1, from coordinate 5,723 downwards.
CCCCGAGGGCGGGCGTGACGCCAAGGGTCAGCACGTCGCCAACATGCTCGCCTTCCAGCCGGGAGAGACCATCGCGCAGGTGGTCCCGCTGCGGGACTACGAACAGAGTGAGTACCTCGTCCTCGCCACCCAGCGCGGACTGGTCAAGAAGACACGTCTGCGCGAGTACGACTCGAACCGCAGCGGCGGTGTCATCGGCATCAACCTGCGCGAGGACGAGGACGGTGTCCCCGACCGCGTCATCGCCGCTCGGCTGATCAACTCGGACGACGACCTCCTGCTCGTGTCCAAGAAGGGCCAGTCGCTGCGGTTCACCGCGAGCGACGATGCCCTGCGCCCGATGGGCCGGCCGACCTCCGGCGTGACCGGCATGAAGTTCCGCGAGGGTGACGAGCTGCTCGCCATGGAGGTCGTCCGGGACGACTCGCAGGTCTTCGTGGTGACCGAGGGCGGCTTCGCCAAGCGCACCTCCGTCTCCGAGTACCGGGTCCAGGGACGCGGCGGGCTCGGCATCAAGGTCGCCAATCTCGTCGAGGCACGTGGTGACCTGGTCGGCACGCTGATCGTGACCGACGAGGACGAGGTGCTGGTCATCATGAGCGGCGGGAAGGTGGTCCGCTCCGCCGTCGCCGAGGTCAACCTCACCGGGCGAAACACCCAGGGCGTGACGTTCGCCCGCCCGGACAAGGGCGACCGGATCATCGCCGTTGCCCGCAACATCGAACGACAGGTCGATGCCGAGGTCGGCGTGCCGGACACGGCCGACGACGCCACCGCGAACACCCCCACGTCCGGAACCTCGCCCTCGGAGACGGAAGAGGTACCGTCCTCGGTGAACGACTCGGAGACTGGACCGCAGAGCTCGGACGCGGAGCGCGATGACGGAGGAGACGCATGAGTAGCACTCCAGAGGGCGTGAACGCGCCCCCTCCCCCTCCCGGGGAGCCGGATCCGTCGCGCACGCAGACGCTGCGCACCGACCTGTCCGAGCGGATCGGCCGCGGCGACTCCTATGACAGCGGTGCGGGCACCGGTTCCGGACCGGCGAACGCCCAACTTGGTTCCCAGGCCCAGCCCGTCGCGGCCGGACCCCGCCGGGTCCGTCTGGCCGTCTCGCGCGTCGATCCGTGGTCCGCGATGAAGCTGTCGTTCCTGCTCTCGGTGGCGATCGGGATCATGATCGTCATCGCGGTGGCACTGGTCTGGTTCGTGCTGGACGCCATGGCGGTGTTCGCCTCGATCGAGGAGCTCCTCATCTCGATCGGGTCCGAGCAGTTCCTCGAGCTGATGGACTACGTGGCGTTCGACCGGGTGATGTCCTTCGCGACGATCGTGGCGGTCTTCGACGTCCTCCTGCTGACTGCACTCGGGACGATCATGGCGTTCCTCTACAACATCACCGCCGCCCTCGTCGGCGGCCTGCACCTCACGCTGACGGACGACTGACCGGCCGGTTTGTTGCCACGAGGGCTACTCGAAACGCCGAGGGCTACCGTTGCAACTGCAGCCTTCGGTGCTGCCTGTAGCCCTCGCTGTGCCGGGGTCCGCAGCCGCGCCGCCCACCGCCAGTGAGACTGGTCACCTGGCTCTCATCCCGTTTGGGGCGCCCGGTAACCCTGGGATAGTCTTGCTCGGCGCCCAACACGCACGCCCCGAGACCTGGTGGTTCGCAGGGGTGCGGGGCCTATAGCTCAGACGGTTAGAGCGCTTCCCTGATAAGGAAGAGGTCGCTGGTTCGAGTCCAGCTAGGCCCACTCGTCATGCCCTTCCGGACCGCCGGTCGGGCCGACACCGGAGGTCGCTGTGAAGAAGGCACTGCTGCTGGCCACTGCCGCCGTCGCCGGATACGTGGCGTGGATCAAGGTCCGCCAGGACCGCGAGGAACGCGACCTGTGGGCAGAGGTCACGGACAGCTTCGGCGAGAAACCGCCCCGCCGCTGATCGCGTAGCATTCTTTCTGATCTACCGGCGCCGTACGGCGCAACCGGGGCCATGGCGCAATTGGTAGCGCACCTGCTTTGCAAGCAGGGGGTTACGGGTTCGAGTCCCGTTGGCTCCACCAGACGACCCGCGTACGCGACGACGACCGAGGCACGTGGAACGTCGGGCCGCCATCCTCACCGCGTCCTGGGGTCAGTCGGGCGCGCCTTGGCTCAGTCGAACTACCAGGCTTCTCCACGTGACTCAGAAGTCCCCTCCGCAAGGTCCTCGCATGGTCGCGGGCCTCGTCCTCGCGGAGACATCCAAAAACCTGCTTCGCGGGCCTTTCGCCTCCGCTTGACGCCGCAAACGGGGACGCCCGTCCCCGTGGACCAATGGGTGGACCAAAGCCCGATGGTGAGCCCACTTCTTCTAGGCGATTCTGCGGATTGCTGCTAAACCTCCGGGAGGGGGGCAATCCGCGTGCGGCGGTGCGACCACCGGTGACCGAACCGAGTGAGTGTCGTGAAGGAGTTGCGGACCAATGAGTTCCAGCAGCAGGCAAGAGAATTCGCCGTACCGAGCGGGGCCGGGCGGAGCGGCAGTCGTGGCGACCGACAGGACTGGCTCGCCCGCGCGGCTCGCCGCAGTCCTCGCCGTCGTGGTCGCGCTCGTGATGAGCATCGCGCTCATCGCGCCGTCGGCCCGAGCAGCCACGGAGGCTCCGACCACCGACGTCACCGGGTCCGGTGCCGAGCCGGCGCAGGACGCGAACGCGGCCAACTCGGCCGCTACGGACGCGCTGGCCGAGGGGTCCGAGGACTCTGGTCCGAGTACCGACGCGCCCTCCGAAGAGACTCAGCAGCCCGCCCCTTCGAGCGACACCCCCGCGTCAGAGGGAGACGAGTCGAGCGAAGAACCGTCGACCGAGACGGCGACGAGCCCGCGCGCGGAAGCGCAGACGACTGAGCCGACGGACGGCACCGAGGAGCCGGCCGAGCAGGCGTCGACCTCCGAGGTCGCGCCGCTCGCCGCCGACGAGGCGGAGGTGCTGGCGGCCTCGCCGGAGTACGAGATCAACGGATCATGGGTGAACAACCCGACAACCATCGCGCGAGGGAATCCCGTGGTGGCCGAGTGGCGGGTCAACGTCAACGACGCCAACATGCCTCCGAGCAACGACCCCGTCGACGACGTCACGGCTACGTTCTCGCTCGAGAAGGCGATCTTCGACGGGATCCCGGACATCTGCCTAACCGAGGGAGTCACCACTCCGTCGAGCATCTCCGCGGACGGCATGACCCTGACCTGCAACTTCGGCACCGTCAACATGGGCACCGCACTGGTGGTGCAGACATCGGTGGTGGCCACCGGCGTGACGGGCGAAGAGGTCGCGATGGTGGGCACCTCCCCGAGCGGTGAGACCCGCACCCTGCCCCGGATCCCGATCCAGAACTCGTTCGACATGGATCTCCAGCTGGGTCAGAACACCCGGGTCTACACCTGGGACGTCCCCGACTACACCGAGGTGGATGCGGACGTCCAGTGGTCGCTTCGGCTCGGCAAGGGCTCGGACCCCGGACCCAACACGGCGCAGTACCGGCTCACCGTGACCGAACAGTACGGGTCTCCCGTCAGCGTCGGCACACACGCGGTGACGCCCGAGGTCGGGTGCACACGGTTCGACTACGGCAGCAACGACGATCACCCGTGGTCGAGGTCAGACATCGCCGCCTCGAACCCGCGGAACACGTCCTTCGTCGGTGACTGCAGCCTCGCTCCGGTGCCTGGCGAGCCGGGCGTGTTCCTCCTGACGTTGACGGACATCAACTACGACCTGCTCAACACGCCCGACAGCTCTTCGAACGGCACGGCGTTGCCGACCGACTGGAACTACATCGCCAGCGGGTCGTTGTGGTTCCACGCGCAGACCAACCGGAGCGGGTCGTTCACCGTCGACGTCGACCCGGTGACCTACACGTCTTCCGGTCCGATCGAGCAGACTTCCGACGACCTCGTCGAAAACAACACGACGAACAAGTCGTTCTTCGTCCCCGGCAGTGGACATGCGGCATGGCATCGCGCCTACACCGGCTCGGGCGGCAACCGCAACGACAACACGTACGAGGTCTCGGCGGGAACATCGGTGCGGCAGTACGTCAACAACAACGGCTTCAACACCGACCCGCCGCCGACCACGCAGTGGGGCAACTGCCTGGCGCTCGACACGGCGTATGTGACGCTCGCGGACGCCGATCCGTTCGGAGCCGTCGACGTCATCGGCACAGTGCTCGGGGAAGGCAGCCAGGTCATCGAGTCGCTTCCGGACGGGATGAGGCTGGAGTACTACGTGGGCAACGACGCGTCCGTCACGCCGGGAAGCGGGCAGTACGACCCGAACGCGTTCGTCTGTGACGGGGCGACCGGTTGGACCGCCACGCCGGCGAGCCTGGCGGACGCCAAGGCGGTCCGGATCGTCTACCCGCACTCGGCGTTCGACGCTGCAGATGCAAGTCTTTTCCAGCTGCGGGCCCACACTGACATCAACGAGAACGTGGACGTGGGGCAGGACGTCTGGATGTTCGGCTCCATCAACCGTGGCGGAGCTTGGATCGGTCCGGACGGAGGCGCCGCGGTGTCGACGCCTGACTCCCGCTACGCCAGCACGACGAACATGCGCGACGTCGTGCGCATCATCTCGGCTCAGCCGTATATCGAGAAGGCGGCTGCTGCAGCGACGGTGACCCCGGGTGTGCCGGCGGACTTCATGTTGACGTACTCGGCGAATGGTTCGGGGATCATCCCGGACGCGGTCGACGACTACGAGATCGTTGACACGTTGCCGTTGGAGATGAGGTATGAGCCGGGTTCGGCGATGTGCGGGCCTGAGGATGCGGCGGTGGCGTGTGATCCGGCGGTGACGCTGGATGCTCAGGGTCGTCAGGTGCTGACGTGGACGTTGGACGGTGTGGCGACGAACGAGCCGCACGAGCTGAGGTATCAGGCGTTCGCGGAGGCGGATGTGGAGCCGGGCACGCAGCTGACGAACACGGCGGTGTCGTCTTATGGCGGTGAGTCCTCGGGGCCGGCCAGAGAGACGGTGACGACGACGAACAATGGTTATACGACGATTTTGAAGACGGCGGATGTGGAGTTCATCCCGAACCAGAATGGTGATGGGGTGGGCACGGGTTCGTGGACGGTGGAGATCGAGTCGAATGATCCGCAGTCGCAGTCGTTCACGGACACGATCGACATCTTGCCGTATGTGGGTGATCAGCGCGGGACCGCGTTCTCGGGTGACTACAGCCTCGACGATGTGGTGCTGAACAATGGTGGGACGGTGTATTACACCGACGCCGACGTTGCGGATTTGTCTGACGACCCGGCGGATGCGTCGAACGGTGCGGCCGGCACCATCGCGGGTAACACGGTGGGCTGGTCGACCACGAAGCCGGCGGATCCGACGGCGATCCGAGTGATTGGTGGTGAGCTGGTCTCTGGTGGGTCGTTCTCCTTCCAGGTGGTGATCACCACCCAGGACGCGCAGCCGCAGGATGTGTATGTGAACTCGGCGCAGGCGCGGGCGGAGCACACCGAGCTGGTGATGCGCACGTCGGCGGCGCTGGTGGTCACGGACTACACGGTGGCGAAGTCGGCGAACCCGGAGTCCGGGTCGACGGTGCGGCCGGGTGAGACGATCGAGTACACGGTCGCGGTCACTCAGGAGGGTCCGGTGCCCGCGGGTGCGTGGTTCACCGATGACCTGACCGAGGACGTGCTCGATGACGCGGTCTACAACG
>NZ_BAABGN010000010.1:0-29316 GCF_039541595.1 Georgenia halophila | reverse complement strand
CGACTGAGGCCCTGCGCTGCCTGAAACGCCGACTCGCAAGAGTCGTGTTCAACACCCTGAAGAACAACCAGTCGACCGCCGCCGCACCCACCTACGCGGCAGCGGCTTGACATAGGAGAAACCCATGGACACCGAGCGCCAGGCGCCGGCCGACCTCGCCCTCCGAGGTCGCGAGGTGGTGGCTTCCTACCTGCCGGGCGTCGACGTCGCCTGGGCCGACGACGACGAGGACCTTGTCGAGATCCTCAACGTGGCGGGCAGGCACCGCCGGATCCGGGTCTCGGCCACGGACGGCGACACGTGGTTGCTGCCGCGGGCGGAGCTCGACGAGGAACCGGAGGTCGACGACGGCTGGTGGTCCTTCGTCCGCATCCCGCGCGCCGCCGGCCGCGAGCCCGAGGTCTACCTCGCCCGGGAAAACGAGGTGCGAGCCCTCATGCTCGACGTCGTCGCGCACTCGGCCGCCGCCGATCCCACGCGGCCGGTCCACGTCGAGGTGACGGACGAGGCCGTCCCGGTCCGCGACCGCGACGTCATGCCGTTGCTGCGTTCCTGGCACGAGCTCACGAAGGGCTTCTGACCGCAGGACGCGCGGTCACGGGGCCGCGGCGCCGGCGAGAGCTGGCCCCGCGTGACGGCTACGGGCGGCGGCCGCGTGACGGCTACGGGCGGCGGCACGGTGATCGATAGTGTCGGCGGATGCGCTGCATCGTTGTCGGAGCCGGCGCGTGGGGTCTGCCCACCGCCGCGAACCTCGCCCGCCGCGGGCACGACGTCGTCCTGATCGACCGGTACGGCCTCGCCAGCCCGTTGTCCTCCTCCACCGGCCCCACCCGAATTTGGCGACTCACGAACCCGGATCGCGTCCGCGTCCGGCTCGCCCTGCGCAGCGTCGAGGCCATGGAACGCCTCGCGAGCCGCTCCGGCGCCGAGGTCTTCCTCCGCCGGGGCCTGCTGTGGCGCGACGACGTCACCCTCCCCGGCATCGTCGACGCCTTCCAGGCCGCCGACGTCCCGCACGAGATCGTGCCCGCCGGCGACGTCGGCCGTTGGTTCCCCGGGCTCGTCGCCGACCGTCGTGACGCGGTCTGGCAGGACGACGCCGGACCGGTCTTCGCCGACGAGTCGATGCGCGCCCAGGCCGGCCTGCTGGAGGCCGCCGGCGGCAGCGTCGTCAGCGGCGCCGTTGTGCGGGAGGTTCGTACCACCGCCCACGGCCCCGAGGTGATCGCCGAGGACGGCCGATGGGCGGGAGACGTCGTCGTATTGGCACCCGGTCCCGGCGCGCAGCCGCTGCTCGCCACGCTCGGCATCGACCTGCCCTTCGGCCCGGTCCTCCAGCAGGTCGTGCACGTCGGCGACCCCGCAGCGCGCCACACCACCGACGAGCTGCCCTGCCTGGTCGACGGCCAGCACGAGCGCGACGGCCGGGTCGAGCCCGGGATGTACGCGATGCCGACGCCTGGCCAGGGCTTCAAGATCGGTCTGGACGAGAAGGTGCGCGACCTGCACCCCGGTGACGAGGACCGCACGCCGGACGAGCGGCTGACCGAGCACGTTCTCGACCGCGTGCGCCGCGACCTCACCGGCCTCGTGCCCCACGCCCTGGACGCCCAGGTCTGCTCGTGGACCGCCTCTCCCGACGGACGCTTCGTCATCGACCGGCTCGCGGGCGGTGTCGTGGTGGCGTGCGGGGACACCGGGGAGGGGTTCAAGTTCTCCGCACTCATGGGCGAGATGCTCGCCGACCTCGCCGAGGACAAGCCGTCTGATCCCGACCTCGCCACCTACACGCTCGACCGGTTCGCCGACGGCGTCGAGCTCACGGAGCACGTGCTCGGGCGCTGAGCCGGCGTCCATCGGCACGGCGATCCGGTGCCACGACCGCCGCCACACGGCTCGAAGTGACCGGTCGCACTCCGGGCCGGTTTTGGGGCCATCCCGGCGACCGGTAGCATCGTCGGCCGGGGTAGCGTGTCCGAGCGGCCTAAGGAGAACGCCTCGAAAGCGTTTGAGGTTCACAGCCTCCGTGGGTTCAAATCCCACCGCTACCGCGCTCCCGCGAGGGCCCGGAACTGCTGGAATACCAGCGGTTTCGGGCCTCTCGTGCATCCGGGACCAGATGGCATTCCGGGTACCACCGCAGTGGTGCGGATTCGGAAGGACATGCCTGCTGAAGTCGCGCCGCACGTCGGCTCGGGCGGCTCGAGCGGCCCGGATTGCCCGAGCGGCCCGGCTGGCCAGAACAGCACGCGCGCCCGAGCGGACGCGACGCCGGCCACTTACGCTGAGGCTCCCGTCCGAAGGAGCCCTCCGTGACCGCTGTCCTCGCGCTCGCCAACGCTGCCGCCGGATCGGCCGACGACGACGCGGTCGAGTCTGCGCTGGACGCCCTGCGCGCCCGTGCGGACACCGAGGTCGTCGTGCCCGACGGCTCGGAGGAGATGGATCGAGCGCTGCGTGCGGCCGCCGGCCGGCAGGTCGTCGTCCTCGGCGGGGACGGGTCGGTCCACGGCTGCGTTGCCGCCCTGTTCGGCGCCGGCCTCCTCGACAGCGTTGGCCCGCTCGGGATCGTCCCCCTCGGCACCGGCAACGATCTGGCGGGCGGCCTCGGCCTGCCTGAGGACCCCCAGGAGGCCGCTCGTGTGGCCATTGAGGGCACCGTGCGGCCGATGGACGTCCTGGTCGACGACGAGGGCGACGACGGTGGAATCGTCGTGAACGTCGTGCACGCCGGTGTGGGGGCCGAGGCCGCTGCCTCCGCCTCGGCCGTCAAGGGAGCGCTCGGTGTCGCGGGATACCTCGTCGGTGCGGCGGCGGCCGGGATGTCGACCACGGGTTGGCGGCTGCGAGTGGTCGCCGACGGGGAGGTCGTCCATGACGGTGCCGAGCCGGTTCTCATGGTCGGCGTCGCCCTCGGGACGACGATCGGCGGCGGTACGCCCGTGGCGCCGATGTCGTCGCCCGGCAGCGGACTCGCCGAGGTGATCGTCTCCACCGCGACGGGACCGGTCGAGCGGGCCGCCTTCGCCGCGGACATGCGCCAGGGACGCCACCTCGATCGCGACGACGTGTGGAGCACCCATGCCGCGGAGATCACGGTCGAGAGCACCGACGGCGAACCGTTCCGGCTCAACACCGACGGCGACGTCACCGATCCCGTCCTGCGGCGCACCTGGCGGGTCCACCCCGGTGCGTGGTCCTGCCGCGTACCGGAGGAGTAGGCCCGGACGTCGGCCACCTGCGCCGACCCGTCGAGCACGACACAATCACCCCATGTGGACCGCCTACTGGACGACGTCGCCCGGCACCGGTGAGCTGCGCACCGAACGCGGCCGCGCGCCGGGGGAGGGAGAGGCGCTGGTGCGCACCCTGCGCTCCGGCGTCAGCCGCGGCACCGAGACGCTCGTCCACAGTGGGTCGGTCCCGCCCGAGATCGCCGACCTCATGCGTGCCCCGTTCCAGGCCGGTGCCCTGCCGGGGCCCATCAAGTACGGGTATCTCTCCGTCGGCGTCGTCGAGGACGGCCCCGCGGACCTCGTCGGACGCCGGGTATTCGCCCTCCACCCCCACCAGGACCGCTACGTCGTCCCCGTCGACGCCTTGACTCCAGTTCCCGACGACGTCCCCTCCGACCGTGCCGTCCTCGCCGGCAACGTCGAGACGGCCGTCAACGTCCTGTGGGACGCCGCTCCCCGCCTGGGCGACAGGATCGCCGTCGTCGGCGCCGGCATGGTCGGTGGCCTGGTGGCGGCCCTCGCTCGGACCTTCCCGCTCGGGCGGCTCCAGCTGGTCGACGTCGATCCCGCCCGGGCGGACCTCGCTCGCGCACTCGGTGTCGAGCTTGTCCACCCGGACGACGCCGCGGGGGAGTGCGACCTGGTGGTCCACTGCTCGGCCTCCGAGGACGGTCTCGCCCGCGGGCTCGACCTGCTCGGCGACGAGGGCGAGCTCGTCGAGGTCTCCTGGTACGGAACACGAGTCCCCCGCGTGCCGCTCGGTGGTGCGTTCCACGCCCGCCGGCTGACCATCCGTGCCAGCCAGGTCGGCGCCGTCGCCGCCGCTCGGCGGGCACGCCGGACGACGGCGGACCGGCTCGCCCTGGCCATGCGCACCCTCGACGACCCGGTCTTCGACGCCTTCCTCACCGGCCGGTCCCGCTTCGCCGACCTCCCCCAGACCATGGACAGCCTCGCCGCGGGCGAGGGATCGCCGCTGTGCCACGTCATTGCCTACCCGTAGGAGAACCCGCCACCCATGTATGCCCTCACCGTCCGCGACCACATGATGGTCGCCCACTCCCTGCCGCACCCCGCGTTCGGGCCTGCGCAGCGACTGCACGGCGCCACCTACGTGATCGAGCTGACCATCCGCCGCGAACGGCTCGGCGAGGAAGGCATCGTCATCGACATCGGCGAGGCGACCACGTTGCTCAAGGACGCGATCGCGGACCTCGACTACACCAACCTCGACGACCATCCCGACCTCGCCGGCGTGCTGACCACGACGGAGACGCTTGCCCGGTTCATCGCCGACCGGGTGGCGGGCCGCCTCCCTGGCGGGATGTACTCCGCGATGGACGTCACGCTGCGGGAGCACCCCGACGCCTGGGCCACGTACACCCGCCAGCTCTGATGGCAGCCCCGGGTCTCGGGTTCGTCACCTGGGACGACGAGCGGCCCAGCGGCGGCAACACCTACGACCGTGAGCTCGTCGCCGCGCTGCGGGCCACGGGCATGGACGTGGCAGTCCAGGCGTTGCCCGGCACCTGGCCGGTGCCGTCCCCGGAGGACATGCCCGCTCTGACACAGGCCCTCGACGCGCACCAGACCAGCCTCGTCGACGGCATCGTCGCGTCAGCCGCACCGCGTCAGATCGCGGACGCCGTCGCCGCCGGGCGCCGCGTCGTCGCCCTCGTGCACATGGCCGCCGCCGACGAGATCGGCCTGGATCCCGCCGAGCGCGACCGGCGCGAGGAGACGGAACGCCACGCCCTGCAGGCGGCCAGCGCCGTCGTCGCCACGAGCCGCACGGCGGCCGACGACCTGGCCGCCCGGCACGGTCTGACCGACGTGCAGGTCGCCCGCCCCGGTGTGCGGCCCGCTCCCGCCGCGGCGGGAAGCGGACACGACGACGCGCCACGCCTGCTCGCCGTCGGCTCGCTCACCCCCACCAAGGACCAGGCCACGTTCCTGCACGCCCTCGGCCGGCTGCGGGACCTGACCTGGACAGCACACCTCGTCGGCTCGCCAGACGTCGACCCCGACTACGCCGCCCGGCTCCGCGCGCTCGTGGACGAGTCCGGACTCGACGAGCGTGCCGAGCTCACCGGTGCGCTGATCGGTGAGGCCCTCGAGACCGAGTGGGCCGCCGCCGACCTGCTCGTGCTGACCTCACGGAGCGAGACCTTCGGCCTGGTCGTCACTGAGGCGCTGAGCCGCGGCGTTCCCGCCGTGGTCACCGCCGGGACGGGTGCGGTCGAGGCCCTCGGCCGCGCGGGACCCGACCGGCGGAGCGGACCGGCCGGCGCGAACCTGCCGGGTTGCGTGGTGCCGGCGCGAGACGTCGTCGCGCTCGCAGCCGTGCTGCGTCGATGGCTCACCGACCCGACGCTACGCACGGCTCTGCGCCGCGAGGCGCTCGACCGGCGCGAGCGGCTCCCCGGCTGGGACACGACCGCGGCGATGATCACCGAGGTTCTCGGCGTGGGCTGATCAGCCCCGAGCCGCCAGGTCGAACTCGGTGCAGATGTCCTGCCCGAGCACGAACCGCCGCACCGGTGCGCCGATCGCTTCCGCCAACCGGTCGGAGCCGTCGAACCGGATGCCGGGCACACCGTCGCCGATCAGCAGCGGCGCCGTCGTCAGGAACAGCCGGTCCAGGACTCCCGCGGCCAGGAAATCCGAGACCAGGCGGCCGCCGCCCTCGACCAGCACTCGGCCCAGCCCGCGTTCGCGCAGCGCGGCCAGCACTGCGGCCGGGTCGAAACCTGCGCGGCCGCCGGCCGCGCGGACGGGTAGTCGCAGCACCTTCACGTGCCCCGCCGGGGTCTCGGCCGAGGCGTCGGGTCCGACGACCCACAGCGTCGGAGCCTCGCCGTCGGTGAAGACGGTGGCCTCGCGAGTCACCCGCCCGGCCGGGTCCAGCACCACGCGGACGGGGTTGGCGCCGGGCACGGCGCGAACCGTCAGCCGGGGGTCGTCGGCGGACACGGTGGCCCCGCCGACCACCACCGCGTCGACCAGGGCGCGCAGCCGGTGCAGGTGCGTGCGGTCCTGCTCGCCGGTGACGAACTCGGCGTCGCCGCTGCGGGCCGCGATGAAGCCGTCCATGCTCTGCCCGAGCTGGGCGATGGTCAGGGGAGCTCCCGTCGCGACCAGCGGGCCGTACCGGTCGACCAGCGTCGCGTCGGTGCCCGCGGCGGCGTACGCAGGGACGTGCCCGGTCAGCATCTGCGTCCACGGGTCCGGCAGCGCGGCGATCGGGTCGTGGCGCATGCGCCGGCGCTTGGTGTCGAGATAGAACGCGTTCTCGGGCCGGTCGGCGACGGCCAGGATGTGCCGCGAGATGACCTCGACGCCCAGGTCGTCGAGCCGTTCCGCCTTCTCCGGGTTTGAGGACAGCAGCCGCACGCGCGTCGCGCCGAGGTCGTGGAGGATGTCGGCGACCTCCTCGTAGGTGCGGGCATCTGCCGGGTAGCCGAGCTCGAGGTTGGCGTCCACCGTGTCCAGACCGGCGTCCTGCAGTGCGTAGGCGCGTAGCTTCGCCAGCAGCCCGATGCCCCGGCCCTCGTGGCCGCGCGCGTACACCAGTGCGCCCCGCTCCTCGCGGGCGATCTCGGCCAGTGCCGCCTGGAGCTGCTCGCCGCAGTCGCATCGCCGGGAACCGAGCGCGTCGCCGGTGAGGCACTCGGAGTGCACGCGGACCAGCGGTGCCTCGCCCTTGCTGGAGTCGACGTCGCCCATCACCAGGGCGACGTGACCGAGCCCTCCGGCACCGTCGTAGCCATACATCTGGAACGTCCCGTGTGCGGTCGGCAGCGTTGTCGCCACCGTGCGGCGCACCCCGAGACCATGGAGGTCGGTCACCGCAGAACTCTGACACACAACGGCGCCGGATGCCTTGATATGTGCGTCGGGCCGCTGCCGACGGCGCAACCAAATCGTTACGTCCGTCGGCTCATCAAGGATCGTCGCGGCAACTAGCCTCGGAGTGGCTCGCTGCCGTCGGTCGCCGCGCCGGTTCTCCCTCCGATCGCTCGATCGATCGCCGGCAGCGGATCCTCGGGCTTGCTCCAATGCTCCGAAGGATGCAGAGCCGGGTGAAGTCCGGTGAGTCGAGCTGCGGAACGGGAGCGTGACTGTAGCGCGTTCCTGACGTAGCGTGCGCGTGGTTGGGTCTTCACGTGTCGTTGACTTTCACCGCCGAAAGTCGGGACTGGCGCGTGAGGCAGGACCGGGCCGCTGTGTCACAGGGCACCGGCGCCCGGTCGCGATCGTCCGACAAGAGGGGGGATTTTCTACTAGGACATGCGCCCGATCGTGCCGTGCGGGACCGGCCGTTCTTGTCGAGAACGCAAGCGATGCAGATGGCACTGTCGATGTGAAGTTGGCTGAGTTTTAGCAAACGTTTTACGTGAGGATCGTAACGCCCTGTGATTCTAGAGTTAGGCAACCCTGTCCGTCGTGCCGTCTACGGAGCACCTCGGTTGCCGACTGGACTGATCCCCCGCGGTCGGCTCCTTGGCCGACTCGATATCAGGACGCCGCTGACCGTCGTGCGTGGTCCCGGCGGGAGTGGCAAGACAGTACTCATCGCCCAGTGGACGGAAGACATCGCTGTCGACGGAGTGTGGGTCAGTGTCGGCAAGGACACGTGCACCCGTCAGGCACTGTGGGCCGCCGTGTCCAAGAAGATCGGTGATGCGGGCCTCGCGTGCCCGGGGTCCGACCTTGACGACCTGATCTCCTCGGTCGATGCGGTCACGGACATCCGATCGTTGTTGCTGCGGGCCTTCGGTCGGCTACGTGCTCAGTTGCTCGTGGTCCTCGACGACTTTCACCACGTGACCAACGAGGAGGTCGTGGACGACCTCGTCGAGCTCCTCGTGGCGTGCCCGCGCCTGACCGTGGTGGTGGGGGCCCGCACCGCCACGGCACTGGAAGGCCCCGTCGTCGGGGCGCGCGTCGATCGCCGGGTCATCGGTCCGGACGGCCTCGCCTTCACCGTTGACGAGACCGCTCGGGTGTTCTCGAAGCTGGGGGTGATCGGGCGGATCGATGTGGGGAGCGTGCACCATGCATCGGGCGGGAGCCCGCTCCTGCTGCGTGCGTTCGCGCTCCACCGGGAGCCCGAGGCCGCCGGTGCGCACGAGACAGCCGAGAGCCCTGGTGTGGCTCACGACGTGCTCCTCGATCTGCTCAGGGGTACGTCGCAGTCGCGCCGAGGGTTCCTGCTCCGGACCTGCATCCCCGAGGAGTTCGATCTGTCGCTCGCACGGCAGCTGAGTGGTTGCCACGATGCCGAGAGTCACCTGGAGGCCCTGGAGGCCAGCGGGTTCCTCATGCGCTCAGAGGACGTCACGGGACCGCTCTACAGATACCACCCGATCATCCGCGAGACGGTCGTCAGCAAGGTGCAGGGCTACCTCGGCGACGAGCTGACGGATATCCGGCTCGCCACCGCGCAGTGGTACCTCCGGCGCGGAGCGCCGAAGATGGCGATCCGCCATGCCGTGGCCGCTCAGGACGTCAAGCTGGCGTCCGACATTCTTCTCGCCAACGCCATCACGCTGCTCAGGCAGCGGGGACTCTACGAGATCCTGGTACACGTGCCGACACACGTCCTGCCCAGGTACCCGTTCATCACCCTGGCACTCGCGATCGGCGCCTACGCGGACCGGACGAAGCGAGTCCGTGCCGTTGAGTACTTCACCATGGCGATCACCTCGGCCAAGCTCGTCGGGGCGCGGGCTCCGCGGGCAGAACGAGCGGCGTTGGCCACGGTCGAGAGCGTCGGCCTCCGGCTTACCGGGCGGCCGTCGCAGGGCGCCGCAGCGGCTCGGCGTGCGATCCGCCTTCTCGACGCCGGCGACCAGGGACAGCTGGCACCACTCGGTGAGCAGGTCGGTTCGCTCCGGATCCAGAACGCGCTGACCCTGCTCAGAGCTGGCCACCTGGCCGAGGCGCAGCAGGCGTTGACGGAGAACCTGGCGGACCTGGCGGCGCTGCCCGCCACGCCCGCGCTGACGACCGTCTCGGCCGATGCGGCGATGAACGCACTCCTCGGCGACATGCCGATGGCGCGCGACAGCATGGCCCTCGTCGACGAGGGGCATTGGCCGGCGGCAGCCCGTGATGACTACCCCGGCGCGCTGTTCCATCTGGCCAGGGCGATCGAGGCCTTGGAAACTTTCGACTTCGACGGCGCCCAGCGCCATGTCCGGGTGCTGGCACCGCACATGGAGACGCTCGAGTACCGGCCGATCTTCGTCGCGATCCAGGCGCTCGGCGACTTCGGCAACCAGCGGGCGGCGCTGGGTCTGCAAAGACTGCATCGCTACTCGAGCACGGAGACCGGCCGGCAGCAGCTGTCCTCGAACGACAGACGGACGTTCGACGCGGTCACGGCGCTGCTCCACCTGTCCGAGGGGCGAGCCGGCGTGGCGGAGCGACTGCTGGGGTCCCTGCCGGCGAAGAGCCCGCTCGTCGCCTGTCTGCGCGGCCTGCTCGCGCTGCTGACCGGCGAGCACGACAAGGTGCTCGGTGTGCTCGCGCGGGGGGAGAGCGCGGGCACCGGCCCGAGGGTCGCTGCTGTGAGCCACCTTCTTGTCGCGGCGTCGTCGTGGCGTGCGGGTCGCGTGGAGACGGCGGTGGCCGCCCTGGAGAAGATGGCCGCCCTGGCGATCGACTGCGGCCTACGTGCGCACCTGGCTCTCGTCCCACGCGCCGACCTCGTGGGGCTCCGGGACCTCGCCGAGGAGCGCGGCCTTGCCTTCGTCACGGAAAGCCTCGGTGACGTCGAGGAGGTGCCGGACGTCCTACCGTCGCGGGCAACGTCCGTGACGCTCACCGAGCGGGAGCGCGTCGTGCTCCGTGCGCTCGTCGAGTCGAACAGCACCTCCGACATCGCCGCTCGCCTCGTCGTCTCGCCCAATACCGTCAAGACCCAGCTGCGTTCCCTCTACCGCAAGCTGAACGTGCGTGGGCGTGACGACGCCATCGCGGTGGCGTACCACCTCGGCCTGCTGGACGAGGACCGATCTGTTCCGAGGGGCTCCGCGGAACAGACAGCGTCGTCCATGGAGGAGGACTAGCGCGGCGCAGCACCGTTGGCGGCAGTACCCCACGGTCGGCGAACTGGCCGGGGTGAACTGCGGGGTGAAATGTGGCGGGGAACACTCTCGAGGTGCTCGTAGCCGAAGCGTGGCATGCCACGGTTGACGCATCTCCCGCGCGCAGCTGGGTCAGGCATGATGACGGCCTTGCTGAGCGTGCTCAACAAAGACTCGGGCCTGCCCGGCCGCCGCACCCCCAGGCGGCGGCAGGGCAGGCCCGTCACGAACAGGCCCGAACCTGACCGATTACCGCCGGTTCCAGCATCGAACGCGCTGATCGCCGGCGGTGGCAGCACGAGCTACGGCACCGACCGGTTGAAGCCCGGGAGCGCTCCTGCCCCGCGGGGGGGAGCAGGAGCGCTCCGGCGCCGCCCCGCGGCCGATAGAACAAGCACACCCGACCCGATCGGGACGTCATCGTGGGTGTCAAGGCTTTCCGCTCCTCGGAAACCTGCTGTTCATGAGCCGGTCATCGGCGACCCCTAACGTGCGTATGTCCTCGCCCGCCCCCGAAGGGTCGCACGTGTTTCGGTCATCTCCCCTCCCTCCGTTCCTGCTCGGTGCCGGCATGACGACCGGGCTGCTGCTGGCCGCGGCGGTGGCCGCGGGCGCCGCCGTCGTCGAGGAACCCGTCGTCGCCTCCGCCTCCGACGCCGCGCTCGAGCTCGACCCGATGGGCTCCTACGAGACCGGCATCTTCGACGAGAGCGCCGCCGAGATCGTGGTCTTCCACGCCGCGACGCAGCGCACCGTCGTCGTCAACGCGGCGCAGGGCCTTGTGGAGGTGCTGGACGCCTCGGACCCGGCCGGTCCGACCAAGCTCTTCGACGTCGAGACGGTCGGCGTCGCCTCCGACGACGGCTCGGTCGTCAGCGAGGGCGCCATCGCGAACTCCGTGGCCATCCGCGACGACGGGCTCGGCGTCGTCGCGGTCGAGAACGGCGACAAGACCGCCGCCGGCTGGCTCGTGTTCTTCGACGCGGCGGGCGACGGCGGGGCCCTGGGCGCCGTCCGCGTCGGCGCGCTGCCCGACATGGTGACCATCTCACCCGACGGCGCCTACGCCGTCGTCGCCGACGAGGGAGAGCCGGCCGATGACTTCAGTGTCGACCCCGAGGGCTCGGTCGGCGTCGTGACGCTGCCCGACGACGTCGCCGCCCCCTCCCAGGACGCCGTCGCCATCGCAGACTTCCGCGGCTTCGAGGAGGGCGGGCCGCGCACCCTGCCGGAGGACGTGCGGCTCTTCGGTCCCGAGGTGCCCACGCCCGACGGCGACTCCTTCCCCGTCTCGCAGAACCTCGAGCCCGAGTACGTCGCCGTCGACGGCACCGGCACCGCGTACGCGGCGCTCCAGGAGGCCAACGCGGTCGCCGTCGTCGACCTGGCGACGGCGACCGTCACCGACATCTGGCCGCTGGGCTTCAAGGACCACTCGCGCGAGGGCAACGGGCTGGACGCCTCGGACCGCGACCCGGAGGACGCCCCGATCGTCAACATCGCGACGCACCCTGGCTTGAACGGCGTGTACATGCCCGACGGGATGGACGCCTACACCACCGGCGGGCAGACCTATCTCGTCACCGCCAACGAGGGCGACGCCCGCGAGTGGGGCGACTACGTCGACGGAGCACGCGTGAAGGACCTGGGCGACGCCGAGGAGACGGACGCACCCGCCCTCTGCGCGCACAGCCCGCTCGCCGGCCTGACCGAGGACACCGACCTCGGGCGTCTCGAGGTCGTCACCGACCTGGGGCTGCGCGAGGACGGCAGCTGCTTCGAGGAGCTGTACTCCTACGGGGGCCGGTCGTTCTCCATCTGGACCACCGAGGGGGAGCAGGTGTTCGACTCCGGGGACGACTTCGAGCAGATCGTCGCCGAGACCATCCCCGAGTACTTCAACTCCGACCACGGCGAGACGAACCTCGAGGGCCGCAGCGACGCGAAGGGCCCCGAGCCCGAGAGCGTCACCGTCGGCGAGGTCGACGGCCGCACGTACGCGTTCGTCGGCCTCGAGCGGGTCGGCGGGCTCATGGTCTACGACATCACGGACCCGGCCGGCGCCACGTTCGTGACCTACGTCAACAACCGCGACTTCGCGTACTCGGTCGAGGACGCCGACGACCCGGCGTCCGCGCTCGCTGCCGCGGGCGATCTAGGTCCGGAGGGCCTGGCGTTCGTCCCGGCCGCGGACAGCCCGATCGGCGATGCCATGGTGATCGTCGGCAACGAGGTCTCCGGGACGACCACCTACTTCTCCGTCACCTCGATCACCGAGGAGCCCACCGAGCAGCCGACCGAGCAGCCGACGGGGACCGACGAGGGCACGCCACCGGGGGACGACGGGACGCTCGACACGCTGCCGGAGACCGGAACCGGCACTACGGTGGCGGCACTGGTCGCCGTCGGGCTGGTCGGTGCGGGCGCCGCCGGGATCTGGTTCCGACGCCGGTCCGTCTGACGTCGGAATCAGTCTGGTGGCTCGATCGCACGACGGCGGAGCACCGCCGCGACGATCGATCCTGACACGTTGTGCCAGACGGAGAACACGGCGCCCGGCAGGGCCGCCAGCGGGCTGAAGTACGCGTCGGCGAGACCGGCGGCAAGCCCGGAGTTCTGCATGCCGACCTCGATGGACATCGTCCGACGCACCCGCTCCGGCTGACGCGTCAGGGCCGCGAAGCCGTAGCCGACGGCGTAGCCCAGGCAGTTGTGCAGCACGACGGCGGCCAGGACCAGCAGGCCCGCCTCGATGATCCGGTCCGCGCTGCCCGCCACCACGGCGGCGACCACGACGGCGATCGCGGTGACCGAGATCCACGGCAGGACCGGCAGCGCCCGGACCGTCAGCCGGGGCAGCAGCAGCCGGACGGCGAGACCGAGTCCCACAGGAAGCAGGACGATCTGCACGATGGTGATCGCCATGCCGACGCCGTCGACGGGCATGTACTGGCCGGCCAGCCACAGGGCGAGCACTGGCGTCAGGAGCGGCGCCAGCAGCGTGGAGACCGAGGTCATCGTCACCGACAGGGCGGTGTCACCCTTCGCCAGGAACGCCACGACGTTGGACGCGGTGCCGCCCGGCGCGCAGCCGACGAGGATGACGCCCGCCGCGAGCTCGGGGTCCAGCCCGAGCAGCACGGAGACCGCTAGGCCCAGCAGCGGCATGATCGAGAACTGTGCGACCACACCGAGCAGCACCGGCAGGGGTCGCCGGACGACCAGCTTGAAGTCCGGGGGCGTGAGGGTCAGCCCCATCCCGAACATGATGACGCCCAGCAACGGGTTGATGGCGGGGGCGAGGCCGGTGAACGTCTCGGGCAGGAGGAATCCCAGGGCCGCGCCGGCGAGGATGAGGATCGGGAAGACCGTCACGGCGATGCGACCGCTGCGCTCCTCGGCCGGGATGCCGGGCTCGGCAGCGGCGGCGTCATCTTCGTTCGGGGGAGTCGGTCCGACGGTGCTCATGGGCGCCGATGATGCTCCCCCGTGCCGGCACATCCGGTCCCCGGCCCGAGTGGTGGGACGTCGGCCTGGACGGCGTGCTGGGTCAGCGGGCGTACCGCTCGACGAACGCCGAGATGAGCCCTTGAGGCACGCTCACGTCCACCCCGCGGACCCGGGCCTCGACCTCGGCCTGCTCGGCGGGGTCGAAGTAGCCGGCGTCGCGGTAGATGCCGATGCGCTCGATGATCCCGGGCTCGTCGAGCTCGGGGTGGAACTGGGTGCCGTACAGGTTGTTGCCGACCCGGAACATCTGCACCGGGCAGACCTCGCCGCGCCCCAGCAGGACCGCCCTCGGTGGGAGCTTCGTCACCGCCTCCTTGTGCCCGACGTATGCCGTGAAGGCGGAAGGGAAGCCGTCCAGCAACGGGTCCGCGGCGCCGTCGTCGGTCACCTCGACCGTGATCGGGCCGATGGGCTCCGCGTAGGTGTCGTCGAGGACCGCTCCGAGGTGACGGGCGAGGGTGCCGACCCCGTAGCAGGCGCCGAAGAACGGGAAGTCGGCGTCGACGAGCCGTTCCAGGAGCCCGCCGAGCTCGTGCTCGACCCGCCGTTGGGTGTCGGACTTGTGCTCGACCGGGATGGAGCTGGTGAACGGGCTGCCGCCGAGCATGATGCCCGACCAGTCGTCGAGGTCGATGTCCGGCAGCGGGTTGGACTCGACGCGGACACGTACGAGGTCGCACTCGTCCAGGCCGCTGTAGTGCAGGAAGGCCGCGTACTCACCGTCTGCGGCGGCGTCCTCGGTCCGGGTGGCGACGAGCAGGAACGGCTTCACCGAGGCGCTCACAGCGCCAGCGCGAGCAGCGCCCACAGCACCGTGAGCGCATACCCGAGGACCAGCCCGGCGGTGGCCAGCCCTCGCCCTCCGTAGTAGCCGGTTCGCAGCCGCTGCAGGGCCACGTGCCCGCAGACCACCGCCGCGATGCCGATGCCCGGCACCACCGACAGCACGCCGAGCACGATCGCGGCGACCGCGAGCGGGTGGTTCGCCGGCTCCTGCGTGGTGTAGCCGGGGCCGTCGAGCACGGCGGGCGCACCGCCGTGCTCCGTGCCGGGGAAGAGGAACGGCTCCTGGCCCGGACGGGCCGGATCGGTCCCCGGCGGGCCGAGCTGCCGCGGGTCGGCCGGTTGGCGGTGGTCGTGCGTCGGTGCGGCGCCGTAGCTGCCGTACGGGTCCGTCGGCGGCCGCGGAGACGACGGCGCGGCGAACGGGTTCTCCGGCTCGCGCCGCTGCCCGGCGACTCCCGGCCGGTCCCCGTCCCCAGCTGTGCCTGTGCTCATGCCCCTCCGTCCGACCGGAACCCAGGATCGCACAGGGCGACGGCGCGAGGCGCACCTGGCCGCGGCGGCGCATCGCCCGGCGGGTGTCGCCGTGGGCGCGGGTCGGTCGCTCGCCTCGCGCGCACTACTCTGTGCCGCGAGAAGCAGCGGAGGGAGGCGCCATGATGGCGCGCAACTTGTGGACGGTGCACGGCGACGGGCGGCACATCACGCCCGGCGAGGTGGTCGCACCGGAGGAACGGCTCAGCTGGCCGCTGACGATCGGGATCGGCGCCCAGCACGTGATCGCCATGTTCGGCGCGACGTTCCTCGTCCCGCTGATCACCGGGTTCCCCGCCGCGACCACGCTGTTCTTCTCCGCCGTCGGCACCCTGCTGTTCCTGATCATCACCGCCGGCAGGGTGCCGAGCTATCTCGGGTCGAGCTTTGCGTTCCTCGCGCCGATCGGTGCCGCGACCGGTGCCGCCGGCATGTCCGCCGCGCTCGGCGGCATCCTCGTCGTCGGTGTCATGCTGGCGATCGTCGGCCTGATCGTGCACGTCGCCGGGGCGCGATGGATCGACGTCGTCATGCCGCCCGTCGTGACCGGCGCCATCGTGGCGCTCATCGGGCTCAACCTGGCGCCGGCCGCCTGGGGCAACGTCCAGGAAGGTCCGGTGACCGCTGCCGTCACGATCGCGGCGATCATCCTCGCCGCCGTGGTCTTCCGCGGCTTCCTCGGACGGTTGTCGATCCTGCTCGGCGTCGTCGCCGGCTATGTCATGGCGCTTTTCCGTGGCGAGGTGGACACGTCCGCGATCGACGAGGCGGCGTGGTTCGGCCTGCCGGAGTTCACTGCGCCGACCTTCGACCCCGCCCTGCTCGGGCTGTTCCTGCCCGTGGTCCTCGTCCTGATCGCCGAGAACGTCGGGCACGTGAAGTCGGTCGCGGCCATGACGGGCCGGGACCTGGACCCGGTCATGGGCAGGGCGCTGATGGCGGACGGCCTGGCCACGACGCTGGCCGGCGCCGGGGGCGGCTCGGGCACGACCACGTACGCCGAGAACATCGGCGTCATGGCCGCGACCCGCGTGTACTCGACGGCCGCCTACGTCGTCGCCGCGGGGTTCGCGTTCGTGCTGAGCCTGTCACCGAAGTTCGGCGAGCTCATCAACACCGTGCCCGCCGGCGTCCTCGGCGGTGCCGCCACGGTCCTGTACGGGATGATCGGCATGCTCGGCGTGCGCATCTGGGTGCAGAACCGCGTCGACTTCTCGCACCCGGTCAACCTCTACCCGGTCGCCGTCGCCCTCGTTCTCGGCATCGCCAACTACTCCTGGAGCGCCGGGAACATGCTCTTCGAGGGCATCGCGCTGGGCTCGGGGGCCGCGATCGGGGTCTACCACCTCATGCGAGTGATCTCCCGGGCGCGGGGCACGAGCCCGGACACCGTCGAAGAGCCCGCGCCGGAAGGTGCCGCCCGCTGACGGGCACCGGACGAGAACGGTTCGCTCAGCCTTCTGGCGATGTTTCGGGGGACGCCTCGGGGGACGCTTCCGGGGACGGTGTCTCGACTGGCTCGCAGTCTTGGGGCGCGACCAGCTGCTCGTCGGGATCCAGGTTGGCGATCTCGTCCTCGCTGAGCATGCCGTCGTACTCCGCGCCGAGGACGACGTCGACCGACTTGTCCTCGCGGCTGCTCTCGAGCGCCACGACCGCGTCGGGAAAGACCCGCGCCAGCGAGTAGCCGGCCCGCACGCCGAGCGGTCCGGCGACGATTTGGGTGGCGCCGCCGTATGCGCCCTGGGGCCAGTTGGCCACCTGGTTGATGAGCACGCCGGCGACACTCAGGGCGTCGCTCGTCTCGCCGGCCAGCCCGGGCCGGTCCGTGCCGTTGTAGACGTTGGCCGTGATGCTGGACAGCGGCATCGGCGTGGCGTCCTCCGGCAGACACGGCCGGACGATCGGCTCGTCGGTGGGCTCCGCGCTCGAGAACTCCCGAGCGAGCGGCGAAGGGAGCAGCCCCGTCCACATCGCCCCAGCGACGAGCGCGACCACCAGCAGAATCGTGACCAGACCACCGAAGACGACGGTCTGGCGTTGCTGGACGCGACGCCGGCGCGCCGCTCGGGCCTCGCTGGAGCTGGTAGGGGCTGTCACAGGGGGAACCGTAACTGACGCGTCGGGATACCAACGCTACCGGGCCGCGGACGGACGCCCCTCGTCGTCGAGCTCGAGCACGCGGGCATGGAGGACCAGCCGCTGGTGAAGGGCGGTACGCAGGGCGCGGTGCAGCCCGTCCTCCAGGTAGAGGTCGCCGCGCCAGGAGACGACGTGGGCGAAGAGGTCGCCGAAGAACGTCGAGTCCGAGGCGAGCAGCTGACGCAGGTCCAACGTGCTCTTGGTGGTCACGAGCTCGTCAAGGCGCACCTGTCGCGGTGGGATGTCGGCCCAGTCGCGGTCGGTCTCCAGCCCGTGGTCGGGATACGGACGTGCGTCCCCGACACCCTTGAAGATCACGCGAACATCCTACGGGCGCCGGACCGGCATGTCGGTCCGGCGCCGCACGTCGCACCGCTCAGGCGACGCGGATGAAGACGGGGTTGGACATGTAGATCGGGGACTCGTACAGCCCCGTGCCCGGGCTGCGGGCGGCGATGTGCTGGCCGTTGCCGGTGTAGATCCCGACGTGGCCGGGGGACCAGACGAGGTCACCCGGCTGCGCCTCGGAGGCCGAGACGACGGTCCCGGCGTAGCGCTGTGCGTCCGAGGAGCGCGGCAGCGAGATGCCGGCCTGCGCGTAGACGTACATGGTGAAGCCGGAGCAGTCGAATCCGGACGGGCTGGCGCCGCCGTAGACGTACGGGACGCCGACGTACTGGCGGGCGATGCCGACGATCGAGGAGCCCACGCCGGACGACGGGGCCGCCTGGGTCTGGGGCTCGGGCTCGGGTGCCGGCTCGGCGGCGGTCTCCGCCGTCACCTCGCTCGAGACGTCTTCGCGGTAGGTGTCGCGCGAGGTCTCGGTGGTGCGCTCGACGATCGGCTCCGGCTCCGGCTCGGGCTCCGGCGGGGGCGGCGGAGGCGGGGGCGTCGCCTCGGCGGCGGCCGCCTCGACGGACCAGCTGACGTCAGCGGGCGTCTCGACCGCCGGCGTGGTGACCAGCGCCGCGCGCGCCTGCTCGGTGACGGCCGTGACGTCGACACGGGGCTGGGCCTCGGTGGTGGACGTCTCGGGCGCGGCGGCCGCGGACGACGCGGCCATCGTCAGAGCCAGCGACGAGGACGCCATCGTCAGGACACCACGACGGGCCCGAACCTTGGAGAACGAGAGACCAGAGACAGGTGTGACGGGAGCGCGGTGCCGACCGGCCCGGCGCTTCATGACCTCAGACAATGAACGTACCTCTCCTAGACCACCTACGGGGTGAGCTGTCGGGTTCGGGCAGGAGCAGCCCGGCACGGACCCTTGTGCGGGCCCGGTGCTTCACCCCAAGGCCTCCCGCGATGGAGGCCGGCACACCTGGTTCCCCCGTCCCTGCCGACTGATCTGTTCGCACCGGCTCCGAAGGCGACGGCAGGGTTTGGCTGACCGCCTCGGAGACTCCACCAGGAGGGTTCGTGGAGCGATGTCGACGCTAGCGGAAGCGGCACCGAATGTCACGTTTCGATCACGAATTGTGGACAGAGTGGTAACTCTGGGCCTCGATGTGCCCCGAGAACGGCGAGATCCGGGGCCTCGACCCGCCCTGGTCGCTCCGGCGTGGCGCGACACCGCGCGGCACGGCAGGGCGTGGCGTGGAACGGCACGGCGTGGCGTGCAAGGTACGGCGCGGCGCGGCGTGGCGCGAACTTGCTCGACAAGGCGTCGGGAGCGCACGTAGCGCGGGCTCCGTGGTGGCCTTCTGGCAGGTGTGCCGCGGGAGTGGTGCGGGTCTGGAAGGCATGGCTTTCGCTAGTCACGCCGCTGTTGTCACGAACGCTGCCTGCTGCGGTGCGCGGTGGCCCGCCCGGTGCGCCCGGTTGCGGCGGGCTTCTGGCAGGTGTGCCGCGGGAGTGGTGCGGGTCTGGAAGGCATGGCCTTCGCTAGTCACGCCGCTGGTGGGCGGTCGTTACGGCCCGACCTCATGTCAGCAGGCCCCGACAAAGACAGGCACGAGTCACGACGGTTCGGGCTGTCGCCGATGTCTTGCGACATCACAGTGCGGAGGATGGGGGATTCGAACCCCCGAGGGCGTTAACCCAACACGCTTTCCAAGCGTGCGCCATAGGCCACTAGGCGAATCCTCCTGGGAGACGCCTTTCGGCGTCGGCTGTCGAGAGTACCCGACGGCGGGCGCGCACCTCGACCTGCCGATGCCGGTTTGCCGGGTGGGTTCCGTCACCCGGCCGGCACGGTGCGGTCGGTCACCCGGGTCACCCGGGTCACCCGGGTCACCCGGGTCACCCGGGCACCCGGGCACCCGGTCGGCCGGTCACTCGTTCACCCGGTCGGCCGGGGTGCCGACGTGACCGATCTCCCACGTGCGCGAACCCGCGAGGTTGGACGCCGTTGCACCGGGGTCCGTAAGATCGGAGATCGACCCCTCGTGCGGCGTCATCTTGCCGAACTCCCCCAGGGCCGGAAGGCAGCAAGGGTAGGTGAGCTCTGGCGGGTGCACGGGGGGTCCCTTCATGCCCGACGGGAGGTTCGTGGCCGCCGCCGTCCACCGCAGGCGAACGGTGTGTGCCACGTGTGGGTGAGCGCGGCTAACCTCGATGGGTGAGCACTGCCCTATACCGCCGCTACCGGCCCGAGACCTTCCAGGAGGTCATCGGTCAGGGGCACGTGACCGAGCCCCTGACGGCGGCCTTGCGGGCGGACCGCGCCAACCACGCCTACCTCTTCTCCGGACCGCGTGGCTGCGGCAAGACGACCTCGGCCCGCATCCTGGCACGTTGCCTCAACTGCGCCCAGGGCCCCACGGACACCCCGTGCGGCGAGTGCGCCTCCTGCGTCGAGCTGGCGCGTGGCGGACCCGGCTCCCTCGACGTCGTCGAGATCGACGCGGCGTCCCACAACGGCGTGGACGACGCTCGCGAGCTGCGCGAGCGGGCCAGCTTCGCACCGGCACGTGACCGGTACAAGATCTTCGTCCTCGACGAGGCGCACATGGTCACCGCCCAGGGCTTCAACGCGCTGCTCAAGCTGGTCGAGGAGCCGCCGGAGCACGTGAAGTTCATCTTCGCGACGACGGAGCCCGAGAAGGTCATCGGCACGATCCGCTCCCGGACCCACCACTACCCCTTCCGGCTGGTCCCGCCCGAGCAGCTGCTCGGCTACCTCGAGCGCCTCTGCGAGGCCGAGGGTGTGCAGGTGGCCGGGGGTGTGCTGCCGATGGTGGTCCGTGCCGGCGGCGGGTCTGTGCGGGACACCCTGTCGGTGCTCGACCAGCTGCTGGCCGGTGCCGCCGAGGGCGGCCTGGACTACGACCGCGCCATCGCGCTCCTCGGGTACACCGACGCAGCGCTGCTCGACGACGTCGTCGACGCCCTCGCCGCCCGGGACGGCGCGAGCCTGTTCCGGGTCGTGGACCGGGTCATCGAGTCCGGGCACGACCCGCGCCGGTTCGTCGAGGACCTGCTGGAGCGCCTTCGCGACCTCGTGGTCATCGCGATGGCCGGCGACCACGCCGCCGCTGCGCTCCGCGGCCTGCCCGAGGACCAGCTCGAGCGCATGCGGGCCCAGGCGCAGCACCTGCGCGGGGCACAGATCTCCCGTGCGGCTGACCTGGTCAACGACGCACTGACCGAGATGAGCGGCGCGACCTCGCCGCGCCTGCAGCTCGAGCTGCTCTGCGCACGCCTGCTGCTGCCGGGCGCGGACGACGGCGACGCCGGTTTCGGCGCCCGCCTGGACCGGGTAGAGCGCCAGCTGGCCCACGGCGGAAACGGGCCCGCCGTCGACTCCTCGCCCTCCTCGGCCGTGCCGGCACCGTCCGGCGGCCGGCCGGCGATGGCGCCGCTGCAGCCGACACCGCCCACCGAGCCGGCGGAGCCGTCCGAGCAGGTGCAGCCGATGCCGGCACCCGCGCCGGCCGCTCCGGCGGTGCAAGCTCCTGCTGTCGAGCAGACACAGCGTCCGCGGATGGATCCGGCTGCCGCGCCGAACGCCGCAGAGAGTTCTCAGGCCGCCCCCGCTGCCCCGGCTGCCTCCGCTGCCCCGGCCACCTGGGACGCCGCGACCGTCGAGCCCCCTGCCGCCCAGTCGCCCGCCGCCGCAGAGCCGGCCGCGCCCGAGGTGTCGGCTCCCGCACCGGCCGATTCCGGACCCCACGAGCCGGCACAGCCCGAGCCGGAGACGTCGGAGCCCGTACCGTCGATGGCCGCGACAGGCGAGCCCGTGCCCGCCGAACCTGTGCCCGGCGAACGCGCGTCCGCCGAACCCCAGCGCACGGAGCCCGGAGCCGACGCCGAGATGATCCGGCGCCGCTGGTCGGAGGTGGTCGCCACACTGGCCCGTCTGCGGCGCGGGACGTGGGCGCTGGTGTCCCAGAACGCTCAGGTCGGCGGCGTGAGCGACGGGACGCTGCGTCTCCTCTTCAGCACCTCCGGACTGGCCTCGACCTTCCGCAACGGCGCACATGCCGAGCACGTGGAGCGCGCGCTTGTCGAGACCCTCGGGCTGCAGCTGCGCGTCGAGGGTGTGGTCGACGAGCCGGGCTCCGGAGGCGGTCCCGCAGGAGCACCCGCGCCGTCCGGGCCGGTGGCGTCACCCTCCGCCGTCGCCGACGCCCGCACCAGCTGGGCTTCGCCCGCTACCCCGGCACGATCGGTATCGGCGTCCTCGCCCGACACCGGTGAGCCGGCGGGCGGCGCGGGTTCGGCCGGCCCGGCCGCCGAGCGCTCGGCGGGACCCGCCGTACCTTCTGCCCGGCCCGCCGGAACTCAGCAACCTCGAGGCACGCAGCCCCAAGGCGCCGCTCAGCGGCCGCCGGAGGCCGCCCAGCGACCGCAGCACTCGGGCGCGCAGCGTCCGGGACCGGACGCCGGACCCGCGCCGGCGGCACCGTCCGAGCCCGCCGAGCCCGCCGAGGACGACCCCGAGCCAGCCGAGCCACAGTCCGCCTCCGTGCGAGCGCAGCCACAGTCCGCCGTCAGGACGACGGAGGGCATCGCAACGTCCGGGTCCTCTCCCTCCGCGTCCTCGGCTCCCGTCGCGGCCCCACACCCCCGCGTTTCCCCGGCGGATGACGTGCCCTCCGCCGACGACCCCGACGCCGAGCGGTCCGGCATGGTCGGCGCGCCCCTGGTGGCCCAGCTCCTGGGCGGCACCGTCATCGAGGAGATCGACTCCACCGACGGAACCCGGACGTAGGCTGACCAGGTGTACGAAGGTGCGGTCCAGGATCTGATCGACGAGCTCGGCAGGCTTCCCGGCGTAGGACCCAAGAGCGCTCAGCGCATCGCATTCCACGTGCTCGCCTCCGACGCCGAGGAGGTCGAGCGGCTCTCGCGCGCCCTCACCGACGTCAAGGCCAAGGTGAGGTTCTGCGAGATCTGCGGCAACGTCTCCGAGCAGCCGCAGTGCCGGATCTGCACCGATACCCGCCGTACCTCCGACATCCTGTGCGTCGTGGAGGAGCCCAAGGACGTGGTCAGCATCGAGCGGACCCGAGAGTTCCGAGGCCGGTACCACGTACTCGGCGGCGCCATCAATCCGATCGACGGCGTCGGACCGGACGACCTGCGGATCCGCGAGCTCATGACTCGCCTCGCCGACGGCCAGGTCGAGGAAGTGATCCTCGCCACCGACCCCAACATCGAGGGCGAGGCGACCGCCACCTACCTCGCCCGGATGCTGCGCGGCATGGGCATCGCCGTCTCCCGGCTCGCGTCCGGGCTGCCGGTCGGCGGGGACCTGGAGTACGCCGACGAAGTGACGCTCGGCCGGGCCTTCGAGGGCCGCCGCCGCGTCGAGGCCTGAGCCTCATACAGGCGCCGGGCGTCCACGACAAAGCCAGTTCGCTATCAGCAAGCAGCGCGACGGGCGCCGGCCGAGCCGGTCGGGCGGTTTCCGTGCGCAAACGCCGACGGCAATCGACGGCAGCACGCCAACGTTCCGTCCGCCTGCCGGATGTGCCCTCGGCGACGGACGCACGTCGCCGTGACGTCAAGATGTTGCGCGCGCCGCCGTCCGGTAGTCGGATAGTGCCGTTCCGCGCACGAGGGTACGTCCGTACTATGGACCGGTCCACGCGGCCGTCCTGACACGCGGCCGGCGTATGTCGTCCACTCCTGGAGTTGTTCCTACCCGTGGCCCTAGTCGTGCAGAAGTTCGGAGGCTCGTCCGTAGCGGACGCAGCCAGTATCCAGCGTGTCGCTCGTCGGATCGTGGAGACGAAGAAGGCAGGTCACGACGTCGTCGTGGTCGTCTCGGCGATGGGTGACACGACGGACGACCTCCTCGACCTCGCCGGCCAGATCACGAAGGACGCCCCGGCGCGAGAGATGGACATCCTGCTCACCGCGGGGGAGCGCATCTCCATGTCGCTCCTCGCCATGGCCGTCACCGAGCTGGGCGTCCCGGCGCACTCCTACACGGGCCAGCAGGCCGGCCTGCGCACCGACACGCGGTACGGCAAGGCGTCGATCGTCGCCATCGGTCCCGAGCGCATCACCAACGCGATCGACGAAGGACAGGTCGCGATCGTCGCCGGGTTCCAGGGCGTCAACGAGCTCAACGACGTGACCACGCTGGGCCGGGGCGGCTCCGACACGACCGCCGTCGCGCTCGCCGCCGCGCTCGAGGCCGACGTCTGCGAGATCTTCACCGACGTCGACGGTCTGTTCACGGCCGACCCACGCATCGTCAGCACGGCCCGCAAGATCGGGCACATCACCTACGAGGAGACGCTCGAGCTCGCCGCCAACGGCGCGAAGATCCTGCACCTGCGGGCCGTCGAGTTCGCCCGCCGCTACGGCGTGGCGCTCCACGTGCGTTCATCGTTCTCGGACAAGGAAGGGACCTGGGTCACGGACGAGACCGCCCCGGGTCAGGAGGAAACCATGGAACAGCCGATCATCTCCGGTGTCACGCACGATCGCAGCGAAGGCAAGATCACGGTCGTCGACGTCCCCGACGTACCGGGAATCGCCGCCCGGCTGTTCGAGGTCGTCGCCGGCGCCGGCGCGAACATCGACATGATCGTTCAGAACGTCTCGACGCACGGGACCGGGCGTACCGACATCTCGTTCACGCTGCCCGAGTCCGACGGTCGCGCCGTCCTGGACGCCCTGTCCGACGCCGTCGACCTGCTGCAGTACAGCGAGGTCCGGTGGGACGACCAGATCGGCAAGCTCTCGCTGGTCGGTGCCGGCATGCGCTCCCACCCCGGCGTCTCCGCGCGGCTCTTCGGCGCCCTCTGGGAGGCCGGCGTGAACATCGAGATGATCTCCACCTCGGAGATCCGCATCTCGGTCGTCACCCGGGCCGAGGACCTCGAGACCGCCATGCGTGCCGTGCACACGGCGTTCGAACTCGATGCCGAAGAGACCGAGGCAGTCGTCTACGGAGGGACCGGCCGATGAGCACCACCCAGCAGGACGGAGTCACCATCGCGGTGGTCGGCGCCACCGGCCAGGTCGGTCGCGTCATGCGGACGCTGCTCGAGGAGCGGAACTTTCCGGCACGGGCCATCAGGTTCCTGTCGTCGGCCCGCTCGGCCGGGACCACGTTGCCGTTCCGCGGCGAGGACGTGGAGGTCGAGGATGTTGCGAAGGCTGATCTGAGCGGCATCGACATCGCCGTGTTCTCGGCCGGTGCGACCGCGTCGCGCGAGCACGCACCGCGCTTCGCGGCCGCCGGCGCCGTCGTCGTGGACAACTCGTCCGCGTGGCGCACCGACCCGGAGGTCCCGCTCGTCGTCTCCGAGGTCAACCCGCACGCGCTCGCCGACCGCCCCAAGGGCATCGTCGCGAACCCGAACTGCACCACGATGGCGGCGATGCCCGTCCTCAAGGCGCTCGACGCCGAGGCCGGCCTCGAACGCCTCGTTGTCTCGACCTACCAGGCCGTGTCGGGCTCCGGGCTCTCCGGGGTGCGCGAGCTCGAGGGTCAGATCCGTGCCGCCGTCGAGCAGGACGTCGCGGCACTGACCCTGGACGGCTCCGCCGTCACCTTCCCCGCGCCCGAGGCGTACGTCGCCCCGATCGCGTTCGACGTCGTCCCGATGGCCGGCTCGATCGTCGACGACGGCTCCGGAGAGACGAACGAGGAGCAGAAGCTGCGGAACGAATCCCGCAAGATCCTCGAGCTCCCCTCGCTGCCCGTGTCCGGCACGTGCGTGCGGGTGCCCGTGTTCACCGGGCACGCCCTGTCGATCAATGCCGAGTTCGCCCGGGCCATCACCGCCGACCGCGCCCGCGAGGTGCTCGCGAACGCGCCCGGCGTGGAACTGTCCGACGTCCCGACGCCGCTGCAGGCCGCCGGCGCGGACCCGAGCTACGTGGGGCGCATCCGACCGGACCACTCCGTGCCCGACGGCCACGGACTGGCGCTCTTCGTCACCGGCGACAACCTGCGCAAGGGAGCCGCGCTCAACACGATTCAGATCGCCGAGCTCCTCGCGGCCGAACTCGTCGGCGCATAGCCGCCGCGGCGGCCCGCCAGCTCGATCAAAGCCCGCCGGAGCCCTTCGCGCCCATCGTGGCCGGAGGGCTTCGGCGCCGCTCGACCCTCGTTCTCGGGCACCGCCAGGGTGAAACGGAGGGTGAAATTTGGGCGCACTGCACCCCCATTGAGCTGGAACACCTGTGGCGTCTGCCATAAAAGGCGACAACTGTTCGTCTCGCCACCTTCTTCATGGGTTCGCGGGCTACGTAGGGGGGTCGTCGTGCGTTCAACTATCCATAGGCGAGGTTCGGGAAGAACTGGCCCGGAACACCGTCGCAGCGTGATGACACGGTGGGCCAGCATGCTCCTGGTCCTCGTATTCGGCACGGTCGGTATGGGCGCCATCGTTGCCCCTGCCGCCGCCGACACTGTTCAGGAGACCACGGCCGAGGCGGCGGACGAGACTTCCGTCGCTGCGGAGGAGTCCGAGAGCGAGGCCGGGACGGACCCGGAACTGCCTACGTCGACTTCGGGGTCCACGAACGGTGAGCAGGCCGATGACTCGACCGTGGCTCCCACCGAGGAGGACGCCACCGTGCCTCCCGCCGAGGAGGACGCCACCGCGGGTCCCGCCGAGGATGGCGGCGACACCACTCCGGCGGACGAGGCCCGCCAGTCGAGCGAGGATGCAACGAGCCGGGACGCGGAGGCCGGGACCGATGAGTCCCCGGGATCCGAGACGTCGACCGGCGACAGTGGCGAGCAGGCTGAGGAGTCCGCGAGCTCCACTGTCGCGCCGCTGGCCGCCGAGGACGTCGAGCCTCTGGCCGCCACGCCGGAGTACGAGATCACCGGAACGTGGGTGGACGCGCCCGGAACCATCTCACGAGGGAACCCGGTGGTCGCCGACTGGCGGGTCAACGTCAACGACGCGAACGTGCCGCCCAGCAACGAGCCGGTCGATGAGGTCACGGCCACGTTCACCGTGGCCAAGGCCGTTTTCCAGGAGATCCCGGACATCTGCCTGACCGAGGGAGTCGCCACGCCGTCGAGCATCTCCGAGGACGGCCTTACCCTGACGTGCAACTTCGGCACCGTGGCGATGGGCACCGCGCTGGCCGTCCAGACTCCGGTGGTCGCCAACGGTGTCACTGATGAGGAAGTCGTGCTCGACGGCACGAGCCCCGGCGGAGAGACCGTCGAGCTCGACCCCATCCCGATCGAGAACCCGTTCGTGATGGACCTCCACCTCGGGCAGAACACGAACTTCGAGCAGTGGACCCCCATCGACGAGCCGGACTACGTCGACGTCGACGTCCAGTGGTCGCTGCGGCTGGGCAAGGGTTCCGACCCTGGTCCGGACCCCATCACATACCGGCTGACCGTCGAGGATGCGGACCAGCGAAACGTCCAGGTCGGCTTCCACCCCCGCTCCGGGCTCAAGGGCTGCAGCCCGTTCGATCTCGCCAACGCCAACGGGCACCCCTACTCGCACATCCCAGCGGACCGTCCGCAGGCGCACCGGAGCACGAACTTCGTTGACACATGCGAACTCACCGAGGTCACGCCCGGCGTGTTCGAACTGACGCTGAGCGGCATCGACTACTCCCTGCGCCGCTCGCCCACCCACGACGCTGGTAGCGGCGGCGGGCGGCCGCTGCCACCGAACTGGGACTACGTCGCCAGCGGATCGCTCTGGTTCCGAGTCAACACGGACCAGGGGGGCTCGATCGCTGTTGATGTTGAGCCCGTGACGTACGAGTCACCGGTCAGTGAAGACCAAACGTTCACCGACCCAGACGAGAACAACCAGACGAACAAGACATATACGCGTCCCGGCGGCTGGTCAGCAGCATGGCAGCGGCGGTACACGCAGTCGGGTGGTCAGCCCTGGGACGACACGTACCGGGTGGCGCCGGGAACGGTCCTGCAGCAGAACACCACGAATGCGCACTCCGGAGACGACGTGCCCGGTACGGCCATGTACGGAAGCTGCGTGGCACTCGACACGCGGTTCGTGACGATGGTCGACACGGGCGACCCGTGGGGGGCGGCGGCCGTGCAGGGGTACAACGTGGTCGACCGGCGCTTCTTCGTCGACTCGATCCCGATCGAGTACTACGTGGGCAATCACGGATTGGTCGACCCGACCAACGCGAACTACAACCCGGATGCGTTCAACTGCGGCGGCACTGCCGGTTGGACCACCACGCCGAGCAGCCTGGCGGACGTCAAGGCCGTCCGCATCCAGTTCGAGCACTCGACATACGGGGACCTGGACGCTCAGTGGCTCTCAGTGTTCGCACAGACTCGAGTCAACGACGACGTGCCGATCGGCCAGGACGTGTGGATGTTCGGCACGGCACTCATCAACGGCACCTGGGTGGGAGACGGTGACGGGTATGACGACCGTATGAGACCGACTCCGACGCCTGGTGCTCGTTACGCGGCGACGACCGGTAGCCGGGACATCGTGCGGATTGCCAGGGCGGTGCCGTATATCGAGAAGTCGGCGGAGCGGTCGACGGTGACGCCGGGTGTGCCGGCGGACTTCATGTTGACGTACTCGGCGACCGGCCAGGGGATCATCCCGGACGAGGTCGACGACTACGAGATCGTGGACACGTTGCCGCTGGACATGACGTACGAGCCGGGTTCGGCGATGTGCGGGCCTGAGGATGCGGCGGTGGCGTGTGATCCGGCGGTGACGCTGGATGCTCAGGGTCGTCAGGTACTGACGTGGACGTTGGATGGTGTGGCGACGAACGTCGAGCACGAGCTGAGGTATCAGGCGTTCGCGGAGCCCGACGTGGAGCCGGGCACGCAGTTGACGAACACGGCGGTGTCCTCCTATGGCGGTGAGTCCTCGGGGCCGGCCAGAGAGACCGTCACCACGAGCACCAATGGTTATACGACGATTTTGAAGACGGCGGATGTGGAGTTCATCCCGAACCAGAATGGTGATGGGGTGGGCACGGGTTCGTGGACGGTGGAGATCGAGTCGAATGATCCGCAGTCGCAGTCGTTCACGGACACGATCGACATTCTTCCGTACAACGGTGATCAGCGTGGTACCGCGTTCTCGGGTGACTACAGCCTCGACGATGTGGTGCTGAACAATGGTGGGACGGTGTATTACACCGACGCCGACGTTGCGGATTTGTCTGACGACCCGGCGGATGCGTCGAACGGCGCGGCCGGCACGATCGCGGGTAACACGGTGGGCTGGTCGACCACGAAGCCGGCGGATCCGACGGCGATCCGGNCACGAAGCCGGCGGATCCGACGGCGATCCGGGTGATTGGTGGTGAGCTGGTCTCTGGTGGGTCGTTCTCCTTCCAGGTGGTGATCACCACCCAGGACGCGCAGCCGCAGGATGTGTATGTGAACTCGGCGCAGGCGCGGGCGGAGCACACCGAGCTGGTGATGCGCACGTCGGCGGCGTTGGTGGTCACGGACTACACGGTGGCGAAGTCGGCGGATCCGGTGTCGGGTTCGACGGTGCGGCCGGGTGAGACGATCGAGTACACGGTCGCGGTCACTCAGGAGGGTCCGGTGCCCGCGGGTGCGTGGTTCACCGATGACCTGACCGAGGACGTGCTCGATGACGCGGTCTACAACG
>NZ_BAABGN010000009.1:0-238093 GCF_039541595.1 Georgenia halophila | reverse complement strand
TCTCCAGGGCCTCACCGGTGGCGAACAACGGCCCGTTGAGCATCATCGCGGTCCGCACGAGCGTGGCAGCGCCCTGGCGGGTGAGGCCCAGACACATCGCGACCTCGGTCGCGGCCCGCGGCATCGTGGAGCGCCGCACACCAGTGCCGGGGCGTCCGGTACGGGTCGCGTCGGCATCGGGCAGGCCGTACAGGTCACCCAGGCGCTGCTCCAGCCGGGCCGCGGCCTGGCCCTGCTTGGCTTGGGCGTAGGAGACGACCCGTCCCCAGGCCACGACCGCGTCGACCGCGTCGCCCTCATCCAGGGTGTTCAGATCCAGACGCTCGAGCAGGACCGCCAGCTCCACCCCCGTGACCGACGCCGCAGCCGCGACCACCTCCGCAGCCGACCCACCAGCGCAACCACCGGCACCGTCGGCGTCGGTGGCGTCGGTGGCGTCGGTGGCGTCGGTGGGGACCGGGCCCGCGGCAGCATCGACGATATCCGCGGGACCGCCGGCATCGGCGGCATCGGCGACACTGCCGGCATCGGCGGCATCGGCGGCATTGGCGACACTGCCGGCATCGGGGGCGTCGGTGACATCGGCAGCATCGGGAGATGCGTTCTCACCTGGCCCGGACCCCGCCCCGGCCTCGCGGCCCACGTGCCGCGCGAGCCGATACGCGGTCCGCCACCCCTCGCCTCGCCGGGCATCGACCGACCTGACGAAGCCCTCGAGAACGACGTGCGGGTCACCAGCATCACCGGCCGGTGCGGCGACGATCCTGACCGCCCGGAACATCAGCTGCTCCAGCACACTCCACCCACCCGGACGGACCACACCCGCCGCGGGCCGCTCGCCAGGACCCCCACGCCCCGACTCCGATGCTTCGAACATACGTACAACACTAGACGAGCCCACCCACATCGCGCCGGACGGTGACCAGACCTGTGGATAACCAGTTCTGCTGTGGCAGGAAGCAGGTCAAGCCGCGAGGGCGGCGACGGCACACCTCGGCCGAGGTTCGCCGTCGTCCGTGGACCACGGCCAGCAGGCGGCAGAGCATCGAGCGGCTGGCCTGACCCGGATCGCAGCCGAGCTATGACGCTCCTGGTCACCACTTCCAAGCTCGACACGAGAAGCGGACGCACCAGATCAGGGCCACAACGTGAGCGAACCACACTTCGGACGCATTTGATCGGCCATGATGCGTGGTCATGATCATCGACAAGGCTGAAGTCATCGTCACGAGCCCGGACCGGAACTTCGTGACCCTCAAGCTCACGACGGACGACGGGCACACCGGTCTCGGCGACGCCACGTTGAACGGCCGTGAGCTCGCCGTCGTGAGCTACCTCGAAGACCACGTCGTCCCGCTGCTGCTCGGTCGTGACGCGCACCGGATCGAGGACACGTGGCAGTTTCTGTACCGCAGCGCCTACTGGCGCCGCGGCCCGGTGACCATGGCCGCGATCGCGGCCGTCGACATGGCGTTGTGGGACATCAAGGGCAAGGCCGCGGGGATGCCCGTGTACCAGCTTCTCGGCGGTGCCTCGCGCGAAGGGCTGCTCGCCTACGGCCACGCATCCGGCAAGAGCACCGAGGAGCTGTTCGACAGCATCCGCGCGCACCAGGAGCAGGGATACCGCGCCATCCGGGTCCAGACCGGCGTCCCCGGCCTGAAGTCGATCTACGGCATCGCGTCGAACGCGACCTACGAGGGCATGGAGGGCGTGCGCTACGACCACGAGCCGGCGCAGCGTGGTGACCTGCCGAACGAGGAGGACTGGGACACCCGCAGCTACCTGCGTCACGTGCCGACGGTCTTCGAGGCGGTGCGCAACGAGTTCGGTCCGGAGCTCCCGCTGCTGCACGACGCGCACCACCGGCTCACCCCGATCCAGGCGGCGAAGCTGGGTCAGTCTCTCGAGCCCTACGACCTGTTCTGGCTGGAGGACGTCACGCCTGCCGAGAACCAGGAGGCGCTGCGTCTGGTCCGTCAGCGCACCACGACGCCGTTGGCGATCGGCGAGATCTTCAACACCATCTGGGACTACCAGCAGATCGTGCGCGAGCAGCTGATCGACTACGTCCGCAGCGCGGTCACCCACACGGGCGGCATCACCCACCTGAAGAAGGTCCTCGACTACGCCTCGCAGTACCAGATCAAGTCGGGCATGCACGGCCCGACGGACGTCTCGCCGGTCGGCATGGCCGCCGCGATGCACCTGGGTCTGGCGATCCACAACTTCGGCATCCAGGAGTACATGCAGCACGGCACGAAGACGGACCAGGTCTTCCAGCAGTCCTTCACCTGGCAGGACGGGTTCCTGCACCCTGGTGACAAGCCGGGACTGGGTGTCGACCTGGACGTCGACGAGGCGGGCAAGTACCCGTACGTCCGCGCTTACCTCCCGTACAACCGACTCGCCGACGGCACCGTGCACGACTGGTGACGTGACGTCCGCGATGCGTGGCCGGCGCCGACGGTCCCGCGACGGCACCGTCGTCGGCGGCCGGTCGCGAACGCACAGGACCGGCCGCCGGCGTGCGCCTGAACGCACGGCTCACCGACCCGCCGGCGCACCGATCGGACGTGCAGCACCTGCCCGAGGCGCCGCCACGCACATCACCGCGCCACCACCGGCGCACAGCCACGCGACCAGAGCCCAGCTGCCGCTCGCCTCGTGGACCCAGCCGAGCAGCACCGGCCCGGCCGCGGCGAGCGCGTACCCGGCGGTCTGGACCATGGCGGAGAGGTCGCGCCCGTAGTCGGCGTCGACGGGTCGCATGGCGATCAGCGTCAGGCCCAGCCCGATCCCGGCGCCCTGGGTGAACCCGCCGACGACGACCCAGATCGGCCACAGCTCCGGCGCCAGCGCCAGCCCGGCGAAGAACAGCGACCACAGTGCACCGAAGGCGATGCCGGCCCGCACCCCGCCGCGCAGCAGTCGCATCACCGCCGGTACTGCCAGCGTCCCGGTGATGCCCATCAGGTGGAAGATCGACAGCGCCGTCCCGGCGAGCTCCTCACCGGTACTGGCCTCCTGCGCGAGCTGGGTCGGCAGCCACGTGCTCGCGCTGTAGAACAGGGTGGCCTGCATCCCGAAGAACAACGCCAGCCACCAGGCGTCGACCTGCCGCCACACAGCCCCGCGGGGAACGCCGGCCGCCGGCACGATCACCGGTCCGCCGCGGGCGGCCCGCAGCCGCATCAGCCACACCGCCAGGGCGATCACGATCGGCACGGCCAGGAACGTCATCGCGCCCCGCCACCCGATCTCGTCCGCCACGGGCACGGCCGCTGCCGCGGTCAGCCCCTGGCCCGCTCCGTACGCGCTCGTCGAGATTGCCATCACCATCGGCGCCCGGGTGCCGGCGTCGCGGCGCACGATCACCGGGACGACGACGTTCCCCACCGTGACCGCCACGCCCACCAGCGCGGTGCCGGCCAGCAGGACCAGGCCGGACCCCCAGGGTCGGAACACGGTCGCGACCGCGAGCAGGCCGAGGCCCATGAGCAGCGCGCCGTCGGGACCCAGCCGCCGCGCCAGCGGCGCCACGAGCGGCGAGACGAGCGCGAAGCACAGTAGCGGCAGCGACGTCAGCAACCCGGCCGTCGTCGGCGCGAGACCGAGATCGGCGGACAGCGCCGGGATGAGCGGCGCGATGCCGACGATCGGTGCCCGCAGGTTCAGCCCGACCAGCACGACCGCGACGATGAGCGCGCCGAGGCCGGCGCTCCGCGCGGTCAACGGCTGGCGGCGAGGTCGTCGCTGATCGCGGCCGCGGCCTCGAGGAGGTGGGGGAGGATCTCCGCCGCCATCGTCGTCACGGAGCCGCGGCGGGCGGCGGTCGAGACGTTGACGGCGGCGGCGACGACGCCCCGGCCGTCCCGCACCGGCGCCGCCATCGACCGCAGCCCTTCCTCGAGCTCCTCGTCCACGACCGACCAGCCCTGACCGCGCACCCGGTCCAGCTCGGCCAGGAGGTGGGAGCGTTCGGTGATGGTGTAGCGGGTCAGTGGCTCCAGCTCGGCCAGATGCTCGTTCAAGTCCGACGGCGGAAGACCGGCCAGCAGCACTCGTCCCATGGACGTCGCGTACGCGGGCAGCCGTGTCCCGACCCCCAGGTCCACGCTCATGATGCGCCGCGCCGCCACGCGGGCGACGTAGGTGATGTCCGTGCCGTCCAGGACCGACAGGGACGCCGACTCCCCGACGACGGCGGCGAGCCGCTCGAGGTGCGGCCGGGCGATCTCCGGCAATCCCAGGGCCGAGAGGTACGCGAAGCCCAGCTCGAGCACGCGCGGGCGCAGGGTGAACAGCCGGCCGTCGGCGTCGACGTAGCCGATGTCGACGAGCGTGTGCAGGAACCGGCGGGCGGCCGCACGGGTCAGGCCCGTGCGCCGGGCCACGTCGCTCAGCGTCAACCGAGGGTGGTCGGCGTCGAACGCCCGGATCACCGCGAGACCACGGTCCAGCGACTGCACGTAGCCCGCCGAACGGCCGGATCCGCCCCCTTCGGCAGCCGGCCCTTCAGCCGCCGATCCCATGGTAGCCGGCCCCTCGGCCGCCGCGTCCTCGGTCGCCGTGCTGCTCAGCTCTGTCATGACTGCCCCCTCATCCGACGTACGCCTCGGCCAGCGCCGTCGAGTGCGCCCGCGAGCTGACGACGCTACGCAGCTGTGCCGTCTGCACCCGACGGTCGAACGCGGTGCCCTCGAACCGGTGCAGCATGGTCGTCATCCACCACGAGAAATACTCGGCGCGCCACACGTCCTGCAACGCGCGTTCGGAATACGTCCGCAGGTCCGACTCGTCTCCGTCGGTCAGCTGCTTCGCCATTGCCGGGGCGAGGAGGGCGACGTCCCGGATGGCGAGATTCATCCCCTTGGCACCCGTCGGCGGCACGATGTGCGCGGCGTCGCCGGCGAGGAAGAGGCGGCCACGCTGCATCGGCTCAGCCACGAAGCTGTGCAGCGGCGCCAGCGAACGTTCGAAGATCTCACCGCGCGTGGGCGACCACGGCTCACCGCCGAGGCTGAAGCGCACGGACAGCTCCTCCCAGATGCGGTCGTCCGGCCAGTCCTCGAGCCGGTCCGACGACGGCACCTGCAGGTACAACCGGGTCATCTCGGTCGAGCGCATCGAGTACAGCGCGAATCCCCGCTCGTGGCTGGCGTAGACGAGCTCGTCCACGCGCGGTGACGCGTGAGCGAGGATACCCAGCCACGCGAACGGGTACTCCTTCTCCAGCGCGCTCATGGCCGGCCCCATCGCGGTCCGGCCGGAGCCGTGCGCACCGTCGCAGCCGACGACGAAATCCGCGACCACGCGATGCTCCTCACCGTCGAGGGTGTACGTCACAGACGGCTCTGCGGTATCGACGTCGTGGATCCGGGCCGGTCCGCACGCGAAGCGGACGTCTCCGCCGTCGGCCAACCGCTGCTCGGTGAGGTCGTGCACCACCTTCTGCTGCCCGTAGACGGTGATGTGTCGGCCGGTCAGGTCGGACATGGGGATGCGGTGGCCCTCGCCGTCGAACCGCAGCTCGATGCCGCCGTGCGGCAGGCCCTCGCGGTCCAGACGGTCCCCGACGCCCGCCTCGCGCAGGATGTCCGCGGTGCCGTGCTCGACGACGCCGGCACGCACCCTGGCCTGAACGTACTCGCGGTCGCGCGCCTCCACGACGACGGACTCGACGCCGGCCCGGTGCAGCAGGTGCGAGAGCAGCAGTCCCGCCGGCCCAGCGCCCAGGATGACGACCCTGGTCCGCTCGGTGCTCGTGGCGAGACCACTGCTCGTTGCCTTCTCGCTGCCAGCCATCATTCCTGGCCTGCTCCGTCCGCGTCGTGTTCGCCCCGGCCACCCCGCTTGGCCTCCTGGACGAGCTCGTAGACATGGGTGCGCAGGCGGGCGAACTCGGCATCGCCGCGGGTGGTGAGCTGGTCGCGCTCGTCGGGCAGGCCGACGGCGACGTCCTCCATGATCACGGTCGGACGGGCGGACAGGACCAGGACCCGTTGGCCGAGGTAGACCGACTCGTCGATGTCGTGGGTGACGAACAGCAGCGTGAGGCCGAGTCGCTTCCACAGGTCTCGCACAAGGTCTTCCAGGTCCGCCCTCGTCTGCGCGTCGACGGCCGCGAACGGCTCGTCCATGAGCAGGATGTGCGGCTCGTAGGCCACCGCCCGGGCGATGGCGACGCGCTGCTGCATGCCGCCGGACAGCTGCCACGGGTAGGAGTTCGGCACGTCGTCGAGCCCGACGGCCTCGATTGCGGCACGCACCTTCGGTCCGCGCTCGGCCTTGCTGAGTCCCTTCTCCTTCAAGGGCAGCTCGACGTTCTGCTCCACCGTCAGCCACGGGAACAGCGACCGGGCGTACTCCTGGAACACCATGGCCATGCCCTTGGGCGGTTCGGTCACCTGCTGGCCCTCGAGGGTGACCGTTCCTGCGCTGGGCGGGAGCAGTCCGGACAGGCAGCGCAGCAGCGTCGTCTTGCCGGCACCGGAGGGGCCGACGATGCAGACCATCTCCCCGGCACGCACGGTGAACGTGAGGTCGCGGATGGCCTCGGTGTCGCCCTGCGGGGAGTGGTACGTCTTGTTCAGGCGCGCCACCTGAAGCATCTCGGTGCCGGGCGCCGGGCGGCCCGCCTCCGACGTCGTCGCGAACTCCGTGGTCATCAGTTGCCTCCTCGTTGGGACTGCCGCAGTCCGGTGTACCAGGCGAGCACGGGACGTTCGACGGCCCGGAAGACGATCGAGAGCAGCACGCCGACGAGACCGAGCAGAAGGATGCCGGTCCACATCTCGGGGATGGCGAACGAGCGCTGGAACTGGACGATGGTGAAGCCGAGGCCGTTGTTCGCGGCGAACATCTCCGAGATCACCATGAGGATGATCCCGACCGACAGCGCCTGCCGGGCGCCGGTCATGATCTGCGGGGACGCGCCCCTCAGGATGAGAGTGCGCAAGACGGTGATCCGGCGCAGCCGGTAGATCGCGGAGGTGTCGCGCAGGACCTCGTCGACGGCGCGGACGCCCTCGATGGTGTTGAGCAGGATGGGCCACAGGCAGCCCGTGGCGATGACGACGATCTTCATCGTGGTGAAGATCCCGAGGAACAGCATGAGGATCGGGATCAGCACCGGCGGCGGGATCGCCCGGAAGAACTCCAGCGGCGGTTCGCAGAACGCCCGCAGTCGCGGCGACATGCCGATGGCGACGCCCAGGCCGATTCCGACGACGAGGGCCGCGGCGTAGCCGACGAGCAGTCGGACCACCGAGGGCAGGACGTCCGAGACCAGCCGGCCCTCGAGCCACGTGGACGGGAACGCCTCGAGAATCGTCTGCAGCGGTGGGGCGAAGAAGGACTCGCTGTCGGCGGAGAGGAACCACCATGCGGCGATCAGGACCGACGGAAGACCGAGCACCATCACGATCCGGCGCAGCAGCGAGCCTCCGCGGGACCGGCGGACGGCACCGACCGTCGTGCTCGCGCTCATGACGCGGTCTCCCTTCTCACGGACGGGTGCCAGCGCAGGATGCGACGCTCCAGGGCGCGGGCGGCCAGGTTGACCGCCACCCCGAGCAGGCCGGTGACGAGGACCAGCGCATACATCGAGGCGACGGCGCCGGAGGACTGCGCGACGGAGAGCAGCCGCCCGATCCCCGGGGTGCCGATGATCAGCTCACCGGTCACCGTCAGGATCAGCGCCACCGTCGCCGCGAGGCGGAAGCCCGTGACGATATACGGCAGGGCCGTGGGCCAGATGAGCGTCCGCGCCTGGGTCCAGGCCGAGAACCGGTACGACCTCGCGGTGTCGCGGGCCACCGGGTCCACGTCCTGCACGCCGTACAGCACCTGGACGATGACCTGCCAGAACGAGGCATAGACCACCAGCAGCAGGGTCGCCTCCCGGCCGGTGCCGTACAGCAGCACGGCCAGCGGGATCAGCGCCACCGACGGTATCGGACGCAGGAACTCGATGGTCGACGCCGTCGCCTCCCGCAGCACGTCGACGGACCCGATGACGATACCCAGGACGATGCCCGCCACCATCGCGATCGTCAGGCCGATCGCCCACGTCACGAGGGTGTCACTCAGCGCCACCCAGAACTCCGACGTCCCGAGCCGCTCGACGAGGGCCCCGAGCATCTCGCTGAAGGGCGGCAGGAACCGCGCGTCGACCACTCCGGTGCGCGGCAACAGCTCGACGAGCAGCACGAGGGTCGCCACGCCGGCGAGACCGAGGACGGCGCGCTCGCCACCGGCACCGCCGCCGATCCGTCGCCGCGGGGCCGGCGCCGGCGGAGCGTCGGCCATCCCGGCCGTCGCCGCCGGCGCCCTCACGGCAGGATCCCTTGCACGTCGACCTCCTCCTCGACGAGTCCGTACTTCAGCGCCAGGTCGGCCAGCATCTGGACAGACTCCGCGTTGATCTCGGGCGGGTACTGGGGCATCGTCATCGTCTCGGTGACGGCCGGGTCGATCTCCGTGTACGTGGACAGCGCCGCGCGCGCGGCGTCGGGATTCTCCTGCGCGTAGGTGAGCGACTCCTTCATCGCCGCGGTGAACGCCTCGACGACCTCGGGGTTCTGCTCGGCGTACTGCCCGGACGTGAAGTACGAGGCGACCATCATGTCGGGGTCGACCTCGGCGAAGTTGTGCGTGACGACCTCGGCGCCCTCGCCCTTCGAGATGGTGAAGAACGGCTCCAGGACCCAGATGGCGTCGACCTGTCCGCCGGAGAGGGCGGCCGGCATGTCGGGGAAACCCATCTCGACGAACTCGACGGCGTCCGGGTCCCCGCCGTCCTGCGCGACGACCTCGCTGATGGTGACGTCACCGATGTTGTTGAGCGTGTTCACCGCCACCGTCTTGCCCTCGAGGTCGGCGGGCGTCTCGATACCGGAGTCGGGGAGCGTGAGCACGCCGCCGATGTCGGCGTCCGGGTCGCCGCTCGTGGAGTTGCCGGAGGCGACGATCTGTAGGTCCAGGCCCTGCTGGGACGCCAGCAGCAGCGAGACGACGTTCGAGAACCCGAACTGGTACTCACCACTGACCACGGCCGGGATG
The DNA here is from genome assembly GCF_039541595.1 of Georgenia halophila. Taxonomy (NCBI): domain Bacteria; kingdom Bacillati; phylum Actinomycetota; class Actinomycetes; order Allobogoriellales; family Allobogoriellaceae; genus Georgenia; species Georgenia halophila. The sequence goes on along the minus strand of NZ_BAABGN010000009.1, from coordinate 229,027 downwards.
ACGGCGGCACCGCCCTGGGCGAGCTGGAGGGTCACGTCGAGGCCGTGCTCCTCGAAGATGCCCTCCTCGACGCCCATGTGGAGGGGCGCGGTGTCCACGATGGGCAGGGAGCCGACCGTGATCGGGATCAGCTCGTCCCCGCCCTGAGCGGTTCCCTCGCCGCCGCCCGCGTCGGGTCCGGCGTCGCCGGATCCGCCGCCGCACGCGGCGACGAGGGCCAGCGAGGTCAGGACTGCCGCGACTCCTGCGCGTCGTCGCATCGGAACTCCTTCGTTCGTGTGCCGCCGTGAGCCACGGCGGCAGGGCCGGGAGGAAGACTTGCTGCTGTCGGGGTCCTCGTCGCGACGGTGGAGACGGAGGTCGAGCGCCTCGGTACCGGCGGACCGGAATCCCCCTGGTTGCCGGCGCAAGAGTCCTGAACAAGCGTGCGCATAGAGAACGTATTGGACCGCCGATGTGACGTCAAGCACCCCGCGGGCCCGCTTGACGCACGTCCTGGCGCGGGCCATTCTCGTCCGAGAACGGGTGTACCCCCTGCGAACCAGCGAGGCGCCCTCCTGCGAGGATCGATGGTGACCGGCCGCGTCTTCACGGGTCTGAGGCGGGCGTGCTGCGGCACGAGGACGTGACGGAGGAGCGATGAGCGGACTGGACGACATCTTCGTGCCGGGAGCGAGCACGCGCGGCGGCGTGATGCTGCCGCACTACCCGGTACCCGAAGGGGTCCATCCACCACTGGACAGCCCGGGCTACCGGTCGACCGCGTTGCGTCACCCCGACGAAGCGCTCGTGGCGCTGCCCCAACGGCTCAACGAGGTGACCGGTCCGGCGCTGGGTGAGGACGTCATCCGAGAGGACGACAACGACCTGACCAAGAACCACGGCGGGACCGGGGAGCCGCAGGGTCAGCGCGTCATCGTCCACGGGCGTGTGCTCGAGGAGGACGGGCGCCCAGTCCCGAACACCCTCGTCGAGGTCTGGCAGGCGAACGCCGCCGGCCGGTACGCCCACCAGTGGGACACCTGGCCCGCTCCGCTAGACCCGAACTTCACCGGTGTCGGCCGCATGATGACCGACGACGACGGGCGCTACCGGTTCACCACCATCAGGCCCGGCGCGTACCCGTGGCGCAACCACCCCAACGCATGGCGCCCGGCGCACATCCACTTCTCGCTGTTCGGCCGCGCCTTCACCCAGCGGCTCGTGACGCAGATGTACTTCCCGGACGACCCGCTGTTCTTCCAGGACCCGATCTACAACTCTGTGCCCGACGAGAACGCCCGGCGACGCATGGTCTCCCGGTTCGACTACGAGCAGACCCAGGACCACTGGGCGCTGGCCTTCGAGTTCGACATCGTGCTGCGCGGGCCCGATGCCAGCATCTTCGAGGACGACGAGGCGGACGACGACGATGAGTGAGCGGACGAGCGAGCCCACGACCCGCCTCGGTGTGACCCCCTCGCAGACGGTCGGCCCCTTCCTGAAGATCGGCCTCGAGTGGGGCGAGAAGGGCCGCCTGGCCGTCCCGGAGGGAACCCCCGGCGCCTTCTGGATCACCGGGCAGATCCTGGACGGCGAGGGCGAGCCCATGCCGGACGCGCTCGTCGAGATCTGGCAGGCCGACCCCGACGGACGCTTCGACCACCCGGACGACCCGCGCGGCGCCCGGCCCAGCAGCATCCCGGGCTTCACCGGTTTCGCCCGCTCGACCACGTGGAACGACACGACCAGCTATGCCGTCCACACGGTGCGGCCCGGGGCGCTGCCCGCGGACGTCGACGACGGCCCGGTCGAGGCCCCGCACATCGACGTCAGCGTCCTGGCCCGCGGGATGCTCAACCGTGTCGTCACGCGGATCTACTTCCCGGACGAGCCGCTGAACGATACCGACCCCGTCCTCAGCTCGGTGCCGGCCGAACGTCGCCAGACGCTGATCGCACGGCGGGACACGGGCGAGAGCTCCAGCGGTTACCGGTTCGACGTCAAGCTCCAGGGGGCGGGGGAGACCGTCTTCTTCGAGGTCTGAGCCATGACGCTGCTGGGGGCCGTCGCGGGCGTGGCCGAGGTGGACGAGCTGCTCGACGATCCGGCGCTCGTGCAGTCGATGGTCACGGCCGAGATCGCGCTGCTGCGGGCCTGCGAGCGGGCCGACCTCGTCCCGGCGGGCACCGCCGACGCCGCCGCCGCGGCCGTGACCGGCCACCGCTTCGACCCCGCCGCGCTCGGCGCGGCGGCGACCTCCGCGGGCAATCCCGTCGTGCCGCTCGTCAAAGAGCTGCTGACGCTCGTGCCCGACGACGCACGTGCCTGGCTGCACCACGGCGCCACGAGCCAGGACATCCTGGACACCGCGCTGATGCTGCGCGCCGCCGTCGTCGTCGACGTCGAGCTGAGCTTCCTGGCAGCGGCCAGGGACGCCGCCGCGGCGCTCGCGGACCGGCACCGCGCCACCCGCCAGGTGGGCCGCACCCTCGGCCAGCACGCCGTGCCCACCACCTTCGGGGTGACGGCCGCCGGCTGGGCCGTCGGCCTGGACGCCGCCCGCCGTGAGCTGGAGGCCGTGCGGTCCTCGCTCGCCGTCCAGCTCGGCGGCGCCGCCGGCACCCTGGGCGTCTACGGACCGGCAGGGCCTGCCGTCGTCACCGCCTTCGCCGAGGAGCTCGGTCTCGCCGCACCCGCGCTGCCCTGGCACACCGACCGCTCCCGCATCCGGTCGCTGGCCTCCGCCCTCGGTGGCGCGGTGATGGCGGCCGGCAAGGTCGCCACCGACGTCGTGGCCCTGTCCGCGAGCGAGGTGGGCGAGGTCGCCGAGGGCGGCGGCGCCGGCCATGGCGGCTCCTCCGCGATGCCGCACAAGCGCAACCCGGTCACGAGCGTCCTCGTCAGGGGAGCGGCCGTGCGGGCGCCCGGGCTCGTGTCGACGCTGCACGCCGCCGGCCTGCAGGAGCACCAGCGCGCCACCGGCAGCTGGCACGCCGAGTGGCAGCCGCTGCTGGAGCTGCTCTCGCTCGCCGGTGGCGCGGCGACGCGGATCTCCGACGTCCTCGCCGGCCTCGAGGTGGACGCCGATCGCATGGCCGAGACCCTCGCCGCCGCCCGGCCGGCCGTCATGGCCGAGCACCTGACGGCAGCCCTGAAGCCACGCCTCGGGCGCGACGAGGCGCAACGCGTCGTCGGTGCCGCCATGACGGCCGGGGACGACGCCGCCGTCGTCGCCGCGGTGCTGGACAGCGTCGCAGCGGATGCCGCTGGGACCGGCGCCGGTCTGGGCGCGGCCGAGCTGCACCAGGCGCTCGACCCGGGTGCCACGCTCACCGCGTGCGGAGCCATCGTCGACTCGGCCCTCCAGTCGGTCACGCACCCGGACGTCGCCCGCTGAGACGTCTGCCACGTCGCGACCTCGCGTCCGACGCGGAGCGCTATCATCTGCGGGTAGCAAGCACGTGCTCCGGGGTCGGTGAGAGTCCGAACCGGCGGTGACAGTCCGCGAGCCGGCGCCTTCGGGTGACGGTTGACCTGGTGGAACTCCGGGACCGACGGTGAAAGTCCGGATGGGAGGAAGCACGAGGCACGCCCAGCGTGCCGCTGCGGGCGCCGCGGTGCACCAGGCACCCAGGCCCCGTCGTCCCCGGTCCACGTGTCGGACCGGAAGGACAGGACTTGAGCACCACAGCCAGGCGACGGCGGATCGCGCCCCCGCTGCTGCTGGGCGCCGTCGTCCTCGTCGTCTGGGAGGTCGCCTGCCGCTCCGGGCTGGTGGACACCTTCTTCCTCCCGGCCCCGTCGCAGGTCTTCGTCCGCCTGGGAGAGGATCTCGGGGCGGGTCTCCTCGCCTACACCGTCCCCACGCTCGTCGAGGCCGGTCTCGGCTGCCTCGTCGGCGCGGCCGTCGCACTGCCGCTCGGCTACCTCGCCTTCCGCAGCCCGAGGGCCGCCGCCGCGCTCGACCCCTACGTCGCCGCCTCGCAGGCGGTGCCGGCCGTGGCGCTCGCGCCGTTGCTGATGCTGTGGATCGGCTACGGCCTGGTGCCGATCGTGGTGCTCTGCGCCCTCCTGGTGTTCTTCCCGATCCTCCTGACCACCATCCTCGGCCTGCGCTCGCTCGACCCCGACGTTCTCGACGCCGCCAAGCTCGACGGCGCGGGCGGGTGGGACATGCTGCGCCACGTCGAGGCACCGCTGGCGCTGCCCGCCGTCCTCACCGGACTGCGCAACGGCTTCACCCTGTCCGTGACCGGCGCCGTCGTCGGCGAGTTCGTCATGGGCGGCCGCGGGCTCGGGATGCTCGTGGCCGCCCGCGCCGACTCCGCCGACACCACCGGCCTCTTCGTCGCGCTCGCCGTCCTGTGCGCGCTCGCCATGTCCGTCTACGGCCTGCTCGGCACGCTCGAGCAGCGTCTGCACACCTGATGGAGAACCCGTGAACCTTCGTCACGCCGCCGTCGCGGCGACCGCTGCCGCCGCCCTCGGGCTCGCCGCCTGCTCCGCTCCCGAGGGCGATCAGGAGGGTGACGGCCCGACGGCGCAGTCCGGCGGGTCCGAAACCCCCACCGAGCTGACCATCGGCCTGACCTACACGCCGAACGTCCAGTTCGCGCCGTTCTACGTCGCCGCGGAGCAGGGCTACTACGCCGACGCCGGCCTAGACGTCACCCTGCGCCACCACGGCAGCAGCGAGGGCCTGTTCACCGCCGTGGAGTCCGGCCGCGAGGACGTCGTCGTGGCCGGTGGCGACGAGATGCTCCAGGCTCGCAGCTCCGGCATCCCGCTGCTCGACGTCGCGACGCTCTACCAGGAGTACCCGGTGGCCGCGATCGTCCCCGCCGACAGCGACATCGAGACCGCCGGCGACCTGCGGGGCAACACCGTCGGCATCCCCGGGCCGTACGGCGAGACGTACTTCGGCCTTCTCGCGCTTCTCGCCGACGCCGGGCTGACCGAGGACGACGTCACCGTCGAGCACATCGGCTACACGCAGCAGGCGGCGCTGACCGCCGGTCACGTCGACGCCGTCATGGGTTTCGTCAACAACGACGCCGTCCGGTTCGAGGCGGCCGACCTGCCGGTGCGCACCATCCCGGTCACGGACGGCGAGACTCCGCTCGTGGGCATCGGCCTCGGCGTGCTCGACTCCACGGCGGAGCAGGACCCGGAGGCCGTGGCCGCCATGGTCGAGGCCACGCTCCGCGGCGTCCAGGACGTCATCGACGACCCCGACCGGGCCGTCGAGCTGAGCGCCGAGCACGTCCCGGACCTGAACCGGCCCGACCAGCGTGCCGCCGCGCTCGCCACGATCGAGGCCACCGTCCCGCTGTACGGCGACGACGGCGAGTTGGGCACCCAGGACGCCGAGACCTGGGCGGCGATGGCCGACCTCATGGCCGACCACGGGCTTCTGACCCAGCCGGTCCCGGCGGGCCAGGCCTGGACGGACGAGTACCTGCCGTCGGGCGTCACGCCGAGCGATTAGGCTGGCCCGCGTGAAGTCGTTCGAGGGGCTCTTCTCCGAGCTCCAGCACAAGGCCACCACCCGGCCCGAGGGATCGGGGACCGTCGCGGAGCTCGACGCCGGGATCCACACCATCGGCAAGAAGGTGGTCGAGGAGGCCGCCGAGGTCTGGATGGCCGCCGAGCACGAGTCCGACGAGGCCGCCGCCGAGGAGATCTCCCAGCTGCTGTACCACCTGCAGGTGATGATGATCGCCCGCGGGCTCAGCCTCCAGGACGTCTACCGCCACCTCTGACCCACCGCCCCGGACCGCCCGACCAACCAGTTCCGCAGGAGCCCCCGTGCTGCGTATCGCCGTGCCCAACAAGGGTTCGCTGTCCCAACCCGCCACCGACATGCTCGCCGAGGCGGGCTACCGGCAACGCCGCGGACGCGAGCTCGTCCTCCCCGACCCGGACAACGACGTCGAGTTCTTCTTCCTCCGGCCCCGGGACATCGCCGTGTACGTCGGGTCCGGCACCGTCGACGTCGGCATCACCGGCCGGGACCTGCTGCTCGATTCGGGCGTGGAGGCGGTGGAGCACCGGCCGCTCGGGTTCGCGCGCTCGACGTTCCGGTTCGCGGCGCCGTCCGGCGAGGTCAGCTCCGTGGAGGACATCGCGGGCAAGCGGGTCGCCACGAGCTATGACGTGCTCGTGGCCGGTTATCTGCGCGAGCGGGGCATCGAGGCGCACGTGGTCCACCTCGACGGCGCCGTCGAGTCCTCGGTGCGCCTCGGCATCGCCGACGTCGTCGCGGACGTGGTCGAGACGGGCAGCACACTGCGCTCCGCGGGCCTGGAGACCTTCGGGGAGCCGATCCTCGAGTCGGAGGCGGTCCTCATCCGCTCCACCACCGCGGACACGAACAACGGCCTGACCGTCCTGGACCGGCGCCTGCAGGGCGTGCTGGTCGCCCGCGGGTACGTGCTCGTCGACTACGACGTCCCGGCCGACAAGCTCGAGGACGCCGTGCGGGTCACCCCCGGCTTCGAGTCGCCCACGGTCTCCCCGCTGCACAACGGCGAGTCGTACGCCGTGCGCTCCATGGTCCGCACGGAGGCCACGAACCGGGTGATGGACGAGCTGTACGAGGTCGGCGCGCGGGCGATCCTCGTCACCTCCATCCACGCGTGCCGGATCTGATCGGTGGCGTCGTCCACCGACGGTGACCTGCACGCGTCCTTCCGGCCGAGGTCGGCGCGCGCGGTCGCCCTGGCCCTCGGGGCGCTCACGGTCGCCGGGGGGCTGGCGCTCGTCATCGGCCTCCCGCGGACGGCGAACAGCGGGTTCGGCGTCGGCGACCAGGTCGCCACCCTCACCCTCGCCGCCGGGATCTGCTGGTTCCTGTACCGGCAGGGAGCAGTCGCGGCCCACCCGCACCACCGGGGCCTGGTCGTGCGCAACCTCATCAGCACGCGAGAGGTCGAGTGGGCACAGATCGTTGCGGTGAACTTCGGGTCCGGTGACCCGTGGGTCCACCTCGACCTCTCCGACGGCGACACCCTGGCCGTCATGGCCGTCCAGCGCGCCGACGGCGAGCGCGGGCAGCACGAGGCCCGCCGCCTAGCGACCCTGGTCGCGCTGCACGAGCCCCGCGAGAGGTAGCGCCCCGTCAGGGGACCAGCTGCGCCGCGTGGCGGCCGGCCGCCGCGGCCGCCAGGAACGCGGCCGGGTCCTCCTCGAGGCCGCGACCCATCGTCGAGAGCCGCACCGGGCTGGCGCGGAGCTGATCGTCCAGCCCGCCGGTCGAGACCGGCACGAGCCGGTGGATGCCCGACGGCGCACCCAGCGGCTCCGCCTCGTCGCGGACACGGGCCCCGAACCCGGCCGGGAGCCGAGGCTCCATGTCACCACCGTCGAAGCTCGGCACCACGACGTCCGCCGGTGCCAGGGCGACGCGCCCGTACGCGGTGAGCGAGTGGTGGCTCACGCCCCGGTGCCGCTCGCGAGGGTCGGCGCCGGAGACCCGGAGCGAGGCCACCGGGCGCCCGCCGAGGGTCGCCGCGGCGTTGACCGCCTCCCCGCAGCTGGTCCCGGAGAACCCCCACCGGGTGCCCGTGCCGAGGTTGCCCGGTCCCTGCGCGACGACGGTGACGTCGGCGTCGAGGACCAGGCGGCACGCCAGCAGCCCGGTGTGGAGGTTGACGCACTCCAGGTCGCCGCCGAAGGCCTGCCCGACCGTGACCGAGCCGCCCAGCCATCCCGACTGGCGCAGCCCCGTGAGCGCGCGGGAGAACCACGCGGGCAGGGCTCCACCGTCCGTCATGACGTAAGCCACCCGCAGGCCCGGGTCCACGGACCGCACGCCGGCGATCACGGCCGGCAGCGCCGAGTGCAGGTCCGCGACCACGACGGGCATGCCGTCGATGCTGTCGGCGTCCCGCAGCAGCTCGTGGTGCTCGGACTCCTGCTCGTCGACGCCGAGCACCATCGTCTGCAGAGGTGTGTACCGCGCCTTGACCAGGTGACCCGGACCGACCGGCGGGTCCGCCGGCAGCCGGTCGGGGAGCGCGACGACCATGGCCCAGCCGCCCGTGCCGAGCCCGCGCGCGAGCGTGGCCGCGGAGAGCAGCACGCGGTCGCCGACCTGCGGGTCACCGACCACGGGGACGTAGGCCAGCGCGTTCAGGTGCGTCCCGGCCGGCACGGCACCATCCGGCCGGTCCGCGTCCGGCACGGCCGTGACCTCGACCTCGAGCCCGACCGCCTGCCCCCACGACGCGCCTCGGGCGCGCACCACCCCGTCCCGCCAGATCATCACGGGCGCCACGGTACCGGCGGGGAACACCGCACCGAGCGGCCGAGCGACGCCCCACCTGCCGACTCGCTGTGGCATCATCGCCGCAGAGCAAGCACGTGCTCCGGGGTCGGTGAAATTCCGAGCCGGCGGTGACAGTCCGCGACCCGGCCGCCCGACAGGGCGGACGGTGGACCTGGTGGAACTCCGGGACCGACGGTGAGAGTCCGGATGGGAGGAAGCACGTGGCGCCGGCGACAGCCGTCGGTGCCATGCGTCGCCGCGACCCCTCCCACCCGGCTGCCGTGCCGAGAGGCAGGAGGGCCGCCGTGGTCACGAGCACCGTCACCACCACCACCAGCACCGTGCGTGCGCGCGCCGAAGGTCACGCGCTGGACCGGGCCGTCGAGCTCGCCGAGCGGGGCCCGATCGCCGGGGGCAACCCGCGGGTCGGCTGCGTCCTGCTGGATCCCACCGGCGCGGTCCTCGGGGAAGGCCTCCACCTCGGCGCGGGCAGCCCGCACGCCGAGGCCGTCGCCCTGAGCGCCGTCCCGGCGTCGCGGCGGGCCGAGCTGTCCGGTGCCACCGCGGTCCTCACCCTCGAGCCGTGCCACCACCACGGCCGCACGCCACCGTGCTCCCAGGCCCTGCACGACGCGGGTGTGACCCGCGTCGTGCACGCCGTCGCCGACCCGGACGAGACGGCGGCCGGCGGGGCGGCCTGGCTCCGTTCGGTCGGCGTCGAGGCCCTGACGAGCGCGGACGCCGGCATCGCCCCGGCCGCCACCGCACGTGCCGAGGAGCTCACCCGTTCGTGGGCCGCCGCCGTACGTCGTCGCCGGCCCTGGCTCGTCGCCAAGACCGCCACCAGCCTCGATGGCCGCGTGGCCGCCGCCGACGGCACCAGCCGATGGATCACCGGCCCGGCTTCGCGTGCCCATGCCCACTCCGTCCGTGCCGACACCGATGCCGTCGTCGTGGGCACCGGCACGGTCGCCGCCGACGACCCCGCGCTGACCGCACGCGACGCGGACGGGCCGCTCGCGGAGCAGCCGCTTCGCGTCGTCGTCGGCGAGCGGGACGTGCCGCCGGCCGCCCGGCTCCGCCGGGGGCCGGGGCAGTGGCACCACGTGCGCACCCACGACCTCACCGCGGTCCTGGAGGAGCTGTACGGGTTCGGGGCACGCCACGTGCTGCTCGAGGGCGGCCCCACCCTGCTCGGCGCCGCCCTGCGGGCCGGCCTGGTCGACGAGCTGCACGCCTACGTCGCACCGGTGCTGGTCGGCGGCGGCACCGCCGCGGTCCGCGACCTCGGCGTTACCACGATCACCGACGCGCTGCGTTGGCGCACCGTCAGCACCCAGCGCCTCGGTGACGACCTGTTCCTGATCGCCCGACCGGAGGGAGCGCAGTAGATGTTCACCGGACTCGTCGAGGAGGTGGGCACCGTCGGCGGCCGGCAGGACACCGGCGGCACCGGCGTCCTCCGGATCGACGCCACCACCGTCACCGAGGAGCTGCGCGTCGGCGACTCGGTGGCCGTCGCCGGCGTGTGCCTCACCGTCACCGGCCACGACGCGCGCGGCTTCACCGCCGACGTCGTGCCCGAGACCCTCGCCCGCACCACGCTCGGCCGGCTCGCCTCGGGCACCCGCGTCAACCTCGAGCGCGCGGTCCAGGCCGGCGGACGGCTCGGCGGGCACATCGTCCAGGGGCACGTCGACGGCGTCGCCACCGTCGCGGCCCGCGCACCGGGCGCCCGCTGGGACGACGTCGACCTCGACCTGCCCGGCCCGCTCGCCAGGTACGTGGCCGAGAAGGGCTCGGTCGCCGTCGAGGGCGTCTCGCTCACCGTCGCCCTGGTCGACGGCGCCCGGTTCGGTGTGTCGTTGATCCCGAGCACCCTGGCGGCGACGACGTTGGACTCCCTCGCCGTCGGCGACCCGGTGAACGTCGAGGTCGACGTGGTCGCGAAGTACGTCGAGCGGCTGGTGACGGCATGACGGCGGCACACACGCACGGTCGGACCGGGACGCACGCCGAGGCGCGGACCGCGGCGGTCGCCGAGGCACTCGGCGAGCTGCGCCGAGGGCGGCCGGTGCTCGTCGCCGACGATCACGACCGCGAGGACGAGGTCGACGTGGTCCTCGACGCCGCCACGGCCACGGCCGAGTGGGTCGCCTGGACGGTGCGCCACACCTCGGGTTACCTCTGCGCGCCGATGCCGGCCGGCCGCGCCGACGCCCTCGAGCTGCCGCTCATGGTGCCCGCGAGCCAGGACCCCCGGCGCACCGCCTACACGGTGACCGTCGACGCGGCCGACGGTGTCGGCACCGGTATCTCGGCCGCCGACCGCGCCCGCACCCTGCGTGCCCTCGCCGCGCCCGACGCCGGACCGGCCGACCTGATCCGTCCCGGCCACGTGGTCCCGCTGCGCGCCGTGGACGGCGGCGTCCGGCGGCGGGCCGGCCACACCGAGGCCGCCGTGGACCTGTGCCGTCTCGCCGGCACCGGAGAGGTGGCCGGCATCGCCGAACTCACCAACGACGACGGCACGATGATGCGCCACTCGGACGCCGAACGGCTCGCCGCCCGCGACGGTCTCGCGCTCATCACGGTCGCCGACCTCGCCGGCTGGCTGCACACCCACGAGCCGCACACCCACCAGCCGCACGCCCACCAGACAGGAGAAGCCTCATGAGCGGTACCGGAGCACCACGGACGACGGCGGACGGGACGGGCCTGCGGGTCGCCGTCGTCGCCGCGCAGTGGCACGCCACGGTGATGGACGGCCTCCTCGCCGGTGCCGAGCGTGCCCTCGCCCGTGCCGAAGCGACGGCGCAGGTGGTGCGGGTGCCCGGCTCCTTCGAGCTGCCGGTCGCCGCCGCGGCCGCCGCCCGCGCGGGTGCGGACGCCGTCGTCGCCCTCGGCGTGGTCGTGCGCGGCGAGACCCCGCACTTCGACTACGTCTGCCGGGCGGCCACCGACGGGCTCACCCAGGTGGCCGTGATCACCGGCGTGCCCGTCGGTTTCGGCGTGCTGACAGTCGACGACGAGGCCCAGGCGCTCGCGCGCGCCGGGCTCGCCGGATCCACTGAGGACAAGGGCGCGGAGGCCGCCGAGGCGGCCATGGCGACCGCCGTCGCGCTCCGCGACCTGCGCGCCTGAGACCGGGGGGTCGCCACGCCAGCTAGCGTGGTGGGGTGGCTCAGCGTGTGGAGGCGGCGGAACGGCTGCTCGATCTCGTCATCGCGCTGTCGCACACCCGCCGCTGGATGACCAAGCAGGAGATCAGGGCGCGCGTGCACGGCTACGCCGACGCCACCAGCGACACCTCCTTCGAGCGGATGTTCGAGCGCGACAAGGACCTCCTGCGGGAGATGGGCGTCCCGCTGGTGGTCGAGCACGACCCCGTCCACGACGACGACGTCGGCTACCGCGTGGACCCGGCCGGCTACGCGCTGCCGCCCGTCTCGTTCACCCCCGCCGAGGTCGGCGTCCTCTCCCTGGCCGCCGAGTTGTGGCAGGACGCCACCCTGCGTTCCTCCGCCCGCCGCGGCGTCACGAAGCTGCGTGCTGTGGGGCCCGCCCCGGAGCCGGGCGCGCACGCCGGTCTCGCCCTGCGGGTGCGCGGCCCCGAGGCCGCGTTCGCGCCGATCCTCGACGCCGTCGACGACCGCCGAGTCGTCACCTTCACCTACCGCGCGGCCAGCACCGGCCAGGTCACGCGCCGCACCGTCCAGCCGTGGCGCCTGCTGAGCAGCGGTCGAGGCTGGTACCTCGTCGGCCACGACGTCGACCGGGCCGCGCCCCGAGCCTTCAGACTCTCCCGGATCCAGGGCCGGGTCCGGGCCACCGGACCCAGGGGTGCGTTCGAGGTCCCCGACGACGTCGACGTCGCCGGACTGGTCGCCGTCGCCTCGCCGCGGCCCGGCACCGCACGCCTGGCGGTGCTCTCCGGCCGTGCCGCCGCCCTGCGGGCCCGGGCGACGGTCGCGGAGCCGCCGACGGAGAGCCCGGAGAACGAGGGCCCGCTGGCGGACCGCGACATCGTGGACCTCCCGTACGCCGACGCCGAGCTCGTGGCCGAGGAGATCGCTGCCTACGCGGGCTCCGTGCTGGTGCTCGACCCTCCCGAGCTGCGCGACGCGGTCCTGCGGCGCCTGCGGGCCGTGGCTGCGCTCGACGTCGACCCGGACGTCGTCGACCCGGACGTCGACCCCGATATCGACACGGCCGGTCCGAGGATGGGGGAGGAGCACGATGGCTGAGCCCATCGCGGAAAGACTCACCCGCCTGCTGGCACTGGTGGCCTACCTCAGCGAGCACCCGGGCGCCGCCGTGCGTCAGGTCGCCGAGCACTTCGGCATCACGGAGGCGCAGGTCCTCGCCGACGTCAACCTGCTGTGGGTCACCGGCACGCCGGGGTACCTGCACGACGACCTCATCGACTTCTCGGCGGACGCGCTCGACCACGGCGTCCTCACGCTGACCGAGGCGCGCGGCATGGACCGGCCGCTGCGGTTGTCCAGCTCCGAGGCGCTCGCCCTGCTGCTGGCGCTGCGCTCGCTGCGCGAGCTGATGACCGACCAGCCCGGCCTGGAGCGGGAGCCGGGCGCTCTCGCCTCCGCCATCGACAAGCTCAGCAGCGCCACCGGGAGGGCTGCCGAGCAGGCCGCCTCCGTCCAGGTGCGCGTGCGACAGGAGGCCACCACCGGGGAGGCCGCGGCGGTGGCGTCACGGCTGGCGACCGTCCGCGGCGCCATCGAACGTGGCCACCGGCTGCACCTGCGGTACGTCTCGGCGGCCGATGTCGTCACCGAGCGTGACGTCGACCCGGTCGAGGTCCACTCCGACGGCGTGACGTGGGCGCTGCGCGCATGGTGCCGCCGCGCGCTCGGCGCCCGGACGTTCCGGCTCGACCGCATCCTCGAGATCGTCGAGCTGGACACCCCCGCCGAGCGGCACCCCGACCTGGAGTGGGAGACCCCCCGGTTCGGCAGCGAGGGCCGGCTCGTCACCCTGGAGCTGGCCTCGACCGCGCGGTGGGTGAGCGAGTACGTCCCCGTCGAGAACGTCGGGGACCTGCCCGGCGGGACGTACCGAGTGGTCCTGCGGGTCTGGGACCAGGCTTGGGTCACCAACCTGCTGCTCTCCCTCGGTGACTCCGTCCTCGCCGTCTCCCCGTCGGAGCTCGCCCGCGAGGTCGCCGGCCGTGCGCGCCGGGCGATCGAGGAGTACGACCACCTACGCTGAGCGGTGTGTGGTGGGTCCTGTGGGTGATGCTCGTGCTCGCGGCGGCCGGTGCGCTCGTGCTGCTCGCCCTGAACCTGTGGCGGCGGTCGAAGGCGATCGGCCGCGAGATGCGCGAGCTCTCGCGCGCCCTGGAACGGCTGGGCACGGCGTCCGTGGGCGAGCATGGCCGGCACCGAAGCGCGCAGACCACGTACCTGCCCGGTCCGGTGCGGGACGCGGCCACCCTGGCGGCCGCCCGGGCGACGCGTGAGCGGGTGGCGGCCGAGCGGGACGAGGCCCGGGGCGCGCGCCTGGCACGGGCCGTGACGCGCTGGCGATCGGTCGGTCTGGTCGACCAGAAGGCTTGACGGGCCGGTAGCCTGGTGAGAACGGACCAGGTCTACTGGTCAATGGCGTTATCCTCGTAGTACGACCTCTCACGACCGAAGGTGGATCGATGCTCCGCAACGGCCTGCAGCCAACGCACATCCTCATCCTGGTGCTGGTGATCGTCCTGATCTTCGGTGCGACCAAGCTGCCCTCCATCGCCGAGAACATCGGCAAGTCGCTCAAGGTGTTCAAGAAGGAGGTCAAGGAGCTCCGCGACGACACCGACGTCAGCGGCGAGTCGGGCGCCACCAGCTCCTACACCGCCACCGGCGGGCAGCCCCCGCAGCAGGGCAACGGGACGTACGACCAGCGGCCCCCAGACTCCGACCGGACGTCCTCCGGCGCGTCAGGTGCCGCCGAGCACCCGACGGCGAGCACGCCGCCGAAGTCCTGAGAGGTGGGCGCCACGAGCGCCCCGCCACGGAAGGCCAATCCCGACGGGCGCATGCCTCTCGGTCAGCACCTCCGTGAGCTGCGCAAGCGCATCATGCTCGCCGGTGCCGGCATCGTCGTCGGCGCCATCGGTGGCTGGATCCTCTACCCGCTGCTGTTCGAGCAGATCGCGGCACCGGTCAACCACGTTGGTGGAGACCTGAACTTCACCACGGTCGGCCAGGCGTTCGATCTGCAGATCCAGGTCGCGCTGCTCCTCGGGGTGTTCCTCAGCTGCCCGTGGTGGATCGCTCAGCTGTGGATGTTCGTCACCCCGGGCCTGACCCGCAGCGAACGCCTCTACTCCATGGCGTTCGCCGGCGCGGGGGCGTTGCTCTTCGTCGGTGGCGGAGCACTTGCGTGGTGGGTTCTGCCGCACGCGGTCGAGATGCTCGCCTCTTTCACGCCGGAGGGCGGCGCCAACCTGTTCACGGCGCGCGAGTACTTCGCGTTCTTCACCAAGGTCATCCTCTTCTTCGGGGTCGCGTTCCTGCTTCCCGAGGCCATGGTGGGCCTCAACTTCCTCGGCGTGGTCCGCGCCGCGACGTTCCTCCAGGCCTGGCGCTGGGCCGTGGTTGCCGCGTTCGCGTTCACGGCGATCGCCAACCCACTCCCGGACGTGTGGTCCATGATCATCATGGGCGGGTCCCTCTCGGCGCTGTTCTTCCTGGCCGTCGGCGTCTGCTTCCTGCACGACCGGGGCGCCGACCGTCGCAAGGCCACGGCGACCGCCGAGACCGCGGCGGACG
This sequence comes from Georgenia halophila, assembly GCF_039541595.1. Lineage (NCBI taxonomy): Bacteria > Bacillati > Actinomycetota > Actinomycetes > Allobogoriellales > Allobogoriellaceae > Georgenia > Georgenia halophila. The sequence continues at coordinate 213,994 of NZ_BAABGN010000009.1, read as the reverse complement.
AGTAGGCGACCGGCTGGTAACGACGTGAGGGAACCGGTGCGTGGCCCGGCCGCGCCCGGAGCGGCCGGTCGTGTCGGCGTCGTGCTCAACCCGACGTCCGGCAAGGGCCGTGGCCTGAAGGTCCGCGAGAAGGTGTTCGACGGCCTGGCCGCCGACGGGTTCACCGTCCACGACCTCTCCGGCACCGACCTGCCCGGTGCCACCGCGCGGGCGCGCACCGGCCTGACGCTGGGGCTGGACGCGCTGGTCGTCGTCGGCGGCGACGGCATGGTGCACGCCGGTGTCAACGCCGTGGCGGGGACCGGTGTGCCGCTCGGCATCGTCTCCGCCGGTTCCGGCAACGACATCGCCCGCGACCTCGGGCTGCCCGTGCACGACGTGCCTGCGTCCCTCGCCGTCATCCGGGAAGGTCTCGCCGCGCGCCGCAACCGCGGACGCGGGCCCGACGGCGAGGGTGTCCGGATGCTCGACGCCGTGGCCGTCTCCCGGCCCGGCGGCGCCGTCGACCACTGGTACCTCGCCGTGCTGTCCTGCGGCATCGACGCCGCCGTCAACGCCCGCACGAACGCCATGTCGTGGCCGCCGGGCGGCGCCCGGTACGTCCGTGCGCTCCTCGCCGAGCTGCGCACGTTCCGGCCGTTCGGGTACCGGGTCACCATGGACGGCGAGGTCTGGGAGTCCGCCGGCACACTCGTCGCCGTCGCCAACACCCGGTGCTTCGGCGGTGGGATGCGCATCGCGCCCGACGCCGTGCCCGACGACGGGCTGCTCGAGGTGGTCCACGCCGAAGGCCTGACCCGCGGCCAGCTCATGAGCGTCTTCCCCAAGGTCTACCGCGGCACCCACGTGTCGCACCCGGCCGTGCACGTACGCCGCGCACGCTCCGTCCTCATCGAGCCGTTGCCCGCGCTCGGCACCATGCCGCCCATGGCCTTCGCGGACGGCGAGCCGCTGGCCGAGCTGCCGCTCCAGTGCGACCTGCACCCACGTGCGATCGGGGTGCTGGCACGTACGCTCGGGGCATGAGCTCGCCGGCTGAACGCTATGCAGCATTCCGCCGCCGAAAACAGGCGGAGGCCACGGAGTTCACGGCCTTCCGCGAGCGGCTCGGCTTCGAGCTGGACGCCTTCCAGGTGCAGGCCTGCGAGGCCGTCGAGTCCGGCCACGGGGTCCTCGTCGCTGCCCCGACCGGGGCGGGCAAGACGGTGGTGGGCGAGTTCGCGGTCCACCTGGGGCTGGTGACCGGCCGCAAGGCGTTCTACACGACGCCGATCAAGGCGCTGAGCAACCAGAAGTATCTCGACCTGGTCGCCGTGCACGGCCGCGACCACGTCGGTCTGCTCACCGGCGACACCTCGATCAACGGCAACGCGCCCGTCGTCGTCATGACCACCGAGGTGCTCCGGAACATGCTGTACGCCGGCTCGGACACGCTCCAGGGGCTGGGCTTCGTCGTCATGGACGAGGTGCACTACCTGGCCGACCGGTTCCGCGGGCCGGTCTGGGAAGAGGTGATCATCCACCTCGACCCGAGCGTCCAGGTCGTCTCCCTGTCCGCGACGGTGTCCAACGCCGAGGAGTTCGGCGAGTGGCTCACCCTGGTTCGCGGGAACACCGAGGTGGTGGTGACCGAGACGCGGCCGGTACCGCTGTGGCAGCACATGATGGTGGGCAGCCGGCTGCACGACCTCTACAGCGCCCACGTGGACCCGACCGACGTGGGGCCCGACCCGCCGCTCAACCCCGACCTGCTCGACGCGATCCGCGGCGCCCAGCGCACCGGTTCGGCCAAGGACTCGCCCGGCCGCGGACGCGGGCACGCCGGCACCGGACGCGGGTCGGGGCGGCGCGGCGGCGGCCGCGGTGGTCACGGCGGCCGGTCCCGCCACCAGGCCGGTCGGCACGGCCGGGGAGGGAACCCGCGCTACTCGGCGCGGATACGGCCCGCGCCACGCCCGGTCGTCGTCGAGCGGCTGGACCGGGACGGGCTGCTGCCCGCCATCGTGTTCGTGTTCTCCCGGGCCGGCTGCGAGGCTGCCGTCCAGCAGCTGGCCCGCTCGGGCATCCGCCTCACCACCGCGGCCGAGCAGCGCCGCATCCGCGAGATCGCGGAGCGCGCGGTGGCCGGCATCCCGCCGGAGGATCTGGCCGTCCTGGACTACGACACCTGGTCCCTGGCCCTCGAGCGGGGCGTCGCCGCCCACCACGCCGGGCTGCTGCCCGTGTTCAAGGAGGCGGTCGAGGAGCTGTTCACCGCTGGTCTCGTCAAGGTCGTGTACGCCACCGAGACCCTGGCGCTGGGCATCAACATGCCCGCGCGGTCCGTGGTGCTCGAGCAGCTCGTCAAGTGGAACGGCAGCGCCCACGTCCAGCTGACGCCGGGGGAGTACACCCAGCTCACCGGTCGGGCCGGCCGGCGCGGCATCGACGTCGAGGGCCACGCCGTCGTGCTCTACAGCGACGAGATCGACCCCGTCGCGGTCGCGGGGCTGGCGTCGCGGCGCACCTACCCGCTGCGCTCGGCGTTCCAGCCGACCTACAACATGGCGGTCAACCTCCTCGGCACGATGTCGCGGACCAGTGCCCGCGAGGTCCTCGAGTCCTCCTTCGCCCAGTTCCAGGCCGACCGCGGCGTGGTGGGGCTCGCCCGCCAGGCACGCCGGCACGCCGAGGCGGTCGAGGGGTACTCCGAGGCCATGCAGTGCCACCTCGGCGACTTCACCGAGTACGCCGAGCTGCGACGCCGCCTCAAGGAGCGGGAGGCGGACGCCTCGAAGGAGCACGCGGCCGACCGGCGGCGCGCCGCACGCGGCACGCTTGCCGGGCTGCGCCGCGGCGACGTCGTGGCGTACCGCCGAGGCCGGCGGACCGCGCACGCCGTCGTCCTGCAGGCCACCGAGATCCTGGAGGGGCCTCAGCTCGAGGTCCTGACCGACGAGCGCCAGCTGCGCACGCTGACCTCGGCGGAGGTGCCGCACGGTGTCGAGAACGTCGGCCGGGTGCGTGTGCCCAAGAACCTCAACCCGCGCAACCCGGCCCAGCGCCGCGACCTCGCCTCCACCCTGCGCAACGCCCTCGCCGAGGGGCGCCTGACGATGAGTAAGGGGCCGTCCCCCCGGAGCGGCGGGTCGGGGCCCTCAGGACCCGACGCCGACATCACCGAGCTGCGCCGGCAGATCCGCGCCCATCCCTGCCACGGGTGCGCCGAGCGCGAGGACCACGCCCGGTGGGCGAACCGGTGGGAGAAGGCCAAGACCGAGCACGAGAACCTGCTCGCCCGGATCGAGAAGCGCACCGGCACCATCGCCCAGGACTTCGACAAGGTGTGCGCCGTGCTGGCCGAGCTCGGCTACCTCGCCGAGGAGGACGACCGCACCGTCGTGACCGAGGCCGGGAAATGGCTCGGGCGGGTCTACGCCGAGAAGGACCTGCTGCTCGCCGAGTGCCTGCGCTCCGGTGCCTGGGACGAGCTCTCGGCCGCGGAGCTCGCGGCGGTCGTGTCCACCGTGGTGTACGAGGCACGCTCGCCGGAGGCCGGCGGGGTCGGTGCCCTGCCGGGTGGTCGTCACGGCATGCTCGGGCAGGCGTTGTCCGCCACCGTGAGCCTCTCCAACGACCTCTCCGAGCTCGAACGCCTGCACGGCGTCTCGGTGACGGCACCCGTGGATCCCGGTCTCGTCTCCGCCGTCCACGTGTGGGCCACCGGTGCACGACTCAGCGACGCCCTCGACGTCGCCGAGCTCGGGGCTGGGGACTTCGTGCGCTGGTGCAAGCAGATCCTCGACGTGCTGGACCAGCTCTCGGTCGCCGCCCCCAGCGCCGGTCTCGCCGTCCGCGCACACGAGGCGATGGGGCTGGTGCGTCGCGGGGTCGTCGCCTGGTCCAGCGTGTGACGTGCGTGACCGCCGAGACCACACCCAGTCACACTGGCCACGACACGCCCTGCGACACGCCGGTGACCTGCGCCTCGCCACGATCCGTGACTCCGCGCTGACCAGCCGGTACGCCGATGACCTGCACGATCGAAGGGTTGTCGATGGGGCGTCACCAGCGCTACGTTCGTTACCTGTTTCCCCCGCCGGCCGGCATCGAAGACGGTTCGCTGTTGTGCTCGGACCGGTTCTGCGGGATCAACAGTGACAAGGCCCGCGTGCTCGTTAGATAACGGCTGGTTCGCCCTCGGGCAGCCATCCGGACCGAGGGGCACGCGGGCCTGTCGTATCTCCTAAACTCACGTGGTGCCCCCTACCGTCCCGTCCCGTTCGTGGACGCTGCTGCTCGCCGCCGCCGGGGGCCTCGCCACGGATACCGCGTTCCCGGGCAAGTCATGGTGGCCGATGGCCTACGTGGGGATCGCGCTCCTGCTGCTCGCGCTGCGCCGCGACTCCGTCCCGTGGGGCTGGTTCGTCGGCTGGGTGTGGGGTCTCGGCTTCTTCCTGCCGCACCTGTGGTGGGCGAACCATGCCGTGGGCGAGCCGATCGGGTGGGTGGCGCTGTCGCTCGCGGAGGCGGCCGTGGTGGGCTGCTTCGGTGCCGCGGCCGTGCTGGTCCGCCGCGCTCCGTCGATCCGTGGGCGCCCGTGGGCCCAGGTGCTCGCCGTCGCCGTCCTGTGGGTGGCGGCGGAGCAGCTGCGGGCACGATGGCCTTTCGAGGGTTTCCCGTGGGGTCTGCTCGCGTTCTCGCAGACCGAGGCGCCGTTGTTGCGGCTGGCCTCCGTGGGCTCGACGGTGGCCGTCAGCGGCGTCGTCGTCGTCATCGGAGCGGCGCTGGCGCACGCCGTGACGCGGCTGCGTCGCCTGCAGGTCGGTGGCGCCAGTGCCATGGTCCTCGTGGCGGCCGCCTGCACGTTCGGGCCGTGGCTCATCCCGCTCGACACGCAGCCGGAGAGCGGCAGCCTGCGGGTGGGTGCCGTGCAGGGCGGTGTGCCCGAGGCGGGAGCCGACGCCACGTATCAGGCCCGCGATGTCACCGCCAACCACGCCGCCGGCACCGAGGCGCTCCTGGAGGAGGTCGCGCCGGGCGAGCTCGATCTCGTGCTGTGGCCCGAGAGCTCGGCCGACATCGACCCGCGCACCGACCCCGACGTCGCTCAGATCGTCGACCAGGCGGCTCGCGCCGTCGAGGCCCCCATCCTGCTGGGCACCCAGCGGTATCTGCAGGATCCCGAGGACCCGGAGCAGCGAGTCCGGTACAACGAGCTGATCCTTTGGCAGGCCGGCAGTGGAGCGGCCGAGGACCTCGTCTACGCCAAGCAGCACCCGGTGCCCTTCGGGGAGTACATGCCGCACCGGGACTTCTTCCGGACGTTCACCGAGGCCGTCGATCTGATCACCGTCGACATGGTCGCCGGGGACGAGATGGGTCTGCTGAAGGTGCCGGTCGAGCGCATGGACCGTGCCGTCCCGATCAGCGTCGGCATCTGCTTCGAGGTGGCCTACGACCAGCTCATCCGTGAGTCGGTCGTCGCCGGCGGGGAGCTGATCGTCATCCCGACGAACAACGCGTCGTTCGGGATGACGCAGGAGTCGACGCAGCAGCTGGCGATGTCCCGGTTCCGCGCCGTCGAGCACGGGCGGGCGGTCGCCCAGGTCTCCACCGTGGGTGTCAGCGGCATCATCACGCCCAACGGGGTGTACACGGACACCACCGAGCTGTGGACGGCCGAGCAGATGGTGGAGACCATGCCCCTGCGGACCTCGCTGACGCTCGCCGACCGGCTCGGCCAGTGGCCGGCACTGGTGACGGGTGCGCTCGCCGCCCTCGGCGTGCTCGCCGGGGTCGTGGGATCGCTGCGCCGCGCCGGACCCGGCGGGGGAGGCGCTCGGACGGGTGGGTCCTCGGGCGGCAAGCGTTCCGGCGGCTCACGCAGGGGTCCGTCGGGCAAGCCGTCCCGCGGATCCAGCTCGCGCGGCGCCGGCTCACGGGGCAAGGCCGCCGGCCGTGGTTCGCGCGGTGGCGGCTCGCGCCCGAAGGCCAGCTCCCCGGCTCCGCGCACGAAGACGTCGGGGTCCCGGGGCCGGCGCCGGTGACCGGCGTGCGGACGGTGGTGCTCATCCCCACCTACAACGAGCGGGACGCCCTTCCGGACGTGCTGCGCCGGACCCGGGCGGCGGTGCCCGACGTGGACCTGCTCGTGATCGACGACGCCAGCCCGGACGGCACGGGCCGGATCGCCGACGACGCGGCTCGTGAGGACGCGGCGGTGAACGTGCTGCACCGGGCCGGGAAGGAGGGTCTGGGCCGCGCGTACGTCGACGGGTTCGGCTGGGCGCTGGAACGCGGGTACGAGGCCGTGGTGGAGATGGACGCGGACGGCTCGCACCGTCCGGAGGATCTGCCCCGGCTGCTCGCCCGTTCTGCGGAGCTCGACCGCCCGGACCTGGTGCTCGGCTCGCGATGGGTGCGTGGGGGAGAGGTGATCAACTGGCCGGGCCATCGCGAGCTGCTCTCCCGCGGCGGCAACGTCTGGGTCCGCCTGGTCCTCGGCCTGACCGTCCGGGACGCCACGAGTGGCTTCCGGGTCTTCCGAGCCGACACGCTCGCTCGTCTACCGCTGGAGGACATCGAGTCCCAGGGTTACTGCTTCCAGGTCGACATGGCTTGGCGCGTGCAACGCTCGGGCGGGCTCGCCGTCGAGGTCCCCATCACCTTCGTCGAGCGCGCCGAAGGGCGGTCGAAGATGAGCCGCGCGATCGTCGTCGAGGCGCTGGTGCGGACCACCGCGTGGGGGTTGGCCTATCGGGGCCGGCAGCTGGCCGGCCTGCTACGCAGGTGAGTCGCCGGCCGGATGCCGATCCGTACGACGGAAACGGCCCGCCAGCACGACGGAACGGCCCGCCCGGTAGCACCGGGCGGGCCGTGAAGTCGGTTTGGGGCGGTCAGGCGCTGCGGCGGCGAAGCTCGCCGCTGCGCAGCATCTCGAGCCGCTCCTCGAGAAGGGACTCGAGCTCAGGGATCGAACGCCGCTCCAGGAGCATGTCCCAGTGGGTGCGCGGCGGCTTCACCGGCTTCTTCGGGTCCGGCTTGGTGGCATCACGCAGGAGCGCCTCCTTGCCGCAGACCTTGCACTCCCAGACCGGGGGCAGCTCGGCGTCGACCGAGAACGGCAGGCTGAAGCTGTGCCCGTCCGGGCAGCTGAAGTCCGCGCGCATCCGGGGGGCCAGGTCGACGCCCTCTTCCGACTCCATGCTGTTGGCGCCGATCTTCATGCCGCGTAATGAGCGTTCCGCCATGAGCATCTCCCTCGCTCGTTGGTCCGTCAGGCGCGTGCCGTTCGGAACGTGGGTGCCGTACAGGCACACCACCCGCTGGTGTTTCCGACGAGTACAACGAGCGGACACTTGCCGGTGTTCCAGCGTTCCCTGCCCAAAATTGTGACCTCCGTCTAACGAAACGGCCACCGGGTTGGCCGGAGGCGCCACTCGGCGGCGCGTTGGGGTGCGGCATGCTGGGGCGGGTACCTTCAGTGCGCGGCATGTCCTTTCCCTGGCTGCGCTGCCGAACCTGCCCGCCGACCTTGCCCGCCGACCTTGTCCGCCGAAGCTGATCCAAGGAGAAACGTGTCCGCCACCGCAGCCTCACCACCGGTCCGCCGCCATGTCCTCGCCGACGTCCTGCCCGGTGCCCGCGTGCGTGACGCGGCCCTCGTCGTCACCGGTGCCGGCCTGGTCGCCGGCATCGGCCAGCTGGCCGTCCCGCTGCCGTTCACCCCGGTGCCGCTGACCCTCGGCACGTTCGCGGTGCTGCTCGTCGGCGCGGCCCTCGGCCCGGTCCGTGCGGCGCTGAGCGTGGCGCTGCTGCTCGCCGTGGGAGTGGCGGGCGCGCCCGTGTTCGCCGACGGTGCGAGCGGCTGGGCGCTGGCCTCCTTCGGGTACGCGCTCGGCTACCTGCCGGCGGCGGCGCTGCTCGGCCACCTGGCCCGTCGTGGCGCGGACCGTTCCGTTGCGCGCACGGCGGCGGCGGCGATCGCCGCGACGGCGGTGATCTACCTGCCGGGTGTGGCGTGGCTGATGGCCTTTACCGGCGTCGGGATGGTCGAGGCGCTTGCCATCGGCGTCGTCCCGTTCCTGATCGGCGACGCGGTCAAGGCCGTCGGAGCCGCCCTGCTGCTCCCGGGCGCCTGGCGCCTGCTCGGCGACCGCCGCTGAGGGTCAGCAGGCTCAGCGCGATCGCGGCGCGCCGGCGCCGGTGGCGGTGGACGTGACGGCGACGCCCACCGCCAGCGACACGTGGTAGCCGGTGTCCACGTCGCCGGAGACCATGGCCGGCCGGCTCGCCCCGCCGTCGTCCCTGTACACGTTGTCGGTGCCGAGGGTGACGTGCGTGAGGTTCGTGACGGACTGCTCGTAGCCCGGTTCGGCGAAGACGGCGTGGCACATGTCTTGGGGCAGCGCCACCGGTGAGCCGGCGACGACGTTGGCGACGTCGGTGACGCTCGCCTCGTCGCGATAGACCTCGAAGTGGATGTGCGGCCAGCGCCCGGCGTAGCAGGCCGGCACGATGCTCGTGAACCGCACGGCTCCGTCTGCGTCCGCGACCTGCACGCCCCGCAGATAGTCCTCCGTGGCGATCCCCGTCGAGTACATCGAGTAGCCGCCCGAGCGGTCGCAGTGCCAGACGTAGACGGCCGCACCTGCCAAGGGCGCGCCGCCGGACGCCAGGTCGATCACCGTGAGCTCGAGCTCCATGGGCACTCCCTCGGCCGTGCCGCCGGCGGGTCCGAGGCTCGAGCGGATGTCGGCGCGGACGATGCCGCTGCGCGCGAGGAGGTCGTGTCCGTGCGAGCCGGCGCCGGAGGGGCCTGCGGTCTCGTCGAGGACCTCGCCGTCGGCCGTCGAGAACGGGTCGGCGGAAGCGCCATTGGCCGCCCGGAAGCCGGAGATGCTGCCGAGCGCCTCCAGAACCTGACGGCGGGCGAGCAGGGTCGAGATGTCGAAGCCGAGCCCCTGGTCGACGACCTCTTCGTCGGGCCGGGGGAGCGGTCGGCCCTCGTACGTGGGCCTGGTCGCCGTGGTGGTCATGACGGACCTCCGTTCCATTCCTGGAACGGACGCTAGGCAGCAAAGATGGGAGCCACCTGAGAACAGCCTTCCGGTTTCCTGGGCGTGACAGCGGGTCGCCGAATTCAGGGCTACATTGTGCTTGCCCTGCTTTCCCTACTTCACGTGGTTCGCGTGCTTACCGTGTGGGCACGCTCGGTGTCCGACGAGCCGGTGTGGGTCCGCCGTGCCACGATGACGCGATGGAGATCACGCGCGAGCTCATCGTGTTCGACGCGGCCGACATCGCCGCGGAATCAGACTTCTGGGCAGGGCTGCTCGGCGGGACCGTCGAAGCCGACGACGACTGGTACACGGTCACCGTCGACGGCGAGCCGCGCCTCGCGGTCCAGCTGGCGCCGGACCACGTCCCACCCGAGTGGCCGGACGGCACGCCGCAGCAGATCCACTTGGACCTCTACGTCACGGACGTCCGTGGGTCGCACGACGAGGTGATGGCGCTCGGCGCGCGGCTGCTCCAGGCGGCCGAGGACGTCGACGCGCCGTCGGGCTTCCAGGTGTACGCCGACCCGGCGGGACACCCGTTCTGCCTCTGCTGGGGCTGAGCGAGCCTCGCGTCAGGCTTCGGCGCCGGCCTCCGGCGGCGCGGTCGGGTCTGCCGCCTCGTCCTGCTGCTCCCGCAGGATGTAGTCCTCGATGAAGGCGACGTTGTCCCTCGACCGACCCGCCACCATGAGCAGGTCGCCCATGGTGGCGACCTCTTCGACCTGCTCCTTGATGAACCACTGCATGAACTGGTCGGAGGCGAAGTCGGACTCCTCGCGCGCCGTCTTCGTGAGCTGGTTGATCTGCTCCGTGACCCGCTTCTCCTGCTCCAGCGCGAGCTCGATGGGCGCGACGACGTCGGCGAAATCGGTCACGGGCGCCGCGATCCCGGGGATGGCGGCCGGCTCACCCTGGTCGAGGAGGTAGCGGATCATCATCATCCCGTGCCCGCGCTCCTCCATGGCCTGGCGATAGAAGAACCCCGCCGTCTGCGGCATGGTGAGGGCGTCGTAGTAGACCGCCGCGGCCAGATACTGCTGATGGGCGGCGAACTCGTTGCCGATCTGCTCGTTCAGCTGGGTGACGAAGCGCTCCGCAGGCATGACGATCCTCTTCTGCTCGTGCGAGGGGCGTGGTCGCCCACATCCCGCTCGGTGGTGGTGCGTTCATCGTTCCACGTGGGCGGCCCGGCTGGGGTCACGTGAGCTCGAGGGTCATGAAGACGCTGTTCGGATCCTCGACGTAGTCACCGAACGGCGGGCACTCGACGAAGCCGTACCTCGCGTACAGGCGCCGCGCCGGGGCAAAGAACGCTTGCGACCCGGTCTCCAGGCTGAGACGACGATGCCCTCGCGTCCGGGCCTGCGTGACCAGGTGGTCCAGCATCAGCCCACCGACCCCCTGGCCTCGTCGGTCTTCGGCCGTGCGCATCGCCTTGATCTCCGCCTCATGGTCACCCAGAGCCTTGAGCGCGCCGCTGCCGGCGAGGCGGTCGCCGTCCCAGACGGTCCAGAACGTCACGCCGTCCTGGAGGATCTGCTCCGGCGCGAGCGCGTGGATGCTCTCGGGCGGACTCGTGGCGCGCATGTCGGCGAGGTGGTCGGAGATCAGCGCCTGCACGGCCGGGGACGTCAGGTCGTCGAGCATGATCCGCATGCCACGCAGCGTAATCGCACGGTGGGCGCTCCAGCCGGCTCGCAGGGCCCTACCCTCGGACGGTGCCTCCCTCTGCCCAGGTCCTTGCCGCGTTCGGCGTCGCTTCGGCCGCGCCGACCAGGCTCCGCGGCGGTCAGGACGTCGCCTGGCGCGCGGCCGACCTGGTGCTCAAGCCGGTGGACATGCCCGCCGACGCGCTGGTCTGGCTCGACACGGTCCTCCGGCCGCGTGCCGATGGCACCGACCTGCGCCTCGGTCTGCCCCGGCGCAGCCGCACCGGGCGGCTGGAGGTCGACGGCTGGTGCGCGTTCCCCTTCCTGGCCGGCCGGCACGAGCCCGGGAGGTGGCGTGACGTGGCCGCCGTCGGCCGGCGGTTCGCACGCCTCACCGCCGGCCTCGACCGCCCCGGTTTCCTTGACGCGCGGACGGACCCGTGGGCGGTCGCCGACCGCTTCGCCTGGGGCGAGGCCGACCCGTCCGGCCTGCGTGACGAACCCTCGATCGCGGCACTGGTGGCGCGACGGAGCGCCCTCCACGCGTCGTCGGGCATCGTCCATGGCGACCTGACCGGGAACGTCCTCTTCCACCCGGAGCTCCCGCCGGCCCTGATCGACCTGAGCCTGTACTGGCGACCCGTCCCGTACGGCACCGCGGTCGTGGCCGTCGACGCGGTCTGCTTCGCGGGCGCCCCGCTCGACCTCCCGGAGCAGCTTGACGACGACCCGGAGTTCTCGCAGCACCTCCTGCGGGCCCTGCTCTTCAGGATGGCCACCGACCTGCTCGGCGGCGCGGGGCACGAGGCGTTGACGCCGTACCGGGCGGCGGTGGAACGGGTGTGTGCCGCCGCAGGCGAGGTATCGCCGAGCGGTACGTCGCCGACCATCCTGGGGTTCTGAGCTGCGACAATGTGGACGAGGATCCACCGCAGGCTCGGCGACCGGCCGTCCGCCCAGGGGCGCTTCGCCAGCTGGCCGAGGCCGCCGTCGTCGAGCGCTCGTTCGACCAGGGTCCGCGAACGCTCGGTCGCCGCCGACCACTCCGCACGGAGCTGATCCGGGGTGTCGCGCGCCGCGGAGGTCCACTCCCCAGTCAGGGTCCGCGTCCCAGTCGACGTCGGTCCACCCGACGTGCGGGTCGTGTCCGTGCAGGCGCACCGAGAACCAGAAGTCCTCCACCCAGGTGAGGTGCTTGAGGATCCCGCCGAGCGTCATCGTCGAGACGCCGACGGTGGCTCACAGAGTTCGGTGCTCATGCGTCCTCCAGGCGGTGCGTGCCAGCTTGCCGGAACCTAGCCCGTGAGCGGCTCCGGATGCCAGCCAAATCTGCACCCTGCCGGCCGACGACCGACGGGAGCTGGAACGCACCCTCGGGATCTGTCCAGGTCTGCGGACCTGGACAGGCGGACCGACCGAGGCCGACTCGTAGGCTGACCCTTCCGCGGCGCCGCGGCGCCTGCCAGGATCTGTCGCAGGACGTCCTGCAGGCGGTGGGACGTCGGCCGCTGGGCACATCACCGACGAGGCATGCTGGACGACGTCTCGCACGAATCGTGGCGGGTCCGTCGAAAAGGGCGCCCGTCGTTCGAAGAAGGGATGACGGTCGCTCATCCGGGGCGGCCCCGACGGGAGGAACAGAGCGATGCGCGTCATGGTGATGATCGAGGGCGCCGGAGCCGACGAGGACAAGATCACCCCGACCACCGAGATGTTCGAGCAGATGAACGCCTACAACGAGGAGCTCGTCAAGGCGGGCGTCATGGTCGGTGGCGACGGGCTCAGGCCGAGCAGCAACGGAGCCAGGGTGGTCTTCGACGCCGGTGAGACGTCCGTCGTCGACGGTCCCTTCACCGAGTCGAAGGAGGTCATAGCCGGCTACTGGCTGTGGCAGGTCAAGAGCCTGGAGGAGGCGGTCGAGTGGGCGAAGCGGTGCCCCTCCGACGCGCAGTACGGACGCCAGGTCCTCGAGATCCGGCCCCTGTTCGAGGAGGAGGACTTCGGCGACGCGCTGACGCCCGAGCTGAAGGAGAAGGAACGGGCCCTCGCCGACCAGATCGAGGCACAGCACGGGCACCCCTGAGCCATGGACATCCAGCGCAGCCTCGACGCCGTCTGGCGGATGGAGTCGCCACGGCTGGTCGCATCGCTGACCCGGCTGGTCCGCGACGTGGGTCTGGCCGAGGACCTCGCCGCCGAGGCCTTCGTCGCCGCGCTGGAGGCCTGGCCCACCACGGGCATCCCGCCACGGCCGGGCGGTTGGTTGATGACCACCGCCCGGCACAAGGCGGTCGACCGGATCCGGCGAGAGGAGAACCTGCGCCGCAAGTACGCCCAGCTGATACCCGAGATCGAGCGCGACCAGGTCGCCGACCCCGCCGACGAGGCGCTGGAGGCCATCGACGACGACCTGCTCGCCCTGGTCTTCACCGCCTGCCACCCCGTGCTGCCCCGAGAGTCACGCGTCGCCCTCACGCTGCGGCTGCTCGGCGGCCTCACCACGGACGAGATCGCCCGCGCGTACCTGGTGCCCTCACCCAGCGTGGGCCAGCGGATATCGCGGGCAAAACGGACCCTTGCCGAGGCGAAGGTGCCGTTCGAGACGCCCGCGGCGGACGAGCTGCCGGCGCGGCTCGGCGGGGTGCTGGAGGTGGTGTACCTGATCTTCAACGAGGGCTACGCGGCGACCTCCGGCGAGAGCTGGGTGCGCCGAGAGCTCGCCGAGGAGGCGATGCGGCTCGGGCGGGTGCTCGCCGGGCTGCTGCCGAGGGAGCCGGAGGTGCTCGGTCTGGTGGCGCTCATGGAGCTGCAGGCCTCACGGTTCGGCGCCCGCACCGACCCCGACGGTGCACCCGTCCTGCTCGAGGACCAGGACCGCAACCGCTGGGACCGCACCCTCATCGCGCACGGCCTGCGCATGCTCAACGGTGCGACGGACCTGCGTCGCCCGCTCGGCCCGTATACGATCCAGGCGGCCATCGCGGCGTGTCACGCCCGGGCGCGCACCTTCGCCGCGACGGACTGGGATGCCGTCGTCGCGCTGTACGACGCCCTCGCCCAGCTCACGCCCTCACCGGTGATCGATCTCAACCGGGCCGTGGCACTCCTGCACGCCGACGGCCCCGAGGCGGCCCTGGACGCCGTCGACCAGATCCGTGACGACAAACGACTCGCCCGGTACCACCTGCTGGGTGCGGTACGTGCCGACGTGCTGCTACGCCTCGGCCGGTACGCCGAGGCCGCCGAGGAGCTGGAGCGTGCCGCCGACCTGGCGCCCACGCGCCACGAGCACGACCTGCTGCGTACCCGGATGGCGGACGCCCTCGCCCGGCAGATGCAGCCGGCGCGCTGACTACCCCGACGTCGTGGGCTCAGGTCCCCGAACGAGCCAGCTGCTGGGCGTCGTCGTCGAGCTCGTCACACCCGGGTGAGCCGGTGGTGGGGCTCGGGCGGCAGCTCGACGGCGACCGAGTCGCCCGGCCGCACCGTCCCGCTGCGGGCGACGACGCACATGACGCCGGTGAGTCGCTCGACCTCGCCATCGGCGCCCTTGCGGAGCACCTGCTTCAGCAGCCCGGGACGGAAGTCGTTGATCTGCTGGCACGGGTTGCGCAGGCCGGTCAACGCCACCACGGCGGTGCCGATCGTCAGGCGCGTGCCCACCGGCAGGTCCAGGAGGTCCAGGCCGTCGGTGGTGATGTTCTCGCCCAGCTGGCCCGGGCTCACCTCGTACCCGGCGGCGGCCAGCTCCGAGAAGAGCTCGCCGTGGATCAGGTGCACCTGCCGCAGGTTCGGCTGGGACGGGTCGGCCGCCACCCTCGAGCGGTGCTTGACCGTGGTGCCGCAGTGGGCGTCACCCTCGACGCCCTGGCCTTCGAGCAGCGTGATCGCTTCCCTGCTCGACTTGCTGAACGAGTGCGTCTCACTGACGTGGACGGCGACGACTGAGGCGGGCACCACGCCATCATGGCAGGCCATCATCCCGGGAGAGCATCGCGCACGCGAACGGCGGTGCGGGCTCGTCGTGGCACGTCGTGGCGCCGTCCGGGAATGCCTGCGCGGTGTCGGGGTTGTCCCTGGTGTGAAGAAGATCGGATTCCTGTCCTTCGGCCACTGGACGCCGTCGCCCGCCTCGCAGGTGCGGTCCGCTTCCGACGCGCTGCTGCAGTCGATCGAGCTGGCCGTGGCCGCGGAGGAGGTCGGCGCGGACGGCGCCTACTTCCGGGTGCACCACTTCGCGCGCCAGCTCTCCTCACCGTTCCCGCTGCTCGCAGCGGTCGGTGCTCGCACGAGCCGCATCGAGATCGGCACGGGCGTGATCGACATGCGCTACGAGAACCCTCTCTACATGGCAGAGGACGCCGGATCGGCCGACCTCATCGCCGGGGGCCGGCTTCAGCTGGGCATCAGCCGCGGCTCGCCCGAGCAGGTGATCGAGGGCTACAAGTACTTCGGCTATGTGCCGCAGGAGGGTTCGAGCGACGCCGACATGGCGCGTGACCACACCGAGGTCTTCCGGAAGGTCATCGAGGGCCAGGGCTTCGCCGAGCCCAACCCGCGGCCGATGTTCCCCAACCCGCCGGGACTGCTGCGGATCGAGCCGCACTCGCCGGGTCTGCAGGACCGGATCTGGTGGGGAGCCGGATCGCGCGGGACGGCGGAGTGGACCGGCCGGCAGGGCATGAACCTCATGAGCTCGACGTTGTTGACCGAGGACACCGGAGTGCCGTTCCACCAGCTGCAGGCCGAGCAGATCCAGCGCTTCCGCGACGCGTGGGCCGACGAGGGGCACGAGCGGGAGCCGCGGGTGTCGGTGAGCCGCAGCATCTTCCCGATCGTCAACGACACCGACCGGGCCTACTTCGGCGCCGAGACCGGCAGCCAGGACCAGGTCGGTGTGCTCGAGGACGGCCGCGCCCGTTTCGGCAAGACCTACGCCGGTGAGCCGGACAAGCTCGTGGCTGACCTCGCCCAGGACGAGGCCATCGCCGCGGCCGACACGCTGGTGCTCACCCTGCCGAACCAGCTCGGCGTGGACTACAACGCCCACGTGCTCGACAGCATCGTGCGCCACGTCGCGCCGGAGCTCGGCTGGCGCTGACGCTGACGCTGACGCTGACGCCGACGCGGGACGCCGCTCGCTCGGCCGATCCAGCGACCGAACCCGTTACGGACCGAGGACTCTGACGGGTGCACCCGCGAGCCAACCGGGAGAGCAGCCCTCCTGGTTCAGGAGCTGCCGTGCGGTAGTGACGCAGGAGGCGGCCCCTGCCGCCCGGCGATGTCCGCCGCGAGTCGTCGTAGGCGGTCCGCGTCGAGCTGGACGCCGAGCGCGAGCAGACCGACGACCGCGGCACCGGCGACACCGTCCCGCGCCCGGCGTACATCTGCACCGGCGAGGGCGTCGCCGAGGGCGCCGAGGTCGCCCCGCGCGAGCATCCCTTCGGTGAGGACGCTGCCGCCGACCACGACCGGGAGCTCCCCGTGGCCGTCCCGGACGCGGCGGACGAGGCTGGCGAGCGCCGCATCCGCCTCGTCGACTATGCGGGACGCGACTGCGTCGTCATCTGCCTGGAACGCGAGGGGGGCGAGCCGGGCGAGCCGGACCGGTGCGTCGTCGTACACGGCGCGCAGCAAAGCCAGGAGAACCTCCGGTCTCCCGTTGCGCGACGTCCCGCCGTTGGCCAGACCGTAGTGCCCGAGCACGAGCGGCGTCAGCGCGGTCGTCGGTCCTGTCCCATCGAGGTCGGCCGCCACGGCACGAACCACGTCGCGACCGATCGAGAAGCCGGAACCGGCGTCGCCGAGCAGCCAGCCCAGTCCGTCGTGCACGCGCTCGACGACGAGGGTGGAGATGCGTCCGGCGACGGCACCGGTCCCCGACACGATCGCGATCCCGGCGGGTTCGACGGCCGCGGAGTGGTACATGCCGAGGACGTCCCCGACGTGCTGGATCGCCCCGGGGTGCAGCCCGAGCTCCCTGGCGGGGTCGGGCATCTGGTCGGTCGCGCCCGCGGCGGCGAGGACGGTACGTGAGATCTGCTCCGGTGCGGCTCCCGCCTCCTCGAGCGCCGCCCGCCCGGCGGCGCCGATGGCTCGCAGCGCGGCGACCGGTCCGATAGCGGTCGGGTTGCCGCTGGACGAGGCGCCGTACCCGAGACAGCGTGCGTCCGCGTCGACGACGACGGCGCGGGTGTTGGACCCGCCGGCATCGATGGCGAGAACGAGCGTGCCCTGTGGACTCACGTCGGTGGCCGGCGGTCAAGCCCCGCGCTTGATCCGGCTGCCGTACCGCGCCTCGAGCACGTTGTTGTGGTCGTCGCCGCCCGGGATGTTGGCGGACAGGTACAGCGGGGCCACCTGCTCCGGCGTCGACAGGCGCCGCGAGACGCCGATGGTGAGCAGTTGCGCGATGAAGGCGGCGGTGATGGACGAGACCGCACCGACCGGGACCGGCAGCACGTCGTGGAGCGTGGCGTCGCCGTACGGGGCGAGGTTGTCGATGACGACGTCGGCGACCTCGGAGAGCCGCTTGCCGCTCGGGTGCTTGGGCTCCACGGCCCGCGTGTGCTCCAGGCTGGTGACTGCGATGACGCGGTGCCCGCGCTCCTTGGCCAGCAGGGCCAGCCCGACGATCGAGCCGTTCACACCGGAGTTCGACGCGATGATGAACGCGTCCTCGGGATGCAGCTCGACCGTCGCCAGCAGGTCCGCGGCGATGTTGGGGTCACGCTCCAGCGGGGGCTTGCCGATGAGTTCGGAGAGCTCGTGCGAGCCCCAGAGGGCCGCATCGCGAAGGGCGATCTTGTTCGTCGGGATCAGACCCCCGGCGCGCCCGGCGATCTCCATCGCGAACGCCTCGGAGTGACCCGTCCCGAACGCCTGGATCACTCCACCACGCTCGATGGCGGACGCCATGATGTCGACGGCGGGGTCCAGCTCGCCGGCCGCGGCGGCCGCCGACAGGGCCGAGATGCGGTCGCTGACCTGCCGCTCGTACGCAGCGACGTCGTCACGGATCTCGTCGTTCGGCACAGTTCGCACTCTTCTTCCGAGGTCATGCGCGTCGCCCAGTGCGAGTCGCACGGATGGGACGAGCGCCGGTCCGGCCCGGTGGACAACCGTGGCCTCGGTCAGCGTAGACGACGGGTACGGCCATCCGACGTCGGAACGCTGCGCGTCGCCGTCCGTGTCCGGCAGGATCGTGGTCGTGGCCATGCGATGCGAGGAGTGCGGGTTCGATTTCGCGGACGTGACGTCCGCCGTCGCCTCCGGCGAGATCGTCGCCCGCGCGGAATCGTTCGCGTCGGTACTGGACCGGGCGGATCCGGAGGCGGGGCCGCGGCGCGTCGGCGGTCGGTGGACGACGCTGGAGTACGGCGGCCACGTGCGGGACATGCTCGTCGTGCAGCGCGAGCGCGTCCTCATGGCTCGCATGCACGACGTCCCGGAGGCGACGCCCATGGGGCGCGACGAGCGCGCCGAGTGGGCCGAGTACGAAGGGCTGGACGCCTCGGAGCTCGCAAGGCAGGTGAGGGACTGCGCGGACTGGCTCGCACGCACCTTCTCCCTCCTCGGCCCCGACCACTGGCAACGACGCCTGGTCTACACCTATCCGGAGCGAGCAGAGCGCACGCTCGAGTGGCTGGCCGCCAACGTGGTGCACGAGCTCGTGCACCACGAGATGGACATCCGGCACAACCTTCGGACGGGTCAGGAGGGGCGGTCATGACGGCGACGGAGCCGATCCACATCGTGCATGGGCGCGCGGTGCCAGTGCCAGCGGTACAAGCTGCAGCCGGGGGAGTCGTTCGCGGGGTTCCCGGTCGAGGAGCGCGCCGCGCGGCTGCGCGAGCAGACCGAAGCCGGCCACCCGTGCTCGGGAACCACCAGCGGCCTGATCGCCTACCTCGCCGGCGAGCCCGCCGGCTGGTGCGCCGTCGAGCCGCGGACGGTGTATCACGGTCTACTCCGTGTCTACCGCGTGCCGTGGGACGGCCGGGACGAGGACGACGGCGGCGCCCGTGCCCTCGAGGGCTACCCGATGACCACGACGAAGGTCGTCGCCGAGGAGTTGCACGTCGGCACGGTGCGGTCCTTCGCCGACGCCGGATTCACCGAGGCCAGCCGTCCCACGACGCGGCGCGTGGTGATGCGGATCGAGCTGCGGTAGCCGCCGCCTACACCGATCGTCCCGCTCTGGGGTCTCCCGCCGGACCGAGATGGCGTCAGTAGGGTCGAGCCCGCGCGCCGGTGACGAGCGGGTCGGTCCACAGCAGGCGCCCGTGCCGCCAGAGGGTGTGGACGAGGACGGCTGCCGTTGCCGCCCCCAGGGTGCCGAGCGCGAGGTCACCGAGCGTGTCGGTGTAGGCGACGGTCCGCTCCGGCGAGCCATGGACGAACGCGAAGTACTCGCCGATCTCCCAGCCGATCGATGCCGGCGCGGCGAACGCCACCGCGCGCTCGACGGCCCGGATACGTCTGGTCTCGCGATCCATGGTGAGCAGCACGAGGGCTGCGGCGAGGAGGCCGGTGTTGGCGAAATGCATCCAGTCGTCGAACCACACCACGGTGTCGTAAAGGTTCGCCCGGTTGCCGAGCAGGTCCGTGAAGCACACCAGGGTGACCAGCAGGTCGACCAGCCACGGGAAGGGCGCCCGGTGCCTCCACCACACCCACCAGATCACTGGCACGGTCACGGCGAGGAGTGGGTAGGCCACCACCCTCAGCTCCGGCGCCTTGCCCTCCAGGTTGCTGGCCCCCGGGTCGATCAGCACTGCGGCAGTGAGCACGAAGAACAGGGCCTTGGCCGTGAGATCGGCCCAGGCGAGACCGCTGGGCGCGGTACGGCCGGCCATCATGAGCCTGTTCATCGTCACCCCGATCTCGCGGCCGTCAGGGGCCGGACCTCCAGTCTCGCATCGTGGCGTGCGGGTGGCCATCGTGGGACATGCGAGGAGCGGCCGCTCCCGGCCGCGGCGCAGCCTACGTGTTCAGTCGGACGTGTCGAGGCGCGGGAGCGTCGGCCAACGGTGCGTGGCCCAGTCGGGCCAGTTCTGGAAGCCCGCCGGTGGATCGGGCAGGGGCGCGTACGTCAGCTCCGCCTCGGAGGGGGGCCGGTAGAGTGTGAGGAACCGCTCGTGGTCCGCGTCGGTCAGCTCGAAGGTGTTCTCCGGCGAGTCCCGCCAACGCCGCGCGGCCCTCGTCCGGCGCTCCTCCTCCGCCACGTCGACGTGCTGCAAACTGAACGCGGCGCCCGCGAGGCCGGCGATGGCCCGGATCGCGTAGCGCTCGTCGGACGACCAGCACCCGAAGTCGAGGATGACCGAGGAACCGCTGTGCAGGACCTCGTGGGCGACCCAGATCATCCGTCCCTCGAGGATGTCCCGCTGCCTGTCCGTGCCGCCGGTACCTAGCAGAGGCAACATCCACTCGTCCGGTGTGAGACGCAGGACGGACCGTTCGCGAGCGATCCGACGCGCCAAGGTGGTCTTGCCCGCCCCGGGCAGCCCCACGATCAGGAAGAGAGTCGGCGGAGTCGTCACAGCGACACCTTTCCGCCACCACGCGGGGGAGGCAACCGGCTCGCTGCGGGTCGCTGGGTCAGTCGAGCGCGGGCGGGTCTCCGAGACGTTCATCCGGGCATCGTGTCTTGACGGTCTCGGCCAGGTGGGCGGCGTCGCGCGCGACGAAGCCGAGCAGTGCCGACCCCGTGGTGTGCAGCCATGACAGACCCAGGAAGTACAGGCCCGAGACGGCGCTGTGGCCACGGTGATGGACCGGGCTCCCGTCGTCGTCGAGAGCGCCGGGGACCCGGATCCAGGAGTGGTCGCTCCGGAATCCGGTGGCCCAGACGACGGCGTCGACGTCAACGTTGGTGTCGTCGACGAAGCGGACCGACCGGCTTCCGGCGCTCGTGACTCGCTCGTGCAGGGCGACGCCCGCGTCGGTGAGTCCGCGCAGCGGGATGCCGATGACGGTGCTGTCGTTGGCACGCATCCGCCGACCGAGCCTGCTGTCGCCGGGGATGTCGAGCACGCGTAGCACGTCCTGCCACCAGAAGAGGTCACGACCCATGAAGCGTTGCGGCACGCTGACGTTGTGCTTGCCACGCGAGAGGTGCGCCTCGCGTCCGGAGGCGGCGAGCTCGAGGGCGATCTGGTAGCCGGAGTTGCCGCCGCCGACGACCAGGACGGTGCCCGTGGGGAGCTGTTCGGGACGGCGGTACTCGCTGCTGTGCAGCTGCACGACCTCGGCGGACAGCCCATCAGCCGCGGGCGGCACGGCCGGCGTCTGGAACGGCCCGGTGGCCACCACGACCTGCCCGCCCCGCCACGGCCCGGAAGTCGTGTCGGCGCGGAACCCGCCCGCGGACCGGTGCAGGGCGGTGACGCGGGTGCCCAGCTGCACCGGAAGCCGATGGTGGGCGGCGTAGTCCTCGAGATAGTCGGCGACCGTGTCCTTGGTGGGGTAGCACCACGGCGACAGCGGCAGGGATTTACCGGGCAGCTCGGAGTACCGGGCGGGAGTGAACAGACGCAGCGAGTCCCACCGTGACCGCCAGCGGTGACCGATGCGGTCGCCGGCGTCGAGGATGATGAAGCTGCAGCCGGTGCGCCGCAGCTGCTCGCCCATCGACAAACCGGCCTGGCCGCCGCCGACGACCAGCACGTCGACCGTGGGGGTGGCGGGGCGGGTCATGACAGCCTCTCGATCACGCCGCTCGCGATCTCCTGGAACGTCGCTCGCTTGTCAGGGCTCATGTCCCCGAAGAGCGCGTCGGCCAGGCGGTCGTGATCGGCCCGCATGCGGCTCAGCAGCCGCTCACCCTCACGGGTCGGCGTCACGAGCATGGAGCGGCGGTCCGAGGGATGGGGCCGGCGTTCGACAAGCCCTCTGTCGGAGAGATCGTCGACCAGCCGCGTGACGTACCTGGGCGTCACCCCCAGCAGCTCGCTGAGCCGCTGCTGCCTGGCCGGCGCGGCTTCGGCGAGCGACCACAGCAGTCGGGCCTCCGAGCGACTCAGATCGCGCTCGCGAAGGCCGCGTTCGGTGTGCTCGGCAACCGCCAAGGAGAGGGACAGCAGGCCGTCGAGGGAATGGTGTACCGAGGTCACCATGTGCAAGGTACATGAAACTCGTCGGCTCGCCTCTTCCGCCAGGGGAGACGGTTCGACCAAGGAGTCGAGCCGTGCGGCGGCGGAGTGTAGGGGCGGCCGAGTGGACGCACCAGACCCCTGGGATGGCACAGTGCTGGCATGGGGAATCAGGACACCGTGCTCGGCCGGGTCGTCCGCGGTGCCAAGGACTGGACCACGATCACCGCGGGGGAGTCAGGCGCCAGGGTGCTGCGCAGCCCGGACGAACGCTCCTACGCGAAGGTCGCGACCGCCGCGGGGCGAGAGGACCTGGCGGGGGAGCGAGACCGGATCGCGTGGCTGAGCCGGACGGGGATCGGCGGACCCGCGGTCCTGGACTGGTCGAGCGACGACGACGGTGCGTGCTTGGTCATGACGGCCGTGCCCGGGATCCCCGCGAACCTGCTCGACGTCGAGAAGCTGTCCGCCGTATGGCCGCACCTGGCCGAGATGGTCCGCGACGTCCACGAGCTGTCACCGGACGACTGCCCGTTCCGCCGCGACCTGGCCGCGATGATGGATCGCGCTCGCGATGTCGTCGCAAAGAATCTGGTCGCGACCGAGCTCCTGCCCGTGGAGCTGCAGGACCTGCCGGTCCAGGACGTGCTGGAGCGGCTCGAGAGCGCGTACGGCGAACGCCTGGCGGACGAGCGCGTCGAGACGGTCGTCTGTCACGGTGACCTGTGCCTGCCCAACGTCATGGTCGATCCAGAGACGGCCCGGGTGACTGGCTTCGTAGGCGTGGGGCGACTCGGCCTGGCGGACCCGTACGCGGACATCGCGTTGCT
Source organism: Georgenia halophila (assembly GCF_039541595.1). NCBI lineage: Bacteria > Bacillati > Actinomycetota > Actinomycetes > Allobogoriellales > Allobogoriellaceae > Georgenia > Georgenia halophila. The sequence goes on along the minus strand of NZ_BAABGN010000009.1, from coordinate 191,375 downwards.
GCTCGCGAGCGCTCGCGAGACCTGGCCCGACGACGACAGTGCCCGCGGCGCCGACGCCGTCTTCGCGACGCGGTACGGCGCCTCGCTCGATGCCGGGCGGCGGCGCTTCTACCAGTGGCTCGACCCGTTGACGAGGTACGCCTGAATCGACGCCCCAGGCTGAGGCGGTCGCCACCGGACCGGCGCGCTGGTCATCATCGATATGTCGGTGTTCGTGGTCGGACCGGATGAGCCGTCAGATCGGGCGTGTGAGGTCGACGATCGGACCACCGTCGACCTGCGCGTAGGCGGACTCCATTCCGAAGTCCATGCGTGTGGGTTCACGAACGATCGTCGCTCCGGACGCGCGGGCTCTCTCGGTGGCTGCGCTGACGTCGGGCACCTGGCAGTGGACGACGCCGCCGCACTGCACCTCGCGAGGCTCCTGCACGACCAGTGTGATGGCGTCGATCGTCGTCACAAGCTTCCTCGCGGCTCGGGTGTTACCGGCACCGGCCCTTTAGGCTCTGCCGGCGCGCGTCGGCGTAGTCCAGTGCAGCCGAGAGTGCTGCCGCGCCGATCGCCATGACGACGCGTGGACGCCTGGCGCCCGTCCTGGACACGAGGGACTCGACGCCCTTGTCGAGCTTGATCGATGCCCACGATGCCGTGCCGATCACGGCCACGGCAGCCGCGGCGTAGGCGCTGGTGCGGCCGGACGGGCTGGCGTCCCCGCCGCGCCGCACGAATGTCATCGCCACGCCGGCCGCAGCGGCTGGGAGGACGATGTAGGTCACCTTCACCCAGCTCGGTGCGCGCCAGATCGGGTAGAGCGTGAACGCCCCCGAGACGACCGAGCCGATGGACGCGGTGAGGACTCGGTTTTGCATGGCTCACATCCTATTGCCCGGAAACTTCTCTGCTTCTCGGGCAGATCCCTAGGGGACCGTGCCGACATCGACATCCGTGTCGAACAGCAGCAGTGGGGGATTCGCACTGCTGATACCGGTGAGTCGAGGTCGGCGCCGTGGCGTGAAGCCTCTGAGCGCCAGCTCCGCGAGCACCTCGTCCTCCAGGCGATGTTCGCGCTCGCCCTTGCGGTAGCGATCCAGGACGCGCCTCCCGTGCTCGCGACTGTCTGCGACCAGCTCGATCCTGACCAGGGGCATGAGTCAAGCGTGACCTCGACGACCATGGCGCAGCCATCGAATATCGACTACCAGCACCGGTGTACGGACGCGCCGGGCAAGCTCGGCGCGCGGAGTCACGATTCCCAGGTGTGTCAACCGCCGGTCCGGGCTGCGTTCGTGCGGGACGCGGCGCTGCGAGCCGGCCCTCTCCACGCGGTTGTCGGCGCTCTCACCATTCTTGGCGCACCAGGTGCACACTTGCTCGAGCTGTTGGCCGCGTGAGGACGACTCCAGGGGGACAGGTGGCGGACTCGGCCGCCGGACGTGATCGGATGGCGTCCTTCCGGACCCTCGGCCGCCTGCTCTTCGCCGGCTTGATCGGCGGCAGCCTCGTTGGCGGATTCGTCGGGGGAGTGGCGACCTGGTCCGCCAGCCGGCCCGGCGATCTGGTCCTCGGCGCCAGTGTTGGCGTGGCGCTCGGGCTCTTCTTCGGCCTCACGATCCAAGCAGTGGCACACGTGCTGATCATGGGGATGCGGAGGCTGCGGCCGTCCGCGGGGGTGCGGTCGCGGTACGTGGTGGCCGTCGTCGTGCCGTTCAGCGCCGCCATGGTGGCGGCCGGCTGGGTCGCCACCTGGAGCGGTCTGGCGAGCACGATGCGAGCGCTCGTGATTTTGGGAGGCGCCGCCGTGCTTTCGGCCGTCGTGCTGTGGCTGACCGTCAGGTGGTGCCTGTCACCGCCCGAAGAGCCCCGGGGGCGGAAGAAGTGACGTGGGCGCCTCGCGAGCGGGTGATGATGGTGGGCATGGAGCGCCGAGCATGAGGTCGATGGCCTTCACCCGAGTCGAGGTCGTGCCGTTCGACCCGAGATGGCACGAGCGGTTCGTTCGTACGCGTGAGGAGCTGGCGTCGGTCCTCACGGACGCGCGCATCGAGCACATCGGATCGACAAGCGTCCCAGGACTGGCGTCCAAGGACACGATCGACGTGGCCGTCGGCGTCGACGACGTCTCCTCGGCCTTGGCGCCGGCAACGATCGCGGCCCTCGCACAGCTCGGGTTCGAGCATGTGCCGGCGTCGTTCGCGCACAACGACGACCACGGCTTCCTGCACCGGATCGTCGACGGGCACCGCCCTGACCACGTGCACGTCATGCGCCGCGACTCCGACACCTATGCAGCGCGAATTCTGTTCCGCGACTATCTCCGCGCACATCCCGGCGCCGCCGCGGCATACGAGCGCGAGAAGCGTGAGCTGGCGGGCCGCTTCCGTGGGGAAAGGGATCGGTACGTGACGGAGAAGCAAGGCGTGGTGGAGGCAATGATGATCGACGCGCGGCGATGGGCCGCGGATCGTCGAGAGGCGGACTGCGGTCCCAGCTTGAGCGGATGAGACCACGACGCACGGGAGAGGGCTGACGGCAGCTCGGCTGATGGCTCTAGGCAACTCTCGTGCGACGTGCCACGATCACTTGGGTGACCAGCAGACCTGCAGCGGAGCAGCACCTGGACGATCTCGTGCGGCTGCGCCGGGTGCGTGACCGGATGGACCGGGAGTACGCGCAGCCGCTGGACGTCGAGGCGCTGGCTCGCGACGCGCACATGTCGGCCGGGCACCTCAGCCGTCAGTTCCGGGCTGCCTACGGCGAGTCCCCGTACAGCTACCTGATGACACGGCGGATCGAGCGAGCGATGACGCTGCTGCGTCGTGGTGACCTCAGCGTCACCGACGTCTGCTTCGCCGTCGGCTGCTCCTCGCTCGGCACCTTCAGCACGCGCTTCACCGAGCTGGTCGGCATGTCGCCCAGCACCTACAGACGCGAGGCTGCGGACGCGGCGGCGGGGATGCCGCCGTGCGTCGCAAAACAGGTCACCAGACCGGTCAGGAATCGAGAAGCCCGCGCCGAGCCGTCGCGGCTAGCGTGACCGCCATGGACATCACCATCGACGCAACATTCCTACCGCAGGACGACCCCGAGGCAGCCCTGGGGTTCTACCGCGACACCCTGGGCTTCGAGGTCCGCAAGGACGTCGGGTACGGCGGGATGCGATGGATCACCGTGGGACCGCCGAACCAGCCCGGCACCTCGATCGTCCTCTACCCGCCGGGCGCCGACCCCGGCATCACGGACGAGGAGAGCCGCACCATCAGGGAGATGATGGCCAAGGGCACGTTCGCCAGCATCATGCTCGCCACCACCGACGTCGACGAGGCCTTCGAACGGATCCAGGCCGCCGGCGGCGAAGTGATGCAGGAACCGACCGACCAGGACTGGGGAATGCGCGACTGCGCCTTCCGTGACCCGGCCGGCAACACCGTCCGCATCCAGCAAGTGAGCTGATCACGATGACCCAGAACCAGCAGACCCGCAGCAACGCGCCACGCAAGGGCGGCCCCGGGGCTCTCTCGCGCTGGATCCAGCGGCGGGCGAACGCCCGGACCTGCACCCGCATCCGGCGCAAGGGCGGCGCGATGATGGGCATGGAGGTGCTGATCCTGCACACGGTCGGCCGCCGCAGCGGTGAGCCGCGGGAATCGCCCGTCGCCTGGTTCGACGACGGCGAGCACGGCTGGCTGATCGTCGGATCGGGTGGCGGGAGCAGGAACCCGGACTGGTGCCTCAACCTGATGGCCAACCCCGACCAGGCAGCGGTCGAGCTGCACGGGAGCACGCCCGTGCCCGTGACGCCGCACCGGCTCGACGCGGCGGATCGTGAGAAGGCTTGGCAGCACATCGCCGCCGTCCAGCCCCGAATTGCCAAGTACCAGGGCAAGAGCGAGCGCGAGTACCCCGTGATCCGGCTCAGCCCGCGGCAGCAGATGGAGACCCGATGAGCACCGCCACGAAGCCGGAGGCGCAGCCGTCAGGGCTGCACGCCGCCGACAGCCACGACCTGATCCGCGTGCATGGCGCGCGCGAGAACAACCTCCAGGACATCGACGTCGAGCTTCCCAAACGCCGGCTGACGGTCTTCACCGGTGTCTCGGGCTCCGGCAAGAGCTCGCTGGTCTTCGCCACGATCGCCGCGGAGTCGCGGCGGATGATCAACGAGACCTACAGCGCCTTTCTGCAGGGCTTCATGCCGACGCAGGCACGGCCCGACGTCGACGTCCTCGAGGGACTGACGACGGCGATCATCGTGGACCAGGAGCGGATGGGGGCCAACCCGCGCTCGACCGTGGGCACCGCCACGGACGCGAACGCGCTCCTGCGCATCCTGTTCAGCCGGCTCGGCGAGCCGCACATCGGGTCCCCGCAGGCGTTCTCGTTCAACGTCGCCTCGATCAGCGGCGCCGGCGCCGTCACCTTCGAGAAGGCCGGCAGGACGGTGAAAGAACGGCGCGACTTCAGCATCACGGGCGGCATGTGCCCGAAGTGCGAGGGCACCGGACGGGTGACGGACTTCGACCTGACGCAGCTCTACGACGACAGCAAGTCGATCAACGAGGGTCCGTTCACCGTTCCGGGGTATAGCGCCGACGGCTGGTACGGCCGCATCTACGCCGGGTCGGGCTTCTTCGACCCCGACAAGCCCATCCGTGACTACACCAAGCGCGAGCTCAACGACCTGCTCTACAAGGACCCCACCAAGATCAAGGTCGATGGCATCAACCTGACCTATGAGGGCCTGATCCCGAAGATCCAGAAATCGATGCTCTCCAAGGACCGGGAGGCGATGCAGCCGCACATCCGGGCGTTCGTCGACCGTGCCATCACGTTCACCACGTGCCCCGAATGCGACGGCACCCGCCTGAGCGAGGCAGCTCGGTCCTCGAAGATCCGAGGCATCAGCATCGCCGACGCGTGCACGATGCAGATCAGCGATCTGGCCGAGTGGGTCCGCGATCTCGACGAGCCGTCGGCGGCGCCCCTGCTGACGACCCTGGGGGAGACGCTCGACTCGTTCGTCGAGATCGGGCTCGGGTACCTCAGCCTCGACCGGCCCGCGGGCACCTTGTCCGGGGGAGAGGCCCAGCGGACCAAGATGATTCGTCACCTCGGTTCGGCGCTGACGGACGTGACCTACGTCTTCGACGAGCCCACGATCGGTCTGCACCCGCACGACATCCAGCGGATGAACGACCTGCTGCTGCGACTGCGGGACAAGGGCAACACCGTGCTGGTCGTCGAGCACAAGCCGGAGACGATCGCGATCGCCGACCACGTCGTCGACCTCGGTCCCGGTGCCGGCACCGCGGGCGGCGAGCTGATGTTCGAGGGCACGGTCGAGGGTCTGCGGGGGAGCGGCACCATCACCGGCCGTCACCTCGACGACCGGGCCACGCTCAAGGAATCCGTACGGACGTCCACCGGTGCGCTGGAGATTCGCGGGGCGCGGCAGAACAACCTGCAGGACGTCGACGTCGACGTCCCGATGGGCGTGCTCACCGTCGTGACCGGCGTCGCCGGCTCCGGCAAGACCTCGCTGATCCACAGAAACCTCGCACGACGCGACGGCGTGATCGTCATCGACCAGACCGGCATCAAGGGCTCGCGACGCTCGAACCCCGCCACCTACACAGGACTGCTCGAGCCGATCCGCAAGGCCTTCGCGAAGGCCAACGGCGTCAAGCCGGCGCTGTTCAGCGCCAACTCCGAGGGCGCGTGTCCGGCCTGCAACGGCGCCGGCGTGATCTATACCGAGCTGGGGGTCATGGAGACGGTTGCGACGACCTGCGAGGAGTGCGAGGGCAAGCGGTTCCAGCCCGCGGTGCTGGAGTACAAGCTCGGCGGCGGGGACGACGCCAAGGACATCAGCGAGGTGCTCTCGATGTCGGTGGCCCAGGCCGAGGAGTTCTTCAGTACGGGTGAGGCCCGCACGCCGGCCGCGCACAAGATCCTCGACCGGCTCGCCGACGTCGGGCTCGGCTACCTGACCCTCGGGCAGCCGTTGACGACGCTGTCCGGTGGTGAGCGGCAGCGACTCAAGCTGGCCACCCACATGGGGGAGAAGGGCGGTGTCTACATTCTGGACGAGCCGACCACCGGCTTGCACCTCGCCGACGTCGAGCAGCTGCTCGCGCTGCTGGACCGGCTCGTCGAGTCGGGGAAGTCGGTCATCGTCATCGAGCACCACCAGGCCGTCATGGCGCACGCCGACTGGATCATCGACCTCGGTCCGGGCGCCGGTCACGACGGCGGACGAGTCGTCTTCGAGGGCACGCCCGCCGACCTCGTCGCCGAGCGCTCCACCATCACGGGCGAGCACCTCGCGGAGTACGTGGCCAGCTGACGGCGGCATTCAGGCGCCGGCAGGGCCGACCTTCGGTCCGATAGATGGGGGTGATTGACCGTGACAAGACCGTCCGCTCAGGACGTCGCGACGGCGGACGCGGTAAGAGCCCGCTCCCGCGAGGAACGTCGCCGTGACACCGAGCATCGGCTCGAATGGGATGTCGACCTCTGGGTCGCGACCGCTTCAGAGGACGGGGCCCCGTATCTGGTGCCGCTGTCCTTCGACTGGGACGGCGAGGAGCTCCTGGTGGCCACGCCGGCAGACAGTCCTACCGGCAGGAACCTGACCGCGACGCGAACCGTGCGGCTGGGGCTTGGAGACACGCGTGACGTGTCGATGGTCGACGGTGACGTCGAGGTCCTCGAGATGGACGCGCTTCCGCGGAAGCGTGGAGACCGTTTCGCCGCACGCGCCGGCTTCGACCCGCGAGCGCAGGAGGGGCGCTACTGCTGGTTCAGGATCGTCCCGCGGCGGATCCAGGCGTGGCGTGAGGTGAACGAGCTGCCCGGTCGTGAGCTGATGCGAGACGGTCGTTGGCTGGTCTGAGCCGCGAGGTGTGATCCGGCCGGAACGCCCGCAGACCGCACCAGCGGTTCGGATGTGGGGATGCTGCCTGGTCGCCACATTCACACGTCCGGTCCACGCTGAGCGCCGAGGGAGATCAGGCGTTCAGCCTCGCGATGAAGGGGTTGACCACGCGTCCCATAGGCCCTGACCGACCGTATCGGGATCCGTCGACGCCCATCCATCGACCCTGATCACGACGTCGAGGACCCGACCCGCCGGCTCGCCGCAGCTCCGGACCGCGACTCGTCGTGGCGCTGTACCATCGTGGCTATCCAGACCGGTGCGTAGGGCGGTGTGCAGCCTGGTGACGCTGGGTAGTCGATGAGGACCTCGAGGCGTTCGCCGATACCGATTGCTCGGGCACGATGCTCTGGGTGGTGTATGCCGATCTGGGCCAGGCAGGTGTTCATCGCCCACTGCTTCCTTTCGGGCGTCTCCTTCAGCTCCTGCTCGATCTGGCCCAGGAGGGCGTCGAGGTCCAGGTCGTCGGGCTCTTTGACCACCTTGTCGGAGAGCAGGGTCCAGCCGGCTCGCCCGATGAGGTCGTCCGCGTCTACCCAGCGTTGCCGCAGTTCGTCGGCGTGATGCCCGGGTTTCACCACGTTGACGACGAACCACTCGAGGACCTTGAGGGAACGGATCTCTCGGACCATCGCGTCGAGCTCGTCGGGGGAGAAGGACTTCGGTCGGCAGATCAGCGTCGCGAGGAGACGTGCGGCCGTGTCGCCGGTCTCCCACAACTGAAGCGACAACGCATGTTGCTTCTTCAGTCGTTTCGCGAGGGCACGCAGTTGCGTGAGATTCACGCCGTGATCGTCACCACGGCGTTCGTTCGCCTCGCGAAGCGCGGGCTGCTCCAGCGACGCCAGCTCGCTCATGACGTCGTCGACAGAGACGTTGTCGGTCATGTATCGGCCCTCCACGCTTGCTGATCTTGACTGCCCGGTGCCCGGGCGCGTCCGGCCCTCTGTGTTCTGTGTACAGAGTGCATGGCGTTGGGCGACGACGGCGCCGCGGCGTTCCACCCGGCTAGTCTATCAAGGGGCCCTTATACAGCGGCCGGAGCGAGATGCTCTAGGCGTCCTAGGAAGTTGCGGCTGACGGTCGCGTACGTGCCCAGCAGGACGAGGAGCTGGCGTAGCAGCTGGTTGCTCACCGGGAGCATCGCCGTCAGGGCTACGGCGAGGCAATCACCGTCGGCGCGGCGGCGGCGCTCCGGGAGCTGGGCTCGTGCCTGATGTCCGGGGCCCGTCTCGGGCCGCGCGAGAGCGCGTGACAGCCACTGCCGAGGCTGTCCGCAAACTGGCAGGGACGGGAGTTGACGAGCCGGGAGTTGACCGACGGGCCAATATCCGACTCGATGGACCTCGGCGTGGCGCGGTACATCGGATGCCAGACTTGGTCGGTGGACACGGCCCGATCTCTCAGCGTCGCCCAGGTGGCGCCCGGGGTGACGTTCCCGTTGCGGCTTGCCGTCCTGAGACGAGTGCCGACCGATGCCGAAGTATCCGGCAACGCTGGCTCCCATGCCCATTTCGTGGTGCGTGATGGTGGCGTCGTGGTGGCGACCGGTGTTGTCGTCAAGAAGGAGCCACCCGACGGCGGCCCGGCGCCCGGGTTCTCTTGGTGGCTGATGGGTATGGCCGTCGATCCGTCGTACCGGCGGCAAGGTTGCGGGTCGTTGATCCTGGCAGCCGTGCTTGAGCATGTGAGCAAGCATCGCGGTCGTCATGTGTGGTGCCATGCGCGTATCGGCGCCATCGAATTCTACCGTCGCCACGGCTTTGTTGAGCGGGGCAGTTACCGTGACGATCCTGTAGCAGGCCGCCAGATCATGATGCACCTGCGGCTGTCGTAGGCGGTGGCATGAGGCAACTTCCCTCAGCTGCTTCTACTCGTCGCGCGCTAACTGGCAGGCACGGGAGTTGCTGAGCCGGGAGTCGGGTCCTCAAACTGATTGGCAACCTTCTCGGGTGCACTGGGACTATTGGCGCGCATGACGGGGAACACGACATCAGCGGCGCAGGGCTGCATCTTCTGCGCCATTGCAGCCGGACAGGCCGAGGCCAGTGTGGTCTACGAGGACGAGACCGTCGTGGTCTTCATGGCTCTGCACCCGGTTACACCCGGTCACCTTCTTGTGGTGCCGCGCAAGCACGCGGTCGGCCTCGAAGACCTCGATGGAACCACCAGCGCTCACGTGTGGTCGGTCGGTCATGACATGGCACGAGTCTTACGACGCTCCAGCATGCGCTGCGAGGGGGTCAATGTCTTCCTCTGTGACGGCGAAGCCGCCTTTCAGACGGTCTTCCACTTTCACCTTCACGTAATCCCGCGCTACACGGGAGATGGCTGGACCATCATTCCCGACGAGCAGGAAAGCGAGCGGTCGGTCCTCGACGGCCACGCGCAAGCGATCAAGGACGCCATCGCATCGACAGACTTACTGGCTGCTGGATGTTCCGCCAAACCGCCGTCACCGGCGACTGGGACCTAGAGATCCTTCCAGGCCGGGCCGCCGTACTGAACCCGTCTTGGCGACATCTGTCGGGGCGTTAATAGAGCTAGAAGCGGCCGAGCATGATTCCGAGGACGATCGTTCCCGCGGGCGTCGCTGAGAATCGCTGGAACCCTGCCCGGGACCGCATCCACGCGTACTCCACTTCATCGCGGAATCATGCATCTAATGCAGGAAACCTACGGCCACCTGCACCGATACCCGCTCCACGACACGCCGGGCGCACAAGAGGCGCGGCAACGAATACTGGTCCTGACATGCAACGACACCTAGACCGACCTGGGACGGGAGTTCTTTCGTCTGCCGCAACTCAACCCCCGGTCGGTAGCGATCCGATAAGGTGCATTATGTCAAACTAAGCGTCCATTATTGCAACGGATGCAACCGCGACACCTCCCCTCTGTCGAGTGCGGCGGGCGGTGCTCTGGTCTTGGAATGGTTCATTCTGACCTGCAGTGACGCGTGTACGTCTACCGCGGCGGCGAGCGGTGCCGGGGATTTCGTCACTGGAGCATGACTCGTGGTGGATGACTGTGGTGTGGTCGTCTGACCTGCGAGTTTGCGGCCAATCGTGCATTGGATGCACGATACGAGCATCTGATGGGCTCGTTGAGGAGGCTGGATCGTGGGCGTCGATGCGTCGGGACGGTACGTCGAGTCGAGCGCCCTGCACCTCCTCCGCCCCGACGAGCACGTGTTCAACGAGATGCTCGCGGGCTGGCGTAACCAACAGCTGAGCCGCAACCTTCAGCACTCGACGATCGATGCCCGCGAAGGTTTCGTTCGCAGGTTCGTCGACGCGACCAACGAGTACCCGTGGTCCTGGTCGCCGGCACACGTGGACGAGTTCTTCGGCGATCTCCGCGCGATCCGTCATGCCAGGCTTTCAACCGTTCGCGGTTACCAGAACAGCCTCCGGCTGTTCTGCGACTACGTTGCGACTCCGACGTATGGCTGGCCGTCGGTGTGTGGACGCTACTTCGGCACGCATCCGGTTCAGGTCTGCTTCGATTGGAACACTGCCCGTCACGTCCAGGACAGCGAGGCCGATCCGTCCCGTCGCGCGTTCACGCGTGAGGAGCTACAGCGGCTCTTCGACCGTGCCGACGAGGAGGTCAGTGACATCCACTCGCGTGGTCGTAAGGGCTGGCTCGCCGCCTACCGCGATTCGGTGATTCTGAAGACCGCCTACGCGTGGGGGCTTCGCCGCAACGAGGTGCGTCACCTTCAGACCGTCGACTTCTCCCGCAATCCGCACGCGCGCGAGTTCGGCAAGTACGGCGTGCTCCAGGTGCGGTGGGGCAAGGCGAAGAAGGGATCACCCCCGAAACGACGCAGCGTCCTGACGGTCTTCGACTGGGCCACCCGAGATCCTCGAGGACTGGCTCGCGGTCGGGCACGCACACACCGGCGCCAACCTCGACCTCTTCCTCACCGAGCGCGGGACCCTCGTCTCGCAGACCGCCCTCCTGGCCCGCTTCCGCCGGTACTGCGATGACCTCGCACTCCCCCGCGAACTCGACTTTCACTCGCTGCGCCGCAGCTACGTCACGCACCTGATCGAGGCCGGGATGGACGCACTGTTCGTCCAGCAGCAGGTCGGACACGAGCACGCGTCGACCACAGCCATCTACACGTGTGTCTCCAGCGACTTCCGCGTCAAGACCCTACGCAGGGCACTCGACGGAACGATCAAGTCGGCCCTGGCCGGCGCCGAGGAGGATTGACCGATGCGCAGACAACTCACCTACACCTGGCACCTGGCCGAACTCATGGCCAGCGCCGGCATGCACAACAGCACCGACCTGCTCCCCCACCTGAAGGAGCGAGGCATCGAACTATCGCCCTCGCAGATCTACCGGCTGATGACCGGACGCCCGGAACGCGTCTCGATCCAGCTCCTCGTCGCGGTCTGCGACATCTTCGACTGCGGCCTCGAGGACGTCATCACCTACACGGCATCGGACCAGGTCACGAGGAAGGCCGCCGCGTCACCGAACGTGGTCGACCTGAACAAGACGATCCGACCCAAACGAGCACGGGTCATCCCCGATGCCGATTGACGTCAACCCCCGCGGCATCGTGCAGGGGCGCCCGCGCACGACCGGCGACCACCGCTGCGACAGGTGCGGGCGCGACGCCGCCAAGATCCGCACTCGGTGGCCCGAAGGCGCGATCTGCGGCATCTGCTTCCACCACGCCATGCGGACCCGCGGCAGCTGCGCCAGCTGTGGCGAGGAACGACTCCTGCCCGGCATCGACGGGGACCGCTCCCCCATCTGCGCTCCGTGTGCCGGGATCCCCGCCAGCCGCTGCGCACACTGCGGCGAGGGAGGCGAGAACTATCGCCGCGGTACCTGCGCACGCTGCGCCCTGCGGGCGGATCTGCGCGCCCTGCTGGTGGAACCGGCCGTCGACACGGCGATGATGGAACGCGTCGTCGACGTCCTCGCCGCAGCCGATCGTCGAGAGAGTGTGCTGGCCTGGATGAGACCGCAGGAGGTGAAAGACCTACTTCACCGGATCGCGACTAACGCCACCCCGATGAGCCACGCCGGGCTCGACGCAGAACCGCACAGTCTCCGTGTCGAGCATCTGCGCAGCATCCTGGAGACGCATGGCTTCCTCGACCCACGTGATCACCATCTCGCGCAGTTCGAGCGGTGGCTCGACGCCAGATTGGCTCTCGTCGACGATCCCGCCTTGCGACATCCGGTGGAACGGTTCGCACGCTGGCACCACCTGGCGCGGATCAGGGCACGGAGCGAACCCGGCCGGCGCAGTCGCGGCTCCGTGCATGCCTCCAAGCAGCAGGTCACGGAGACCCTGAAGTTCCTGACCTGGCTCCGCGACACTCACGGCCGGGATCTCGACGCCTGTACCCAGCAGGACGTCGACCAGTACCTCGCCGAAGGGCCGACAACTCGACACCTCATCCGGACGTTCTTCGTCTGGTCCAGGAAGACCAGCCTGGAACGCGGGATCACCATCGGACACCGCACAGCGCGAACCGCTCCACACCTCACGCAGGACGAGCGTCTTGCCTGGATCCGAGAGCTGGTGACCGGGACCGCGGAGAGCCTTCCCTACCGTGTCGCCGGCGTCCTCCTCCTGCTCTACGCCCAGCCACTGGTCCGAGTCGCCGAACTGAAGCTAAGCAACACCGTACTCACACCTGACGGCATCGCGATCCGGTTCACCGACACCCCGATCGCCGTCCCGAAGCCGTTCGCAGGCATGCTCGCGCAGCACCTCTCGGCGCGCCCGAACCAGCGCGGCGCGAACCGCGACAGCGACTGGCTCTTTCCCAGCACCCGTGCCGGGCGACACGTCACCTCGCAGACGATCATGGACCGCCTCCGCGATCTCGGGATCAACCTGCGTGGAGCACGGAACCGAGCGATGCGAGACCTCGTCAGCGAGATTCCCGCACCCGTCGTCGCCAGCCTCCTCGGCTACAGCGACCAAGTCACCCAACGCCATGCGCAAGCGGCAGCCACGCCCATGGCGCAGTACGCAGCCCTTCAGAGAGCGAGTCAGAGAGGCTCGGGGTAACTGGCCAGGGCGTCGTATGCCTGTCCGTGCGGTCCCGTTCGAGCGACCGGGGTGCCGTCGACAGTGAGGACGAAATGCCCGTTCTTCTCGACCTCGGGCAAGTCATGTGCTCGAGGCAGGACTTGGGCGCCCTCGTTGCTCAGCCAGACGCCGTCGATATCGCGCACAAGCTCGACGAACCGCTCGCGCTGCGCCCGCTCGAGATAGGCGAGAACAGCGCTGTGAAAGATCACGAGCTGGGTGCCGGCTGGGACTTCCTCAACCAGCGCAGGTAGGACGTCGAAGAGATCGCCCTTGAGCAGGCGCGGCGGGTCTGCCGCGACGACCGCCGCGGCGGCACGGAGACGCTGGCGGCGCTCTTCGTGCTCGGGCCAGATGAGGGTCTCGAGCCAGTTGAGCTCTGTCTCGTTGCGCACGTCAACGGGGTTGAGATCGATGCCCGCGCGCCAGGCGACCTCCGGCACCGTCTCGGGGACGCTGTCGGCGTCGATCGCGCACCGGATCCGCACCGGACTCGGCCCGCCGGGTGGATCGACGACAGTTGTCCCGGACGGGGTTGCGTACGAGTAGCTGTACCGGTCGGGGTACAGGCACAGGCCGGCGGACGCACCGACTTCGATCAACGCCAACGGTCCCGGCAGACGGCTCAGAACGGGCAGGAGTACCGCACACCGGCCTGCTTCATTGGTCTGGGTCATGCGCGTGAGCGCGATCTCGCGAACCTCGCCCCAGTGCTCGAGGAGCCACGACCGTAGAACTGGGTACGGCGCGCCGAGGGAGCTCCTGCCGCGCGAGCCGCGGCGAAGACGAGGTTCGGTTGACGTTTTCGAGGTGGGAGAGCCTCGACCACCTCCAGTACAGCGGTGTCGGCCGCGACGCCGAGAGCCCAGTCGTAATACAACCGCGAGACGCCCTCGGCCTCGAGCTGGGCCCATCGCCGGTAGAAGACTGCCGTCTTGCTCACCACTGCACCGTAGTCAGCTCACGCGGCTCACACTCGTCCCCGGTTCTCCTAGTGTGGTCCGACGAACTCCGAGTGTCGCCGAGGGAGCGTGCGATGACATCGAATGCTGAGCCGACCGTCAGAACAGCTGAGTTCCAGGACATCGCGGCCATCACTCGGTTCGGTGAGGCGCACATCCGACCCCACTACGCGCCACTGATCGGCGTTGAAGCCGCCGACGATCAGGTCCGCAACTGGTGGAATGAGACCCACATCGGAGCCGCCGTGACCCAGGCGCTGGTGGTTGTCACCGTCGCCGACGGGCAGCTCCTCGGTGTCGGGCAACGCGGCCGCAACGGAAACGACCACGTGATCTACAAGCTCTACGTCCACCCCCAGCATCGTGGACAAGGCGTCGGTCCGAAGCTCCTCGACGCACTCACCAAGCAGTTGCCGACCGGTGCCGATCGGCTGTATATCGAACACGTCGCAGCCAACAAGCGCGCTGGCGCGTTCTATGAACGCGAGGGATTCACTGTCGAACGAATCGAACCAAGCCCCACGGGCGACCCCGAACTCGCTCAGGTCTGGCGCGTCCGCCAACTTCGTCAGACCGACCGGCCGCTGGAGCCGGTGTGACCATCTCCCGGGAGCGCCCCTGATCCAGCTACCCGGCAACGCCAACTTCTTCAGCTCACACGACCTGCCGCATCAAGTCGCCACAGTTCCCGAACAATGTCGAACCAGATATTGACTGTTACCAGTCGCCCCGGCGGCGGCCCTCGACCGAGGCAACGGAAGCAGCACGCAGGTGGATCGCGCAATCAGATCCGGCTGAACCGGTTCGAGTGGCGTCGCTCGCCATCACCGTCGTCGCGCTGCTCGCGAGGTTCGGTTTCGGCTCCGTCGCCCTCGCCATGTTCGCTGTCGGTGCGGGCCACGTCGCCCTGCGACAAATCAACGAGCGACAAGAACGCGGCGCGATCCTCGCCTACATCTCGCTGGCCGTGTGCTATCTCATGGCTTCCTGGATTCTTGTTCTGACTATCGCCGCCGTGCCGAGCCTTGTCGCTCAGCTCTTCCCAGGCTGGTGACGGCTATGAGGCCACGGTCAAGAGCCGATCCACCATCCCGCGGCACCAACCGGGTAGAACGGACGTTCGATACGTACGTGGTGCCAGGGGCGGTGTACTGCTTCCGACGAAATCGGGTGCAGGCTGCACTCCGCTGGCCTGTGAGCACCAGGTGTGCCTCACTCCCCTACGCGACGCGCGGATGCTCGGCGCGCCATTTTGAGCCGCTGGCCAAGGTCGTTGTTGCCGAGCAGTCCGCTTTCCACTGCGCGCCTGTATCCGTTCAGTCAGGCACAAAGTCGATACGCGCGCCGTCCACGAGGGTGACCGCAGCGTCACCAGTCCACGTGGGCGCGGAGCCATAGTCCGGGTGACCGACTGGCCGCCCAGACGAGAGCACCGGCCGCGAGCAGCGTGCCGAGCAGCGCGACGACGTGAACGCCCAGCGACACCAGCCCCCGCTCAGGGAGCAAAAATCCGTATGGAACCCAGCCGTCGGTGACTCCGCGAACGAGGACGACGAGGAGCCACAAGAGCGGGTAGGGAACGACGAGCCAGAGCCGCGGCCAGGCGAGTGGCCGCCGGTCCCCCACGAGCAGCCAGTCGAGGGCGACAACGAGCGGGAACGCGATGTGCAGGATGGCACTCACAACCGGCGGTGCAGACCCAGCGCCGGGGATGAGGAGGTTGTAGATCACCGCCACGACGAGCAGACAGGTCGTCGCGACCCCTCGCACGTTGCTGAGCCAGACGGGAATCCGCCGTCCCGTGAGAACGACGGTGCCGGTGATGATCAGCACGACGCTTGCCAGCAGGTTCGTCTGGTTCGTGAAGTAGCCGAAGTAGTCGAAGGGACTGCTGCCTCCGGCCTCGACCTGCGCGCCGTAGCCGTACCCCAGCACGGCGATGATCAACAGCCCGGCGGTGATCCGAACGACCGCAAACCTCCGTGCGGTCATGCGGTGCGAGTTCGACGCCATCACGACGGGCTCAGGTCGTGCTCTCCGCCTCGACGAGCTCGACCCCCTCGTCGGTGACGACGAGCTCTTGTCCCGGGCAGATCGGGACGGCCAGCTTGACCGTTCGTCCGCCTGCGTACGTCACGACGATCGGACCGTCGAAGCACTCGTTCGTATACAGGAGGGCGCCGCCGTCGGCCGTAACGTCATTCACCTCGTCGTCGCCGAGCTGCACGTCCACGCCACCCTCGGCGGTGTTCAGCACATGAACCTCTCCTTGTGCGCATCCTGCGGCGCTCAGCACGCCGATCGCGAGGACGCCCCACACGGCTCGTCGCTTGCAGGTAGTCACCGCAGTTCCTCTCGGGAGGGCGTTGGCTCACACGTAGAGCCCATTTGCCAGCCTGTGCCACCACGGTAGATCCGATGGCCTTGGGGTGCGGCCGAACGGCGCCCGGGCAGTGCGTCCGTCGGATCAATCCCGAAACGCCCCGCCGGACAACCCGCCCGTGTAACGCTCCTGGCCGTGCCGGCCATGTAGGGGTAACAGGCGCTACCGAGCACAGGAGACCGCATGTCCGACGAAGACCGGTTCGAGGATCTCTACCGGCGACATCGCACCGACGTCGAACGCTTCGTCCGGCGGCGGGTCGCTCCGGCGCAGGTCGAGGATGTCGTCGCCGACACCTTCCTGGTCGCCTGGCGCCGCCTCGACGACGCACCCGACCCCGCACGCCCGTGGCTGTTCGGTATCGCACGCCGGACCATGCTTTCGACCTCCCGGTCGCACGGACGCTGGAATGCCCTCCAGGTTCGTGTCGCCGCCGAGCCGAAGCCGTTCGACGGAGAGCTGGCGAGCGAGGTCGCCTCGCGCACCGACCTGGCGCGGGCGTGGCAGCGGCTGAACGACGGCGAACGCGAGGTGCTCACCCTGGTCGCCTGGGACGGGCTGAAGGTCCGCGAGGCGGCGACCGTCCTCGGCTGCCAACCAGGCACCTTCCGGGTCCGGCTCCTCCGAGCTCGCCGCCACCTTCTCCACCTCCTCGAGCACATGCCGCTCACCGACTTCTTTCCCGCCACCCCGCTCAACGAGGGAGCGCACCGATGACCACGACTGACCGGACCGTCCTGGGCCGACTCGCCGACCTCGACCCCTCGCGCGTCGAAGGCGGCACGTCCCCCGAGGAGGCCGAGACCACGCTCCAGTGGGTGCTCGCCCACGACCGCACCGAGCAGCCGCAAGCAACTGAGGTCCGCTTCGGAAGGCGGAAGATCCTCGTCGGGGTCGCCGCGGCCGCCGCACTCGCCGTCCTCGGTTCCGTCACCCTGCCATCCGTGCTGGGTGAGAGCGCAGTGCCGCCGGCCGCCGCCATTCCGATGCTCGAGTACTCACAGCCGGACGGTGCCGAGGCCGCCACCAACCTCCAACAGCTCGCCGAGCAGCTGCGTGACTCCTCACCGGCCGAGACCGGTCGATATTTTTTCGAGCACCGACGGTACGTCGGCTACTCGATGCACGAGGTCGAGGTCTCAGAGGGGTACTGGGAGGTTGACAGGCTCGAGCCCAGGGAGGACGACTCGTACTCCTGGTTCGACACGACCGACTTCTCCGGCGGGCGGCTGTATGTCCATGACGGCGAAGCCAGGGGTTCAGTTATTCCTGCCGGCGAGGCGTACGGCGGTCACATCGAGGTGCCCGCCACGCCCCAGGCCCTCTACGACCTGGTGATGCGGAACAACGACCAGCACCAGCGCTACCCCGGCCACTACCTCATCGACGCCTACAACCTTCAAGCCAACTTGCTCGGCCACGAGGATCGGGCGACCTTCCTCGAGGCGATCGCCCTAGCGGACGGCGTCTCCTCGTACGGTCAGGTCACAGACCGCAAGGGCCGTGATGGTGTGGCCTTCGGCGCCTCGCGCTTCGGTGAAAACGAGGAAGGTCAGAGCGTCGAGATCGAGACGATCATGATCCTCCACCCGACCACGGGAAAGGTGCTCGAGACGGACACGATCTACCCGAACGACCTCCCAGGAGCACCTGCCGTCGTCGAGGAATATGACCTCGTGGTCGAATCCCGGTACACGGACACGCTGCCGCCCTGCGGGAACGAGACGTGCCCCGGTGCCACCACGAACGGGTAGCAACCAACCACCCAACCGCCCCGGCAAGATGCCGGGGCGGTTCGGCGTGCCGCCCGTGCGTCCGATGGTCGGCGGAAATCTCCTGAAGACATCTGACGCCGCGATGTCGAGAACGCCGGCACGGCTCCGTCCCCCGAGTGCGCACGGCCACAATGGGCCGTACCGAGCCGAGGAGAGAACCATGGCCAAGTACCTGCTGCTCAAGCACTACCGCGGCGCGCCGGCTGCCGTGAACGACGTCCCGATGGGCCAGTGGAAGCCGGAGGAGATCACGGCACACGTGCAGTACATGGAGGACTTCGCCCGGCGGCTTGAAGGCACCGGTGAGTACGTCGACGCCCAGGCCCTCTCCCCCGACGGAACCTTCGTTCGCTACGACGGCGTGGGGCGCCCACCGGTCACCGACGGCCCGTTCGCCGAGACCAAGGACCTGATCGCCGGTTGGATGGTGATCGACGTCGAGAGTCGCGAACGCGCCGTCGAGCTGGCCGGGGAGCTGTCCGCCGCTCCCGGCGCCGGCGGGCGCCCGATCCACAGTGGCTCGAGCTGCGCCCGTTCATGGGCGCGGAGCCGACCGTCACGGAGTGAGAGTCCTGGTGGACGAGACCCTGCTGCGGGCACTCACGCCAGAGGTGATCGGGATCCTCGGGCGCCGCGGAGCCGATTTCGCGGCGGCCGAGGACGCCGTCCAGGACGCCCTCGTCGAGGCCTTGCGGGTGTGGCCGCACGACCGGCCCAGGGACCCGACGGCCTGGCTCGTCACGGTGGCGTGGCGCCGATACCTCGACGCCGTCCGCGCCGAGGCCGCAAGGCGTCGCCGTGAGGAGCGCGTGGAGGCGGAGCCCCCGGCTGGCCCCGGACAGGCGGTGGACGACACGCTCCAGATCTACTTCCTCTGCGCCCACCCCGCTCTGACGCCGGCCTCGGCCGTCGCGCTCACGCTGCGCGCGCTCGGTGGGCTGACCACGCGCCAGATCGCGCAGGCCTATCTCGTGCCGGAGGCGACCATGGCACAACGCATCAGCCGGGCGAAGCGCACCGTGTCGGGCGTGCGGTTCGACCAGCCCGGCGACGTCGCCACGGTGCTCCGCGTCCTGTATCTGGTCTTCAACGAGGGTTACACGGGCGACGTCGACCTCAGCGCCGAAGCCATCCGGCTGACGCGGCAGCTGGCGACGATGACGGACCACGAGGAGGTGGCAGGACTGCTGGCGCTCATGCTCCTCCACCAGGCGAGGCGGCCGGCCCGCACCCGCCGGGACGGCAGCCTGGTGCCCCTCGCCGAGCAGGACCGCGACCTCTGGGACGTCCGACTGATCGCCGAGGGCATCGAGATCCTGCAGGCAACCCTCGCCCGCGATCGGCTCGGCGAGTTCCAGGCGCAGGCCGCCATCGCCGCCCTCCACGCCGACGCGCGCACGGTCGCCGAGACCGACTGGGTCCAGATCGTGGAGTGGTACGACGAGCTGGTGGGCCTGACCAGCAGCCCGGTGGTCCGCCTCAACAGGGCGGTGGCGGTCGGTGAGGCCGACGGACCGCGGGCCGGCCTGGCGGCGCTCGCGGGGCTGGACCCGTCCCTGCCCAGGTACACCGCCGTCACAGCACATCTGCACGAGCGTGATGGCGATCGGGCGACGGCAGCACGTCTGTACGCCGAGGCCGCCCGATCGGCACCGAACCTCGCCGAACGAGACCATCTCGTGCGGCAGGCCGCCCGCCTCAACGCGCAGCTCGGCTGAGCCCCTTCGTAACATCCGGGCCCGCCCGCTCCCCCGCCCGCGCCGACCGGGACGCTGCCCGTACCGGTCGCTAAGTCTCCTGGCGGGCACTGCCCTCGCCGAGGGCACCCGCGATCCGATGCTCCATCGCCTCGCTTGCAACGTCGGGCACCGCGACGAGTCCCTCGAGCTCGCGCATTGCGCGCCGGTAGGCGGTCTGGCGCTCGGCATGGGTGGCGCCGCGATCCTCGGCGATCGCGATGAGGTTCTTCGCGCGTGAAAGCACCTCGCGCTCCGTCCCCGTGAAGTCGGAGGTACGACGCCTGCGCGCTTCTCGTTCAGCGACGTCGAAGGCGACCGCGAGATCCTGCACGGCGCTGCGGTAGGCGACAAACCGGTCCGGATCCTTCAGCTCCTTGGCGTCCGCCGGTTTCAAGCTGTCCGCATGACGCTTCGCACGGTGGAAGTCGACCGTGAGCGGCTCCCGCATGTCGCTCATCATCGGGAAGTCGATCAGCCTCGCCACGTCCAGCTCATAGCTGAGCCAGCGACGCTGCACCTCGTCGTGCTCGGCGACCACGCGCTGCACGTCATCGGCGGTCACCTTGCCGAGCGTGCCGGCCTGAGCGACGGGCGGCTGCGCCGACTGTCCGTACTTGATCCGCGCGAGCTCGATCTTGTCCTTCCGGCGACGCTCGTCCCACTCCTGCAGGCCCTTGATGCCTCCACCGATGACGCCACCGAGCGGGAACACCAGCCACCAGAAGGAGCCGAGAAACGTCCAGAAGCCGTCCACACCTGCAGCGTAGTGCGCCGTTCACCAGCAAGTGGCCCGCTTGCTGTCGACGTCGCGCCGCGCGTTCATTCGATGGCCATCCCGAGCTCTCTGGCCCACAGTTCTCGTACGGCGGACTCGAGCGCGTCCGGCCACTCGGCGCCGACCTGCGCTGCCAGCCGGCGCCCACGTCTCAGGTACTCGTGCGCGATGGCCCGCTGGGCGGCGAACAGGTCCTCGGGGTCAGAGCCGATCGCCGGGATCGATCGGAGCGCCGCCTGCTGCTCGTCAGTGAGGTACCGGTTGAGTCGCTTGGCGCCGTCGCTCTTCCGTACGCCGTTCTGCGCCAGCATCAGAGGGATCAGCAAGGAGTCCCGCATCGTGGCCGTGCCCTGTGCGAGGGCGAACCACTCGCCGCGGCGAGCGACCGTGACGAGATTGCCCATGAAGTAAAGGAAGGTGGTCGACGGGGTGTCAGGCAGGTACGGGCCGCCGTGGGGGTCGTCTCCGGCCGGTTCGACGTCGTGAACGAGCCCTGCGCGGTCGAACAGCACCTTGACCGGATGCCCGTCCGGCTCGAAGGTATCGGCGCCGTGGACCACGAAATCCACATGCACCCAGCCGGGCGTGAGGAAGATGAAGCCGCCCGGGACGCCGGGAATCTCGTCCGCCAGGACGAGCGGCATCAACTGACCGAACCAGTCAAGCACTGCGGCGGTGAAGGCGGCTTCGTCATTGACGATGACGTGAAGATCGATGTCGCTCCAGTCGTCGGCGACGCCTCGGGCCAGCGATCCTCCCAACCAACCCGCCAGCACCCGTTCGTCGCGTTCACAGGCATCTGCCACGGTCATGAGTACGGGCCGGAGCCGTGGCGGTGAGTGGAGTCTGCGCATGCGATGGGACCTCGTCGACAGGGTGCGGTAACTCCGAATTCTCCCCTACAGTGCGTTACCAAGTCCGGAACCACCCCCAGTCCTCGACTCAGCACCTCGTCATTGCGGTCAGGATCTGGCCTGGTCGGGCCATAGTGTTGGGCCCATGAAGACCAGGGGCAGGACGGCATGAGCGCCATAAGGACGTACCCGGAAGGTGTCACCTCGTGGGTCGACGTCGTGCACCGAGACCTCGTTGGGGCGCGTGATTTCTACGCCGGTTTGTTCGGCTGGACCTACCTGGAGGTCGGCGGCCGTGGAAAGGAGTACCTCGTCGCCCAGCTCGATGGCCAGGACGTCGCCGGTCTGGGCCGGGCCGGCGATGAGACCGTCGACGGCATCGGGAGCTGGAACACCTACGTGGCGGTCGACGACGCCGATCGGGTCGCCGCGGAAGTGTCGGCGGCCGGCGGCCGGGTCGTGGCGGGGCCGACGGCGGCCGGTGAGGGCGGTCGACTGGCCCTCTGCGAGGACCCCGGCGACGTGCCGTTCCGGCTGTGGGAGGCCAAGAATCGTCGTGGCGCACAACTCACCAATGCTCCGGGAACCTGGAACTTCAGCGACCTACACGCCGCCGACCCAGCCTCGGCCAGAGATTTCTACGCGTCGGTGTTCGGCTGGGAGACCACCGACATGGGCTTCGGTGCGATGATCCGTCGCCCCGGGTACGGCGACCACCTCGCGGCGACCGTCGATCCGGGAATCCACGAGCGGCAAGCGTCGGTCGGGGCGCCGGCCGGCTTCGCGGATGCGATCGGCTGGTTGGCGACGGCCGAGGAGGGCGAGGAGCCCTCCTGGCACGTGACCTTCGCCGTGGCGGACCGGGACACCACCGCTGCCGCCGTCGAACGACTGGGCGGCACCATCATCGCCGCCAAGGACACCGAGTGGACCCGTGCCGCAGTGGTCCGCGACCCCCAGGGAGCAACGTTCACCGCTAGCCAGTTCGCACCGCCCACCGGCTGAGGGGCAGGCGGGCTGTCAGCACTCCGTGACACCCAGCCGCGCCACTACGGCGTCATCGCCGAGACAGGTCAGTTCGGCGCAGAAGACGTGTCGTTTGCGACGCCGTACCGCAGGAACACGACGCCGTTGGCGAACCGGCGCAGATCCAGCAGCTCGAGGTCGACCCGCACGTCGTCCGGGAAGAACCGGTTGCCTCCGCCGACGATCGCCGGCCCGACGATGAGCTGGTACTCGTCGACGAGACCTGCTCTGATCGCGTGTGCCGCCAGGGTCGGCCCGTCGACGGTCAGATCCAGCTCCGACTCGGTCTTGAGCCGGCGCACCGCCTCGGGGTCGAAGACCCGCTCGATCCGGGTCCGCTCGCTGGCGACCTCGGACAGGGTCGTGGAGTAGACGACCTTGTCTGCCGCCTGCCAGATCCGTGCGTACTCGAGGCCGAACGGCGGCATCTCCGGAACCGTGTGCGCGGTCTCCCAGTAAGCCATGGTCTCGTACATCCGGCGGCCGTAGAGGTACGTGCCGACCGACCGGAACTGCTCGTTGACGAACTCGTGCGACTCCTCCTCAGGGGCGCCCCAGCCGAAGTTGCCCTCGCGGTCGCTCACGTAGCCGTCGAGCGACGTGATCATCGAGTAGATCAGCTTCCCCATGGCGGCCTCCTCGTCGGTGCACTACCGCTCGAGACGTACGTCCGGACGCGCCGAGCCGCACCGATACTAGTATGCAACTAGTTAGGTCGGCTATCACCTGATACCGCCGTCGGCGGCCTCGGTCCTCACATCGTGTTGACGATGAGGCCGATGTGGGTGAAGAAGTTCATCACCCCGAACAGGCCGACGACCGTGCCTGAGACCGCCCAGGACCAGCCGGCGATGACGACGGGCGCCGCCTTGGTGCGGCCCGCCTCGACGGAGCGGACCGCGAACGGGAACGCGATGGCACCGACGCCGACCAGCGCGAGCAGGCCGGACATGAAGATCGCCTCGACCAGCGGCCACTGCGCGAACGCGCCGGAGATCGGTTCCTGCGGCGGTGCGGCGAACAGCTGGTACCGCACGCCGGCGATGGCGATCGCGATCAGCGCGCCGCCGAGGAAGGCGACGAAGATGCTGACCGGCCGTGCCACGCGTGCCAGGTGCTCGGCCACATTCGCTCCCACGAGGGCGTCGCTCCCCCGACGCCACAGGTACAGCGCCGCAGCCAGCAGCAGCACTCCGAAGCCGAGGCTGGTCTCGCCGAAGATGATGTTGTCGAACGGGAACCCGCCCGCTGCCAGCGGCCAGGTCAGCGTCATGTGCAGCCCCGTGGTCGTCAGGATCGTCCCCAGGACGCCGAAGTTCAGCGCCCAGCCGTCCGTGCTCACGCCGTCACGACGCCGCAGCACGTCCCGGAAGAACTGCACGAGGCCCAGCAGCCCCACGCCCGCCGCTACCGCCATGATCGTGTTGTACGTCGGCATGGATGCCCAGTCGATCGTCAAATCTGCTCTCCTCCTTCGGCCGGAGACGGTCCCGTCCCGGTCCTGTGGTGCGGGTTCGGTGCGACCCGCACGTCGTAACAAGACGCAAGTATGAATTATTCACTCGTATGGGTCCTGGCGCTCATCTAGACTCCCCGACCATGAGCACGAGGTCGGGAGCGGCGTCATCCGGCCCGCGACCCACCCGCCAGCGCCGAGCGGCCGAGAAGCAGGACGCCATGCGCGCGGCAGCCGCGCGCCTTCTCATCGACAAGGGACCGGAAGCCGTCACGCACCGTCGCGTGGCCGTCGAGGCCGGCGTGCCGATCGGCTCCGCCTCGTACTACTTCCCCGGCCGTGACGGCCTCTTCCAGGCCGCGGTGGAGGCCGCTGAGTCGCTGCGGGTGGCGACCGCGCGCGCCTACGCCGAACGGCTCACCCGTCGGTCCCGTTCGGCGCGGAAGACGGCGAGCCACCTCGTCGAGGCGCTGTACGCCCCCCACCTGGAACCCGACGTCGTCGCCACCCGCCTCGCGCCCATGCTGGAGGCGACGCGGAGTCGCGGCACCGCGCCGACCATGCGGGCCTCCTGGCCTCAGCTGCTCGACGTGTTCCGCACCGTGCTGGACAAGTCCGGCTACTCCGGTGTGGCGGATGAGGACGTCGTCCTGCTCAGGCTGACGGTCGACTCCGGTCTCCTCTACGCCACCACGGCCGGCGCCGAGGACGTGCTGGCCTATGCGGTCGACCAGGTCGCCCGGCTGCTCACCCGGGTCGTGCCGCGGGACGAACCATGAGCGCCGGACGCGAGCGCAGGTTCGACGACTGGGAACCGGTGACCCTCGGAGACAGCGGCACCGAGGTGCGCCGTAGCAAGGACGGGAACACCTACGTGAAGATCGCCCGGACGCCGACGCAGGCGGCCGAGCTCCGTGACGAGCGGGACCGCCTGGCCTGGCTCGCCACGACGGCCGAGGTCATCGCGGCCCGGGTTCTCGACTGGTTCGAGACGACGGAGGGCGGCAGCCTCGTCGCCTCGGCCGTACAGGGCGTGCCGGCGAGCAGCGTGCCGGTCGAGCGGGCGGACCGCGCCGCAAGCACCATCGTCGACTTCCTCGACGTCCTGCACGCGCTCCCGACGGCGGAGTGCCCGTTCGACCGGCGTCTGACCGCCACGCTCGCGCTGGCGCGGGAGAACCTCGACGCTGGTCGCGTCGACGAGGACGACTTCGACGACGAACGCCGCGGATGGTCGGCTCACGACGTGCTCGACACACTGCTCGAGGAGCGGGACCGCGCCGCACGACTCGAACCGGAGGACATGGCCGTGTGTCACGGCGACCTGTCCCTGCCGAACGTCGTCCTCGACCCGGTGACGCTCGTGGTGACCGGAATCGTCGATGTCGGACGGCTCGGCGTCGCCGACCGGCACCTCGACCTGGCGCTCCTGACCCGCTCCATGGCCGCCGTCGACCTCAATCCGTCCTACGGGCGGACCATCGCGGAAGCGGTGACTGAGCGGACCGAGGCCGACCCGTGGCGGCTCGGCTACTACCGCGCGCTCGACGAGATGTTCTGACTTCCGCCACCGCCCATCGTCGCCCGGTCAGGCCTTCGTGGGTCGGCCGAGCAGCACCATGCCCGGGGGAAACTGCCCCTCCACGACCTCCTGGACCTGCCTGCCGGCCTCGTCCTCGCCGCTCGCGTGCACTCGGAGCTCGCGCGTCGTCGGGCCGGGGTCCGTCTGTGCGGAGTCGTCGCCCGACTCGAGCTCGGGAGCGGCCCCCACCTCGGCCCGCACGCCGGCGGTCTGCAAGGCGTCCACCAGTGACGCCGCGTCGCGCTTCGCCGTGTCGAGGTCCGGGAACGTGACGGGAACGATGTAGATCTCCATGACACCCATGCTCCTCGCCCGGCTCGTCACAGCAACCGCGTCCACCCGGTGACGGCATCACGCCGGAGCTGCGAGCTCCATCAGCCGCTCGGGGTTGGGCACGGGCACGAAGCCGGCGCGGGCATAGACCTCGTGCGCGTCGTCGGTCGCCAGCATCACGCGCTTGAGTCCCAGCGGAGCCAGGTGCCGGACGATCTCCTCGGCGAGCCGTGTACCGATCCCCCTGCCCCGGTGGCCCCGATCGACATAGACGTCGCAGATCCACGCGACCGCCACCTCGTCGGTCACCACTCTCGCGTACGCCACCTGTCTCCCGTCGGCGGCGTAGGCGCCGAAGTTGAGCGAGTTCTCGGCGGCGCGCCGCACGGCGTCCGCCGTGCGCCCCATCGCCCAGTAGGCGTCAGTGGACAACCAGCGATGCACCCGGTCCAGATCGAGCCGATCCAACCCCGTGTGCACCTCGTACCCGTCGTTCAACGCCCCAACCTCCTGGTTCAACTCCGCCGGAGACCTCCGGATCCGCCGGAAACGTCCGAATCCTATGGTGAGGCCGCCGCACCGGTGCGCTCGTTGGTGGCACGCTGGTGAACATCGACACGAGAGGCGGTCGGGTGGACGAGACGAACGCCCGGAGACGGTCCGGTCTCCTTCCGGTGCGTGTGGGAATGGGCCAGATGCTCGTCGCGGCGGGACAGCCCGAGGCCAATCTCGAACGTGCGGCGACGATGGCGCGACGCGCCCGCGCCGACGACTGCGACATGCTCGTGCTGCCGGAGTGCCTGGACGTGGGCTGGACGAGCGGGACGACCGCTTCGCTGGCCACGCCGGTCCCTGGGCCGGTGTCGGACGAACTGGCCCGGATCGCTCGGGAGCACGGTCTCGTCCTCGCCGCCGGGATGACCGAACGCGCGGACGCGTCGGTCTACAACACCGCTCTGCTCTTCGGGCCGGACGGCCGCCTCCTCCTGCGGCACAGGAAGATCAACGAGGTCGCGTTCGCACGACGGATCTACGACCAGGGCACCACCCTGGGTGTCACCGACACCCCGGTCGGCGTCGTCGGCCTGAACATCTGCGCCGACAACCTGCCGGAGGCTCAGGAGCTGGGCCTGGCGCTCGCGACCATGGGCGCGGACATCCTGCTGTCCCCGTGCTCCTGGGCGGTCCGCCCGGAGTTCGACAACACGGTCACCCCCTACGGCGCCGACTGGGTGAGCTCCTATCGACGGATCGCCGGACGCACCGGCACGGCCCTCATCGGTGTGAGCAACGTCGGCCTCATCGACGGCGGAGACTGGGACGGCTGGCGGTGCATCGGAGCGTCGCTGGCGGTCGGTCCCGACGGCGCCGTCCTGGCACGCGGGTCGTTCGGCGAGCGGGCCGAGGAGCTGGTCGTCGTGGAGGTGTCTCGAGCCTGATCGGAATCCGACGGCGACCGCGGGGCGCTTGCCGGGCGATCGCCGGGATGGAACGCTGAGGCCCGCTCACACCGGTACGGACGGGGGGTCTCATGCGCTTCGTGGTCTACGGCGCCGGCGCCATCGGCGGAGTCGTCGCCGCCCGCCTGCACCAGCACGGTCACGACGTCACGGCCATCGCCCGCGGCCCGCACCTCGAGGCGATCACAACGGGCGGTCTGCGCTTGCAGGACCCGACCGGCGAGCAAAAGGTGCCGCTGCCCGCGGTCCCCCATCCCTCGGCGCTGGACTGGCATGGCGACGAGGTCGTGCTCCTGGCGGTCAAGAGCCAGCAGACGGCCCAGGTGCTGCGGGACCTCGGCGCCGTGGCCCCGAACGACGTCCCGGTGGTGTGCCTGCAGAACGGGATCGACAACGAGCGCCAGGCGCTGCGCCGGTTCCCGAACGTCTACGGCGTGATGGTCGGCCTCCCGGCCGTGCACCTTGAGCCCGGACTGGTTCAGGCGTACTCCTCCCCCGTGACCGGGATCCTCGACATCGGCCGCCGGCCCGACGGCACCGACGAGACCGCCCACGCCACCGCGGCCGCATTCACCAGCGCCGGCTTCGACTCGCGGGTCTTCGCCGACATCGGCCGCTGGAAGTGGCGCAAGCTCATCACCAACCTCGGAAACGCCATCGGCGCGGTCTGCGGGTCGGCGGCCCGCGGCAGCGGCCTCTACCGGCGCGCCGCCGCCGAGGCCGACGCCTGCCTGGCCGCGGCCGGCACCGATGTCGCGACGATCGAGGAGGACGAGGGCCGCCGTGCCGGCGTCCTGACGATGGGCGACGTCGCAGGCGCGTCGCACCCGGGCAGCTCGTCCTGGCAGTCACTGGCTCGCCACTCCGCCGAGATCGAGACGGACTACCTCAACGGCGAGATCGTCCTGCTCGGCCGCCTCCAGGGTGTGCCGACACCGGTCAACGCCGTCCTGCAGCGCCTCGCCAACGCCCTCGCGGCAAACGGTGGCGAGCCGGGATCGGTCGACGTGACGGAGGTCGAGCGGCTCATCGAGGAGGAGTCCGATGCCCGAGCTCCCATAGCCACCACGGCGACCGGTTCGGCATGATCGACACATGAGAGTCCTCGTCACCGGAGCGAGCGGCAAGCTGGGCCGCGTCGTCGTCGCCCACCTCGCCGAGCGCGGCTACGACGTCGTGGCGACCGACCGCACGCCGCCCCCGCCCGAGCTGCCCGGCAAGTTCGTGACCGCCGACCTGACGAACTTCGGTGAGGTGGTCGAGCTCCTCGCCGGCGTCGACGAGACCGGTCCCGTCGACGCGGTCGCACACCTGTCGGCCATCCCGGCACCCGGCCGGCACCCGAACGCCGCGACGTTCCAGAACAACGTCCCGAGCACGTACAACGTGTTCCGGGCGGCGCAGGTCACCGGGATCCGCAACGTCGTCTGGGCCTCCAGCGAGACGGTCCTCGGGCTACCCTTCGACGTCCCGCCGCCCTACGCGCCGGTGGACGAGCAGTACACGGTGCTGCCGCAGTCCACCTACTCGCTCGGCAAGGCCGTCGAGGAGGAGATGGCCCGTCACTTCACCAGGTGGGACCCCCAGCTGAAGCTGATCGGTCTGCGGTTCTCCAACGTCATGCGACCCGAGGACTACGCCGGCTTCTCCGACTTCCAGGCGGACCCGAGCGTGCGCCGGTGGAACCTGTGGGGTTACATCGACGCGCGCGACGGTGCGCAGGCCGTGCGTCTGGCGCTCGAGAGCGACCTGACCGGCTTCGAGCCCTTCATCATCGCCGCGGAGGACACCGTGATGGTTACCCCCTCGGCCGAGCTGCTGGCTGCCGCGTATCCGGACGTGCCGCGCAGCCGTGAGGTGACGGGCCGCGAGACGCTGCTGAGCATCGACAAGGCCCGCCGCCTTCTCGGTTACGCGCCGGAGCACCGCTGGCAACACCACGTCGGTCCCTGAACCGATCGGGGCCGCCGTGTCGGCTCACCAGTCCGGCCGCCCGTTCCGACGCACCCACAGCGCGCAGGGCTGGATGCGGCCGGCCGGCACGCCGCGGCATCCCGAGATGCTGTCGGGCCACAGGTCCAGCCCCGTCGCCGGGTCGTGGACCACGTCGACGGCCACGTCCCATCCCGAGACGAACAGCTCGCAGTCGCAGTACGCACCTGCCCTTCCTGCCCGCCGCTCCAGCTTGGTGGCCCGTGGTGCGCGCCGACGGCGCCACTCTCGCGTCCACCGCAACCGGCCGTCGCACCCGAACGCGACCACCATCCTGTTCACGTAGCACAGGACGCACTCCCGCCACGCGGGCGCGGTCAGCTCGTCCGACAGGCTGGCCAGCTCCAGCTCCAGCGTCCGGATCCCGTCGTCGACCGACATCGTTCTCTCCTCAGCTCTCGAATCGCCACGCCCGAACCAGTTCGAACGTCTGTGCGACAGTCTGGTCGAGAGGTCTGACACGGCGGCCGGCGAGCTGTGGACTCGCGGCGCGGACCGATGAGCTGCGCCGGACGGAACGCCGCTAGCCTGAGGCCGTGCCCCGCTCACGTCCGCGTCCTGTGGCCGCGCTGCTCTCCCTCCTCTGCGTGCTCGTGCTCACCGCGTGCGACGGCGACGAGCACGAGACGGACGAGACCCGAGCGATGGAGGACGAGCTGGGCCGGCTCGACGGCGTCGTCGAGGCCAGCGTCAGGTACTTCGACGAGGACGACGACTGGCTCTCCATCGACCTCGACCTCGGCAACGGGCGGCAGGCCGCCGCGGTCCCGCCACTGGCGCACGCCGTCCGGAGCTCGGTGGAGGCGTCGGACTACCGCGACAACGACCTGATCGCGACCATCGCGTGGACCGACGGTGAGCACGAGCGGGAGATGAACGCGTACGGCCCGGCCCGCACGCTGGGTGCGCTCTCCAACGAGGTCGCCGCGATGACGCTGCTCGAGCGGCACGACTTCGAGCGCGTCCTTCTCAACGTCTCGGACAACGCGACCTACGCCCGGTACGCACGCGAGATCGACATCACCGTCCCGGTGAACACGCCCGGCCGGGCGTTCGTCCGGCTCTACGACATCCTGCGCACCCAGCTGCCCGACCAGGGCCAGGAGACGAGGTTCTCGCTGGCGTACGACGACTGGGAGACCGAGCCCGGCCATCGGCGCCGGTTCGTGGCGCTGTCGAGCGCCGCTCCCGAGCTCGTCGACCGTGCGGACGCCCTGCTCCGCTCGCCGGTGCCCGAGGGCTGGCGCGGGGGCACGGACCTCGGCGTGTCGGTCGACGGCGTCGGTACCGCGCCTCAGGACCAGTACCTCTCGTTGCGGATGGCTCTCGAGCCGACCGAGCTGCGGGACGCCGACGCGCGAACGCTCGAGGACCGGGCCGACGACGCAGCGATCATGGAGCCGGCGCACCACCTGGCGGAGACGATGGCTACGCCTGTCGGCCGGGCCATGTACGACCTCACGGTGGCGAACGACGCCGGTTACGTCGAGGTCGCCGCCTTCTACTCCGCCAACTGTGCGCAGGCCTGGGCCGACGACAGCGGACGCTCACGCGCCGTCTGGAAGACGTGGGTCGTGGCCGGCGGGGAGCCGGAGGACGGCGCCACGGCGACGCACTGCCCGGACGCATGAGTCGGTCCCCGCCGATCGGCGGGGACCGGATCGCTGCGCGGGTGGGACCTCAGCCGGCGTTGCGGGCGGCGCGGCGGCGTGCGAGCTCGTCCTCGACGGCAGGCTCGCCGTTTTGCTCGATCCGCTCGGTCGGCAGCTGCGCCAGGTCGCCCTCGACCTCTCGCCACACGCGGCCGACGGCAATCCCGAAGACGCCCTGCCCGCCCTGGACGAGGTCGATGACCTCGTCGGCGGAGGTGCACTCGTACACCGAGGCGCCGTCACTCATGAGCGTGATCTGGGCGAGATCCTCCACTCCCCGCTCGTGCAGCGATGTGATCGCCGTACGAATCTGCTGGAGCGAGACGCCCGTGTCGAGCAGGCGCTTGACCACCTTGAGGACGAGGATGTCGCGGAAGCTGTACAGGCGCTGGCTGCCGGAGCCGGAGGCCGTACGGATGCTCGGCTCGACTAGCCCGGTGCGGGCCCAGTAGTCGAGCTGGCGGTACGTGATCCCGGCGGCGCCGCACGCCGTGGGGCCGCGGTAGCCGGTGTCCTGGTCAAGATCGGGCAGGGTGTCGCCGAAGAGCATCCCCTGGGCCCGCTGGGGCACGCCCGGGGCCGCACCCGCCGTCGCATCAGTGCCGCTCACAGGGAACTCCTACTCTCGGTGCCTCGCCATGTCCGTGCCCGCCACTAGCCATCTTCCAGGATACTCGCGCTCGTCGTGCCGCGTCCCATCCTCCGGCTCGTCGATGGACGTTCACAACGTATGGCCGACCCCCCTCCGGGTCAACGAGGCGCACCGTTCGACGGTCGGCGTGTTGCTCCGGCGTGTCTCAGTCTCGACCTGAGGTCAAGACTTCCCCCCTCAGCGTTGGTCGTCGGGTCCCTCCTCGGGCGTGCCCAGTCCGGGCTCATCGTCCGTCGGACCGCCCGGCCCGTCCTCGGCCGGCGGCTCGTCGGTGGCGAAGTCCTCCGGCTCGACGCCCTCGAGGAAGGCGCGGAACTCCTCCATGACCGCCGCACCCGTCTCCCCCGCCGGCAGGGCCTGCGCCTCCTCCTGCTCCAGGCCCGCCTCCTCGACGGGTACTCCGGCGACGGAGAGGAGGTCCTCGTCACACAGCACGGCGCACTTCGAGCGGAGCGCGACGGCGATCGCGTCCGACGGGCGCGCGTCGACCACCTGTCCCCCGCTGAGCACCAGCTCGGCGTGGAAGATCCCGTCGATCACCTGGGTCACACGGACCTCGGTCACCGCTGCGCCCAGATGCTCGAGCACGGACACGAGCAGGTCGTGGGTCAGCGGCCGGGGCGGGACGAGACCGGCCTGCGCCGACGCAATCGCCGCACCCTCCCGCGGACCGATGACGATCGGCAGCACGCGGGAGCCTCCCGGTTCGCCGAGGACGACGACGACCTCGTTCCCCGGGACGGACACCCTCACTCCGAGGACCACCATCTCGCGCATGCGGCAACCGTACGTCCCGCTCCTGGTAGACGCGCCCGGAAATCGCGGTTCGCGTCACGCCAGCGCCGCCACCGCCGCGTGCGCGGCCGGTGATCAACCGAGCTCGTCGACGGCGGAGCGCAGCAGCTCGGCATGCAGCCGGGCGTACAGCTCGGCGAGCTCGGCGGCCTGTGCGGCGCCGCGCTCACGCGCCGCTCCCGAGCGCTGGGCCCGCGTCGGCGCGACCACCTGGTCGATCGTGTCTGCCTCGCGCTCGGCGCTGGTCCGGACCCGGCGCAGGTGCCGTGCCGAGACGCCGTGCCGCTCGAGCGCCATGGCTGCCTGGACCACCTGCACAGAACGGCCGGGGAACCGGCCACGCGTGTCCGCCAGCACGAGACCGGCGCGCGCCATGTCGTCGAGCTCGTTCTCCGTGCAGCCGGTCAGCTCGCAGATCTCCTTCGCGCTCACTCGGGCGCCGGTGGCGGGGCGCACGAGCTCACCGTCGCGGGTCACCACGCGGGCGTGCGAGGTCGGCTCGATCTCGCGACCGGCATCAAGGTCTTCGAGCTGTTCGCGGATCACTCGCAGCGGCAGGTAGCTGTCGCGCTGCGCGGTGAGGGCGTAGCGGATCCGCTCCGCATCGGCTCGCGAGTACATCCGGTAGCCGGAGCCCGTGCGTCGCGGCGAGACGAGGCCCTGCTCCTCGAGGAAGCGGAGCTTGGAGATCGTGACCGCAGGAAACTCGGGCTTGAGCACAGCGAGCACCGCCCCGATGCTCATCGAGGGGTCGTGCGAGACCTCCTGGGGCCAGCTGAGCGCCTCGTCCCGCCCCCGCTGGGCCTGTTCGGACATGCGCTCTGAGCGGTTCGCGTCCCCCTCGAGGGGTCGGCGTCGTGCGGCGGTGCTCACCGCTGATCGGTACCTGCCGGACCCGCCGAACCGCGGTTCGGACTCGGGTGGTAGGTGAGGCGATACTTGCCGATCTGCACCTCGTCGCCGGCCCTGAGCACAGCGGTGTCGATCCGTTCGCGGTTGACGTAGGTGCCGTTGAGGCTGCCGACGTCACGCACGCTGTAGCCACCCTCCTCGGCGAGGAACTCCGCATGCTTGCGTGAGACGGTGACGTCGTCGAGAAAGATGTCCGCGCCCGGGTGGCGTCCGGCCGTGGTGCGCTCGGCGTCGAGCAGGAACCGCGCACCCGCGTTGGGCCCGCGCTGGACGATGAGCAGCGCGGACGAGGTCGGCAGCGCCTCGATGGCGGCCACGTCGTCGGGGCCGAGGCCCTGGTGGAGGAGCTCGGCCTCGAGGTCCGCACCGATAGCCCCGAAGCGCGCGGTGGTGGTCGGTTCGGGGCGTTCGCCCTGTTCCCCGGCGCGGTCCGGCGGCTGCGTCGTCATGGGCCATCCTCCTGGGTGTTCGTGGTCCGGGCGTCGGCCGTCGTGACCAACAATAGAGGCAGCAGGCGCCCGGTGGGTGAGGCGACCGCCGCAACCGGGCCACGGGCGTCCAGGGTGGTCACCCCTCGCCGTCGGACTCTACCGGTGTGGCGACCTCTGCGGGATCGATGTCACGCACCGCCGTGATCTCGACGTCCTCCGCCTCGGTCAGCGAGGCGCTGGCGCCGGCGTTGCGGATCGACGCGAGCGCGCCGCCCGGGATGTTGAGGGCCACGGCCAGGGCGTGGGGCTCGCCGACCGCTGTCCACCGGTAGGGCGGGTCGATGCTCTCCCCGTCGACGACGACCCCGCCGTCGGGGTCGTCCAGGATCCAGCTGTCGGCCGCGAGGCGCTGGCCGGACAGCTCGATCGCCTCGGCGCCCGCGTTGCGGAGCTCCTCCACGACCGTGACGAGTACCTGCGCCTGCACGTCGTGCCCGGGGTCGGAGATGGTCAGCGTGATCCCCGGCCCGTGCACCGGGACGGTGCCGGCCAGGACACCGCGGGTGACGGCACGCAGCTCTGCCGCCTCCTGCGCGGCCTCCCGGGACGTCGCCGACGAGCGCAGGGCCGCCAGATCCTGCTGGAGCTGCTCCTGCTCGGCCTCCAGCTGTTCGTTGCGCCGGGTCAGCTCGTCGAGCAGGCGGACGAGGTCGTCCTGGCGCATCCCGGTCATGGCGTCCCCCTGGGTCTGGCGCACCTGCGCGACGACGGCGAACCCGAGCCCGACGCACAGCAGCGCGACGATCACGTGGGTCACGGAGACGCGTGCGACGACGAGAGACCTGAGCACGCGGCGGGAGCGGGCGGTCCGGTCAGCTCCTTCCGGGCGCTCCGAGCCCGGGCGCGCGCCCTTCGAGGACGTGGTTCCGTCGTCGTCCGTCATGGCTGTCTCACGCCCGGAAGATGTGGCGCCGGATCGCGGCCGCGTTCGAGAAGATCCGGATGCCCAGGACCACGATGACGGCCGTGCTCAGCTGCGTCCCCACGCCGAGCTGGTCACCGAGGAAGACGATGAACGCGGCGATGACGACGTTGAAGATGAACGAGACGACGAAGACACGGTCGTCGAACATGCCGTCGAGGCGGGCGCGCAGACCGCCGAACAGGGCGTCGAGCGCGGCGACGACGGCGATGGGCAGGTACGGCTGGACCAGTGCCGGAACGGTGGGGTCCAGCATCACGCCGGCGATGATCCCGACCGCCAGGCCGAGGACTGCGAGCACCTACCGCACCTCCCCGCCCACAGCGTCGTTCGCGTCCGCGGACTGATGCGCCGAGGGTCGCACACCGGATCGCGCGGACGCCACGTCTTCTCCCTCGAGCGGTTCGGCGAGCCGGGGATCGCTCCCGGACAGGGCAGCCATCTCGAGCTCCTCCACCGCCTCGATCTCGACGGTGATGTTGTACGTGCTCTGCAGGACACTCAGGTGGCTGGAGGCGGGGCTCCGGGCCAGGCCGGTCTGCAGCTCCGACGGATCGCCGATGACCTCCACCTCGTACGGCGACATCACGGGGTAGAGGTTGATGAGGATGGCCTGGCCCGCTCGTCGGATCGCCGTGGTGGAACCGAGACGGCGGTCGTTGACGGCGATGGCCTCGGCGCCGGACGCCCACAACGAGTTGACGAGCACCTGGAGGTCGACGTCGGTGACCCGCTCCTCCTCCGTGTTCGGCAGACCCTGCTGCGCCGCCGGCGAGTCCGTCAGCCGGACCACGATCCCGCTCCCGGAGACGGCGACCGTCCCCGAGGGGACGGCGAGCCGCTTCAGCTCGGCCGCGAGGTCGTCGTCCACGAGCGCGAGCCCGGCCCGCTCGATCGCCGCCATCTGGGCGGCGTACCGCGCGTTCTCCGCCGCCAGCTCGTTGCCCTCGGTGGTGCGCTCCCGGATCTGCTCCACGAGCAACGAACGCGCGGGCACCGAGCCGTCCTGCGGGGCACGCAGCTCCTCCGCCGCCCAGACGAGACCCATGCCGATGGCGATGCTCACGACGACGACCAGCGCCTTGTGCCACCACGGGACGCGGCGTGGCGGGCCCGCCGGGCGGTGCTCGGCGACACTGCGGTAGCCGCCGTCGAGCGGGTTCTCGAGGAGGTTCCGTAGCAGCGACATGGACGCGTCGGGCCGTGTCCCGGCCGGCGGGCGGGTGGACGTGCTGCTGGTGCCGGGCTCGTCGGGCCCGGTCACGCGCGCGCCGTTCGCACGATCCGTACCACCTGCTCGACGTAGAGGAACGCCGCGAACCAGTACAGGCCGACGCCCCAGAGCGCCGAGGCCCAGCCGAACGTCCACGCCAGCGTCCCGACGGTGCCCGGCACGCCGGCGAGGAGCAGTAGCGGGAAGGCGTACATCAGGGCGAACGTCCCGGCCTTGCCCGCCAGGTGCACGGGTAGCGGCCCGTAGCCGTGCCGCCGCAGCGGCGGCAGCAAGCAGGCGAGGACGACGTCGCGGCCGACGATGACGAGCACCAGCCACCACGGCACGAAGTCTCGCCAGGCCAGGCCGACGAGGGTGACGAGGATGTAGAGGCGGTCGGCCGCCGGGTCGAGCAGCTGGCCGAGCATGGAGGTCTGGTGGAACAGCCTGGCGATGACGCCGTCGAGCCAGTCGGAGAAGCCGGCGACGACGAGCACCACCAGTGCGGCGACGTCCTCCTCCGCGAACAGCAGCGCACCGAAGACCGGCACCAGGAGCAGGCGCAGGAAGGAGATGACGTTCGGGACCGTCCAGACGCGCTCGACGGCGAGGTCCTGGTCCGTCCGGGAGGTGTCGGTGCCCACCGCACCAGCGTAGATGGCCAACCGATGGGTCGGCGGGCCCTCGCCGTGGTGCCAGCCATAGACTCGCGGCCATGACTTCTATGCGATTCGGACTCTTCATCCCGCAGGGCTGGCGTTTCGACCTCGTCGGCATCGACGACTCACAGCACTGGGCCACCATGTCCTCGCTGGCCCGTCGCGCCGACGCGGGTGAGCTGTGGGAGTCGCTCTGGGTCTACGACCACTTCCACACCACCCCCAAGCCGTCCGAGGAGGCGACCCACGAGGCGTGGTCCCTGATGGCCGGTCTCGCGGCCGCGACCGACCGCATCCGTCTCGGCCAGATGTGCACGTGCATGGCCTACCGCAACCCGATGTACCTGGCGAAGATGGCGGCCACCATCGACCACATCAGCGGCGGCCGGCTCGAGATGGGTATCGGCGGCGGCTGGTACGAGCACGAGTGGCGCGCCTACGGTTACGGCTTCCCGCGCGCCGGCGTCCGGCTGAAGATGCTCGAGGAGGGCGTGCAGATCTTCGAGCAGGCCTGGACCAAGGGCGTCGCCACGCTCGACGGCGAGCACTACCAGGTCGACGGCGCGATCTGCCGCCCACTGCCCCTGCAGCCCGGCGGGGTTCCGCTGTGGATCGCCGGCGGCGGCGAGAAGGTCACCCTACGGATCGCGGCCGAGCACGGCAGGTACACGAACTTCGACGGCACGCCGGAGGGTTTCGCGCACAAGAGTGAGGTCCTGCGTGAGCACTGCAAGAACGTGGGCACCGACTTCGACCAGATCACCCGGTCCTCGAACTACAACGTCATGATCGGCGCCACGGAGGCGGAGGTCGAGGAGCGCCAGCGCGAGCACGCGGCGCGGCTCAACCCCTACCTGACCTCCGACGAGCTCGACAAGCAGGTGGCCGGCTACCGCGGCATGCCCGCGCACGGCACCCCCGAGCAGGTCGTGGAGAAGCTCAGCGCCGTCAAGGACCTGGGCATGAGTTACGGCATCTTCTACTTCGCCGACACGGCCTACTCCACCGAGCAGATCGAGCTCTTCGAGCGCGAGGTCATGCCGGCGCTGGTCTGACGGGCGCTCGCGGTGCGCGACCACGCACCGCGACCACGCTCCGCGAGGGCTACACGCGCGACCGAGGGCTACAGGCGCACCAGTAGCCCGCGTCGTTGCGAGTAGCCCTCGCTCGTTCAGCCGGCGGCCGCCGCCCTGGCCGCCGCGACGGCGAGCTCGTCGGCGCGCTCGTTGTGCACGTCTCCCGCGTGCCCGCGCACCCACTCGAAGTCCGTCCGACCTCGCCGGGACTCGGCGAGCTCGAGGATCTCCTTGACCAGCTCGAGGTTCTCCGGCGCCTTCCCGTCGCCCTTGCGCCACCCACGTCGGCGCCAGCCCGGCGCCCACTTCGTCACCACGTTGATGACGTACTGGGAGTCCGCCCGCACCAGCAGGTCACCGTCGGGGCCCACGTGCCGCAGTGCCTCGCGCAGCGCGATGAGCTCGCCGATGTTGTTGGTGCCGTGCGCCAGTCCGCCGGCGCCCGACTCCCCCGTCGCCTGGTCCACCCAGGCCCATCCCGTCGGCCCGGGGTTGCCCAGTGCGGACCCGTCGGTCGCGATGACGGTGGCGTACCCGTCCGTCGGCCGCGGGGGCGCGTCCTGGCGTCCGGACGGCGCGCCGCCGGACGACGTCGCAGTTTCCGCAGCGACCGGCTCGAGCCCGCGGGACGTCAGCAGCTCGGTCACCCGCTCGGTGTGCCAGACGTAGAACGGCGTGCCGTCCTTGAGGGCACGCTCGGTCGCCAGGTCCGCGGACAGGGCCCGTTCGGTGGCGCGCGGCCCGTCCTTGAGCCCGAGCTCGGTCAGATACGCGCCGACCTCGCGGGCGGTGAGTCCGAACTGCTTCCCGAGCTCGGTCTGGGTGGACCAGGCCTTCTGGGTCTTCGCTGCCACGCGTGCCTCTCCTCGTGCTTCCGGCGACCGTCAACATTAACCGGCGCGGGCAGGCGCACGGCACGGCCCACGTCCATGGACGGCACGGCTGACCGTCCATGCCACCGCTCACCGCGCGAGAACGGACATGCCGCCCTAGCGTGAGATCCGACCAGGGAGGACACCGTGACAGACGCCATCCACCGTGCCGCCGGCGGTCCGCCGCTCTCGCGAGGTCGGCACGAGACGGACGACGAGCGTGCCGACCGCAACTGGGTCGAGCTCCTCCAGGAGCTACGTGTGACCCAGACCGGGGTGCAGCTCCTCACCGGCTTCCTGCTGACGTTGCCGTTCCAGCGACGGTTCACCGAGCTCGACACGGTGCAGGTGGGGATCTACCTGACCCTCGTACTCCTGGCCGCGCTCACCACGATGTTCGTCATCGCGCCGGTCAGCATGCACCGGGTGCTGTTCCAACGGCGGCTGAAGACCGAGACCGTCCGTGCCGGGCACCGGGTCGCCACCGTGGGCCTCGCGTCCCTCGGCCTGGTGGTCGTGGGCACGGTCCTGCTCATCTTCGACGTCGTCGTCGGCCGCACGACGAGCATCGCCGTAGCCGGCGGCGTGCTCGCCGTGGTCGCCGTCGGGTGGCTGGTCGTGCCGCTCGTGTTCGGCTCACGTGCCCAGCGGCGGCAACGCGATCACGACGAGGCCGAGGACGGCGACCGGTAACGTCCGGGGTCCGGCCCTGGTGGCGCGGTCCGGCCTACGAGCCCGACACCACCTTCTCGGCGACGTGGCGCCCGATCTGCAGGCAGGCGGTCGCCGCGGGCGAGGGCGCGTTCACGACGTGCGTGACGTGCGGCCCGCCGCGGATCACGAAGTCGTCGCTGGGCGTGCCGTCGCGCAGCACCGCCTGCGCCCGGACTCCGGCGGGGCTGCGCTCGAGGTCCGCCGCCAGCACGTCAGGCACGAGCGTCCGCACCGTGCGCAGAAACGCCCCCGGCACGACCGAGCGCCACACCTCCTGCGCGCCGTAGCGCAGGTGGCGGCGCGCCAGCCGCCAGAGGCCGGGATAGCCGACGGTCCGTGCGACGTCGTCCGCCCGGACGTCCCGCCACCGGTAGCCCTCCTGCGCGAGGGCGAGCACGGCGTTCGGACCGACGTGGACCCGGCCGTCCCAGCCGCGCGTGAGGTGCACGCCGAGGAACGGTAGCTGCGGGTCGGGCACCGGGTAGATCAGTCCGCGCACCAGCTCGGGGCAGCGCAGCGTCCAGTACTCGCCACGGAAGGGGATGATGCGCACCGCGTGCCGGTCCTCGGGGCCCAGCAGGCGGTCGCTGTGCAGACCGGAGCAGTTCACGACGTGATCGGCGACGATCACGTCGCGGCTCGTCGTCACCCGGACCCGGCGCCCGCCGACCTGCAGCCGGTCGACGCGCTCCCCCGGTCGGAGCTCGGCACCGCCGGCAGCCAGGCGCCCGGCCAGGGCCTGCGCCAGTCCGACGAAGTCGCAGACCCCGGCGGAGTCCACCACGAGCGCCCCGACGCAGCGCACGTGGGGCTCGCGCTCGCGGGCCTCCGCGGCGGCGATCTCACGGACCGGGATGCCGTTCGCCCTCCCCCGCTCGAGCAGCGCGCGAAGACGTGGCAGCTCCTCCGGCTGCGTTGCCACCACCATCTTTCCCGTCCGGCGGGCGGCGACGCCCCACTGCGCGCACAGCCGCGGCAACGTGCGAGCGGCCTCGGTGGCGAAGCGTGCCTTGAGACTGCCGGGCCGGTAGTAGAGGCCGCTGTGGATCACGCCGGAGTTGTGTCCCGACTGGTGGCCCGCCCAGCCGTCCTCCTTCTCCACGACCACGACGTCACGGCCCTGCTCCTGCAGGGCCAGACCTGTCGCCAGCCCGACGAGACCACCGCCGACGACGACCACGCGTTCGCGACCGTTCACGGCTGCCGATTCTCCCAGGGCAGCGAGACGGGTGCCGACGATCTCGTGATCGGTACGCACGTGGACCGCACATGCGGCACGATCAGTGCATGGAATCCGTTGTGGCCGGCTCCGAGACAGGCCTCGATCAGCTGCACACCGTGACCGCAGACACCCGGCGCGCGATGACCAGCGTCATCGAGGGCAAGGACGGCGTCGTCCGGACGGCCTTGACCGTCCTGCTCGCCGGGGGGCACCTGCTCATCGAGGACGTGCCCGGGGTCGGCAAGACGATGCTCGCCAAGGCGCTCGCCCGCACCGTCGACTCGACCGTGCACCGGATCCAGTTCACCCCGGACCTGCTGCCCTCGGACATCACCGGCATCAACGTGTTCAACCAGGACTCGCACTCCTTCGAGTTCCGGCCCGGCGCGGTCTTCGCGAACGTCGTGGTCGGGGACGAGATCAACCGGGCCTCGCCGAAGACCCAGTCGGCGCTGCTGGAGGCCATGGAGGAGCACCAGGTCACGGTGGACGGGCGCACGTTCGCGCTCCCGGAGCCGTTCATGGTGATGGCGACGCAGAACCCCTTCGAGATGGAGGGCACGTATCCGCTGCCGGAGGCGCAGCGCGACCGCTTCATGGCGCGGGTCTCCATGGGCTACCCCGACGCGGAGGCGGAGCTGCGCATGCTCGCCAGCCACGGGTCCGGCTCGCCCCTCGACGCGCTCGAACCCGTCACGAGCACCGCCACCGTCTCGAACCTCATCCGCACGGTCGAGCAGCTCTACACGGCGCCGTCGCTGCACCGGTACGTCGTCGACCTCGTCACCGCGACCCGCGAGAGCCGCCACCTGCGCCTCGGCGCCTCCCCGCGCGCCGGCCTGCAGCTGCTGCGCGCGGCCCGCGCCCACGCCGCCCTGGAGGGACGCGAGCACGTCCTCCCCGACGACGTCCAGCACCTCGTGGGTCCCGTGCTCGCCCACCGCGTGATCCTCTCCGGCGAGGCGGAGCTGGCGGGCGCCTCCGCCGACGAGGTGCTGCGCTCCATCGTCGAGTCCGTCCCCGTGCCGGGCTGAGCGCCGTGCGGGTTCGACTGACCGGTCGGGGGCGGACCTTCCTGACCCTCGGCATCGCCGTGATCGCCGTCGCCGCCCTGCTCGGATTTCCCGACATCACCCGGATCGGTGCCCTGCTCGCCGCCCTGCCGGTCCTCGCCGTCGTCTCCGTGTGGCGGGCACGCCCACGCCTGGAGGTGCGCCGCGACGCCCGGCCCGCGCTGCTGCGCCCCGGCGACGCCGGTCGGGTGGTGCTCCAGGTGCGCAACACCGGCCGCCGGACCGTGCGTCAGCACCTCGCCGAGGAACAGCTCGACCACGCGCTCGGCGGCCCCACCCGCTTCGTCCTTCCCCGGACCGTGCCGGGCGAGACCCGCACCGCGGTGTACGAGGTGGTCGGTCACCAACGAGGCCTGTACCGGCCCGGCCCCCTGGCGGTGTCCCTCCAGGACCCGTTCTCGCTGGCGCGCACCAGGCTGACCCTGCCGGCGTCCGGGGAGATCGTCGTGCTGCCCCGCATCGTCCCGCTCGACGGCTCGGACCTGCGCCGGCACGGCGGCGCCGGTGACTGGCCGGTCCCGAACCAGGTGGCCGCGCACGGCGAGGACGACGTGAGCACCCGTGCCTACCAGCACGGCGACGAGCTCCGGCGCATCCACTGGCCCGCTACGGCCCATCGCGCCCAGCTCATGGTCCGCCAGGAGGAGCAGCCGGCCCGCCGCCGCGCCGTGCTCGTCCTGGACTCGCGCCGCCTGGCCCACCACGGCCGGGAGAGCGGCTCCTTCGAGTGGGCCGTCAGCGCACTGGCCTCGGTCGCCGTGCACCTCGACGCGCGCGGGCACTCGCTGCACCTCGTCAGCACGGAGACGGTGCGCGAGGAGCGGGCCGGGTCCGCCCTCCCGCTGCCGGAGATCCTGCGGCACCTGGCGCTGGCGCTGCCCGAGGCCGGTGACCTCGAGCCCGTGGTCGCCGCCGCGCGGCCGCTCGACGCGGGCCTCGTCGTCGCCGTCGTCGGTGACGGCCCGCCGGAGCCCGCCCGCCAGCTCGCCCGTGATCGGCGCTCGGGAACCACGGGCATCATGCTCGCCCTCGACGGCACCGGTTTCGACGGGTCCGGACCAAGCTCGGTGGCCGCGGTGACGGACGCCGCGCTCGCCGCCGGATGGCGGGTCCGGCCGGTCACCGGCGAGACCGACGTCGGGGCGCTCTGGCGTGACATCACGACCGTGCGCGCCGCCCGGCTCGCGGCGTCCGGCGGGGCGGTGAGCCGGTGATCGCCCGCAGCGCCTGGTTCGACGCCGTTCTCGTCCTGGTCGCGACGACGGTGGTCAGCTGGCCGGTGGGCCAGCTGGTGGACGGCACCGACTGGGTCTGGCGGATGCTGGCGGGGCTTCTCGGGGTCGCGGTCAGCGGGACCGTCGCCCGGGGGCTGCGCGCGCCCGCGGGCCTGGTGCTGCTCGTGCAGGCGTTCGCGGCCTGGGTGGTGCTCGGCTGGGTGTTCGTGCCCGGCAGTCTCGTGCTCGGTGTCCCGATGATGGAGTCGTTCGAGCACGCCGCGGCGCTGGTGCGCGCCGGTGCGGAGACGATCCGCGTCGAGACCGTGCCGGCACCCGAGGTGCAGGGACTGTCGTTCATCGTGGCGGCCTCGATGGTCGCCGTCGGGTGGGCGGTGGACGCGCTCGCCGTCACCCTGCGCTCGCCCGCGCTCGCCGGCATGCCCCTGCTGCTGGTCCTCGTCTTCAGCGCGTCGGGAACCGGCGACGCTCTCCATCCGCGCTACTTCCTCGCCGCCGCGGCCGTGTGGCTCATGCTGCTCGCCCGGCAGAGCCTGGGTGCCGTCCGCGCCTGGTCCAGCCGGCGCCGCAGTTCGGCGTCGGGCGTCGCCCCGGACCGCGACGTGCACCCGACCGGCGGCCACGGCCGGTGGGCCGTCACCCTCGGCGTGACGGGAGTGGTCCTGGCGGTCGTCGCGGCGGGCTCGATACCCCACATGGCGCCGCGGGCGGTGCTGCGAGGACTGGGCGACGCCCCGGTCGGGAACGACGGCGGACTGGTGCACTTCACCGAGACGCTCGACCTCGCCGCCGACCTCAGGGACCGCAGCCAGCGTCCGGTGCTGGAGTACCGCGCCGAGGACGGCCGGACCACGCCCCTGCGCGTCCTGGCGACCCACCGGTTCGCCGACGGCAGCTGGCGCCCGGTGGACGGCGACGACGCGCCACCGTCGGTCCCGCCCGACGTCGTCCAGCGCGACGACGTCGAGCACGAGCAGCACGAGATCACCGTCATGGCCAACGGTCTGGCCGCGCCCCAGGTCGCGGTGCCGTACCCGCTGGTCGAGGCGGACTTCGGAGACATCGAGTGGCAGGCCGACGAGCGAACCGGGACGGTCCGGATCAGCGAGCGTCCCGACAGTTACTCCGCCACCTTCAGCGAGGTCAGCGGCCGGCTCCCGGACAGCGTGGGCACCGGGCCGGTGGCGTCGGACCTCGAGGACGACCTGCTCCGGGTGGACCCGCTGTCGAGAGACATCGTGAGCAGCACGGTCACGCGGGTGCTGAACGCGGCGGACGACGAGGTGCTGTCCAACCAGATCTCGGTCGCCAGGGAGATCCAGTCCTACCTGCGCGGCCCGGAGTTCACCTACTCCCTCACCCTTGCCGATCCCGCACCGGTCGACGGCCCGGCCGAGGAGGAGGCCACGCCGGCCGGGGACCCGGCCGGCAGCCCGGCCGAGGATCTCGCCGGGCTCGACGAGGACGGCAGCGCGGGCGGGTCCGAGCTGACCAGCCCGGAGGAGGACCCGATCACCCACTTCCTCACCACGAAGACCGGCTACTGCACGCACTTCGCCACCGCGATGGTGATGATGGCCCGGGCCATCGGCATCCCGGCGCGGCTGGCGCTGGGCTTCCTGCCCGGCGAACGTCAGGACGACGGCTCCTACACGGTCGTGGCGGCCGACGCGCACGCGTGGCCGGAGCTGTACATCTCCGGGTTGGGGTGGACCCGGTTCGAGCCGACGCCTGCCGTCCGGTCCGGGTCCGCTCCGGTGTACCTCCGGTCCGCCGACTTCGACGACGCCGCGCCGGCACCCGATTCCTCGGCGAGCCCGGCGGGCGAACGGCCCACCGAGGAGCCCACCACGCCGGACCTCGACGTGACCGTGTCGCAGTCGAGCTGGACCGACACGGTCGGACGGGCCGCACCGACGGTCGGGCTCGTCGTCCTCGGCGTCGTCCTGCTGCTGCTCCTGGTGCCGACGGCCGGCCGATGGCGAAGGTCTGCCGCCCGGCGGCGCGCGACCGACGACGCGGGGCGTGTCGAGGGCGAGTGGCAGGCGTTCGTGCTCTCGCTCGCCGACCTGGGCCTGCCGGCACCCCGGGG
The DNA here is from genome assembly GCF_039541595.1 of Georgenia halophila. Taxonomy (NCBI): domain Bacteria; kingdom Bacillati; phylum Actinomycetota; class Actinomycetes; order Allobogoriellales; family Allobogoriellaceae; genus Georgenia; species Georgenia halophila. The sequence continues at coordinate 146,511 of NZ_BAABGN010000009.1, read as the reverse complement.
CGCCACGCCCCGGCAGGTGGGCGCCCACTACACGCAGGCCGCCGGCCTGTCCGGAGACACCGCGGAAGCGCTCGACCGGGTCGTCGCCAGGGTGGAGAACGCCCGGTACGCCCCCGGCGGCCTGGCCCGCTCGGGCCCCGACGCCGGCGCCGGGCCCGTGGCTGACGACGTCGGGAGGATCCTCGACCACGCGCGGTCCCGGCTCGGCCGGGGGCAGCGGTTCCGCCTGGCTCTGTGGCCGACCAGCGGACTGGACCAGCTGCGCATCCTCGCGGACAAGGCCGGCGCCGCGCTGCGGTCGGCCGACCCCTCGCGCAGGCCCCGGCGCAGCTGATCATGAGCCGCGACGTCGTCCTGGACGTGGACACCGGCGCCGACGACGCGCTGGCCCTGCTCTACGCGCTGCGTTGCGCCGACCTGCGCGTACGTGCCGTCACGTGCGTGGCCGGCAACGTCGGGTTGGACCGAGTGGTCCGCAACACCACCGCAGTCGTCGGTGCGCTGAGATCCCGCGTCCCGGTCGCCGCCGGCACCGGCCGGCCGCTCCTGACCGAGCGCCGGGAGTTCACGCGCGTGCACGGCGACGACGGGATGGTCGGCGTCGTACCGCCCGGTGAGCCGTGCTCGCTCGAGGGAGGTCACGCCGTCGAGCTGCTGCGCGAGACGATCCTGGGCGCCCCGGATCCGGTCACGGTGGTGGCGCTGGCACCGCTGACCAACCTGGCCCTGCTCGCGCGGACCTACCCGGAGGTCGTGCCGCGGGTGGCGGAGCTGCGGCTGATGGGCGGCAGCATCGGCCCGGGCAACGTGACCCCGGTCGCGGAGTTCAACGTGTGGAGCGACCCTGAGGCGGCCGCCGTGGTCCTCGCCGCCGGTTGGCCCGTGAGCATGTACGGCATGGACGTCTTCTACCGGCCGGCGCTCGACTCCTCGGGCGTCGCGGCGCTGCGCGGCTCCGCCGACGTGGCCGGCCGTCTGGCGGGCGAGATCCTGCACAACCTCGCGGTCAACGGGCCTTCCGGCCGCGCCTACCTCGGCGATGCCGGGCTGGTGGCGAGCCTCGGCGTCGACGCCGTGACCTGGACTGAGCTGCCGGTCACGGTCGACACCCGGCCCGGGCTCACCCGCGGTATGACCGTGGCCGACCGCCGTGGTCCGGACCACGAGATCGACGCCCGCGAGGCCTGGTCGCCCGTGCGGGTGGCCACCGAGGTGGACGCCGCGGCCCTCGTGTCCCGGTACACCCAGGTCCTCGTCCGGCACTGAACTGACACCTCGCTAAACCTCGCACAATTCTTGTGCACACATGTTGTGCAGAACTATTGTGCCCACATGTCGTGGTCTCACACCGAACTCACCAACGAATCCGTCAAGGTGCTCGCGCACCCCTTGAGATCGCGGCTGCTGACCCTGCTGCGCCGGGACGGACCCTCGTCCGCGACCGCGCTGGCGCGCGAGCTCGCCACCAACACCGGCGCCACCAGCTATCACCTTCGCCGGCTCGAGTCCGTCGGCCTAGTCGAGGACACCGGCGAGGGCCGCGGCAAGGAGCGGCTCTGGCGGCCGACCACCGAGAGCCACGGCTGGCAGGGTTCCGCCTTCTCCGGGGACGAGGACGCCCGTACCGCCGCCGGCTGGCTCGTGCGCGACTACCACCGCCAGTTCGACACCGCCTACTCGCGCTGGCTCGACGTGGAGGAGGCCTGGCCGGCCGAGTGGCAGGACGCCATCGGGATGAGCGACGCCTGGGTCGAGGTGAACCCGGAGCAGGCGGCCGAGATGCGGGAGGAGCTCACCGCCGTCGTCGAGCGGTACAAGAACGCCGGCACGGGTGACCCGCGGGCACGCCGGATCCACGTGTGGCGCTTCGCCTTCCCGCTCGAGCCCGACGCCGTCCCCGGCGACGCACGGCGATGACGGCGCTCTCCCCGGCGGCCGCCCGGCGGATCTTCCTGCTGCTCACCGCCACTCGCTGGTTCCCGGTGGGGCTCATCGTCTCGGCGGTCACCCTGCTGCCGATCGAGCGCGGCCTGACCGTGACGCAGACCCTCACGCTCGCGTCGCTGACCGGCCTGGCGGTGTTCGTCCTCGAGCTGCCCACCGGAGGCACGGCCGACGTCCTCGGACGCCGTCCCGTGCTGATCACCGCCGCGGCGGTGCAGGTGGTCGCCGCGTCGCTGTACCTGGTCGCCCAGTCGTTCTGGGCCTTTGCCGTCGCCGCGGTGGCCATGGGCATCTTCCGGGCGCTGGACTCGGGGCCGCTCGAGGCGTGGTTCGTCGACACTGTGCACGCCACGACGCCGGGCGCCGACGTCGACCGGACGCTCTCCCGCCAAGGCACCGTCCTGGGCGTCTCGATCGCCCTCGGAGCGCTCATGTCGGGCGGGCTCGTGTGGTGGCACCCGCTTCCGCTCTGGTCCGCGCTGACGCTCCCCTACGCGGTGTACACAGCGCTCGCCGTCGGGCACCTGGTCATGGTCTGCGTGCTGCTGCGCGAGACCAGCACGTCGACAAGGGCGTCCCCGTCGGCCGCCACGGGTCTGCGCCGAGCCGTGCTCTCGGCGCGCGGGACCCCGTCCGTCGTCATGTCCGGGCTGCGGCTCGCGCGCGGCAACCGGGTGCTGCTCGGCCTGCTGGTCGTCGAGGCGTTCTGGGCGGTCGCGATGGTCGTCATGGAGTCGTTCCAGCCGATCCGGCTCGCCGAGCTCCTCGACAGCGAGGAGCGGGCCGGGGCGCTCATGGGGCCCGTGGCCTCGGTCGGCTGGGCGGTCTTCGCCCTCGGAGCCGCCCTGGGCGGTGCGGCGTCGCGGCGGATCGGCGTCGCACGCGCGGCGGTGCTCGCCCGCGTGCTCAACGGGCTCGGCGCGGCCTGGATGGGACTCGTGGCCGGGCCGGCCGCGCTGGTCGCCGCGTACCTGGTGACGTACGGGCTGCACGGCTCCGGCGGACCGCTGCTGCGGGCGCTGATCCACCGCGAGGCCGGCGCGGGCAACCGCGCGACCGTCCTGTCCATGGCCTCCATGACCGGGTTCGCCGCCTACGCCGTAGCCTCCCCGGCGCTCGGATGGACAGCGGAGGCGATCTCCACGCCGGCGGCCATGCTGATCGGCGGGCTGGCGAGCGTGGCGGGTGCGGTGTTTCTCGTCCCGGCGGTCCGTCGCGAGCGTGAGCTGCGGGCCCTGAGAACGGCCGTCAGCGTGTAGCCGTCACCCGACGGTTGCCGCCGTCCGCTCCAGCAGCACCATCACCTCGTAGTGGCGCGTCTGCGGGAACATATCGAGCACCCGGGCGCGCCGCGGAACCATCGACGGCATGGCCGCCAGGTCCTTCGCGAGCGAGACGGCGTTGCAGCTGGAGTAGACGACGTGGCGCACGCCCGAGGACTCGAGCCACCCGCTCAGCGCCGCCCCGATGCCGCGCCGCGGCGGGTTCACCACCACCAGGTCCGGCACGTCCGCGGCCCCGACAGCGAACGCGGTGGCATCCCTGGCCGCGAACCGGACGCCGGTCAACCCGGCCTCGTCCCGGGCGGCCTCGGCCGCGGCCACGGCCTCCCGGCTGATCTCGATGCCGGTCACCGTCCGTCCGGGTCCGGCGCTGTGCAGCGCGAAGCCGCCCACGCCGCAGTACAGGTCCCACACGTCCGACGGCGCGACCTCGTCGACCCAGTCCCGGCCCTGGCGGTACAGGGCGGCCGCGACCTGCGTGTTGGTCTGGAAGAAGCTCTTCGGCAGCAGCTGGAGCCCGAGACCGTTGACCGGCATCCGCATGGTGGTCCGGGCGGTCAGCGGGATCTCGCGCTCGCCCTCGAGGACGGCCTTGTGCTCGGGCTGGAGGTTGGCCGTGACGACGGCCAGCTGCGGCAGCTCCGCCAGCAGAGATCCGAGGTGCTTGCGGATGCGCGGCACGGACTCGTCGGTCCGCAGCACGAACCGGAGCAGGACCTGCCCGTCGGGCGACTCGGTGAGCAGCAGGTACTTCAGCTCACCGCGCCGTGCGGGAACGTCGTAGGGCATGAGCCGTGCGCGCGTGACGAAGGCCGCCAGCGTGGGGAGCACCGCACGGAGGCCGGGACTGTTGACGCCGCAGCCCTGCAGGTCGACGCCGTTGCCGGCGGCGTCGAGGATTCCCAGTCGCGGGGCCTCGACCGTCCCCGTGACGACCATCTTGGCCTTGTTGCGATATCCCGACTCGGTGCTCGCCACCGGCGGCAACCACTCCGTGTCCGGGTACGCGGTCAGCAGGTCGGCGCAGTGGCGCTGCTTGGCGGCGAGCTGGTCGGCGTAGGGCTGTCCCATGAGCGTGCACGACAGGCACAGGGCCGCGTCGAAGTAGGAGCACTGCATGGCGGGTCGAGTCTAGGCGGATCAGGCCGGTCAGGCGGGCGGCCCCGGCGCCTCGTCGTCGCGAGCGGGGAGGCTCTGCCGTCGTCGCCGGTCGAGGAAGGACATCACCGGCGTCGCGGTGCTGCCGTGCAGCACCACGGAGCTGACGACGACGAGCCCGACGACGGCCCACAGGTCCCGCGCCTCGGGGATCGCGGTCTCACCCAACGCGTAGGACATGTAGTACAGCGAGCCGATCCCCCGGACCCCGAAGTAGGAGATGGCGCCCCGCTCGCGCAGATCGGTGTCGCCGCGTGCGAGACCGACCCAGCCGGCGAGGGGGCGGACCAGGACGATCACCACCACGGCGAAGACCACCTGCTGCCAGGTGAGCTCGGCGAACAGGCCCCGGGCCACGGCGCCGCCGAGCAGCACCAGCACCACGACCGTCAGCAGGCGTTCGATCTGTTCCACGTACTCGTGGAGCACCCGCTGGTAGCCGCTGTCACGCTCGGTCGCCCGGATGGTCACCGCGCACACGAAGACGGCGATGAACCCGTATCCCTCGATCACCTCGGCGATGCCGTACGCGGCGAACGTGGCGGCGATCGCGACGAAGCCCTCGCCGTGCTCGGCCAGGCGGAGCCGGCGCGACGGCGCCCGGAAGAACAGCTTGCTGAGCAGCCAGCCCACCGCGAGCCCGACCGCGACACCGGCCGATATCCGCCAGAGCACGTCGACGGCGAGCCAGCGCCCGAGCCAACCGGCGGGCGCGAGACCGGCGGTGGCGATGGCGATGGCCATATAGGTGAACGGGAAGGCGAGGCCGTCGTTGAGTCCCGCCTCCGAGGTCAGAGCGAACCTCGCCTCGTCCTCCTCGTCCGGTTCGTCGGACGGCTCACCGACCTGGACCTCGCTGGCGAGCACGGGGTCGGTCGGCGCCAGACACGCGGCGAGCAGGACGGCGGCGGCGGCGCCCACTCCGAGCAACCAGCCACCGAGCAGCCCGACCGCGAGCATGGTCAGCGGCATCGTGATGCCGAGGAGCCGCCAGGTGCTGATCCACCGGCGCCACCCGATCGGTCGGTTCAGCGCGAGTCCGGCACCCATCAGGGAGACGATCACGGTGATCTCGGTGACGTGCTCGGCGATCGCCTGGTGCGCGACCGGGTCTGGGTCCGGGAGGTGGTCCAGCAGCGCGAAGGCCACGACGCCGGCGGCCAGCAGCACCATGGGCATCGACACCGGCGCGCGGCTCAGCACCCGGGGCAGCATGGCGGCCAGGAGCGCCGTGAGTCCTGCCGCGACGTAGACGATCGCGCTCGCTTCCACGTGTGCCCTTTCCTCGGCGGTGCCGCTCAGGAAACCACGGTCGGACCGGTTCGGCCCCCGGAGGCCGGACGCGCTACGGCTCGACGACGCCCAGCCGGTCGCCCGCACCGACCTGCGCACCCTCGGTGACGACGTGACGCAGCACGCCGGCGAGCGGTGCGGCAATCGGGCGTTCCGTCTTCATGGCCTCGACGACGGCGACCCGCTCGCCTGCCTCGACGCGCTCGCCGTCGGGCGCCGACCAGGACGTCAGGATGCCGGCCGCCGGTGCGCTCACGTCGCCGTCGGACGAGGCGTCCGGCGCCGTGCCGGCTTCCTGCGCCGGATCTGGCGACTGCGCGTGACCGGTCGTCGAGAGCTGGGCGAGCAGCGCCGTCGGCAGTCCCAGCAGACTGCGGCGGCCGTCGATCTCCACCCAGGTGCGGACCACCGGGTCCTCGTGGGGCGGCTCCGCGCGCTTCTCCCCCAGCTCGTCCAGCCAGGTGCACTCGTCCTCGACCCAGCGCGTGTGGACCGCGAAGGAGCGGGCCGACGGCGCGGTGAAGGCCGGGTCCTCGAGCAGCCGGACGTGGAACGGCAGCACCGTCGGCACCCCCTCGACCGTGAACGAGGCGACCGCCGCGCGGGCGCGCCGCAGCGCCGTCGTCCGGTCGGGTGCGCGGACGACGAGCTTGGCGACGAGGGAGTCGAACGATGCCGGGACGGTCGACCCGGCCACCACCCCGGCGTCGACCCGCACGCCCGGGCCGCCGGGTGGGTCGAAGCGTGTGAGCGTGCCGGGTCCGGGCAGAAACCCACGGCCGGGGTCCTCGGCGGTGATACGCAGCTCGATGGCGTGCCCGCTCGGTCGGACGTCCTCGGTGACCTCCACGGGTCGGCCGTCGGCGAGGAGGAGCTGCTGGCGGACCAGGTCGATGTCCGTGGTCTCCTCGGTGACGGTGTGCTCGACCTGCAGGCGGGTGTTGACCTCGAGGAAGGAGATGAGGCCGTCGGCGTCGAGCAGCAGCTCGACGGTTCCGGCGCTGCGGTAGCCGACCGCCGCGCAGATGTCCCGCGCGGCCGTGGTCAGCACCTGCTCCTGCTCGGAGGTGAGGAACGGGGCCGGCGCCTCTTCAACGAGCTTCTGGCTGCGACGCTGCACCGAGCAGTCCCGGGTGCCGAGGACCACGACGCCGCCGGTGCCGTCACCGAGAACCTGCACCTCCACGTGCCGGGGTCGCTCCAGGTACTTCTCGACGAGGCACTCCCCGCGGCCGAACGCTGCCGCGGCCTCGCGGGCAGCGGCGTCGTAGAGGCCGGTGACCTCCTCCAGCCGCCGGACCACCCGGAGCCCGCGGCCGCCGCCGCCGTGGGCGGCCTTGATCATCACGGGCAGCCCGTGCTCGCGGGCGAACGCCACGACGTCATCGGCCGAGCCCACGGGTCCGTCGCTGCCCGGCGCGAGGGGCGCGCCGACGGAGCGGGCCACCTCGCGGGCCAGGGCCTTGTCCCCGAGCCGGGCGATCGTCGCCGGCGTCGGCCCGATCCAGACCAGGCCGGCCTCCTCGACCCGCGCCGCGGCCGCGGCACTCTCCGACAGGAAGCCGTACCCAGGATGCACCGCATCCGCGCCGGCGCGTGCGGCGACGTCGAGGAGACCGTCGACGTCGAGGTAACCGTCCGGCAGCGCGTACGCCTCGTCGGCCAGCCTGGCGTGGGGCGCGTCGGCGTCCGCGTCGGCGTAGACCGCGACCGACGCGACCCCGTACTCGGCGCAGGCCCGGGCGACGCGCACCGCTATCTCGCCCCGGTTCGCGATGAGCACCTTCCTCATCGAGCGCCCTCCTGCTCGGTCGTGGCCAGCTCGGCGAACGAGATGGCGATACGGAACCGGACGGAGGCCCCGACCGGCAACTGTGCCGCACGGTCGAGATCGTAGGCGGCGACGGCTCCTGCCACCGGGTAGCCGCCGGTGAGCGGGTGGTCGGCCATGAACAGCACCGGCTGACCGTCCGGCGGCACCTGCAGCGCGCCGCGTACGGTCCCCTCGCTCGGCAGCTCGGCGTTGTCGATGCGCTCGAGCGGCACCTCGCCCGCCAGGCGCAGCCCCACCCGGTTCGACCTCTTGACGGCCCAGTCCTGCGCGATGAAGAGGTCGAGCGCCGAGGGCGGGAACCAGTCGGTCCGCGGGCCGAGGACGACGTCGAGCGTCACCGTCTCCCCCGGCGCCGGCAGATCAGGGGCCACCTCCTCGATGGCGACCGCGGCGACGGCGTCCGTCCCGACGGCGAGGCGGTCGCCCCCGCGCAGGGGTTCCGGACCGAGGCCCGCGAGCACGTCGCGGGAGCCGCTGCCCAGGACGACCGGCACGTCCAGCCCGCCGCGGACCGCGACATAGGTGTAGACGCCGGTGGCCGGGGCACCCAGCTCGAGGGTCTCGCCGTCGTCGACGGCGACGGCGGTCCCGGGCGGGAAAGCTCGGCCGGCGACCGTGACGGAAGCGGGCGCACCGGCGGTGGCCACCACGACGTCACCGTGCGCGCGGAGGGTGAGCCCACCGAGGGCAGCCTCGACCGTCGTCGCCGCGGGCGGGTTTCCGACGAGGCGGTTCGCGCGCCGCAGCGCGCCACGGTCCATGGCGCCGGACGGTGAGACACCCAGCGAGGCGACGCCGGAGCGGCCGAGGTCCTGCAGGAGCGCCTGCGCCCCGGGGTCGAGGACCTCCAGGGTGCCCCGCGGTCGTTGACCGGTCGGCTGGGTGGCAGCGGTGGAAAGCCGCGCCGAGCCGGTGCCCGTCGCGGTCGGTCGTGCTCGGACCTCCTCGCGCACGGCGAGGAACCGGACGCGCCCGCCCGGACGCAGGAGCGCCGGCGGCTCCCGGTCCAGATCGAACAGCACGACGTCCGTGCGGCCGATCAGTCGCCAGCCGCCGGGGCCGGCGCGTGGGTAGACACCGCTGAACTCGCCGGCGATCGCCACCGATCCCGCTGGGATCGAGGTGCGCGGGGTCTCTCGCCGCGGCACACGAAGCGCCGGGTCGCCGCCGGAGAGGTAGGCGAAGCCCGGGGCGAAACCCGTGAACGCGACCGAGTACACCGGCGCGGTGTGCCGGCCGACCACTTCCCCGGTGCTCAGGCCGCGGAGCTCGGCCACCTCGGCGAGGTCCTCGCCGTCGTAGACGACCGGCACCTCGACCAGCTCGCCGGCGGTAGGCTCACCGGCGGCAGGTTCGAAGGCGGCGGGCGTGGTCGAGCCCGGACGTAGCCGGCCGACCTGTTGGGCCAGCCGCTCCGCCGTCGTGCGTGCCGGGACGTAGCGCAGCAGCACGGTGCGCGCGCCGGGCACGAGGTCGGTCACGCCGTCGGGCGGATCCTCGTGTAGCGAGCCGAGCAGCGCCAGGGCTTCGTCCAGGGTGTCGACCTCGACGAGCACCGCGTCCAGGCCGGCGCGGAGCACGCGCATCAGCCGGCTGGGCCGGCGAAGGCCCGGAGTCCCACGCCGGCGCGTGCCAGCGCGGAGCGGACCTGCCGCGCCATGGCCACGGCGCCCGGGGAGTCGCTGTGCACGCAGATCGAGTCGGCCCGGACCCGGACCGCGGAACCGTCGATGGCCTCGATCGTGCCGGACTCGACGAGCCGCACCATCCGCTCGGCGACGACGTCGGGGTCGTGCAGCACCGCGCCGGGCTCCCGCCGCGAGACCAGCTCGCCGCCGGAGGTGTAGGCGCGGTCGGCGAACGCCTCCGCGCACACGGCCAGGCCGGCCTCGCGTGCCTTGTCCAGGAGTGGGGAACCGGCGAGGCCGAGCACCACGAGGGAGGGGTCGACGTCCTTGACGGCGGCGAGGACGGCGGACGCGTGCAACTCGTCGTGGGCGATGGTGTTGTACAGGGCGCCGTGCGCCTTGACGTAGTGCACGGTCGCGCCGACGGAGCGGGCCAGTCCCTGCAGGGCGCCGACCTGGTAGATCACGTCGGCGCGCAGCTCCGCGGGCGTGGCGTCGACGTAGCGGCGGCCGAAGCCGGCGAGATCCCGGTACGCCGGGTGGGCACCGATGACGACGCCGCGTCGGTGTGCCGCCTCGACCGTGCGGCCGAGGCCCTCGGGGTCCCCGGCGTGGAAACCACAGGCGATGTTGGCGCTGGTGACCACGCCGAGCATGGCCTCGTCGTCACCGAGCTCCCAGCGCCCGAAGCCCTCCCCCATGTCGGAGTTGAGGTCGATGGTGGCCACGTGGCTCCTCCCGGGTCAGACCAGCGAGTCCTGCCAGGCCGTGTGCAGCGCGGCGAACCGACCGTCCCCGGCGATCAGGTCGGCCGGCGTACCGTCCTCGACGACCTGGCCGTGCGCCATGACGAGCACCCGGTCCGCGATCGCCACCGTGGACAGGCGGTGCGCGATGATGATCGCGGTGCGGTCCGAGAGCAGCGTCTGCAGCCCGTGCTGGACCAGCTTCTCCCCCGGGATGTCGAGGGACGATGTCGCCTCGTCCAGGACGAGCACGGCGGGATCGGCGAGGAACGCGCGGGCGAACGAGAGCAGCTGACGCTGGCCCGAGGAGACGCGGCCGCCGCGCTTGTTCACCTCGGTGTCGTAACCGTCCGGCAGGTTCAGGATGAACTCGTGCGCGCCCACCGCCCGGGCAGCGGCCTCGATGTCCTCCTGCGGGGCGTCCGGCCGTCCCAGCGCGATGTTCTCCCGGACCGAGCCGCTGAACAGGTACGCCTCCTGGGTCACCATGACGACCGCGCGCCGTAGGTCCTTCGAGGACAGCTCGCGCAGGTCGATGCCGTCCAGCAGCACGTGACCGTCGGTGGTGTCGTAGAACCGCGTGACGAGCTTCGCCAGCGTCGACTTGCCCGCGCCCGTGGTCCCCACCAGCGCGACCGTCTGCCCGGCCGGGATGTGCAGGTCCAGGTCCGGCAGGACGACCGGCCCGTCACCGTAGGCGAATCGCACGTGGTCGAGGCGCAGGTCCCCGCGGGGCTTCTCCAGCGGTCTCGGCTTCTCGGGCTCGACGACGGTCGGTTCCTCCGCCAGCAGGCCGGAGACCTTCTCCAGGGCGGCCGCCGCCGACTGGAACGCGTTGTAGAACATGCCGACCTGCTGGATCGGCTGGAAGAAGCGCTTGACGTACAGCAGCGCGGCGGCGAGGACACCGACGTCCATCGTGCCGTTCAGCACCCGCCACCCGCCGACGGCGAGCGCGACGGCGACGGTGACGTTGCCGATCAGCATGAGCCCGGGCTGGTACCGGCCGTTGAGGCCGAACGTCCTGAGGTTCGCCTCCCGGTAGTCGTTCGACAGGTCGCCGTAGTCGCCCTCGGTGGTCGACTCGCGCCGGAAGGCCTGGACGGCGCGCATGCCCGTCATGGTCTCGACGAACTTGACGATCAGCCGGGCCGAGGCGGTGCGCTGCTGGCGGTAGAAGACCTGCGAGCGCTTCTGGAACCAGCGCGTCAGCATGCCCGCCGGCACCATGGCACCCGCCAGGATGAGGCCGGACTGCCAGTCGAGGAGGGTGAGGCTCCCGGCGATGAAGACCATGAGCATCATCGAGGAGATGACGCCGGTGAGGCCGCCGTCGAGGAGCTCGCGCAACGCCTCGAGGTCGGAGGTCTGGCGAGAGATGATCCGCCCCGAGGTGTAGGTCTCGTGGAACTCGAGCGAGAGCCGCTGTGTCTGGCGGAAGACGCGGCGGCGCAGGTCGAGCAGCACGCCCTGCGCGATGCGCGCGGCGTGCCGGATGAAGGCACCGCCGGCGAGCCCGCCGACCACCGCGGCCAGCACGTACGCGGCCCCGTAGACGCTGAGGAGGGTCGCGTCGCCCTCGACGAGCTGCGGGATAGCCCGGTCGATGGTGAGCGCGACGAGCGCCGGGCCGGCGACCTGGCCGACCGTGGAGAGGACGACCAGGATGCCCGTGATGGCGAGGGCCTTCTTGTGCGGAGAGAGCAGGTTGCCGAGGAGCCCGAGCGAACGGCTGCGGACCGCGTGGCTCTGCTCGAGGCTCAGGAGTGTCTCGTCCTCGTTCGTCGTCGCGGTGACGCGCCGGGTCTGTGGCGTCGCGCTCACAGCCGCGCTCCTCTCGTCCGGTCCTCGGCCCCGGAGGCGGAACCGTCCTCGTCGGGGAAGGCGTCGCCGTCGGGCAGGTGTCCGACGCCGTGGTCGGCGGCGTCCTCCTCCAGGGTGGAGATGATGTACCGGTAGTGCGGGTCGGTGGCCAGCAGATCGCGGTGGGTTCCGACGGCGGTGATGCGCCCCTGCTGCAGGACCGCGACCCGGTCCGCCAGCGCCACGGTCGAGGGCCGGTGGGCGATGATCAGGTTGGTGGTGCCGGCGAGCACCTCCCGCAACCGGACGCTGACCGCCTCCTCGGTGGTGACGTCGAGCGCGGAGAGCGGGTCGTCGAGCACCAGCACCCGAGGCCGGGAGGCGATCGCCCGGGCGAGGGCGAGGCGTTGGCGCTGCCCGCCCGAGAGCGACAGACCCTCCTCCCCGATGCGAGTCTCGACGCCCTCCGGCAGGTCGTAGACGAAAGCTGCCTGGGCGACGTCGATCGACTCGTGCAGCAGCGCTTCCTTGTCCTCGTCGGGCATCGCGTCGTCGACCCCGAGGAGCACGTTCTCGCGGATGGAGGCGGAGAACAGCGTCGGGTCCTCGAACGCGACGGCGACGGCGGAACGCACGTCGGCGCGCCGAAGCCGCCGGACGTCGGCGCCGTCGATCTCGACAGCGCCGCCCGTCACGTCGTAGAGCCGGGGCACCAGCATGGACAGCGTGGACTTGCCGGAGCCGGTGAGACCGACCAGCGCGGTGGTGGTCCCGGCGGGCAGCTCGAGGTCGACCCTGTCGAGGATGGGGGCGGAGGCGTCGTCGTACGCGAACGTCACCTCACGCAGGCGCACGTGCGAGCCCTTCTCGGACGCCGGCGTGCCCGCTTCGTCGGGGTCGGCCGGGTCCGTGACGGCGTTGGTCGTCTCGAGCACCTCGAAGTAGCGGTCGATGGCGGTCCGGGCGTTCAAGGTCATCGACAGCGTCATCCCGAGGTCGACGACGGGGCCGTTGATGACGGCCGCCGTCGCGAAGAACGCCGCCAGCGCACCGACGCTGATCTGGTCGTCGGCGACGAGCACCGCACCGACCACCATCGAGACGGCCAGCGTCACCTCCGGGATGAGCTGCAGCGCGACGACCACCATCGACTGCGTGTTGGCCTTCTGGATCTCGGTCTGGCGCAGCTGTTCGGCCTGGCCCGTGAACGAGTGGAGGGCGTCCCGGCCGCGTCCGAACGCCTTGAGCACGCGGATGCCGTGCACGGATTCCTCGACGGTGTTCGCGAGGTCGCCGGACTGGTCCTGCGACATGCGGGCGATGACCCGGTACCTGCGGGAGAACCGATAAGCGATGACCGTGACCGGGATGGAGCCGGCCAGATAGATCAGGCCGAGCCACCCGGCCGTGGCGAGCAGGATCCCGATACCGACGATGATCGTGAGGAAGCTGACGACGAGCTGGAGCGCACCGAAGACGAGCCAACGGCGCAGCAGGCCGAGGTCGGCCATGCTCCGGGACAGCAGCTGCCCGCCCGACCAGCGGTCGTGGAAGGCGATGGGCAGGTCCTGCAGGTGCCGGAACATCGCCATGCGCATCTCGGACTCGACGCGCGTGCCCGGGAACATCACGAGCGTCCGGCGCAGCAGGATCAGGCCCGCCTCCGCGATCCCGAGAGCGAGGACGAGGACCACCGGCCACACGAGCGCGGAGAAGTCGCGTTCGCCGACGGCCGCGGACAGCGGGCCGTCGACGATCCTCTCGAGCACCCGCGGGATCGCCAGCGCGGCGAGGCTGGCACCGAGCGCCGCGAGCATGCCGCCGAGGAGATGCGGCAGCGCCGAGCGGACATAGGGGTAGAGACGGCGGATGGAGGCAGGGGTCGTCAGGTGGGACCCGGCGGGGGTATCAGGGGGCATCGCACTCACATTGTTCCCCAACCCGCCCACATGTGCCGCGTCAATTCTCAGAATGAGACGAACGGACAATTTCGCGCATAAAGAATGCGCCATCTTGTGGAGAAGGAATCATCAACTGCCCGCGGCGGCGAGGAGCGTCGCGTGAACCACCAGACCGACCCGTACCGTTCCCCAGCCGCTGCCCCGCCGAGGGATGGAACAGCTGGGACCGCTACGGCATGCTCGCCCGTTCAGCCCGCATGGGCCGGACGTGGGGTCCTCGGGATCCCACCCGGCGCCGTGCACGGCCGTCCAGGCCGGCTCCCGGTAGACGATCCCCGGGCCCCGCCCGCCGAGGGCGCCGGCGACGACGTCCCGGCCGGCGCGCAACCACGATGCCTGGCCCTCGGGCGTGGCCGGGTAGTCGTCGAGGAGCTCGGGCTCGAGGTCGTTGATGTTCTCCCAACCGGGCGGTCCAACTCGGTGGTGCTGCTGGTGACCGAGCCGCCGCACGTCGACGAGGTCGTCGTCGTGTCCTCCCACGCGGGCAGCCCCGTTATCGCTCGCTCATGGAGGTGACGTCGCCGTCGGTGGCTTTCGGCCACGTTCGTGCGGCGCCGGTCGGCCTGAGCGGGGCGCTGGCGGACCCACGGGTGGCATGGCCCCTTGACCTCCTTCTTTGCATGTTGCAAGGATTGACGCGGCAATGGTGTCCAGGCCGCCGGGTGCGGGCCGACCGAGAAGGGATTTCCTCGTGGGACGACTCGTCCGATTCAGCGGGCCGCGTCAGGCAGAGGTCGTCGATGTCGACGACGAGCCGCTCGGGCCAGGTCAGGTCCGGCTCACGACTGCATGGTCGGGCATCTCGGCCGGCACAGAGCTGACCGCATACCGAGGGACGAACCCCTACCTGAGCAACCGGTGGGACGCCGAGCGCCGGTTGTTCGTCCCCGGCGAGGCGACCCACACCTACCCGCTGGACGCCTGGGGATACGAAGAGGTGGGCTGGGTCTCGGAGCTCGGCCCCGGCGTGGACCCGGCCCTTGCCGGTGCCCTCGTCTGGGGGACGTGGGGGCATCGTTCATCGGTCGTCCGGGACGCGGCCTGGGTCGCGCCCAGGGTCATGCCGGCAGGGGCCCAGGACATTACGGGAGTCTTCGCCAAGATCGGCGCCATCGCCCTCAACGCCGTCCTGGACGCCGACATCCACGTCGGTGAGGCGGTCGTCGTCTTCGGTGGTGGTGTCCCGGGTCAGCTCACCGCCCAGCTCGCCCGACTCAACGGGGCGGACGTCGTCGTGGTCGACCCCGTCGCGATCCGCCGGAACACCGCCGCTGACCTAGGCGCCGCGCACGTGCTCGATCCCGTCTCCCAGGACATCGCCGTCCAGGTCCGCGAGCTGACCGATGGTCGCGGCGCGGACGTCGCCATCGAAATGAGTGGGAACCATGGCGCGCTGCACGAGGCGGTGCGCTCGGTCGCGTACAGCTCGCGTGTGGTCGCGGCCGGCTTCTACCAGGGCGGCGCCGACGCCGTGCGGCTCGGCGAGGAGTTCCATCACAACCGCGTGGCGATCGTCGGTTCCCAGATCTCCGGCGTCGCGCCGGCTCTGCAGCACCGCTGGGACGAGCTGCGGATGTCCCGAACGGTCCTGGATCTCGCCCGCCGAGGGTCGATCGACCTGGTCGGTCTGATCTCCCACACCGTGCCTGCCGATGAGGCCCCGGCGGCGTTCGAGATGCTGGACGCCGACCAGGACGTCCTCCAGGTGGTCCTCGACTATCGCGCAGAGGCCGACGTTGTCTGAGATCCGGCCGGACGTCGGCCTGCCCAACCTCGCGCGCAACGTCGCGGTCGACATCCTCGTCCACGGCGCGCAGTCCAGGGCAAGCCTCGCCGACCGCATGGGCATCTCTGCCGCGACGGTGACACGGATCGTACGACCGCTGCTGGACGCCGGACTCCTCGTGGAGTCGGCCACCGTCCGCACGGCCGAGCGCGGAAGGACCGCGCTCGCCCTGGACGTGCTCGCGGAACGGCACCGGTACATCGGCGTCAAGCTCACGACCGACACCCTGTACGCGGTGGCGACCGATCTGCGGGCACGCGTCCTGGACACCGTGACGGTGCCGATCCGGCCGAGCCGGACCTCGGACGTGGTGGAGACCGTGGCACGCGTGGTCGCCGAGCTCCGCGCCGGCGGTGACGTGCCGCTCGACGCCGTCGGCGTGACCGTGGGTGGCCACGTGGCCGAAGGTGAGAACGTCGTCGACTCCCCTTTCCTCGGGTGGCAGGACGTCCCGTTCCGTGCTCTGCTCCGCGAACGGCTCGACGTGCCGGTCTACGTGGACAACGACGTCGTCGGCCTCACCACGGTGCAGCACTGGTTCGGCCACGGACGAGGGCATCAGAGCTTCGCCCTGCTCACGGTGGGAGCGGGGATCGGCTACGGCCTCGTCGTCAACGACGAGATCGTCCCGACGGAGGCGACGCCGGTGAGCCACCTCCCGGTCGAGCCCTCGGGCCCGCTGTGCCCGCTCGGCCACCGCGGATGCATGAGCGCCTATCTCGTCTCCGACGCGATCGCGGCGGCCGTGTCCGTCGGGCACCATCGCGCGACGAGCTTCGCGGAGGCCCTCCGCCTGGCCACCTCGGACGACGTCGTCGCGTTGCGTGTCGTCCGAGAGGCCTCGCACGCGCTCGGCCGCGCCGCCAACGCGGTGGCCGTGCTGACCGGCGTGGAGCGCATCATCCTCTCCGGCGAGGGCGTTCACCTCGCCGAGATCGCGCCGGACGCGCTGCACGAGGGTTTCCGGGAGTACGACATCCACCCGACACCGCGCGCCGAGCTCATCGTGCGACCGATGGACTTCCTGGAGTGGGCGCGCGGCGCCGCGTCGCTCGCCATCCAGGCCGAGTTCCCGCGGGTGCGCGGCTCCGCCGGCGCGACCGCCTGACGCTGTACGCGGGCGAGTGTGACGGTTGACACAATTGATTGCGCGCTGAAAAGATAGAGTCCGGCAAACAGCCGGCCGCCGGTCCGGCATCGCCCTGATCAATGCCGCAGCGATCGAACCTCGGGCCGCGGCAGACGAACGCCAACGGATTGCGACGACGATGAAGCCTCGGACTCTTGCCGTACCGCTCGCGACCGCCCTCATGCTGGCGGTCACGGCGTGCACCGGAACCAACAACACAGACACCGGATCGGAACCCTCGGCCGATGGCGAGGGCGTGACGCTGCGTTACCTCGTCGAGCAGCTCGAGGATGCGGCCGCGGAGGACCGGCTGCGCTCCCGGCTCGACGAGTTCGAGTCCGCGAACCCCCGGATCACGGTGGAGCTGGACACCATGCCGTTCGACACCATGCGTACGGTCCTGCAGACCCAGCTGCGCTCCGGCGATGCGCCGGACGTCATCAGCTGGGGATCGGGACCGAGCTTCGGCGGCGCCCTGGCCGAGGCCGGCCTCCTCTACGACCTGACGGACGCCTACGAGGAGTACGGCTGGGAGGTCTACGACTTCGCACGAGAGCGCGTCACCCAGGACGGGATGGTCTACGGGATACCGGGCGAGATGGAGACCCTCGGAATCTTCTACAACGCCGAGGTCTTCGACGAGCTCGGCATCGAGGAACCGCAGGACCTCGCCGACCTCGAGGCCGCGGCCGAGACCGTCCGCCAGGCCGATCTCGTGCCCTTGGCGGTGAGCGACCAGGAGGGTTGGCAGGGCGGTCACCTGCTCAGCATCGCGCTGTCCAGCAGCATCGGCTCGGAGGGAATGCAGGAGCTCATCGACGGCGAGCGGTCGTGGAACTCCCCCGAGGTGGTCGGGGCGCTCGAGCTGTGGGAGCGCTGGCAGCAGGCCGGATACCTGCCGCCGTCGCCGACGTCGATCTCGTACGACTCCGGGAACGCGCTGTTCTACTCGGGCGACGCGGCAATGATCCCGACCGGCAGCTGGCTCGCCGACGGCATCACGCAGAACACCGACTTCGAGGTCGGCTACATCCCCTTCCCCGCCCCGGACGGCCCCGGCATCTTCAGCGCCGGACTCGGGTCCGGGCCGATGATCACAGCGGAGACCGAGCATCCCGACGCGGCGCTGAAGCTGCTCGACTTCCTCGCCTCCCCGGAGCACGGGCGGTGGATGGTCGAGAACCTCACCGTCATCCCGCCGTTCCCGGCCGACACGGAGGGCGTGGACATCTCGCCCTTGTTCGAGGAGGTGCTGGCGGACGCCGAGGCGTTCGGGTCGGGCCAGGGTGACTTCGGCCTCAACATCGACGTGCTGACCACTCCTGCCTTCAACGAGGTGATGTTCAACGGCATGCAGGCGATCCTGTCCGACCAGGCCACGGCCGACGAGGTCGCGCAGCAGCTGCAGGACGCGGCCCAGGGCTGATGACGGCGCAGACCGACGTCCGGCCGGCGGCCGGGACGAGATCGGCACGGAGCCGGCGGACCCGCAAGCGCTCGGCGACGTACCAGGCGCCGCGGGTGACCCGACGCGCGCAGGCCCGCCTCGGAATCCTGCTGGTGGCGCCGTTGGCGGTCATGGTGACCCTGTTCTTCCTCGTGCCGCTCGTCAACGCCGTCTACTTCGCCCTCGTCGACTTCGACGGTCTGGACCCGAGCCCCCCGTTCGTGGGGCTCGCCAACTTCGCGGAGCTGCTCGTCGACCCGCGGGTGGGCGAAGCGCTGAAGAACAACGCGATCTGGATCGCACTGGGTACGGCTGCGCCGCTCGTCATCGGGCTCGTGCTCGCGCTGATGGTGTGGAACGTTCGGCGCGCGCACGCCGTCTACCGGGTGGCGTTCTTCCTGCCGTACGTCCTGCCCCAGGTTGCGATCGGTGTGGTGTGGGGATGGATCTACGACCCCATCCGCGGCTGGCTCAACCAGGTCCTCGAGGTCATCGGTCTCGGCGAGCTGCAGACCGGCTGGCTGGGCAACCCGAGCACGGCGCTCTACGCCGTCCTGGGAACCGCCATCTGGGCGACCGCGGGGTTCGTCTTCGTGATCTTCCTGTCCGCGCTGAGGAACGTCGACATCGAGCTCGTCGAGGCAGCGACCCTGGACGGCGCCAACAACGTCCAGCGCCTCTGGTACGTCATCCTGCCGCAGATCATGCCCGTGTTCCTGATGGTCACGACCGTCACGCTGATCGGGGGGTTCGGCGTGTTCGACATCGTCTTCGTGATGACCGGCGGAGGTCCCGCGGGCGCCACGGAGGTCCTCGGGACGTACGCGTACTCGAGCGCGTTCGAGCTCAACCGCATCAGCTACGGGACAGCCCTCGCCCTGGTCATCACGCTGCTGGCCATCCCGTTCACCGTCGCGCTCAACCGCCTCCAGCGGCGGATGTCGATGCAAGGGACCGGAGCATGACCGCACAGCAGAACCGCACACCGTCGCGGCGCCTCGCCACACTGACCGGAAAGCACGCCTTGTTGATCGTGCTCTCCTTGATGGCTCTCTTCCCGGTCATCCTCACGTTGTCCACGACCCTGAAGACGCCGGAGGACGTCCAGGTGAACCCGTTCGGGTTCTTCTCCTCGGTCTCGGCCGAGAACCTGATCTCGGCCTGGACCGTCGGCGGGTTCGGCGGCTACGTCGTGAACAGCTTCTTGCTGAGCGTGCCGAGCACCCTTCTCGTGGTCGTGCTCTCGACCATGGCCGGGTACACGTTCGCGCGCCTGCCCTTCCCCGGCCGCACGATCGTGTTCTACCTGGTGGTCGCCGGGCTGCTCGTCCCCTTCTTCACCTACATGATCCCGCTCTACTTCCAGCTCCGCGGCCTCGGCCTGCTCGACACCCTGCTGGGCGTCAACCTCGTGCTCGCCTCGACGGGGCTCGCCTTCGGCACGTTCTTCATGCGGGCCTTCTTCACGGATCTTCCGAACGAGCTGGAGCAGGCCGCGCGCATCGACGGTGCGTCGGAGTGGCAGATCTTCGTCAGGATCATGACGCCGCTGGTCAGCTCCGGCGCCGCCGCTCTCGCCGTCTTCACGTTCGTGCAGAACTGGAACAACTTCCTCGTCCCCCTGCTGTACCTGCCTGGCGGAAACTATCGCCCCCTGACCACGGGGCTGTACGTCTTCATGGGCGGCCGCTCCATCGACATCGGTCCGCTGGCGGCCGGAACGCTGATCACGATCCTTCCGGTCGTCCTCGTCTTCCTGGTCCTGCAGAAGCAGGTGACCCAGGGATTCCTGTCCGGGGCCGTCAAGGGGTGAGCCCGCCGGCGCGGCGGCAAGCATCCGGAAGACGTACGAACCACGAGGGAGCAACACCGTGCACGATGTCCTGGACCCGCGCGACCTGGTTCCCGACGAGGCGGAGCAGCTGCGAATCAGCGGCTTCGTGGTCGACGACCTCGAGGAGCAAGCCAGGGCCGCGGCCGCCGACGGAGACCTGGCGCGTCTCGACCTGATCGCCGTCCGGCTCGCGCGGGCGGTCCGCTCCCCCGACTGGACCTTCGACGAGCCGGACGACGACGCGACGCTGCACGCCTTGGCCGAGATCGTGGCGCCGGCACCGTACGAGTCCCTCGAGCTCGCCGAGCGTATCCGCGGAGCGTGGCTGGGGCGCTGCGTGGGCAACACCCTCGGCAAGCCGATCGAGGGGCTCGACCCCCGCCAGGTCGAGATCTATCTGCGTGCCGCCGGTCAGTGGCCGCTGCGGGGCTACCTGCCGTTGCTCGACCCGCTCCCGGAGGGCGTGCCGGCACTGCACCCCTCCGCGCCCGTCGCCACCGCCGGCCGCTTCTCCGACGTCCCCCGGGACGACGACATCGACTGGACCATCGTCGCTCTGCACCTGCTGGAAACCTACGGAACGGACCTCACCACCGAGGACGTGGCGCGCGAGTGGCTGGACCGGGTGCCGTTCACGCAGACCTACACCGCGGAGCGGGCCGCGTACCGCAACCTCGTCCACGGTGTTCGCCCGCCGGAGACCGCGACGCGCGCCAACCCGTACCGCGAGTGGATCGGAGCACTGATCCGGGGCGATGCCTTCGGATACGTCAACCCCGGCGATCCCGCTGCCGCCGCCAGGCTCGCGCTGGTCGACGCCCGGCTGAGCCACACGGGCAACGGCGTGTTCGGCGAGCTCTGGGCGGCGGCGCTAGCAGCGTGCGCCCTCGCCGCGGATGACATCGAGGAGGTCGTGACCACCGCGCTCCAGCTGGTGCCGGCCGGCTCCCGGTTGGCGGTCGCGATCAACGACATGCTGCGCTTGCGCGCGAGCGGTGCGACCGCCACCGAGGCCCTCGATTCGGTGGACCGGACGTTCTCCCGGTACCCGTGGGTGCACACGGTCAACAACGCCGCCCTCATCGCGATCGGCTTGCTGTGGGGTGGGTCGTTCATCGAGGCCGTCGGTCTGACGATCGCCGGCGGTCGTGACACCGACTCGAACGGCGCCACCGTGGGCAGCGTCTACGGCGCTCTACACGGTGCGGCTGCCGTGCCGAGCGAGCTCGTGGGCACGACGCACGTGCACGTGCGCAGCGCCGTGCGCGACTTCGACCGGATCACGATCGACGAGCTGACGCGGCGCACGCTCGCTGTGATCGGCTCCGGGCGGGTATGAGACGGGGTGGACGCAGCTCACTGCCGACCGGACGCGTCGGGGTGGTCAAGAATGTCCCGGCCCGCACCCCGTGGCGTCTACGGCATCCACGGCGCCACCTCGGCGTTCCTGGCGCTCGCGGCGGTGCTGCTCCTGCTCGCCTGACAGCCTTGGGTCATGGCAGTGCGGCGGCGTGCTCACTCGGACGATGCACCGTCGCGCCGGACATCATCCGGGTCAGGTGGTTCGAACACGTTCGCTTCGGTGCCGGAGGGCTCGTCGTCCTTGCCCGGAACGTCCTCGTCGTCCGACTCGCGGTCGTCCGAGCCCTCGTCCTGGGCTTCCTCGTCGTCGTACTCCGAGGGTTCGTAACCCTCGCCGAACCCCGGTGCGGTGGGCGGCGCGCCCGGGCCCGGGTCCGCCGCCGGGATGCCCTGCTCGTCGTCGGGATGCAGGTTCGGCTGGAAGGGGTGGGCCTGCGACATGGCTTCTGTCTACCACTGCCCAGGCCGGGGCGCGCGGCGTGGTACCCGTCCCCCGCGCGCCCCGCCGCTCACACCACGCCCAGGGCGATCATCGCGTCGGCCACCTTTGTGAAGCCGGCGATGTTGGCGCCGAGCACGTAGTTTCCGGGCTCGCCGTACTCGTCCGCGGTCTCGATGCACCGGTCGTGGATGTCCGCCATGATTCCCTCGAGGCGCTCCTCGGTGTACTCGAAGGACCACGAGTCCCGCGACGCGTTCTGCTGCATCTCGAGCGCCGATGTGGCGACGCCGCCGGCGTTGGCCGCCTTGCCGGGGCCGAAGAGCACGCCCGCCTGCTGCAGGAGCGAGGCGGCCTCCGACGTGGTCGGCATGTTGGCACCCTCGGCGACGGCGGAGACGCCGTTCGCGATCAGGCGCTTCGCGTCGTCCTCGGTGATCTCGTTCTGGGTGGCGCAGGGAAGGGCGACGTTCGCCGGGACGTCCCAGATCCGGCCGTCCTCGACCAGCCGCGCCCCGGGCCGGCGCTCCACGTAGTCGGCGACGCGGCCGCGCTCGACCTCCTTGATCTGGCGGAGGAGATCCACGTCGACACCGCCCTCGTCGACGACGTAGCCCGAGGAGTCCGAGAACGAGACCACCTGGGCGCCCTGCTTCTGGGCCTTGGCGATCGCGTGTACCGCGACGTTGCCGGATCCTGACACGACGACGCGCTGGCCGTCGAGGCTCTCGTTGCGGGTATTGAGCATGTGCTCGGCGAAGACGACCGTGCCGTACCCGGTTGCCTCGGTGCGCACGAGCGAGCCGCCCCAGGTGATGCCCTTGCCCGTCAGCACTCCGGACTCGTACCGGTTGGTGATGCGCTTGTACTGGCCGAACAGGTAACCGATCTCGCGGCCACCGACGCCGGTGTCGCCGGCCGGGACGTCGGTGTACTCGCCGATGTGCCGGTAGAGCTCAGACATGAAGGACTGGCAGAACCGCATGATCTCGCCGTCGGAGCGCCCCCGAGGGTCGAAGTCGGATCCGCCCTTGCCGCCACCGATCGGCATGCCCGTGAGGGCGTTCTTGAAGACCTGCTCGAAGCCGAGGAACTTGACGATGCCGAGGTACACGGACGGGTGGAACCGAAGGCCACCTTTGTACGGGCCGAGGGCGGAGTTGAACTCGACCCGGAACCCGCGGTTGATCTGGACCTGACCGGCGTCGTCGACCCACGGGACGCGGAAGATGATCTGGCGCTCCGGCTCGCAGATCCGCCCGAGCACTGCCGCTTCGACGTACTGCGGGTGCTTGCGGAGCACCGGGCCAAGGGAATCGAAGACCTCCCGGACGGCCTGGTGGAACTCGGCCTCTCCCGGGTTGCGACGAAGCACTTCGTCGAGGACGGTCTCTAGCTGGGGATCCATGTCACTCCTTCACGCGGGGACAAACGCCAACAGACCATACGCGTGTAGGAAGTGAGTGTGCTCGTTTGTCCCTCAAGACGCGAGACGACACTGCTAGCCATGGACCGTTGGGGGCTCGCCGCACCGCCAGCACGGAGTGCCGCGGTCCTCGACGAGCGCACCGCACTCGGTGCAGACGTTGCCGAGCCAGCACGCGGCCTCCCCTCCTTCGGGCTCCCAGCTCGCTTCGCCCTCCCAGCTCGGCTCCTGACCGGGCGGCACGTCGGGTTGGTCCGGTCTCACGTGCGCTCCTCGAGGAATTCTTCAAGCACCACGGCGTGGTTCGCGCGCGGCGTACACCGCCGGCTCGTAGACGGGCTTCAGGCGTATCGCGTCCCCGTCGGTCATGATCTCTCCCGCGTCTCGCACCGTCCGCCGAGAACCGTGACGGTACTCCGCCGGACCGGCGAACTGGTGGTCCTGCTTCCGGTGATCGATTCCCCGGGCGGGTTCACGGACCAGCGGGCGCGGCCCTCGGCCTGCGCCCTGCCGCGTGCCGGGCCATGGTGGCTCCGGCAGCACTTGAGCTCCGGCAGCAGCCGGTCGACGGAGGTGATACGCGATGTGGTTCGACTCGTGGGCAGACCTGGGACGTGTCGTCGCCGTCGGCGCGGCAGCGTACGTCGTCCTGGTCGTGCTGCTTCGGATCTCCGGCAAACGCACGCTGGCCAAGCTCAACGCGTTCGACTTCGTGGTCACGGTCGCGCTCGGCTCGACGCTCGCGACGATCCTGCTGAGTGCCGACGTCTCGTGGAGCGAGGGTGCGATCGCGTTGGCCGTCCTGGTGGTCCTGCAGATGGCGGTGTCCTGGACGACTGCGCATACGGGCCCCGGGCGGTTGGCCGTCACGGCCGGGCCCACCACGGTGCTCAGGGACGGTGTCGTAGACCATGTGGCCCTACGCAGACAACGCCTGACCCCCGCCGAGGTCCGGCAGGCGGTCCGCAGCAACGGGGTGGGCGGCCTGGACAAGGTGGCCCGCGTGGTCCTCGAGACGGACGGGACGCTGAGCGTGATCCCCGTCGGCAAAGTTGGTGACGGCTCGGCTCTCGAGCCTTCCGACCGAGAGCGGTAGGCGCTGCTGATGACGGCGCGACTCGGTCGCCCGCCGTGCGGACGCTGCGAGCCGGATCAGTCCCCGACCGGGGTCAGTCGCGGCGTCGGCAGTGACTCAGCGAGCGCGTCCGTGAGGAGAGCGACCAGCGCGTCGAGCTGCACGTCGGTCGAGGAGGACATCTCCTCGTCGGAACCGTCGAGCGCCCTTGCGGCCAGCCCGGCCTTGCTGTCGATCAGCTCCGCGATCCGTGTGTCGATGGTCTGCGCGGCGATGATGCGCCACGCCGTGACGGGCTCCTCCTGCCCGATGCGGTGGATGCGGTCGATCGCCTGTGTCTGCTCCGCGTCCGTCCAGGAGAGCTCGGCGAGCACCATGTCGGACGCGGCCTGCAGGTTGAGGCCGACGCCGGCCGCGGTGAGCGAGCAGACCGCGATGGCGACGTCTGGGTCGTTCGTGAACGCGTCGATGTGCTTCTGCCGTGCCGACGCCGTCTGGTCGCCGCGGATGGACGCGAACCGGATCCCGCGCTCGGCGAAGATCGCCTCGGCGGCGTCCATCACGTCGACGTGCTTGGCGAAAAACACGACCTTGCCGACGTTGCGTGCGAGCTGGGCGGCGTAGTCGGCCGCGGGACCGGCCTTCGCCTCACCGATGCGTCGCATCATGGAGAACACGTTCTCGTCGGACTTGGCGGCCTTGTCGGCCAGCTCCCAACGGGCGACCTGGCGTACGAGATCGCGATCGATCTCCTCGACGACGGTGTCGCCGTGACGTGCCTCCAGGGCGCTCTCGTAGCGGCTCACGAGGCGACGGGTGAGCTCGTGCTCGGCCGCGCGGATGGACCGACCGGCCCTGTCGTCGAGCTCGACGGGCAGGTCGGCGACGCGCCGAGCCGGGATGTCGGCCGCCACGTCCACCTTGCGGCGACGGACGATCCCGCGCTCGATCACGCTGGTGCGTGCCGCCGGGTAGAACCCGCGGTCGGCGGGGGTCAGGCCGGTCTCCTCCAGGGCTTCCATGAGCTCGCCGAGCGGCTTCTTGTCGTCGATCCAGCCGAGGAACTGCCAGATGGCTTTGAAGTCCTCGATGTCGTTGATCAGCGGAGTGCCGGTGAGCGCCATCAGCAGCGGGTTGCCGGTGCGCGAGCGGATGCGCTCGGAGATCTCCAGCACGTGCTGGGAACGCTGCGACTTCTTGTTCTTGATGTAGTGCGCCTCGTCGACGACCATGCCGCGGAACCCGAGGTCACCGAGCCAACCGATGTGCCGGTCGAGCACCTCGTAGTTCACGACGACGACGTCCGCGAAGCCGTCGATCGTGTCGCCGTCGCCGTGGACCACCGTTGCCCGACGGTTGGGCGTCCAGAGCGCGGCTTCACGTGCCCAGTTGGTCTTGACGACGTTCGGTACGACGACCAGCAGGGGGTAGGCGTTCGCCGCCTGCGCGGCCAGCAGCGCCTGCGCCGTCTTGCCGAGACCCGGCTCGTCGGCGAGCAGGAAGGTGCGGTGCCCGCCCGCGGCGGCAGCGACCATCCGTGCCTGGTGCGGCATCAGCTCGAGGTCGCTGGGGGCGCGGACGGGTGACTGCTCGGGGAGCTCCATGCACGATGAGGCCCCGCCGTACTCGAAGGACTTGAACAGCGGCCCGAGCAGCTCCCAGCCGGCCAGGCGGCGCGGCTGGACGCGGCGGTTCTGGGCTGAGGAGAAGTCCGGGGCGAGGAACGGGTTGGCGAGCTGTCGCGACACGACCGACTGGGGCACGACCTGACGCTGGGCGGGCGCTGAGGCCAGCTCCGGTTCGGACGGCTCGATCTCCTCCGCCGGGGCCTCGACGCCGGCGTCCTCGAGCAGCTCACGCTTGAGGGACCTCGCGGCGTCCGAGACGACCGCGTGCTCGTCGAGCAGCCCGAGCAGCGAGGTGTCGCGGGCCGCGGTCTTCGCGAGGATCGTGGCGATCCCGTCGAGCCGCTTGAGCTGCTCGTCCCGACCGGCCTCGGTAAGGTCCGGGTCGGCCTTCACCCGGGCGCGTTCCTCGCGCATCAGTAGCGCGGTGACCTGGAACTTCGTCCGCACCGATGGCTTCACGCGAGCGCGCTGCACCGCGCCCTCGACCTCCCGCGACACTCGTGCCAGCACGGGCATGATGCCGTCCTCGTCGCGGTGGCGACGTCGTTGGTTGCGCTGACTGGTACTGCGCGCGCCTGACTGGCGCTGGGCTCCTCGAGCCACAGAGTCCTCCTCTAGCATGTCCGGCCGCTCATCGGGCCGGGTCAATCCGCACACAGCACCGAGATCGGGCCGACGGGCGTCCGACGGTGCGGCCTGCTGGCCGCCCGGACCGGATCGTGCGCTGGTCACGCGGATCTCCGGGAGATCGACGCTCGGGCCGAACGGCCCGCCGACCAGTGAATCCGGCCCTCGAACGAGGGCACCCTCACCGACCTCGGTGCACCAGCCCTCTTCAGTAGCACAACGAGATTGAAGCCGGTGAAATTCCACCCTACCGTCTGTTGCCGGCGCGGGCGGCACAAGGGCGTCTCGTCCTTCCCGCATGGGCAGGCACGGCGGGTTCTGGGAGAGTGAGGCCTCAGAGTCGACGCGAGACGTGAGAGGAACTGTGACGATGCACCTGCTGCTGCCTTTTGCGGTGCTTCTCGTCGTCGCCGTGCTGATATCCGAGCGAGCGCATCGCACGGTGCTGTCCACCGCGGTGCTGTTCCTGCTGGGTGGGTTCCTGCTGGGCCCAGGCGTCACGGATGTGCTGCAGATCGAGGCCGGTGACCCGATCGTCGGCGGCCTTGCTGAGCTGGCCTTGTTCTCGGTGCTCTTCACCGACGGCATGCGCGTCGGGCTTGCTGACCTGCGCGCGGCCTGGCGGTTGCCCGGTAGGGCTCTGGCTCTCGGGATGCCTCTCACGCTCGGGATCACTGCTCTCCTCGGGCACTTCGTGGTCGGGCTGCCTTGGCTGGAGTCGTTCCTGCTCGGTGCCGTGCTCGCGCCGACCGACCCGGTGTTCGCGGCCGCCATCGTCGGGCGCAAGGAGGTACCCGGGCGACTGCGCCACATGCTCAACGTCGAGTCCGGTGTCAACGACGGCCTGGCGCTCCCGGTGGTGCTTGCACTGCTTGCGCTCGCGGGTGGCACGGAGGCAAGCGGCTGGCAGCTGGCGGAAGAGATCGGGCTCGGCATCGCCGTCGGCGTGGTGGTTCCGTACCTGGTGCTGCGGCTGGAACGGCTCCCGGCCTTCGCGGCCGTCCGCGCGCATCAACCGCTGGTGGCGGTCTCCATCGGGCTGCTGGTTCTGGGTGTCTGCGAGGCCACGCACGCCAACCTCTTCCTCGGCGCGTTCGCGGCCGGCGTGACCGTCGCCACCAGTGGTCCGGAGTTCCGGGTGGAGTTCGAGCGTTTTGGTGAGCTGGTCACCGAGTTGCTGAAGCTGGCGGCGATCCTCGTCTTCGGTGCCCTGATCACCCCGGAATTCCTGTTCGGGGAGATCCCGCTGGTGGGCTGGATCTTCGCGGTGCTGGCCCTGGTGCTCGCCAGGCCACTGGCGCTGCTGGTGGCGTTCGTCGGGGCCAGGTTGCCGGTACGTGAGCAGCTGGCGGCCATGTGGTTCGGCCCGAAGGGGTTCGCGTCAGTGGTGTACGGCCTGATCGTGCTGGAGTCCGGGATCCCGGCGGCGGACCAGCTCTATCACCTGATCGCTCTGGTGATCGTGCTGTCGATCATCGCTCATTCCTCGACGGACGTGGTCCTCGCGCGTCAGTTCGACACGGACGAGGAGCTCCAGGAGTGGGGCGAGCAGGAGCAGTAGGTAGCCCGCGACGTCGTGCGGGGAGCGCCTCAGGCGTGTGGGCGGGTCCGTGGCAGGCGTACGCGGACGACGGTGTCCCCGGGACGGGAGTGCACGGTGATCTCCCCGCCGTGCCGCTCGGCGACGATCCGCCGTGAGATGTCGAGCCCGAGGCCTGTGCCCTTGCCCACCTCCTTGGTGGTGAAGAACGGCTCGAAGGCGTGCGCGGCGACGTCGTCGGTCATGCCCGGACCGGTGTCTGCGATCTCCACGATGACGGCGCGGTCGTCCGCGTAGGTGCGCACGTGCAGCGTCCCGGTGCCCTCCATGGCGTCGATCGCGTTGTCGATGAGGTTCGTCCAGACCTGGTTGAGCTCGCCGGGCGAGGCGTCGACGGCGGGCACGTCGTCGGCATACTCGCGCTGCACGGTGACGCCGGCGCGCAGCTTGTGGCCGAGCATCACCAGCGTGCTCTCGAGCCCGTCGGTGACCCGGACCTGCTGGACGGTGGCCCGATCGAGCTGCGAGTAGGACTTGACAGCGGCGACGAGCTCGGAGATGCGGCGGACCGAGTCTTGCACCTGCGAGATCAGCGCGGTGGTCGTGACCGCGCCGGCGACCCACTCGAAGCCCGCCTGGAGCGCCGCGCCGTCCAACGTCGCCGCGACCCGTTCGCACCAACCGACGTCCGCGCCGGCGGCCGCCAGCGCCGGAGCGAGCAGCCAGTCCCGGTCGACCCCATGGTCAGTCAGCCAGCCAGACAGCGCGTCCTCGCGCTCGGCCAGCGCGACGCCCGTCGATGCCGGTGCCCCGTCGAGCTCGCGGCGCAGCTCGTCCAGGGCGACCAGCTGGGAGGTGCTCACCGATTCCGCGGCGAGCCGGTGCAGTGAGTCGCGCACGTCGTCGTTGCTGTCGCGGAGCGTGTCGACGGCGCGCACCGCGGCGGCGGCGGGGTTGTTGATCTCGTGGGCCATGCCGGCCGCCAGGGTGCCGAGGGCCACCAGCGCCTCGCGCTGACGAGCGTTCTGCTCGATCTGGCGCGCCGTGCCCATGAGCCCTCTGAGCAGGTGGACCGCGAACGGGAACCATTCCTCACCGTGTGCGGAGAGCCGATCGGCGGCGAGGCGGAACGCCCGGCCGGCCTGGTTGGCTCGGCCGCTGCCCATGTAGACACTGTGCTCGTGCCAGGCCCGTAGCCCGCCCGCCCACTGCCCGCGCGTCTGCATCGTGGCGAGCACCGTGTCCTCGTGGCCGATCCGTCGCACGAGGTCGATGCTGCCGTCGAGCAGCAGCCACCAGTGGTCGGCGGGCCGGCCCTCGTCGAACAGGTGCTCACCGTCCTCGAAGAACACCTCTTCCCCGGAGGCCGCGAGCTCGGCGACCTGCTCGTCGGTGAGCCCGTCGAGGAGCGGGATGCCACGCAAGTCGTCGTACAGCATCAGACGGTCGCCAGGTAACGGTGCACGAGGTAGACGGCCATGGCGCCCTCGCCGACGGCCGAGGCCACCCGCTTCATGCTGTCGAGGCGAACGTCCCCGGCGGCGAAGACGCCCGGGACGCTCGTTTCGAGGGCGAAGGGCGTGCGTTCGAGTGGCCAACCGATCTCCTGCGGCAGGTCGGGGCCGGTGAGGATGAAGCCGCGGGCGTCGCGGGCGACGTCCGTCCCGAGCCAGTCCGTCCGCGGGGCGGCCCCGATGAAGACGAACATCCAGCTCGTGGCGACCTCCTCCTCGGTCCCTGCGGCCCGGTCGGCCAACGTGATGGCTTCGAGGTGGTCCCCACCGCGGGCCCTGACGACCTCGGTCCGGAGCCGTACGTCGATGTTCGAGGTGGCCCGGATACGGCTGACCAGGTACTGCGACATCGAAGCCTCGAGCGTGACCCCCCGAGCGACGAGCACCACGCGCCTGGCGTAGCGGGCAAGGTTCAGTGCCGCCTGGCCGGCGGAGTTCGCCGCACCGACGACGTACACGTCCTCCCCCATGGCTTGGCTCGCCTCGCTGGCGCTCGCTCCGTAGTAGGTACCGCGACCGACGACATCGTCGAGGCCCGGAGCCTCCAGCCGGCGGTAGGAGACACCGCTGGCCACGAGCACCGCCCGCGCCTCGATGTCGGCCGAGCCGTCGAGCAGCACCGCGCGAACCGGCCCGCGCGTCTCGAAGCCGACCACGTCGCGCGCCAGGACCATCTCAGCACCGAACCTGGACGCCTGCGCCACCGCGCGGTGAGTGAGGTCGGCACCGGAGAGTCCCTTGGGAAAGCCGAGGTAATTCTCGATCGAGGCGCTCTGACCAGCCTGGCCCCCGGGGGCGTCACGCTCGACAACCACGGTCTGCAGGCCCTCGGAAGCCGCGTACACGGCTGCCGCGAGACCGGCCGGCCCTGCACCCACGATGCACAGGTCGTACAGCGGGCGCTCGGCCCGGGTGCGCAGTCCGAGGGCGTGGGCGAGCTGGAGGGTGGTCGGGGCGCGCAGACAGGCGCCCTCGGGCAGCGTCACCACCGGGAGCTCCGCGCTGTCGGCGCCCGCGAGGTCGAGCAGCCGCCGGGCCTCCTCACTCTGGTCGACCTCGAGCCAGCGATAGGGAACGTGATTGTGCGCGAGGAAGGACTTCACCTCGTGCGTGCGCTCCGACCACCGGTGCCCCACGACGCGTACCTCGGAGTCGCGGTCCGGGTGCGCCCGGACCCAGTCGCCGAGGAGCTCGTCCAGCACCGGGTAGAGCCGCTCCTCGGGTGGGTCCCACGGCTTGACCAGGTAGTGGTCGAGCGCGATGTCGTTGATCGCCTGAATGGCCACGTCGGTGTCGGCGTATGCGGTCAGCAGCACGAGCTTCGACGCCGGTGACTGCTGCCGGACCTCCTGGAGGACCTCGATGCCCGTCATCGCCGGCATCCGCTGGTCGGTGACGACCGCGGCGAGCGGTTGGTCCTTCAGGACGAGGGCCGCCATCATCTCCAGGGCTTCCGGGCCCGAGGTGGCGCGAAGGATTCGATAGTCGGCCCCGTAGTGCGCCCGCAGGTCCCGGACCACGGCCGCGGCGACCGCGGCGTCGTCGTCGACCGCGAGGATCGCCGGCTTGGCCATCGGCTCCTCCTGGAAGCTGTGCCGGACCGATACGGGAATCCGCTGTCCGACACGGGGACAGTACCGCCGCTGTCCTCCCCTGGTCAGGGGTATGAGCAATAGCCGTGGACTGGCACAAGACTCGGTATGCGGACCGACGACATCGCCGAAGGGATGAGCATGGTGGCTCGAGGACCTCCCGCATGAGCACAGTCAGCCGGCTGCTGGAAGGGTGGGGCTGAAGAATCGACGTGAGACCGAGGGAACGCGTGACGATGCCCCACTGCTGTCCTTCGCGGGGCTCCCCGTCGTCGCCGTGCTGATATCCGAGCGGGCGCATCGCACGGTGCTGTCCGCCGCGGTGCTTTCCCCTGGCTGGAGCGTTTTGGTGAGCTGGTCACCGAGCTGCTGAAGCTGGCGGCGATCCTCGTCTTCGGTGCCCTGATCACCCCGGAATTCCTGTTCGGGGAGATCCCACTGGTGGGCTGGATCTTCGCGGTGCTGGCCCTGGTGCTCGCCAGGCCACTGGCGCTGCTGGTGGCGTTCGTCGGGACCAGGTTGCCGGTACGTGAGCAGCTGGCGGCCATGTGGTTCGGCCCGAAGGGGTTCGCGTCAGTGGTGTACGGCCTGATCGTGCTGTCGGTCGTCGCCCATTCCTCGACGGACGTGGTCCTCGCGCGTCAGTGCGGCCGTCCGCGAAGTCCTGAGACTTCACACGGTCTGGCAGCGGAATTCGAACCTACGGCCCCGACGCATCCGGTCAGGAAGCCGCATGGTCTATGGCCGCGGTGCCCACGGCGAGCTGGCTCACGCGGTAGCGAGCGTAGGCGTTGACGTGGATCGCGTAGAGACCACCCACCGCTTCGACGGGGATCAGGTAGTAGTTGAAATCGCCGTCGATAATGAAGAAGTCGTCGATCTCGTCGGGGTCGTAGGTCTTGCATTCTTTCCGACTGACCGAGAGCTGAACCTTCCAACCTGCTTTGCCGGCTGCGACGGTCGTCGTCTTTACCTGTACGCGCCGGATCCTCTTGCCCTTCGTGACCAGTAGGTCGTAACGAGCCGGCTCGAGCGGCCACGCGACGCCACAACCGCAGAGCTTGAACCAGGCGGCCGCCATCATCGAGCCGGCGCTCCCGAGGCAGTCCAGGGCGGGGCGGAGGCCATGCGGCGCCGTTTCGATTGCCTGCACAGCGAGGTGGGTCGTGTCGAGGCGCAGCCGGGCCGCGTGGCCCTTGACCGAGGCGACGGCGGACCCGCCGCGCAGCCCGAGGGTCGTCACGACGTCGGACCAGCTGCCGGCGGCAGCGACGGCCTCGCGGAGCGCGGATTCGGTCCACCGACGCTGACCGGTGAAGTGGCTGTAGTCGAGGGCCAGCCGATCAGCATGAGCACGGATCGACCGCATCGCGGCAGCGGACGTACCGGCCAGCCCGAGGTGACGGAGCACTCCCCGCCATGAGACGGACGCGGCGATAGCTTCGACAAGCTGACTGTCCGAGTACTTTCTCCCATGGACCATGGTCGGAACCTATGGGGCGCTACTGACATCCGGCTCTGCCACCGCCGGTCTCGATCGCTAGGTCTCAGCGTTCGAGGGCATCGAAGGCGAGAAGCCCGGGAACTGCATGGTTCCAGGCCTCTCGGTCTGTCGGGCTGGCGGGATTTGAACCCACGACCCCCTGACCCCCAGTCAGGTGCGCTACCAAGCTGCGCCACAGCCCGTGGCCCGCCGGCTGCTGCCGTGCGGACTGGACGATGCTACCCCAGCGGCAGGGTCCTCTCCGAATCGCTGGAGGTGTGACCCTGACGACCCGCGAGCTCTCAGACGTCGGCCTCGTGAAGCCGTTCGAGACGGTGCTTCTCCGCCGCGATGACGCCGAGCGTGGCGAGCGCGAGCAGCAGTGCGGCCGTCGCGGGCCAAGGCTCGATCCGGAACAGCGCCACCTGCGTCACCAGCACGTTGACCAGCACACCGCGCCGCAGCCACTGGAACGCCGCGTACCGGTCCTCGTGCAGCAGCATCCACGCCCGCACGCCGGCGACCAGCGAAAGCAGGACGGAGACCACGGTGACCAGCTCCGCCCAGACCGGGTCCTTGCCCCAGGTGAGCGCTACCGTGATCGCGGTGCCGGCGGCGACGGCCACCACCAGCCAGACGGTCGCCACGGTAGCCCAGCGTCGGGTGACGACCGCACGGAACAACGCCCGGAGCCGGTAGGCCACCGCGGTCAGGGGATCCGGAGCCTGCGTCTCGTCCGCGGGCACTGCGGCGAGCAGGGCCTCGGTCTCGGCCGCTCCGCGTGAACCCGCACCACGTGCCAGCATCTCCTCCGCGACGGCGCGCCGCTCCTCGCTCAGGCCGCCGGCGATGCCCGAGACGGCGTAGTCGGCGGCGGCCGCCACGTACTCCGTCCCGTCGTGCACGCGTCGGCCGTGCACCGCGTCGGCCGCCACCATGAGCAGCACAACGATGACGTACATGATCATCGGCGCCGGTGCGTAGAAGTAGTCGTTGTCCGCGGTGAGGAACTTGCCGATCTCGTCGATGAACAGCCCGAAACCCACGCCACCGACGAACGCCACGATCGGCCGTACCACCGGACCCGCGAAGGACAGGGCCAGCACGACGGCCACGGCCATGAGCTGCCCGCCCCAGAGCACGTGCGCCACGTGCAGCGATTCCCCGCCGATCTGCGGGAATCCCGTCAGCGCCAGGAAGCCACGGGTGACGACGATGGTCACGACCGCAACCACGGCGAAGCCGAGGACGTGCTCGGCCGCGCGAGGATCTCGCGGGAGCCCCCAGCGCAGCAGCCGGTGCCGTGAGCCCCGGAACCGTTCAGCGGCCATCAGCGCCGCCGCTTCTCCCGGACGCGGACGCTGATCTCGATGGGGCTGCCGGTGAAGCCGAAGTTCTCCCGCAGCCGGTTCTCGATGAACCGTCGGTAGCCGGCCTCGATGAAGCCGGTCGCGAAGATCACGAATCGTGGGGGCCGGTTGGACGCCTGCGTCGCGAACAGGATGCGTGGCTGCCTGCCACCCCGGACCGGGTGCGGGTGACCTGCCGTCAGCTCGCCGAGGAAGGCGTTCAGCCGCCCGGTCGGGATGCGGGTGTCCCAGGACTCCAGGGCGGTGTCCAGGGCCTTGGAGAGCCGGTTGGTGTGCCAGCCGGTGCGGGCGGAGAGGTTCACCCGCGGGGCCCACTGGACCTGGACGAGGTCCATCTCGATCTCGCGCTCCAGATAGGGGCGGCGGTCCTCGTCCAGGATGTCCCACTTGTTGTACGCGATCACGAGCGCCCGACCCGTGTCGATGACCTGCTGGATCACGCGGGTGTCCTGCTCCGTCATGGGCACGGACGCGTCGACCAGGACGACGCCGACCTCCGCCTTCTCCAGGGCCGCTCGGGTCCGCAGGGAGGCGTAGTAGTCGGCACCGGAGGTCTGGTGCACCCGACGGCGGATCCCGGCCGTGTCGACGAACCACCACGGTTTCCCGTCGAGCTCGATGAGCTCGTCCACCGGGTCGCGCGTGGTCCCGGCGACCTCATCGACGACGACCCGCTCGTTGCCGGCCAGCTTGTTCAGCAGCGAGGACTTGCCGACGTTCGGGCGTCCGACCAGGGCGACGCGCCGCGGCCCGCCCTCCGGCATCCGGTCGGCCACGGCGGAGACCTCGGGCAGCACCCGGATGGCCTCGTCTAGGACGTCACCGCTCCCCCGGCCGTGCAGCGCGGAGACCGGCCAGGGCTGCCCCAGTCCGAGCGACCACAGCGTGGTGGCGTCCGCCTCCTGCATCGACGAGTCGACCTTGTTGGCGACCAGCACCACCGGTTTGCCCGACCGGCGCAGCAGTCGCACCACCTGTTCGTCGGTGTCCGTCGGCCCGACCGTGGCGTCCACGACGAACATGACGGCGTCCGCCAGCTCCACCGCGATCTCGGCCTGCTTGGCGACCGAGGCGGCCATACCGGCGACGTCGAGCTCCCACCCGCCGGTGTCGATCAGGGTGAAGTTCCGACCGGCCCACTCGGCGGGGTACATGACACGGTCCCGGGTTACGCCGGGGACGTCCTGGACGACCGCCTCCCGGTGCCCCAGGACCCGGTTGACCAGGGTCGACTTGCCGACGTTGGGCCGGCCGATGACGGCGAGCACGGGAAGGGCGGCCTGGCTCTGCGCGTCCTCGGACGACTCCCCGGACTCGAGAACGTCCAGGTCCTCGTCCTCGAGGGCGTAGTCGGCCAGGCCGGCGCGCAGCGCCTCGGCGTGCCGCGAGTCGGCGGCGGGGTCGGTGCTCATCGGACGATTGTCTCAGCCGGACGGCGGGTGTTTCACTCGCCGAGACCGAGTTCACTGTCGACCGGCAGGTCCACGCCGGTCAGCTCGATCGCGTGCTCGACGTGGGCCTTCATCCCCGCGCCGATCGCGGTCATCGCCGTCGCCATCGCCTGGCGGCCGGTCCGGTCCGCCGTGTCGAGGTTGATCGGCTCGCCGTACACGACGTGCAGGCGGCTGCGCGGCCACGGCACGTGCCCACGCTTGTTCCCGGTCCGGCGGGTCCCGAGGATCGCTGCCGGCACGACCGGTGCGCCGGTCTGGACAGCGAGCCAGGCCACCCCCGCCCGGACCGACGTGAGGTCGCCCCGGCCGCGGGTGCCCTCGGGGAAGATCCCGACGACCCGTCCTTCGAGGAGGAGCTGCCGGGCCACCGTCAGCGCTGCGCGGCCGGAACGGCGGTCGACCGGGATCTGACCCGCCCAGGTCATCAGGAACCCGATGGGAGAGTCGAAGAACTCCTGCTTGACGATGATGTGGCTGTCGCGCGGCAGCGCACCGTGCAGCAGCGGTCCGTCGATGATCCCGGTGTGGTTCGAGGCGATGATGACCGGCCCGGACGCCGGGACGTTCTCGGCGTCGTGGACCACGGTGTTCCACCAGACGTGGTCGAGCACCCAGCCCACTCTGCGGGACCAGCTCGGTCCCCAGCGGTAGATGTCCTCGGCGCGCACACGCTGACCGCGGGTCGGTGCCCTCACGGCCGGGCCTGCCGTGCGCCGGCGATGACGGTGAGCACGGCGTCGACCGTCTCGTCGATGCCGAGCGCGCTCGAGTCGACGGTGACCACGCCGTCGGCGGCCGTGAGGAAGGTCGAGACGGTGGAGTCGTCGGCGTCGCGGCGCAGCACCTCGTCCCGCGTGGCCTCCAGGGTGCTGTGGTCGGCGTTGCCGTGCCGCTCACGGGCCCGGCGCGTCAGGCGGGCCTGCTCGTCCGCGACCAGCAGGATCCGCACGTCCGCGTCCGGCGCGACGACGGTGGTGATGTCCCGGCCTTCCGCGACCACACCCCGCCCGCCGCTGCGGGAATCGGTGCCGGGCGTCGTCTCCTCGGCGATGATGGCGCGCTGCAGGCGGGCGAGTTCGGTGCGCACGTCGAGGTTGGTGGCGACCTTCGAGACGACGGCGGTCAGCACCGCCTCGCGGATCGCAGCGGTGATGTCGACGTCGTCGCACACCACGCGCGGGTCGGCCGGGTCGGTGACCATCCGCAGCGGCATCGCGTGCACCGCACCGGTGACGGCCGGGGCGTCGTCGAGGTCGACGTCTGCCCGCCGGCACCACCAGGTCGCGGCCCGGTACATCGCACCCGTGTCCAGGTACGCCAGATCGAGCTCGGCGGCCACGCGCCGCGAGACGGTCGACTTCCCCGAGCCGGACGGCCCGTCGATCGCGACGACGACGCCGCGGTCGCTGACGTTCTCCACTGATCTCCTCCTGCTGCGCCTGCGCGCCGTGTCGTTCATCGGTCACCGCCGCTCAGTGGGCGACGAGCCGCCATCCTCGCCTGTCGAGCTCGGCCTCCAGCGGTGCGACGGCGGCCGGCAGCACGGACACCACCGCGAGACCCACCTTCTGGCCGGCCGAGTGCTCCAGCTGCAGGTCCTCGATGTTGACGCCGGCCTCGCCGACGTCTGAGAACAGTCGTCCCAGCGCGCCGGGCTCGTCGGGGATCAGCACCGTGACCTCGCCGTACCGGCGCGGCGCTCCCCCGTGCTTGCCGGGGATGCGGCCGGCACCGGCGTTCCCGGCTGCCACCAGGCTTGCCAGCGGTCCGGCGGCACCTGGTGTGAGCGGACCGTGCTGCGCGGCCAGGTCGAGCGCGGTGATCAGCTCGTCGAGGTCCGCGCGGACCTCGCGAAGCGCCGTGGCGACGGGAGCGGCGTTGCCGACCAGGATCATCGACCAGAGCTGCGGGTCCGAGGCCGCGATCCGCGTCACGTCACGCAGGCCCTGACCGGCCAGGCCGAGCGCCGCTTCCGGGGTCTCGCGCAGCCGCGCCGCCACCAGCGAGGCGGCGAGCTGAGGCAGGTGCGAGACGAGCGCGACGGCGTCGTCGTGCTCCTGGGCGCCGAGGGTGACGGGCGCCGCGCCCACGTCCGCGGCGAGGTTGCGCACGGCGAGGACCGCGTCGCCGGACGCGTCCTCCGGCACGATCACCCAGGGCCGACCGGCGAACAGGTCTCCGTCCGCGGCGGCGGCACCCGAGCGTTCCCGGCCCGCCATGGGGTGGGAGCCGACGTAGCGGCCGGCCCCGGTGGTGCCGCCTGCCCTGACCTCGGCGACGATCGGTGCCTTCACGCTCGCCACGTCCGTGACGACGGCGTCCGGGTGCGCTTCCAGCTGCGCGAGGACGGTGACGGCCGTGACGTCGGGCGGTGCCGCGACGACGACGAGGGCGGGCTCGGGATCGCCCGACTCCACAGGTGTGCCGGCGCCGATGTCCCGGGCGAGGGCCAGGGCCGAGGGGGACGCGTCGTCGAGCTGGACGGCGACGCCGGCGGCGCGCAGCGCCAGGCCGAGGCTCGCGCCGAGCAGGCCGGTGCCCACGATCTTGACGGGCCCGACCGTGGCCACGGGCCGGGTCGGGACGGTCACAGGCCCACGTCCCTCATGAGTGCGCCGAGCTCGCGTCCGCCGATGACCCGCGTGCGGCCCTCCTTCAGGCTGCCGAGCGAGACCGGGCCGACTCGGGTGCGCGTGAGCCGGGTGACGGGGTGGCCGACCTCGGCCATCAGCCGCCGCACGATGTGGTTGCGGCCCTCGTGGAGGGAGATCTCGACGATCGAGGCGTCCGGCGTCGTCTCCTTGACGGTGAGCCTGTCGACGGTGACCGGTCCGTCCTCGAGCTCGACGCCCTGGGCCAGTCGCTTGCCCAGGCCGCGGGGCACGCGGCCCTCCACCGTGGCCAGGTATGTCTTGAGCACCTCGTAGGAGGGGTGCGCGAGACGGTGCGCCAGGTCGCCGTCGTTCGTCAGCAACATCAGGCCGGACGTCTCGGCGTCCAGGCGGCCGACGTGGAACAGCCGCTCCGGCCGGTCTTCGACGTACTGGGCCAGTGAGGGGCGGCCCTGCTCGTCGGACATCGTGGAGACGACGCCGACCGGCTTGTTCAGCGCGATCGTCACGATCGAGTCGTCCTGCTGGACCCGCATGCCGTCGACGTGGAGGACGGCATTGTCCGGGTCCACCCGCGTGCCGAGCTCGCGCACGACCTTGCCGTCGACCGAGACCCGGCCCGCCCTGATCAGTGCCTCGCAGGCGCGGCGGGAACCCACGCCCGCGCCCGCCAGCACCTTCTGCAGACGTACGCCCTCGTCGGCAGGGTCGGTCATCGCAGCTCTCCGTCGTCCAGGCTTGCCGTGTCCGGCAAGTAGGGGGCGAGCGGCGGCAGGTCCTCGAGGGAGGACAGGCCGATCCGCTCGAGGAAGTAGGCGGACGTGCGGTAGCGCATCGCGCCGCCTTCCTCGTCCGCCCCGGCCTCCTCGATCAGGCCCCGTGCGAGCAGGGTACGCACCACGCCGTCGACGTTCACCCCGCGGATGGCGGCGATGCGGCCGCGGCTGACCGGCTGTCGGTACGCGATGACCGCGAGCGTCTCGAGCGAGGCCTGGGTCAGACGCGCGGTCTGCCCGTCCACGACGAACTTCCCGACGACGTCGGCGTACGCGGGCGAGCTGTAGACCCGCCACCCGCCGGCGAGCTCGCGCAGCTCGAACCCGCGCGGCCGGCCCCCGTGCTCCCCGCGATACTCCGCCGCGAGCTCCTCGAGCAGCTCGGTCACCTGCCCGGTGGGCAGCCCGAGCACGCTGGCGAGCTGCGCGGCCGGAACCGGCTCGTCGACGATCATGAGCACGGCCTCGACGGCGGCGAGCTGCTTCTGGGGCAGCGCGTCGTCGGGCACGGCCTCGTACTGCGGCTCACCCTCACGCGGTGGGTCGGTCACTTGTCGTCCTCCTCTGGGGCCGGCACCGCTGCATCGGCGGCCGTCTCGTCGCGCTCGTCGTCGTCGTGCCCGATGTCGCCGCCTCCTCGCGCTCCGCTCGTTCCTCGCTCGCGCTCGTCGTCGTCGTAGTCGTCGCCGACGTCGACCTCTCCCTCGTCGCTGCCCGACCACAGGATCGTCAGCTCGCCGAGGGCCTCCGCCTGCTCGAAGGCGACGGCGCCCTCCCGGAACAGCTCGAGGAGCGCGAGGAACCGGGCGACGACGTAGGGCAGGGACTCGGCGTCCTCGGTGAGGGTACGGAAGCTGGCCCGGCGCATCCGCCGGAGCCGGTCGACCAGCAGGGCGGCCTGCTCCCGGACCGGGACGACGGGATTGTGCAGGTGAGTGATGTCGACGGTCGGTGGGCCCGGCTTCGGGGCGAGGGCTCCGGCCGCCAGGCGAGCGACGTCGTCGGGCGTGACCTGCATGACCAGCTCGGGCAGCAGGGCGGCGAGTTGCGGCTCGAGGGAGACGCTGCGCGGGAACGTGCGCGCGCCCAGCTCCCACTCCTGCGCCAGAGCGCCCGCGACCTGCTTGAACGCGCGGTACTGGAGCAGCCGCGCGAACAGGAGGTCCCGGGCCTCCAGCAGCTCGAGGTCCTCCTCGTCCTCCACCGCGCCGCGCGGCAGCAGCCGGGCGGCCTTGAGGTCGAGCAGGGTGGCGCCGATGACGAGGAACTCGCTGGCCTGGCCGAGATTCCAGTCCTGCTGCGCGCTGATGTAGGAGACGAACTCGTCGGTCACCGTCGCCAGCGCCACCTCGGTGATGTCGAGCCGGTGCTTGGCGATCAGCGACAGCAGGAGGTCGAAGGGACCCTCGAAGTTCTCCAGGGTGATGGCGAAGGAGCCGAGCGTGCGCGGACCGGTCGCGGCGGCGTCACCCCCGGGCGCCGTCGCGGCCTCGGACTGCGGCATCGGCGACTCAGGCGGCGTCGCCGCGGGCGATCAGCTCGCGTGCCAGCCTGCGGTACGCCTCCGCGCCCGAGTGGGTGGGGGCGTAGGTGGTGATCGGCTCCGTGGCGACGGACGCGTCCGGGAACTTCACGGTGCGGGAGATCTTCGTCTTGAAGACCTTCTCCCCGAAGGCCTCGCGGACGCGGTCGAGCACCTCGCGCGAGTGCAGCGTGCGCATGTCGACCATCGTGGCGAGGATGCCGTCGATGCGCAGCCGCGGGTTGATCCGCTCCTGGACGCGCTCGATGCTCTCCACGAGCAGGGCGACGCCACGCAGCGCGAAGAACTCCGCCTCGAGCGGGATGAGCACGCCGTGCGCCGCGGTCAGCGCGTTGACGGTCAGCAGTCCGAGCGAGGGCTGGCAGTCGATGAGAATGACGTCGTAGTCGTCCAGGACGGGCCGGAGCACCCGTGCCAGGGCCTGCTCGCGGGCGACCTCGCTGACGAGCTGGACCTCCGCGGCGGAGAGGTCGATGTTCGCCGGCGCGAGGTCCAGGTTGTCGACCTCGGTGGGCCTGATGATCTCGCGCACGTCCGCGCGCGGCTCCATCAGCAGGTTGTAGATGGTGCGGTCGAGCTCATGAGCGTTGATGCCGAGCCCCGCGGAGGCGGCGCCCTGCGGGTCGAAGTCCACGAGCAGGACCTTGCGGCCGTACTCGGCCAGCGCCGCACCGAGGTTGATGGTGGTGGTGGTCTTGCCGACGCCGCCCTTCTGGTTGCACATGGCGATCACGCGGGCGGGCCCGTGGCTGCTCAGCGGCGCGGGGACGGGGAAGTCCGCCGGGTCCGCCGAGCTGTCGGCGGTTCCCACGGCGCTCTCCGGTATCAGTCCTGGCTGCTCACTGCTCACCGCCCACACGCTAGTAGACGCTGCGCACCGGCCCTAACACCCCCGGCGCGAGTCGCCCGCACATCCGCCCAACCCTGCCGCGACTCGTCATCTGTGTGCCGACTCGTCATCTACGTGCCGACTCGTCATCTACGTGCCGACTCGTCATCATCTACGTGCCGACTCGTCATCTGTGTGCTCATTTGTCATTCGCGGGCACGTGCCGCCGGTGGTCCGCGCCGAGCCCTTGCCGGGAGATTGCCCGACAGCTGCCCTCCGGCGGGACGGCGCCGTGCAGCCGTGCGTCCACAGGCGACCCCCGAACGTCAACTCGTCCCCAGCACGACGAAGCCCGCGCGACGTTCGCCAGCACCAGGTCCGATGGTGCTCCGATGGACGACTCTCTCCTCCAGGGCCCATTCACCAGAGCCGAAGCGGTCGCCGCCGACCTGTCACCCCGCGATCTACGGATGCTGTTGGACGAGGGAGTGCTCGAGCGTCCGTTCATCGGCGTCTACCTGCCCACCGCCGTCGCGGACGACGTCGGTGAACGAATCCGTGCGCTCGGGCGTCTGCTGCCGCCCGGGACAGCCTTGGTCAGAGAATCGGCAGCCTGGGTGCACGGGGTCGACGTTCGGCC
The DNA here is from genome assembly GCF_039541595.1 of Georgenia halophila. NCBI lineage: Bacteria > Bacillati > Actinomycetota > Actinomycetes > Allobogoriellales > Allobogoriellaceae > Georgenia > Georgenia halophila. The sequence goes on along the minus strand of NZ_BAABGN010000009.1, from coordinate 104,755 downwards.
TCCCGAGCGCTTCCGTGCGCCACCGGTGCTGGAGGTGGCGTCGGCGTCGTCTCTGGCGCTGAACGCGATCAGGCGCGACGGCGTTCACGGACATCTCGTCGTCCTTCCGCCGTCGGACCTGATGACGATCGCCGGCGTTGCCGTCACCACGCCTTCGCGGACCGCGCTCGACCTTGCCCGGTTCAGTGAGCGCTACATGGGTCTCGCCGCGTTGGACATGTTCAGCAACCGGGGACTTGTGGATCTGGACGAGATCGGCGAGCGGATCGCGCGCTTGACGGGGCACCGGTGGATCGGTCGTGCGCGTTGCGTCTGGAAGATGGCCGATCCGCGGGCCGAGTCACCGGGCGAGTCGTGGCTACGGCTGCGCATCGTCGAGGCGGACCTGCCCCTGCCTGACCTGCAGGTCGAGCTCGTCGGCCGTGACGGTCACGTCGTCTACCGGCTCGATCTGGGGTACGAGGAGGCCCGGTTGGCCATCGAGTACGACGGTGTCGCCTACCACTACTCGGCGATGGATCAGTCGGATCGCAACGGGCGCCGAAGTCAGGACATCGAAGAGCGCTGGAGATGGCGCGTCCGTTCGTTCCACGCGGGGCACGTCCTCGGTCGTAGGCCCGCCGTGGAGGAGGTGATCATCCAGGACCTCGGCCTCGGGATGGTGCCTTCCCGGCTGCGTTGGGCTTGAGGCCGGACGGCCGTACACGCATGACGAATCGGCACATCGATGACGAATCGGCACGGGAATGACGACTCACGGGGTGGGTGGGGGGTCGGTCAGGCCAGGGCTCGGGGATGTGCTGCGGCGTAGACCTCACGCATGGTCTGGGCCGTGACCTGGGTGTAGATCTGCGTCGTGGTCACCGACGCGTGCCCGAGGAGCTCCTGGACCACGCGCACGTCCGCTCCCCCGGCCAGCAGGTGCGTGGCGAAGGAGTGCCGCAGCGTGTGCGGGCTGATGTGCTCCGTGAGTCCGGCACGGTCGGCGGCCGTCTGCAGCACGGCCCAGGCGCTCTGGCGGCTCAGCGGGTTCCCACGCGTGTTGAGGAACACGGCCGAGTTGCCGCGTCCGGCTCGCGCCAGCTCCGGACGGCCACGGACGAGGTACGCCTCGAGCGCGTCGACGGCGTACCGGCCCACCGGCACGACCCGCTCCTTCCGCCCCTTGCCGAACAGCTGGACGGCGGCGACGTCGCCGTCGAGGTCCAGATCGTCGACGGCCAGCCCGACCGCCTCGCTGATCCGCGCGCCCGTGCCGTACAGCACCTCCAGCAGCGCACGGTCGCGCAGCGGCACCGCTCCGTCCCCGATGGACGCCGCCTCCAGCAACGCCTCCACCCGGTCGACCGGGATCGCCTTCGGCAGGCGGCGCGAGCTGGGCGGCGGCTTGACGGATGCGCTGGGGTCGGACGCCGTCGTCCCCTCCGCGAGGGCGAAGCGGTGCCAGCCCCGCACGGCCGTGACTGTTCGGGCCGCGGACGACGGAGCGAGGACGGTGCCGCCGTCGGACCCGGTGCGCAGCGCCTCGGTGAACGCGACGACGTCGTCCTCCGTGACCTCACCGAGTGCCGTGCGGCCGCGGACGGTGAGGAAGGCACAGTACCGCTCCAGGTCCCGCGTGTACGCGGACAAGGTGTGATCGCTGACCCCTCGCTCGACCCCCAGGTGGGCGAGGTACTCCCCACGCGCCCGCTCGAGCGACGTCATCGTCATCCCCCCGCGCCCTACAGCGGCAGGAGCGGATCCACCGCGACGGCCAGGAACACCACCGTGAGATAGGTGATCGAGCCGTGGAAGACCTTCATCGCGGCGAGCTTGCCGCGCTCCGGGTGCCGGGCACGCCGGTACAGCAGCGCGCACGAGACGAGGAACCAGACGCCGGCGGCGGCGGCGATCGCGCCGTAGACCCAGCCGAGATCGCTGAGGGGAAGGAGCGCCAACGAGCAGGCCACCATGAGTGCCGCGTAGAAGAGGATCTGCCGGGCGACGCGCAGGTCGTCGGCGACCACGGGAAGCATCGGCACGCCGGCGCGCGCGTAGTCGCTCTTGAACTTCATCGACAGCGGCCAGTAGTGCGGCGGGGTCCAGAAGAACACCACGAGGAACAGCAGCAGCGGCGGCAGGCCCACCGAGCCGGTCACCGCGGACCAGCCGATGAGCACCGGCATGCACCCGGCGACCCCGCCCCAGACGATGTTCTGGGAGGTACGTCGCTTGAGCACCATCGTGTACAGGACGACGTAGAGCAGGATGGCGGCGAGGGTCAGCCACGCCGATGCCGCGTTGACGAGGACCGCGAACCAGGCGATCGACACGGCACCGAGCGTGGCGGCGAACACGAGCGCCTGCCGCTCGCTCAGCTCGCCGGTGACCAGCGGCCGCTGTTTCGTGCGGTTCATGACCCGGTCGATGTCGCGGTCGAGGTACATGTTGAACGCGTTCGCCGATCCCGCCGCGAACGACCCGCCCACGAGTGTGGCCAGCAGCAGCATGGTGCCGGGCCAGCCCTGCGCCGCCAGGATCATGGTCGGGATCGTGGTGACGAGCAGCAGCTCGATGATGCGCGGTTTGGTCAGCGCCAGGTAAGCACGCAGCCGAGACCGGCGCGGAGGTGCTGAGGAGGGTGCCCGTGCAGCCCCGTCGTGTCGCGCCGCCGACGGCCCGGCGTTCTGCTCGGCCCGCTTACCGGCGCCGGCCACAGGTTCGCTGTCAGGTGTGGCGGCAGGCTGAGCGGTGGGCACGGCCGCGAGTCTACGTGCCCTCGCGCGGCGTTACAGGTCGAGGTGTCCACGATCCGTTCTCTCGGCCCGACAGGTTCGACACACCCCGGTAGAGTCGCGGAGGTAGACGGAAGACCCCTTCCCGGTCCGGGACAAGGAAAGAGGATCAGTGAACGCGACGCCCGCAACCACCACTCCCCTCACATGGACGGATCTGGACCAGAAGGCGGTGGACACCGTCAGGGTGCTGGCCGCCGACGCGGTCCAGAAGATCGGCAGCGGGCACCCGGGCACCGCCATGGCCCTCGCCCCCGCCGCCTACCTGCTCTACCAGCGGATCATGCGGCTGGACCCGACGGACGACCAGTGGCTCGGCCGTGACCGCTTCGTGCTCTCCGCCGGCCACTCCTCGCTGACCCAGTACATCCAGCTGTACCTCGCCGGTATCGACATGGAGCTGGAGGACATCAAGGGCCTGCGGAGCTGGGGCTCGAAGACCCCCGGCCACCCCGAGTACCGGCACACCACCGGTGTCGAGATCACGACCGGTCCGCTCGGCCAGGGCCTCGCGGCCGCCGTCGGCATGGCCTACGCGGGCCGCCGCGAGCGTGGTCTGCTGGACCCCGAGGCCGCCGCGGGAACCAGCCCGTTCGACCACCACATCTACGTCATCGCCTCCGACGGCGACCTCCAGGAGGGCGTGACCTCCGAGGCGTCCTCGCTCGCCGGCACCCAGGAGCTCGGCAACCTCGTCGTCATCTATGACGACAACCACATCTCCATCGAGGACGACACGAACATCGCCTTCACGGAGGACGTCCTCGCCCGCTACGAGGCCTACGGCTGGCACACCGAGCGGGTCGACTGGACCAACGGCGGCACGGACTACTCCGAGGACGTCGACGGGCTGTACGCGGCGATCGAGGCCGCCAAGGCCGAGACCAAGCGTCCCTCGCTCATCTCGCTGCGCACGATCATCGGCTGGCCGGCCCCGACGAAGCAGAACAGCGGCGCCGCGCACGGCTCCGCGCTGGGCGAGGACGAGGTCGCCGCCGTGAAGAAGATCCTCGGCTTCGACCCGGAGAAGAACTTCGAGGTGGATCCCGCGGTCCTCGAGTACACCCGCAACAACGCCCGCGAGCGTGCCGCGGCCGCGAAGGCCGAGTGGGACACCGCTTTCGACGCCTGGCGCACCGCCAACGCCGACGGCGCGGCCCTCCTCGATCGCCTCCGCGCACGTGAGCTCCCGGAGGGCTGGACCGACTCGCTGCCCACCCCCGAGCCCGGCAAGGACGTCTCCACCCGGAAGGCGTCCGGAGCGGTGCTCGGCGCGCTCGCCGAGACCCTCCCCGAGCTCTGGGGCGGATCCGCCGACCTCGCCGGGTCGAACAACACGACGATGGAGGGCGAGCCGTCGTTCCACCCGGTGGCCCGCTCGACCAAGATGTTCCCGGGTCACGAGTACGGCCGCACGCTGCACTTCGGCGTCCGCGAGCACGCCATGGGCGCCATCCTCAACGGCATCACCCTGCACGGCCTGACCCGGCCCTACGGCGGCACCTTCCTCACCTTCTCCGACTACATGCGCCCAGCGGTCCGGATCACCGCGATCGAGGGCGCGCCGGCCACCTACGTGTGGACGCACGACTCCATCGGTCTGGGTGAGGACGGGCCGACGCACCAGCCCGTCGAGCAGCTGACGGCGCTGCGGGCCATCCCAGGGCTCGACGTCGTCCGGCCCGCCGACGCCGCCGAGACGGTCTACGCCTGGCGCGGCATCCTCGAGCGGACGGACCGCCCCGCCGGCCTCGTCCTGACCCGGCAGAACGTCCCCAACCCCGAGCGCGGCGACGGGCCGGCCGATGGCGACACGCTTGCCAGCGCCGAGGGCACCCTGCGGGGCGCCTACGTGCTCGCCGAGGCGCCCGGCGGCACGCCCGACGTGCTCCTGCTCGCCACCGGCTCCGAGGTCCAGCTGGCCCTGACGGCCCGCGAGCAGCTCGCCGGCGAGGGCGTGAACGCCCGCGTGGTCTCCATGCCCAGCCAGGAGTGGTTCGAGGAGCAGGACGCGAGCTACCGCGAGGAGGTCCTGCCCTCGTCGGTCCGCGCCCGCGTCTCCGTCGAGGCGGGCATCGCCATGAGCTGGCACCACCTGCTCGGCGACGCCGGACGTTCCGTCTCGCTCGAGCACTATGGCGCGTCGGCTCCGTACCAGATCATCTACGAGAAGTTCGGCATCACGGCAGAGGCGGTCACCGCCGCCGCGAAGGAGTCGCTCGCCGCCGCGCGCGGCGACGCCCCGCCCAGCGGTGGCGAGGCACCGACCCAGGCGGGTACCGGCGACCTGCCCAAGTGAGCGCCAGGTAAGCCGGCGCCGGGTGCGCCGGCGCCGACGAGCATCAAAACGAGCAAGGAGCAACGATGAGCGAGAGCAGCACCGGCACGAACCGGCTCGGCCGACTCAGCGAGCTCGGGGTCTCCGTGTGGTTGGACGACCTCTCCCGCGAGAACCTCAAGTCGGGGGCGCTGCGCGCCCTGATCGACGACTACCACGTGGTCGGTGTGACCACGAACCCGACGATCTTCGCCGGTGCCCTGGGCAAGGGCACCGCGTACGACGCCCAGATCGAGACCCTGGCCTCCCAGGGCGCCGGGGTCGACGACGCCGTTCTCGCGGTCACGACCGACGACGTGCGTGACGCCTGCGACCTGTTCGCGGACGTCTACGAGAGCACGGGCGGCGAGGACGGTCGGGTCTCGATCGAGGTCGACCCCCGCATGGCCAAGGACACCGAGGGGACCATCGAGGCGGCCCGTGTCCTCTGGCAGACCGTGGACCGGCCGAACCTCTTCGTCAAGATCCCCGCCACCATGGAGGGTCTTCCCGCGATCACCCAGGCGATCGGCGAGGGGATCAGCGTCAACGTGACCCTGATCTTCTCCCTCGACCGGTACCGGGCCGTCGCCAACGCCTACCTCGACGGGCTGGAGCGTGCCCAGGCCGCCGGCATCGACCTGAGCACCATCCGGTCGGTGGCCTCGTTCTTCGTCTCCCGGGTCGACGGCGAGATCGACACGCGGCTCGACAAGATCGGGACCGACGCGGCGAAGCAGCTCAAGGGCAGGGCCGGGATCGCCAACGCCCGGCTCGCCTACGAGGCGTTCGAGCAGATCTTCGCCACGCCGCGATGGAACGAGCTCGCCGCGCTCGGGGCCAAGCCCCAGCGCCCGCTCTGGGCGTCCACCGGTGTGAAGGACCCGGACTACCCGGACACCATGTACGTCGACCAGCTGATCGTCGAGCGTGTGGTCAGCACGATGCCGGAGAAGACGCTGCGCGCCGCTGCCGACCACGCCGAGGTGCCCGGGGACACCGTGCACGGCACGTACGCCGAGGCCCGGCGCGTCCTGGACGACCTCGAGCGGATCGGGGTCTCCTACAACGACGTGACCGCGCTCCTGGAGAGGGAAGGCGTGGAGAAGTTCGAGAAGAGCTGGAACGAGCTCCTCGAGACGGTCCGGACCGCGCTCGACTCGGCCCGCGCGGGGGCGGCGTCGTGAGTGAAGGGCCAGGCGCCGCCGCGACCATCGCCTGGGCGGGGCCCGACGAGGGTGCCGTCATCGAGGTCAGCGCCACCGGCGCCGCCGCCCGCGCCGTCTCCGCACACCTGCCGGGCCTTCTCGCGGAGCGGACCGCGAGCCGGCTGAGCGGCCAGGACCCCACCCTGTGGGGCGAGGCGGCGCGGGAGGAGGCGTCGATCCGGCTCGCCTGGACGCACCTGCACGAGACGTCCCGCGCGCTGCTCGAGCCGCTCAGGGCGCTTCGCGCCGAGCTGGCCACCGAGGGCGTCGACCGGGTGGTGCTCTGCGGCATGGGCGGCTCGTCGCTCGCGCCGGAGGTCATCGCGGGCACGGCCGGTTGCCAGCTGGTGGTGCTGGACTCGACGCATCCCGACCAGGTCCGCCGCGCGCTCGACGGCGACCTGTCGGCGACCGTCGTCGTCGTCTCCTCCAAGTCGGGCTCCACCGTGGAGACCGACTCCCAGCGACGCGCGTTCGAGGCCGCCTTCACGGCGGCCGGGATCGACGCACCCAGCCGGATGGTCGCTGTCACCGATCCCGGCTCCGCGCTGCAGCGGGCCGCGCAGGACGCGGGCTACCGCGCCGTGTTCGAGGCCGACCCGAACGTCGGTGGCCGCTTCTCCGCCCTGACCGCCTTCGGCCTGGTGCCCGCCGCTCTGGCGGGCGCCGACGTCGAGCAGCTGCTCGACGAGGCCGCGGCCGTGGCCGAGTTCTTCGCCGAGGACAACGAGGCCAACCCGGCGCTCGTCCTCGGCGCGGCCCTCGCGGGCACATCACCGCTCAGAGACAAGGTGGTGATCCGCGACGCCGGTTCCGGCCTGTTCCATCTCGGTGACTGGGCGGAGCAGCTCATCGCGGAGTCCACGGGCAAGGAGGGCACGGGGCTGCTTCCCGTGGCCGTCGAGCCCGGCGCCCCCGAGCTCAGGGACGGGGCGAGGGCCGGGGACATCCTGCCCGTGCTGCTCACGCCGATGACCGACGACGCCGCGGACGTCGACGACAGCGGCGCCGAGACCACCGAGGTCACGGTGTCCGGCTCCCTCGGCGGGGCGTTCCTCCTGTGGGAGCACGCGGTCGCCGTCGCCGGCGCCATCCTCGGCATCAACCCGTTCGACCAGCCGAACGTGGAGGCCGCCAAGAAGGCCGCCCGCGGCATGCTCGAGTCCACCCCGACGCCGGAGCCGCCGGCGTTCACCGACTCCGGCGTCGAGGTCCGCGGCTCCGACGGCCTGCTCGACGGCGCGACCTCCGTGGCGGACGCCCTCGGCGCGCTCCTCGGCCGGCTGGACAGCGACCGCGGCTACCTCGCCGTCATGGCCTACCTCGACCGGGAGGGGCCCGCCGCAACCATCCTGAGCGGCGTGCGGCCCGCGCTCGCGCGACGCACCGGGCGGCCCGTGACCTTCGGCTGGGGCCCGCGGTTCCTGCACTCCACCGGCCAGTACCACAAGGGCGGCCCGGCGACCGGCGTGTTCCTGCAGCTCACCGGTACGCCGTCCGCCGTCGTCGACATCCCGGGCAGCGACTTCGACTTCACCACCCTGATCGCCGCCCAGGCCGACGGCGACGCCGACGTGCTCGCCGACCTGGGCCGTCCGGTGCTCCGGCTGCACGTGAATGACCAGGACTCCCTGGCGTGGCTGGCGGGCGTCCTCACGGGACCCCCGGCGTGACGATTTCCGACAACCCGCTCAGGGACCCCAGAGACCGACGCCTCCCGCGGATCGCCGGCCCCGCCGGGCTCGTGATCTTCGGGGTCACCGGCGACCTTGCCAAGCGCAAGCTCATGCCGGCCGTGTACGACCTGGCGAACCGTGGCCTGCTGCCGCCGTCGTTCGCGCTCACCGGCTTCGGCCGGCGGGCCTGGAGCGACGAGGACTTCACGCAGGTGGTCCACGACGCCGTCCGGGCGAACGCCCGCACGCCGTTCGACGAGCGCGCCTGGGAGCAGCTCGCCTCCGGCTTCCGCTTCGTCCAGGGCGAGCTCGACGACGACGCCTCCTTCGACGAGCTCGCCCGGACGGTCCAGGCCCTCGACGCCGAGCGCGGAACCGGCGGCAACCACGCCTTCTACCTCTCCGTGCCGCCCGACAAGTTCCCGTTGGTGCTGCGCCAGCTGGCACGGTCGGGGCTCTCGGGCTCGGACGGGGACAGCTGGCGACGGGTGGTCATCGAGAAGCCGTTCGGCCACGACCTGTCCTCGGCGCGTGACCTCGACGCCGTGGTCTCGGAGGTCTTCTCGCCCGACGCCGTCTTCCGGATCGACCACTACCTCGGCAAGGAGACCGTCCAGAACATCCTCGCCCTGCGGTTCGCCAACCAGCTGTTCGAGCCGATCTGGAACGCCAACTACGTCGACCACGTGCAGATCACGATGGCCGAGTCCATCGGGATCGGTTCCCGCGCCGGCTACTACGACGGCATCGGCGCGGCCCGCGACGTCATCCAGAATCACCTCCTGCAGCTGCTGGCGCTGACCGCCATGGAGGAGCCGGTCTCCTTCGACGCGGACGCGTTGCGCGCCGAGAAGGAGAAGGTCCTCTCGGCGCTCCGCCTGCCCGACGACCTGGACGCGCACAGCGCCCGCGGGCAGTACGCCGGCGGGTGGCAGGGCGGCGAGCAGGTGCGCGGCTACCTCGAGGAGGACGGGATCTCGCCGGACTCCGAGACCGAGGCCTACGCAGCGGTCCGGCTCGACGTCGACACCCGCCGCTGGGCGGGCGTGCCCTTCTACCTGCGCACGGGAAAGCGGCTGGGCCGCCGGGTCACGGAGGTCGCCGTCGTCTTCAAGCGCGCGCCGCACCTGCCGTTCGACATGACCGCCACCCAGGAGCTCGGTGAGAACGCCCTGGTGATCCGGGTCCAGCCCGACGAGGGCGTCACCATCCGGTTCGGCGCGAAGGTCCCCGGGACGGCGATGGAGGTCCGCGACGTCACGATGGACTTCGGGTACGGCCACGCCTTCACCCAGGACTCCCCCGAGGCGTACGAGCGGCTCATGCTCGACGTGCTGCTGGGAGACCCGCCCCTGTTCCCGCGCCAGAAGGAGGTCGAGCTGTCCTGGCAGATCCTCGACCCCGTCCTGGCGCACTGGTCGCGGCGCGGCCGGCCGGAGCAGTACGAGCCCGGAACGTGGGGTCCGCCGTCGGCCGACCGCATGCTTGCCCGCGACGGCCGCGCATGGCGCCGGCCCTGACGGAGGAGCGCACCCGATGATCGTCACCCTGCGCAACACCAACGCCGCCGAGGTCGGTTCGAGGCTCGTGTCGCTTCGTGACGAGGGCGGCGCCGTCGCCCTCGGACGGGTTCTGACCCTCGTCGTCCAGCCCGACGACGACGAATCCACCGAGCGGGCGATCCGCACCGCGAACGGCGCCTCGCACGAGCACCCGATGCGCGTCATCGTCGTGCTGCCCGACGACGCCGACCGCGAGGCCGGCCTCGACGCGGAGATCCGTGTCGGTGGGCACGCCGGTGCGTCCGAGGTCGTGGTGCTGCGTCCGCGCGGCGGTGCTGGTGCCTCCCCCGGCACGCTCGTGATGGCCCTGCTGCTACCCGACGCGCCCATCGTGGCGTGGTGGCCCTCGACGCCCCCGGCGCGCCCGTCGGCGGACGCCATCGGCGCGATGGCCCAGCGCCGGATCACGGAGTCGCGGCGCACGCCGGACCCCGTGCGCACGCTCCACGCCCTCTGCCAGGGTTACGCGCCCGGCGACACGGACCTCGCCTGGGGCGCCCTGACGCTGTGGCGCGGCCTGCTCGCCGCCGCCGTGGACGAGTCGCCGAGCGAGCAGATCACCGCGGCCCGGGTCTCCGGTGAGGCCGGCAACCCGTCGGTGGAGCTGCTCGCCGCGTGGCTGCGGGTCTCGCTGGGCTGCGTGGTCTCCGTCGACTACGTGGGCAATGACGCGATGCGTGAAGTGGTCCTCGAACGACCCTCCGGTGCGATCCGGCTGGTCCGGCCCGCGGGGTCGACCGTGGCGACGCTGACCAGGCCGCACCGTCCGGACCAGCCGGTGAACCTGCCCCGCCGGAACACCGAGACCACGCTCATCGAGGAGCTTCGCCGCCTCGACCCGGACCGGACGTACGGACGGGTCCTGACGCAGGGACTCACCCAGCTCCAGGAGGCCTGAGCGCGTCGAGGACGTCGCCACGGAACGACGACGTCCGCGCTGGACGACATCCAAGGGGGGACGCCGTGCACGCGAGAACGGCCCGGGCGGGTGCTCGCCGCCCGGGCCGCTCTCGTGGGTGAGGTGCGAGAGGTCAGGCCTTCGCCGGCGCGGTGGGCGCCTCGGAGGACTCCTTCAGCACCCGCATCGTCTCGTCGAACTCGTCCGTCACGCCCGACTGGAGACGGTGGGTCGCCAGGCTGACGACGACGGCGAGCACCAGGTTGATGACGAATCCGGGCACGATCTCGTAGAGGTCGAAGATGCCGCCGGTGGTGTTTCCCCACCAGCCGACGGTCACCGCGCCCGCGACCATGCCGACGAGGGCGCCCGCGGTGCTGAGCTTGCGCCAGTAGAGCGACAGCAGGATCGTCGGGCCGAAGGCGGCGCCGAACCCGGCCCAGGCGAACGCCACGAGCGCGAGGATCGTCTCGTTCTGGGTCCACGCCATGGTGGCCGCGACGAGCGAGACGAGCAGGACGCCGGCGCGGCCGAGCATGACCTGCCCGCGGTCGGAGAAGCGGCGCCCGAGGACCACCTTGCCGATGTCCTCGACCAGGGCGGAGGAGGTGACGATCAGCTGTGAGGAGATGGTGCTCATGATGGCGGCCAGCACCGCGGCGAGCATGAAGCCGGCCACGAGCGGGTGGAACAGCATCTGCCCCATGACGAGGAAGATCGTCTCGGCGTCGTTGCCCTCGAGCACCTGGCCCTGCTGCTGGGTGTAGGCGAGTCCGACGAGGCCGGTGCAGATCGCGCCGATGACGGCGACGAGCATCCAGCCGATCCCGATGCGGCGGCCGGCGACGGCCTCCCGACCGTTCCGCAGCGCCATGAACCGGACGAGGATGTGCGGCTGCCCGAAGTATCCGAGGCCCCACGCGAGGGCGGAGATGATGCCCAGCACACCGGCGCCCGCGAACCACGACAGCCGCTCCGGGTCGACCTCGCGGATGGCCGCGGCGGCCTCACCGAAGCCGCCGACGGCGATCAGGCCCGCGATCGGGACACCGACGAGGGCCAAGAACATCATCGTGCCCTGGACGAAGTCGGTGTAGCTGGCGGCGAGGAACCCGCCCCCGAGCGTGTACAGCACCGTCACACCCGCGACGAGCAGCATACCGACGCGGTACTCGAGACCGAAGGAGGCCGTGAAGAACACGCCGCCGGCGACCATGCCGGAGGAGACGTAGAACGTGAAGAACGCGAGAATGATGAGACCGGCGGCGATCCGCAGGATCCGGGTCTTGTCACGCAGGCGGTTGCCCAGGAAGCTCGGGATGGTGATGGAGTTCTGGGAGACCTGGGTGTAGATCCGCAGCCGCGGCGCCACGAACTTCCAGTTCAGCCACGCACCGATCGTCAGACCGATGGCGATCCAGGCCCCGTCGAGGCCGGTGAGGTAGATCGCGCCGGGCAGACCCAGGAGGAGCCAGCCCGACATGTCGGACGCCCCGGCGCTCAACGCCGCCACCGGGGTCGGCAGCCCTCGACCGCCCAGCATGTACTCGTCAAGGCTGGTGTTCTTCCGGAGGAAGTACCACCCGATGCCGAGCATGCCGAGGAAGTACACGGCGAGCGCGAGAATCTCGTACGCCTGTTCACTCATGTGTGGGTCCTGTTCCTTTCGCGAGCCCGGTGGCACCACGCCGTGCCATCGGCGCTCCCGTGGGCTTGGGGCCCGGCGACACTACCCCGTGCCCCGGGCCGGACCACTCTCGGGAGCCCGGTTCGGTGATGATGCTCACCGTACTCCCGCGGACTTCCCGGTACGGGACGTTCGACAGAAGAGTTTCCGTGCCGGCGGCTCACCAGCTGGTGTAGCCGCCGTCGACGACGACGTTGCTTCCCGTCATGTAGCTGGCCGCGTCCGAGGCGAGGAACCGGACCACCGCGGCGACCTCCGCCGGCTCGGCCGGGCGCCCCATCGGCGTCTCGCGGAACCACGTCCGGGTCCACTCCGGCTGCCTCGCGGTCACCTGGTCGAGGATCGCCGTCGCCGTGTACCCGGGTGATACCGCGTTGACCCGGACCCCGCGCTGGGCCCACTCCCCCGCGAGCGACTTGGTGACCATGATGACCGCCGCCTTCGAGGCGTTGTACGCGACCTGGGGCTGGGGGTGGTTCGAGACGATGCCGGACATCGAGGCGATGTTGACGATGGCGCCACCACCCTGCTCGAGCATGTGCCGCCCGGCGGTGCGGCAGCAGTAGAAGACGCCGTCGAGGTTGACGGTCATCACGGTCCGCCAGTCCTCGTCGCTCATGTCCTCGCCCGGGGCGTTCCGCGCGACCCCGGCATTGTTGATCCAGATGTCGATGCCGCCACGAGCGGCGACGACCTCGTCCGCCGCGTCGGCGACCGACGCCGAGGACGTGACGTCGAGGGCGACGTAGCTGCCGCCGATCTGCCCGGCGGTGGCCCTGCCGGTCTCGCCGTCGCGGTCGGCGATCACCACCTGGGCGCCGCCCGCCACCAGCGCCTCCGAGATCGCCCGGCCGATGCCCTGGGCGCCGCCGGTAACGACGGCGACCTTGCCCGTGACGTCCTGCGAGAGTGCGTCCGTGCTCATGACCGTCCTCCTTGGCCGGTACCGGCGGACGTGCCCGCCACGATGGGCCGCGTCAGGCGTTCGCGGGCGGGCGGACGTCGCCGCCGTACTCCTGCGCGTCGCGGACGAAGGTCCGCACGGCGGCCCACCCGGCGCTGTCGACCACGTCGAGTTCGGTGAAGTCGTAGCAGGCCCTGGTCCCGGCGGCCTCGCTGACCTGGTGAACCATGTGGGAGAACTCGGTGGCGTTGTGGACGTCGAGCATGCCGGCGACCTGCACCCGCGTGGTCCCGATCGGATCGTCCATCCGGACGTTGAAGTTCAACACGCACACCTCCTCGAATCGCGGCAGCACCACGTTGAGGCGACGGTACGACGCACGAGCCGCTCCGGCGACTCGAAGCGGTCCGTCACGACCGCCCCGCCGAACAAGCCCTCAAGTCTCGTGCGGGCGGGTGGACGGGCAGCTCGGGCTTGTTCGTGCTGGGGTCAGCTGTCCGGCGGGTCGGTGGCCGGCGCATCGGCCAGCCCCAGCGCGATCACCTGCTCGCACCCCAGCAGCAGGACCCCGACGCTCCAGGCGTGCGACAGCGTCAGCAGCATGCCTTTCGGCTGGAAGCAGCTGGTCTGGTAGTACCGCTCGGTGATCATGCCGCGGTAGGCGTTGAGCTCGCCGTCGGTGCGGGGGACGAGCTGTCGGAAGCACGCCAGGTGCTCGAGGGCGCGCTCGGCGTAATGGTCGTCGCCGCAGGCGCGCGAGAGCTCCACCATCTCCTGGGTGCACACCAGTCCGTAGGCGTGCAGGTGCTGGTTCGGCGGCGACGCCTGGTCCGCGCCACGCGTCGCGAAGTCGTAGACACCCAGGGTGGTGAGCGCCTCGAAGGTGACGTTGTAGGTGTAGCGGAAGGTGAGCATCCAGTCCGCCGCGCGACGCGCGAGCTCCAGCCATCGCGGCTTCCCGGTGCGCCGGTGCAGGGCCACGTAAGCCATCACCGCGGCGTAGCCGTCCTCGGAGCTGGGTGCCAGGTCGACGTCCTCGGGTGCGCCGTGGATGAACTCCTGCTCGACGAACCGGGCGTAGTAGTGGCCGGCCCGCTCGGCGACCACCAGGTATCGCCCGTCGGCGTCCAGCGGCTCCGCCTCGCACAGCGCGGCGATCCAGATCAGGGCCGAGGCTCCGGACCAGGAGAGCACCTCACCGGTGGCCGCGTGGTGCATCGCCCCGAGGTTGCCGTCCTCGCGCTGCCGGGCGGCCATCGCGTCCAGGTTCGCGCGCGCGGCCGTGACCCACGTCGGGCGGGACGGCCCGCCCACGTCGTCGCCGAGCGCCAGCGCACGCAGGAGGAACAGCGTGGCCTCGCCGAGAGTGCGCGCGTGCAGGGCGCCCGCGACCGGCGACCAGCTCTGCGACCACCCCGTCTCGCGCTCCCACCGGCCCCAGAAGGTGCCGCACGGCGCCCGCTCGGAGCAGATGAGGTCGATGACGGACTCCGCGGCCAGGGCCTGGGCCGCGCTGTCGTCGACGGCTGCGTCGTCCCCGGCGGCGCGCGTGCCGCGGACCCGGCGGGCGTGCGCGAGCAGCGCGAAGGCCCACGGGATGCCGCTCACCCACCCGACGTGCATCGCCTGGCGGTCCACCGGGGCGCCGTCGCCGCCGCGCACGCCCCGGTCGAAGCCGACCGTCTCGAGCAGCACACCGGGATCGGGGTCGTAGTGCCACCGGTACAGCCCGTGCGCGGCGATTCCGGCGGCCTCCTCGACGGAGACCCACGGCTCGACGGGTGCGTGCGCCGCGAAGCCGTCGCGGAGCTCGCGCAGCACCGGGGCGTAGCCGTGCCGGTCCTCGCCGAGCACGTAGGCCCGGGCGTGGAGGGTCGTGCGGTCCCCCGGCTGCCACGTCCAGGTACGCACGTCCGCCGGGCGCGGCGTCTCGGACCCGTCGTAGGTGATCGGGTCCTCGCGGTACGGAAAGGTCAGGTGGACGCTCGCCGTCTTCGCGTCGTCGTCGTGCCGCAGACCGAGGCCAACCATCCCCAGGGGGGAGAGCTCCTCCCCGACGAGCGCCATCCCGGCTCCGGCGCCCCAGCCGAAGACGGCCGGCGACGCCGCCCGGTCCGCCCGCATCTCCCAGTGGTCGCTGACCATGCTTCGGGGGTCACGGTGCCCGACGGCGAAGCGGGGGTAGAGCCGCTCGCAGTCCAGCGGGCGGTTCTCGCCGTAGAACGCGCCCGGCACGAGCCACCACGGGTCGTCGACGTGCGCCATCTCCAGGCGCACCCGCACGGCACCCTCGACGGCCGCGGCTGTGGCGTTCTCGACCGTCACGACGACGTCGTGGCACCCGGCACCTCGTGGCGTCACGGTCACGGCGCCCGCCAGGGTCTCGTCGAGCGGTGCCACGGTGCCGTCCGGCCTGACCAGCTCGGCGTGGAGATCCAACGCGGGCCGCCGGCCGTCGTCGGAGCGCAAACGGACGGTGGTGCCTGCCAGCTCGGTCATCGGCCGGTCAGTCATCGTCAGCGACGTTCCCGCTGTCCCGGCGCGTTCCGCTCGGCCTGGTCGAGGGTGTCGGAGGCGTCGCGGTCGGTGGACTGGTCCCGGCCGGACTGCTGCTCCGCCCGGGTGGACCATCTGCCCTTGCTCGGGGCCAGGACGGCGCCACGCTCGAACGGCCCGGTACCCAGCTCGGTGATTTCGAGGTCGCCACGCGGGCCGTCGGCGAGCTCCCACTCGACGAGGTCGACCTCCACCACGGGACGTGCGACGTCGCGTGGGACGCGGAACGTGCGGATCTGGCTCGGCCCGAAGTCCGTCTCCAGGGTCCGGCCCACGACGGGCAGCTCCAGCCTGGCGCGAGCCGGCCGGCCGGTGGTCTCCACCGCACGCACCACGAGGTCCTGGCGGGCCTGTCCCTCGCCGGCGTCGCCACCGTCACCGTCGCCGAGGCCGACGTCGACATCGTCCTCGCTCGCCTTCACGGCCGTGATCATCACCTGACCGTCGCCGTCGCTCGCGCAGGACAGCGCGTCCGGGAGCGGGCCGGCGTGGAAGCTCTCCAGCATGGCGCGCACCGGTGACTCGAGGACCGCGGCGCGCCGGGTGAGCCCCGCCGCCCGCCAGTCCCCCGCGTGCGGCACCACGAGGTACCGGAAGGACTGGATGCCCTGGTCCTGATAGGCGTAGATCCCGTCCGGGTCCAGCAGTCGCGGGTCGTGCCAGGAGTAGACCGGGCTGCGGACCGCGGTCACGCCGATGCTCGCGCCGCTGCGCTCGTCCGCCGGGGAGACGTCGTAGCCGTGCTTGGTCTCCGTGACGACGGCGAGACCCGCCGTCGCGTCGGCGTCGCGGCCGGGCAGCGTGCCCGTCAGGTCGACCCAGGACTGGGCGGGCTCCTCGGCGCCGTCCACCGGCCGCTCGATCGAGCCGAAGGGGACCTCGTAGGTGGCCGTGGGCTGCTCGAGCGCTGTCGGGAAGCGCATCTTGAGCAGGTGCGAGCGCTCTCGCCAGTCCAGCGTCACGCGGACCTCGAGCTGGTCGCTGGCGTGCCCCAGGACCAGCTCCTCGACCATGGTCGAGCGGCCCCACTCGCGCTCGACACGCAGCCGTGCCCGCAGCGGTCCTGCCTCGCGCAGCACCACCCGGGTGGTGCTCATCGGTTCTCCGGGCCAGGCGTAGGAGACCACCCGGTGCCCCCACGTGTCGGTGGGGTCCTCGCACACCTGCAGGTGCTCGCCCGGTGCCCCGGCGACCAGATCGGCACCGGAACGCTTGTCGAGGAGGGAGCTGAGCCATCCGGTCCGCGGATCCACCTCCACGCGGAGGAAGTCGTTCTCCAGCACCGCCGTGGTGGCGTGCAGCGGCCCGGGCGCCTCGCCGCTCCACGCGAGGTCCTCGGGCGCAGCCCCGCCGCGCAACCGGTACAGGCGGTAGCCGAGCGCCGGGACCTCCGCCTGGAAGGCCTGCGCCGCCCGTCCCTTGTCGTTGGTCGTGGCCACCGGCTGGATGCGTTGGGACGCGGTCTGGCGGCCGTCACCGTCGACCACGTGGACGCCGCCCTGCTGGGCGCCGTACTGCAGCTCGACCTGCGTGGTCACCGGCCACGGGTGCGGGTTGAAGACCACGACCGGCTGGGTCCCCTCGTCCTGCGGGATCTCGAGCTGACCGGCCAGGACGTTCTGCACGCGGGTGATGATCCGCTGCGAGATGGAGATCGCCTCACCCAGCTGGTCGCGTGCGTCGTCGTACGCCGGCTCGATCGCCGAGCCGGGCAGGACGTCGTGGAACTGGTTGAACAGCACCTCCTTCCACGCGCGGGCCAGCTCGTCGCGCGGGTGGTCCATGCCCTGCCAGAGCGCCCCGAGGGCCGCCCACCGCTCGGCGGAGAGGACCTTCGCCTGCGCGCGACGCTGCCACGCCTTGATGCCCGAGTGCGCCGAGTAGCAGCCCGCCGCGTGGTGCTGCAGGTCCTCGCGCCACACGGGTAGCTCGGCCATACCCTCCGGGCCCTTGGCCGCGGCCAGCGCGTCGAAGTAGCGCCGCGGCGAGGACATGCTCAGCCGTCCGAAGGACCCCATCCGGTCGTAGCGGTAGATCGACTCGATGTTCGCCCGGGTGGGCCCGCCGCCGTGGTTGCCGACCCCGTAGAAGACCATCAGGTCGCCGAGGCCGCGGTCGGCCTGGCCGAGCGACTTGTCCGTCTGCCCGTCCACCTGCCCGGGCGGGCTGCCGTACTCGTAAGGGATCCGGTAGCCCAGCACCCGGCTGCCGTCCGGGGACTCCCACCAGAACGCCGTCGCGTCGAGCTCGGACTCGTGCGGCCCCGGCCGGAGGAAGACGTAGGAGTCCATCCCCTGGCCCCGGAGGATCTGCGGCAGCATGACGTTGTGGCCGAACGGGTCCACATTCATGCCGACGTCGGCCGTCACCCCGAACTTCTCCGCGAGGTACCGCTGCCCGTAGAGGCCCTGCCGGACGAAGGACTCCCCGGACGGCATGTTGCAGTCCGGCTCCACCCACCAGCCACCGACCATCTGCCAGCGGCCCTCGCGGACACGCTCCTGGATCTTGGCGAAGAGCTTCGGGTCCGACTCCTCCACCCAGGACAGCAGCACGATCTGGTCGCAGGTGAAGATGAAGTCGGGGTACTCCTCCATCCGGTGGATCACCGACCAGAACGTCGCCCGCGCCTCCTGGTACCCCTCCTGCCACGGCCACAGCCACACCGGGTCGAGGTGGGCGTTACCGACCATGTGCAGCGTGCGGTCCGGCGTGGCCAGCGGCCGCTCCGGCTGGAGGTCCTTCGGCTGCTCCCCCAGCGGCGCGTTCGACAGCGGTCCTCTCCGCGACGGTGCGTCCCCGGCGGTCGAGCCGGGGGCGGTCGTCCGGCGAGCGGCACTCATAGGTCCTCCTTCGCGGCCCATGCATCGACCATCTCACTGATCACGTGCAGCAGAAGTGTGTGCATCTCTTGAATCCGGGGGGTCGTCGTGGACGGTACGAGCAGGGCGTGGTCCGCGTGGTCGTGCGCATGGCCGCCGTCGCCGCCACCGAAGAGCACGGTGGCCGCGCCGGCACCGCGCGCCGCCGCGAGACCGGCGACGACGTTCGGGGAGCGGCCGCTGGTGGTGAAACCGGCGACGACGTCACCCGGACGCGCCAGTGCGGTCACCTGGCGTGCGAAGACGTCTCCGTAGGTGTAGTCGTTCGCGATGCACGAGGTGACCGTGGCGTCAGCGGTGAGGGTCACCGCCGGCAACGGGCGGCGCTCCCGGCGGTACCGGCCGACCATCTCACCGGTGAGGTGCTGCGCGTCGGCGGCGCTGCCACCGTTGCCGAACGTGTAGAGCACACCGGACGGCGAGGTGGCATAGGCCCGGCACAGCAGGTCCCCGACCGCGGCCGCGGCAGGGAGCAGCCCGTGCAGGCTCTCTGCGGCCGACACGTGGTCGGCGACATGCCGCTCCATCCAGCTGGTCACCTCAGACACGGACATCCTCCAGCATGTCCTGGGCCACGGCAGCCGCGCCGACCACGCAGACCTCCTCGCCCAGGGCGGCCGCCCGGATCCGGACCGCGCGCCCGGCCGGCCCCATGGCCTCGTCGGCGACGATCCTGCGCACCGGTGCGAGCAGCTGCTCGCCGGAGCGGACCACTCCCCCGCCGAGCACCACCAGCTCCGGCTCGAACACGTTGACGAGGTCGGTGACCGCGCTGCCGAGCGCGTCGACGGCGTCTGCCCAGAGGGACCTCGCCAGCGGGTCCCCTGCGCGTGCGGCACGGGCGATGTCCTCCGCCGTGGGCGTGTCCGAGGCGCGGAGCAGCGACGCTTCGTGGCCGTCGGCCCCGGAGGCCAGCGCCTCGGCGGCCCGTTCGGCGATCGAGGACCCCGCGGCGTACGCCTCGACGCACCCGGTGCGTCCGCAGGTGCACCGGCGGCCGCCGCGGCGCACCATCAGGTGCCCGAGCTCGCCGCCGTTCAGGGCCGCTCCGCGGTGCAGCCGGCCGTGTACGACCACGCCGCCGCCGACGCCGGTCGAGACGGTCAGGTAGACCATCGTCGAGGTTCCCCGGCCCGTGCCGAACCGGTGCTCCGCCAGGGCGGCCGCCGTCGCGTCGTTCTCGAGAGACGACGGCACGCCGAACGCCTCGCTGACCCGGTTACCGATCGGGACATCCACCCATCCGGGCAGGTGCGGCGGGCGCAGCAGCACACCGGAGGTCGCATCGAGGGGTCCGCCGCAGGCGACGCCGACGGCGGCGACCGCGGTGCCGACGTCGTCCAGCACGCGCCGGCCCACCTCCAGCAGCCGGGTGATCACCGTGTCCGGCCCCTGCTCACGCCGCGTGGGCACGATGCGTAACGAGTGCGTGCGCCCGTCCGCGGTGACGACGGCCGCCGCCAGCTTGGTGCCGCCGATATCGAGCGCAAGCACCGGGGGCGACGTTGCTCCCACTGGGTCTCCTCGGTCAGGCCTGCGAAGGTGCGGGCCGCGCGACGGCATCTGGCATCGTTACCACACGCATGCTACGCAGCACCGGCCGACCATGGCAACGTTGCCACATCGTTTGCTCCTGCGCTCTCGACCGCCGCCAACGACAGCGGGGCAACAGCGGGGCGACATGCGAAGGCCATTCCTGCCGGACCCGCACCACTGTGCCAGGACGAGCGACTCAGGAGGCGGGCGGCGCCGTCGATCCGCGCACAGTCAGCGGGGCGGCCAGGACCACCGTGCGCGGAGGCGCTGCCGGGTCCTCGATCCGGTCCAGCAGGCGGGTCACGGCCGCCTCACCGACCGCCACCGAATCCTGGACCACGGCGGTCACGGTCGGGGTGACCATCGTCATCCACGGGGCGTCGTCGAAGGACGCCAGGCTGAGATCGGAGGGGATGTGCAGGCCCATGTCCGCGGCAGCGCGCCAGGCCCCCTCCGCGAGCACGTTGTTCGCGGCGAAGAGCGCCGTCGGTCGGGCGGGCGAGGCGAAGAGCGTGGTCGCGGTCGCCTTCGCCGCGGCGACATCCCAGCCGGAGGCCACCACGAGGCCGCGGTCCACCTCGAGGCCGCGCGCCTCCAGCGCGGTGCAGTAGCCCTCGTAGCGCTCCCGTCCCGTGGTCCAATCGGTCTCGTCGATCAGCAGCGCCACGCGCCGGTGGCCGAGGTCGAGAAGGTGCTCGGTCACCTCCCGCGCCGCCTTGCGGTTGTCCACGACGACGGCGTCGCACGTTGCCGGGGCGAACTGGCGGTCCACCTCCACGGACGGCACCCGGTGCCTGCCGAGATAATCGGTGATCGCGGCGGAGCCGGGGGTGACCACGACGCCGGCGACCCGCATGGCGACGAAGGCCTCGGCGCCCTCGACCTCGTCCGTCGCGCCGCCGCCGAGATCGGTGAGCGTGATGGTGTACCCACGGGCACGCGCCGCGTTGCCGGCGCCCGCGGCGAGATCGGCGTAGAAGGAGTTGCGCAGGTCGTGGACGAGCACGCCGACGGAACGGCTGACGCGCTGCTTGAGGTGGCGTGCCATCGCGTCTGGGACGTAGCCGAGCTGGTGCGCGGCCTCCTGCACCCGCTCGCGCACGGCCTCCGCGGCGTAGCCGCGCCCGGTCAGGGCACGCGACGCCGTCGACTGCGAGACGCCCGCGGCCACGGCGACGTCACGGATCGTCGCCCGCTTCTCCGGCGGGATCACCGTGACGTCGCGATCGCCGGGCCGGCGGGGGCCGGCGTTTGCTGACCGTCTCCTGCGTCGTCGCCGGCCGCACCGTCCGCGGCGCCGCCGTGCACCGCGCCTTCCCGGCCGTCGGGGACGGACGAGGCGACGACGTCGACCATCGCCTCGCAGTGCTGGCCCAGGCGGAGGTCACCGACGGTGACGTCGATCGCCAGCCGCGCGCGGCGGAGCAGCTGGGCCCCGATGGTCACACCGATCCGCACCGTCCGCTCGCCTCCGGGTGGCAGCTCCGTCTCGAACGCCGGCCGGTCGGTCTGCCAGTCGCGGGGCAGGACGGGGACCAGTCGTGCCCGAGCGGTGTGCGCGTGCGGGTTGCGCACCGTCACGTCGAAGGTCGCCGTGCTGCCGGCCTCGGCCCGTGACAGGTACGGGGCGATCCTCGCGATCGTGCCGTCGGCCCCGAGGTCGATCTCGTCGAGCGGGAGCAGGTCGTGGTGGGTCTGGACGAGCTCCTCGCCCTCGTCGGTGAGCATCTGGAGGTACGCCTCGTCGACCCAGCGCGGTTCCCAGTGGCCACTGACCATGACCCCGGGCGCGATCCGTCGGTAGAGGTCGGCGCTGGCGCGGTAGTCCTGGACCCGGAAGCGGTTCCGGTACTGGTAGTTGAGGATCTCGCGACGCTCCCCGGGGACACCGAGGCCGTTCTGCTGGTCGCCCGTGACGAGCACCCGGACGCCGTCGACCTCGACCTCGAAGCCGGTGTGGAAGAGCGTGTGTCCGGGCAGATCGTGCACGGTGATCTCGTACTCCCGCCAGGTGAACGACTCGCCGACGGGCAGCACCCGGTCGGACGGGACGGGGTCGTACCACTGGCACGGCAGGTCGTACCGCATGGGCTCGGCCAGGATCGGCGCGACGTTCTCCGCCGTCCACACCTGCGTGCCCTCGACGTCCCGCAGCAGGTTCAGCCCCGCGACGTGGTCGTCGTGGTAGTGCGTCGCGAGGGCGACCTCGAGGTCGGTGACCCCGTGGTTCTTGCGCAACGCGGACAGCGACGCCAGCCACGGCCGGCGCGAGGCCCGGTCCGCACCCGCCGGGAGCCCGGTGGTCATGTCGTACCCGTAGTCGATGATCATCGCCGCGCCGGAGCGGGAGATCAGCACGTAGCTGCAGGACACGCTCGTCCGGTTGAGCAGCAGATGGTCGGTGATCGGCACGTACGGCGAGTGCAGGCGCGGACGCAGGTCCCAGGGGTAGGGGCGGCGGGAGTCCACGTACCTCTGCATGCGTTCGGCGAGGAGCTCCAGCGCCGTGATCGGGTCCTCCATCGGCTCGCCGTGCGAGGGGAGGGCACGGTCCAGCCGCTCGCGCAGGAGCAGGTAGCAGCTGAGCACCGTCATGGCGGGGCCCTCGTTCTCGGTGTAGGACCACTGCGTCGCCGCGAGCGACCACACCTTCCCGGGCGCGTAGATCAGGTCGCCCGTGAAGGCGATCCGCTCGCCCGAACGCTCGACGATGTACGTGACGGAGCCCGGGGTGTGCCCAGGCGTCACGTGCACCTCCACCGTGACGCCGTGGTAGTCGGCCGAGCGATACTCCGGCACGGTGCTCGCGACCTCGACCGGCTCGAGGATGGAGAACCGGTCCTGGCGCAGGTTGTAGTCGTTGACGACGTTGCGCGTGCGCCACATCTCGTCGACGTTGCCGAAGAGATCGCGCTCGACCGGCGGCACGTGCACCGCCGCACCGGCCTCCACCGCCCGCCAGAGACCCTGCCCCTGGTCCCGGTGGTGGTGTGTCATCAGGACGTCGGTGATCCGGTCGACACCCATGGTCTCGAGGTGGTCGAGCACGTCACCGGACCCGAAGTCGATCGCGACGGCGGTCTGCTCACCACTTCGGGGTTCCGCCAGCACCACGTACACGTTGCAGGTGTCTTCCAGGCAGAAGACCCCGGGCGCTACCTCCGTCGGTGTGCTCACGATTGTCGATGGTATCGATTCCACACGTGCGCTCCAAGCACGGGCCACCGGCGCTGGTAACGTTCTGACAACGATCCCACAGTCGATGCCGACCTGGAGCCGTCATGCCGCGGATCACGGAGATCCTTCTCCTGGGCCACACCCATCACGACGTCGGCTACACCGGCAGCCCGCGGGTGGTGGACCGGAGGCACCGCCGAGCCGTCGGTGAGGTCCTCGACCTGTGCGACCGGCACGCCGAGCCGGGCCCCGAACAGTTCCGGTGGACGTTCGAGGTGGCCCGGCCCGTGCTGGAGTTCGTGCGGACCGCCCCGCGGCGGGACGTCGAGCGCCTGGCCGAGCTGGTGCGTGCGGGCCGGATCAGCGTCACCGGCGGCTACCTGAACATGACCCAGCTCATCGGCGAGCACGAGCTCGACGCCTCCTACGAGCAGCTCGACGATCTGGCCCGAGCCGGGATCCGCGTGCGGACCGAGCAGCACGGCGACGTCAACGGAATCGCCTGGGGAGCGGTCACGGCCATGCGCCGGGCAGGCATCGACCGCCTCGTCATGGCGCTCAACCCGGACCACGGTCGACCGCCCTTCACCCAGCCGACGGGCTTCTGGTGGGAGGGGCCCGACGGCGAGGCGGTCTTCGTGTGGCTGTCCACCCACTACGGGATCGGCGAGCAGTGGGGCATCGTCGACGGCGAGGTGAAGACCGCCGAGCAGCACATCGCGCGGTTCGTCTGCGAGCTCGAGTCGCGCGCCGACTATCCCTACGGCGTCGCGCTGGTGCACGCGGCGAACGACAACCGGTGGCCGACCGCAAGGTTCCTCGACGTGGTCCGGCACTGGAACGCCACCCATCCCGAGACCCCGATGCGCACGGCGACCGTCGACGAGGCCCTCGACCGGGTGCTGCCGACGGCCGAGCGCACGGCGGCGCCGACGGTCCGCGGGGAGTGGTCGGACTGGTGGTCCCACGGCCACGGCTCGACCGCCCGCGACGTCGCCCTGTACCGCTCGGCTCGCACGTTCGCGCTGACGGGGCGGGTGGCGCACGCTCTCGCGCGCCTGCGCGAGCCGGTCCCGGTGCCCACGGCGGAGGTCATCGGCTACCGCCGCGGGCCCGTCCAGCTCCGCGACGCCGCCGAGCTCTCCGCCGACCTCGCCATGGTCGACGAACAGCTCCTCCTCTTCGACGAGCACACCTGGGGCTCCTGGGAGAGCTACTCGAGCGCCGGCTCGGACTTCACCCACTCGCACTGGAACGCCAAGGCTGGGTTCGCCTGCGCCGCGCACGACTGGGGCCGGGACGTCGCCGTGGAAGGCATGGTCCGCCTGCTCGGTGACTCCGGCGGCGGAGGACCCGACACCACCCGCGTGGCGGTGCTCAACCCGACGGCGCGTCCACGGACCGAGCCGGTGAGCGTGGAGGTCGATCTGCGGAGACGCGTGCTGCTCGCGCGGGACGTCCCCGCCTTCGGCGTCGCCTGGTTCGACCTGCCGCCCTCGCCCCGGCCCGGTCCGCCGGCGCGGACCATCGCCACGGCCAGGTACGAGCTCACCGTCGATCCGCGGCGCGGCGGCGTCGCCTCCCTGGTGGAGCGTGCGACGGGGCGTGAGCTGGTGGACGGCGACGCAGAGCACGGGCTCGGCGCCGTCGTGGTGGAGCAGGTGGCGCCCGGTTCGGATCACCCGATGGTCACCCGCGACCCGAAGCACTTTCGTCCCGAGGACCCGGGGCCGGAGTTCGTGCTCGCCCTGGCCCGGCAGGAGGCGGAGCCGACGACGGAGTACGGACCGGGTCATGCCGCCATCACCTGGCGCGCGAGCGGCCCGCACCTCGACGAGGTCCGGACGACGGTGCGCCTGTACGACGACGTCGACCTGGTCGACGTCGAGGTCCGGGTGACCAAGCCGGAGGTCTTCGCGCCCGAGAGCGTGTTCGTCGCCTTCCCCTTCGACGTGCCCGGACGGCACTTCTGGCTCGAGACGGCCGGAGCGGTCTTCCGGGCCGGCGACGAGCAGCTGCCGGACACCTGCATGGACTGGTACTCCATCCAGCACGCCGCCGCGGTCGTCGACGGCGCGGGTGACGGCGTGCTCTGGGGCAGCTTCGACGCCCCGTTGGTGCAGGTCGGCGACGTCCACACCGGGCGGTGGGCCCGCGAGCTCCGGACCCCCACCGGTCACCTCAACAGCTGGATCATGAACAACCTGCACTTCACGAACTTCCGGGCCGCGCAGGGCGGGACCGCGACGTTCCGCTACCGCTTCGCCCCAGGGCGGGGGCTGGACCGGGCCGACGTGCGCCACCTGGGGCGCGCGGTCCTCCAGCCCCTCGCGCCACGGGTCATGACCGGCCCGACGGCGATGCGGGGCAGCGCCGGGCTGGAGGTCGAGCCGGCGGAGGACGTGCTGGTGGACCTGGCTCCCGGCGCGGACGAGGCAGAAGTGCGCATCCGGCTACGCGCCGTTCGGGACAGCGACGTCCCGGCCACGGTCCGGTGGACGGGTCCGGGCAGCGTGGAGCTCGAGGCGGGGCCGGCCGGCCGCCCCGGCGGCGACGACGGTCGGGGCGCCGTGCGGGTCGTGGTGCCACGCCACGGCGTCGTCGATCTCCTCGCCCGCCGGTCGTGACGTGGCCGGCGTCAGGAGTCGGTCGGCCGCAGGCGCAGGGTCACCACCTGGAAGGGCCGCAGGGCCAGCTCCATCGTCCCGGCGCCCGGCTCCGCGCTCAGCGGTGCGAGGGCGGCGATCTCTGCGTCCTCGCGCTCGAGCAGGTCGCACACCCAGGCGCGCTGATAAGCGAACGAGGCAGTGAGATGGACGGTTCCCCGGCTTCCCAGGGACTCGTACAGGCGCACGACCACGTCGCCGGAGCGATCGTCGGCGAGCTTGACCGCCTCGACCACCGCCGGTGAGCTCACCCGCACGAGCGGCTCGACCGGCCCCGCACCCGTGCGCCGCCGCGCCGGCAGGTTGGCGCGATACCCGGCGCGCACGGCGTCGTCGATCTGGGCACCGACGACCAGTGCGTAACCCAGGCGGTGCCGGCCCTCGTCGGTGTCCGGGTCGGGGTAGCGCGGGCCGCGCAGCAGGGACAGGCGCACGGTGGTCGGCCCTGCGCCGCTGGCCTCGCCGGGTCCGGGACGAGTGACGTCGTGGCCGTACGTCGAATCGTTGACCAGGGCCGCGCCGTACCCCGGCTCGGCCACGTGCACCCAGCGGTGGGCGCAGATCTCGAACTTCGCCGCGTCCCACGACGTGTTCGTGTGCGTGGGGCGGTGCAGGTGTCCGAACTGGATCTCCGAGGTCGAACGCTCGGCGTGCACATCGAGGGGGAAGGCGACCTTGAGGAGCGCCTCGCGCTCGTGCCAGTCCACCTCCGTCGTGAACTCCACCTGGCGCTGCCCGGCCGCCAGGGCGATGCTCTGGCTGTACGCGGAGCTCTTGTCCACGCGGTGGGCGCGTACGACCGGCCGGTACGGGTCGGTCGTGTCCAGGGACAGCTCGGTGACATCGATGAGGTTCCGGCTCCGGTTCCGGTAGAACTCGTCGATGTCCCAGGCGTCGAAGCGGTTGGGCGTGTCCGGGTGGAGCTGCAGCACGTTCGCCGGTCCGGCGAGCACCTCGCGGTCGGCGACCAGGTCACGCACCGAGGTCACGGTGCCGTCCGCCCCGACCCGGACCCGCACCAGACCGTTGTCCAGGAGCACTCCGGCGGCATCCTCGCGAGCCTCGACCTGGTCGGCCGGGGCCGTGGGGACGGCGGCGCCCAGGGCCGGGACGCCGTCGCGCTCGTGCGGGGCGGCGTTGAACACGAGGGGCTGCTCGCCGCCACCGGCCAGCGCGTCGAGGGCGGTGTCGACGATCCGCTCGAGCCGCTCGGCCAGCCGGCCGTAGGTCTCCCGGGCCTCGCCGTGGACCCAGGCGATGGAGCTGCCCGGCAGGATGTCGTGGAACTGCAGCAGCAGCGCTTCCTGCCACAGCGAGTCCAGCTCGGCGTAGGGGTAGTCGGTCGCGCCGGCGACCGCGGCGGTCGCCGCCCAGAGCTCCGCCTCCCGCAGCAGGTGCTCGGTGCGCCGGTTGCCGCGCTTCATCTCGTGCTGGCTGGTGTAGGTGCCGCGGTGGAACTCGAGGTACATCTCGCCGGACCACACCGGGGCGTCGGGGTACTCCTCCTGGGCGGCGGTGAAGAACGCGGCGGGCGTCTGGATCGCCACCTTCGGCGAGCCCTCGAGGTCGGCGACGCGCTTGGCGACCTCCAGCATCTCCCGGGTGGGGCCGCCGCCGCCGTCGCCGTAGCCGAACGGCAGCAGCGAGCGCGTGGCGCGGCCGTGCTCGGTGAAGTTGTCGACGCCGCGGGCCAGCTCGTCCGCGGACAGCTTGGAACTGTAGGTGTCGGCCGGCGGGAAGTGCGTGAAGATGCGGGTGCCGTCGATGCCTTCCCACCAGAAGGTGTGGTGCGGGAACGGGTTGGTCTGGTTCCAGGACATCTTCTGGGACAGGAACCACCGGAAGCCGGCCAGGCGGGCCAGCTGCGGCAGCGCCCCGGAGTAGCCGAAGGAGTCCGGCAGCCAGACCTCCTCCGGCTCGACGCCGAACTCCTCGGCGAAGAAGCGCTTGCCGTAGGTGAACTGCCGCACCGTCGCCTCGGCGCCGGGCATGTTCGTGTCGGACTCGACCCACATGCCGCCCACGGGCAGGAACTGCCCGGAGGCCACCTTGTCCGTGATGCGCCGGTAGACGGCCGGGTGATGCTCCCGCATCCAGGCGTACTGCTGCGCCGAGGAGCACGCGAAGACGAGCTCGGGGTACTCCTCCGCGAGCGTGGTGACGTTGGTGAAGGTGCGGGCGCACTTGCGGATCGTCTCCCGCACGGGCCACAGCCATGCCGAGTCGATGTGCGCGTGCCCGACCGTGGCGATCCGGTGGGCGCTCGGCGCCGCCGGGGACGCCAAGGCCGGTGCGAGCCGCGCCCGTGCCGAGGCGGCGCCGGCGACCACGTCCTGCACGTCCAGCTCGTCGAGCATGAGCTCGAGGGCGCGGCGGATCTGGTGACGTCGCGGGTCGTTGTCCGCGAGCTCCTGCGCCAACCCGTGGAGCACCTGGATGTCGAGGACCAGGGCGTGCACCTCGTCCTCGACGACGGCGATCTCCGCCTGCTCGAGCTCGTACAGCAACGTGTCGGGCACGGTGGCGAGGTCACCGAGCGGCGAGACCTCGCCGCGGAAGGTGGGGTTGGCGGCCGCCTCGACGTACACGTCCACCTCTTCTCCGCCTCGTGCGGAGCCGGTGACCGGCACGTAGCTCGTGCGCGGTTCGATGCCCTTGATCGGCTCGCCGTCGGGGGTGTACGCGAGCCCCTCGCACCGGAAGCCGGGTCCGCCGGTGCCGAAGCCGAGGTCCACCAACAGCTCCACCCGCCGTTCCCGCATGGTCTCGGGCACCGCACCGGTCAGGTGGAACCAGGTCGTGCCCCAGGCACGGCCCCAGCGCTCGCCCACCGTGGTCGGCGCGTACTCCATCGCCAAAGCCTCGGCCGGTGGCACCGGTTCGCCGGGCAGGTGGGCGACGCCGACGGCGACCGGCACGGCGTCGCTGTACCGCGCCGGGACGATCCGTTCGCGCAGCGTCCGCTCGATTCGCTCGGTCAGGTCGGACACGGTCCGGTGCATGGCTGCTCCGTCGTAGCTGGGGTGTCCGGGCAGCGGTCGCGCGTGCTCCGGGCGGGAACGCCCGGACCGGTCGGCAGGTCCGCGGCTCTATGAGAACGTACCCATACGCTCTGGAGGGGTCAACGGCCGGCGGCCGAGGTCAGGCCCGGATCGCCGGCGGAGCGGTCGAGCCGCGATGGACCACCGGCGCGGGAAGGACGATCGTACGGGCCGGTGCGTCCGGCTCGGCCAACCGCTCGAGCAGCATCTCGACGGCGGTCTCCCCCAGCGCCATGACGTCCTGGGCCACAGCAGTGACTCCCGGAGTGACCATGGACATCCACGGGGCGTCGTCGAACGACACGAGGCTCAGATCTTCGGGGATGCGCAGGCCCAGCTCCGCGGCGGCTCGCCACACGCCCTCGGCCAGCACGTTGTTGGCGGCGAACACGGCGGTGGGACGGTGGTCGTCGGCGAGCAGGCGCAGGGCTGCGGCGAGGGCGGTGCGCACGTCCCATCCGGAGGAGACCACGAGCTCGGGAAGGAGGTCCAGGCCTCCGGCGGCGAGCGCCTGCGCGTAGCCGGCGTGCCGGTC
This sequence comes from Georgenia halophila, assembly GCF_039541595.1. Lineage (NCBI taxonomy): Bacteria > Bacillati > Actinomycetota > Actinomycetes > Allobogoriellales > Allobogoriellaceae > Georgenia > Georgenia halophila. The sequence goes on along the minus strand of NZ_BAABGN010000009.1, from coordinate 75,333 downwards.
GCGTCCGGTGGTCCAGGTGGTCTCGTCGATGAACAGGGCGACGCGCCGGTGCCCCTGCTCCAGCAGGTTCTCGGTCGTGCGGTAGGCGCCCGCGACGTTGTCGACGACGACGGCGTCGGAGATGCCCTCGGCGAACTGCCGGTCGACCTCGACGACCGGGACGCCGTGCCGGCCCAGGTAGGTGCCGACGTCCTCGGAGACGGCCGTGGCGATGACCCCGGCGACCCGGAGGCCGACGAACGCCTTCGCCGCCTCGACCTCGTCGCCGCCGCCGGCGTCGCTGAGCACCATCGTGTACGAGCGCTGCCTCGCCTGCTTGCTCGCGCCGGCGGCGAGCTCGGCGTAGAAGGAGTTCGTGAGGTCTGAGAGCAGCACGCCGATGGAGTTGCTGCGCTGGCGACGCAGGTGCCGGGCGGTGGCGTCGGGCACGTATCCCAGCGACTCGGCCACCTCGAGCACCCGCCGGCGGGCCGCATCGGCCACGTAGCCGCGGTCCGTGAGTGCCCGGGACGCGGTCGAGCGGGACACCTCGGCGGCTTCGGCGATGTCGTTGATCGTGATGCGACGCGGCGGGACGGTCACCGTGCCAGGTCCCGCCTCGGCCACTGCGCACCCTTCGTCTGCGTGCTTCCGTACAGGGAGCGCCACTATAAGCCTGCCGCGGCAACAAAGTGGTATCGATCCCATGGACCGGCGGACCCGACTTCGATAGCGTCCGTGCGATGCAGCGGCAACGAGTGCCCAGGTCCGCTCCGTCCGTCGCCGCGGGTCTGACGCCCGTCCCCCGGGAGGTGAGCGGCGACGGCGAGCCGCTGGCGTTCCGGGATGTGGAGGTGTCCGCTCCCTCGGGCTGGGAGCAGGCCCGCCGGCTGTTGGCGGACGAGCTCGAGCGTCCGGGTCGAGCGCTCGAAGGCTCGGCATCCGGAGGGACCTCGTCCAGCGGCACGATCGAGCCGCTCACGGTCACCATCGACGTCGACACCGGCCTGCCGCCGGAGGGCTGCACGCTCGATGTCGCGCCGGCGGGCGAGGGTCCCACGGCCACCATCCGCGCCGCCGACCCGGCCGGCGCGTTCTACGGCGCGCGGACACTGGTGGAGCTGGTACGCCAACGACCAGGTCACGTCCCACGGCTGACCGTCCGGGACTGGCCCGGCCTCGAATGGCGTGGCACGGTCGAGGGCTTCTACGGGCCGCCGTGGACGCACGCCGACCGCCTGGAGCACCTGCGCTTCGCCGGCCGTCACAAGCTGAACCACTTCGTCTACGCACCGAAGGACGACCCGTTCCACCGGGACCGGTGGCGGGAGCCGTACCCGCCGGAGGAGCTCGCGCGGCTGGCCGAGCTCACCGCCGCCGCGCGGGCCCAGCACGTCCGGTTCGTCTACGCCCTCTCCCCCGGGCTGTCGATGCGCTACTGCGACCCCCGGGAGCACGAGCTGCTGCGGGCCAAGACCGAGCAGCTCTGGGACATCGGGGTGCGCGACTTCGCGCTGCTCTTCGACGACATCCCCACCGAGCTGACTCACCCCGGGGACCGGGCGAGGTTCGGCAAGGGCACCGGCGCCGCCGGCGCGGCCCACGGATACACCTGCGCACAGTTCGTCGAGCACTTCCTCGCGCCGCGCACGGTGAGCGAACCGCTGCTGATGGTCCCGACCGACTACGCCGGCACGACGACGTCGCGCTACCGCGAGCACCTGGCCGCCACGCTGCCCGCCGACGCGCTCGTGTGGTGGACCGGGCGGGACATCGTCGTCGGCGAGGTCACTCGACAGGACATCGACGCCGCCGCCGCCAGCTACGGCCGCCGGCTGCTGCTGTGGGACAACTTCCCGGTCAACGACTTCGACCGCACCCGCCTCTTCCTCGGGCCGCTCACCGGACGGACCACCCGTCTGGAGGGCTCCGCGCTGGCGGGGATCAGCGCCAACCCGATGATCGAGGAGGCGCCCTCCCAGCTCGCCCTGGCGGCGGTGGCCGACTACGCCTGGAACCCGGCGGCCTACGACCCGGCGGCGTCGGCCTCGCGATCTCTGGCTGCGGTGGCCGGTCCGGCCGCCGAGGCGATCGCGCCGCTGGTCCACGCATGCAGCGCGTGGCCGCCCGGGGCAGCCCAGGACGCCCGGCTGGTCGAGCTGAGCGGTATCGCGCTCGGGCCCGACCGGCACGCGGCCCGGACAGCCGCCGATGAGATCCACGCCGCGCTGGCGGGCCTCGAGGCGGTCCACGACGCGGTCACCGACACCGCCACGGACGCAGGTGTCCTCGTGCGGCAGCTCGAGCCGTGGATCGTCGCCGGGACCGACATGGCGCGAGCCGGCCGCCGCGGCGTGGAGCTGCTGCTCGCACGGCTCGACGGCGCGGACCAGGGCACGGGTCGTGATGGCACGGGCGTCACCGATCTGGTAGCGAGTGCGGAGGCCGCCCTGGACGCCGCCGAACGTCACTACCCGAACGTGCTGCGGGAGGTCGTGCCCCCGTTCGTGCGGGCAGTGCTGCGCCCGGCACGCGCCTCGGCACCCGGCGCGCCGGCCGGCCCGTGGGCGATGATCGTGACGGCGCCCGAGCCGGAGGCCGGCGAGGAGACCTTCGCGCGGGCGCTGCGCCGTCGGGGGCTGGAGGTCCGGTTCAGCGCGACCGGCGACCTCGGTGAGCACGACCCGACGCATCCCGCGTCCCTCGTCGTGGTGGCGCGCAGCGCGGACCCGGCGGCTGCGGCCACCGCCGGCGGGGCACCCGTGCCGCTGCTGGCCTGGGCGCACCTGATCGACGCCGGACTGGCCACCGAGTCCGCGGTCATCCTCGTCGACGACCGGGTGGACGTCGTAGCGCCGGAGGACCCGTTGGCGGCCGGGTTCTCGGGTCGGGTGACGGTCTACCGCGGGCCGGGCAAGGTGACGTGGGGCGAACCCGCCGCCGGGGCCACCGTGGTCGCCCGCACCGTGGAGGGCGCCCGTCCGGCGATCTTCCGTTACCCCGCCGGCGCCACGCTGGCCGACGGCTCGGCCGCGGCGGCTCCCAGGATCGGGATCTTCCTGGGCCGTCCCGCGCTGGCGCCGTGGTTGCTGAGCGCGGACGGCCTGGCCCTGGTGGACGCCGCGCTGACCGAGCTCGTCGGCGGCGTCACGGGTCGGACGGTCACGGGCGGGGAGCTCAGGAGCCGGGCCGCGGGAACAGCCGGGTCGCGTCCCGGGTGACCTGAAGCTTCCAGGACCGTCCCGGCGGGGTCCCGGCAAGGGTCAGCAACCGTTCTCGCTGGCTGCGCAGCACCTGCTCGGTCAGCGCGTCGACGTCGACGGCACCCACGAGCTCCTCGTGGAGCGCGGCGCGCACCTCGGCCAGGTCGGGGTCTGCCGCGCGGTCGTGCTGCTCGAGCGGGTCCTCGACCATGTCGAAGAGCAGCGGCGCGTGCCCGTGGACGTAGACGTACTTGTGGCGGCGGGTGCGGAGCATGAGCATCGGCGCGATCGTGCCCTCGGCCAGGTACTCCACGACCGCCCGGTCCCGCCACCCGCCCTCGCCGTCACCACCGGCGAGCACGGAGCGGAGCGAGCGGCCGTCGAGCCCGGCCAGGCGCTCGGTCCTGTCCGGCACTTCGGCGAGGTCCAGCAGGGTGGCGGTCAGGTCCGGCAGCGAGACGATCTCGTCCCGGCGCCGCCCGCCCACGGCGGCGGGCACCGTCATGACGAGCGGCACCTTCGTGGCGCCGTCGTGGAAGGTGCGTTTGAACCACATCCCGTGCTCACCGAGCATCTCCCCGTGGTCGCTGGTGAACACCACCACGGTCTCCTCGGCCAGCCCCAGACGCTCGACCTCCCGCACGAGCGTGCCCAGGACGTCGTCCACGTAGCTGACCGCGGCGTAGTAGGCGCGGCGGGCCCGCAGCACCTCGGCCTCGGTGAGCGGGACCCGGTCGGCCTCGTGGTGGGTCTGGATCCACCGCACGAAGGGGTGGTCCGCCGGCGGACCCGGCACAGTCGGCGGCGGGATGTCCCGGTCGGCGTACCGGTCCCAGTACTCCCGGGTCACGAGGAACGGGTCGTGCGGGTGGACGAAGGAGGCGCACAGGAAGAACGGGCCGGGTTCGCGGCTCAGCCTGCGCAGGCTCGCCAGCGACGTGTGCAGCACCTCGTCGTCGTAGGACAGCTGCTGGCTCCAGTCCTGGACCGGCGGCAGGCGCAGCAGGTCGACGCTGGTGCCCGGGTTGGCCACCGGTCCCAGCGTCCAGTCCGGGGTTAGGTCCAGACCTGCCGGCGGCAGATCGGGGGTGAGCCGCTCGGTGAAGCCGTGGAGCTGGTCCGGGCCCACGAAGTGCATCTTGCCCGACAGCACGGTGGTGTACCCGGCGCTGTTGAGGTGGTGGGCCAAGGTCGGCACGCTCGCCGGCAGCTCGGAGCCGTTGTCGTAGATGTCGTCCCGCCGCGGAAGCCGGCCCGTCATCAGCGCCATCCGGGACGGCAGGCAGATCGGCGAGCTGCAGTAGGCGTTGGTGAAGGCCGTGCCGCGGGCGAGCAACGCATCGAGGTTGGGGGTGCGCACGCACGGGTGCCCCAGGCCCGCGATGACGTCGTGGGCCATCTGGTCGACCACGATCATCAGCATGTTCGGCCGGTCCCGGCTCACAGCGACAACACCTGCCCCTCGTCGCGGAGGGTCTCCTGCAGCTCGGTCACGTCGACCGCCTGCACGGCCCGTCCCGAGGCGGCGGCCCGGGCGGCCGCGAGCCCGGCGGCGTGACCGAGCATCTGGTACTGCACCTCCATGCGCACCGACGAGAAGGCCACCTGGGACGCGGAGACGCACACCGGGACGAGCAGGTTCGTGCAGTCCTGCGCACGCGGCACGATTGCCCGGTACGGGACGGTGTAGGGCGGCACCGGCACCGAGAGGTACCCCTCGGTGAAGACCATCGCCACGGGGCGCGGGTGCTCGTGCACCCACCGCCAGGTGCGCTGCACCTCGCGCACGTCCAGGTGGTAGGAGCCCATCGCCACGACGTCCCAGAACGCCCGGCCGGCCAGCAGGTCGTCCTCGGTGAGCACCAGCTCCCCGATCATCCGGCGCGCCTCGCGGACGTACAGCTGGTGCGGGAGGTGGCCGGTGTCGGCGAACTCCTCGCGCGGGAGCCCCCAGCGCTGCATCTCGGCGCGCACCGAGGCCGGCACGGCGGGATCGTTGGCGAGGAACCACAGGAAGTCCTCGGTGTGGTGCCGGTGGTGCATCCGCAGCTGCTGCCGGCGGGCGGCGTCGGCCTCGGGATACTCCCAGGCGGAGCCGTCGAGCACGTTGAGGGAGAACGGTCCGAGCGAGTTGCCGTCGCACTTGCCACCCGGGAGGTTCGGCTCCAGGCCGAGCAGGCGTCCGGCCGGTTCCTCGACGCCCTGGCGTGCCCAGTGGTCGAAGAGCCGCCGGCCCAGCTCCCAGTAGCTCTCGTCGTAGCCGTCCCGGCGCGTGAACGGGATGCGGTCGTCGGCGGTGGTCAGGCAGACCCGATAGCCGTAGGCCATGACGCCGCCGTCGCCGGCGCCGACCGGCGCCATGGGTCCGGGCTTGACCTGCGGGAGGAGCGGGCCCTCCTCGTGGCCGTCGGGGTCGCCGGCGAACGGTGAGATCCACGGCGGCATGGTGTGCCGCCCCGGGACGACCTCCTGCCGGCCGGCGTAGGTCTCGCCGTACCGGGAGCGGTCCTCGCGGCCGACGGCGTAGGGCACCCCTGCGCGGGCCAGCAGGTCGCCCTCGTAGCTGGCGTCGACGAATACCCCGCCCTCGATGCGGACGCCGCCGACGACGACCGACCGGATCCGAGCGTCCTCGGCGGCGACCTCTCCCAGCTCGTGCTCGAGCAGCACCTCCACGCCGGCCTCCTCGAGCCAGCGGCGGAAGATGGCCTCGGCCACGTGCGGCTCCGGGCCGGCGTAGGTGCCCGGGGCCACACCGTAGTGGTCCGCGACGGCCTGGCGGAACCGGGCGGCCGCGCCGCCGAGCACCCGGGTGTCGCCGATGTCGGTGTAGCCGAGGCCCCCGCTGGTCATGCCGCCGAGGTGGCGTCCGGGTTCGGCCAGTACGACCTGGGCGCCGTGCCGGGCGGCGGCGAGGGCGGCGCAGACCCCGGCCGAGGTGGCGGCGTAGACCACGACCTCGGCCGAGCGTGCCGGTGCGGCGCCGGGCGTGCTCATGACTGCCTCGTCGTGCCGGTTGGCGTCGCGCCGGTGGAGCGGGCGGACCGGTACCGTGCCCAGCTCTGCGCGACCAGCGCGAGGTCGGTGCCGTCGAGCGGTTCCCCGGAGCGGTCGATGGCCTCCGCGTAGTACAGGGCCGGCACCCCGAGGCCGGCCTGCTCCGCGACGTAGGCGCGCCACTGGGCCCGGTCGGGCATGGGCCACTGGTCGGTGTCGACGAGGTGGTGCGGCAGGGCGGCTCGCGCGACGGCGTTCCGGAAGCGCAGCTGCGCGGCGACGGGCACCACCTCGGTGGACGGGTCCCGCTCGAGGACGTCGTTGAGCCGCACCATGTCGCACACGTTCGCGAAGCCGGGGTGCGGGGTGTGGGTGATCATCAGCGCGTCCGGCTTGGCCGTCTTCAGCGACTCGTACATCACCGCGAGCATCGTGTGCAGGGCGGCGATGCCCCACGTCCCCGGCCCGGTGTGGGCGCGCAGCGACCGCCCGGCCGGTGCCCGCTGGGTGAAGTCGACCTTCACGCCGTCGGCGCCCAGGCCGTCGGAGCCGACGAGGTAGGCGGCCATGTCCGCCAGTCGACGGCGGTACGCCGGGTTCCCCGGGTCGACGGCGACCGGCCGGCCCCACGGGTCTCGCACGCACTCCTCGGCGGGCACCCCGGCCGGGTCCCAGGCCTTCCACCACAGCAGCACCCGCTGGCCGGCCTCGTGCCGGGCGGCGATCCAGGCCCTGAGGTCCGGCCAGTGCGTGACGTCGGGCGACGCGGTGCCGTAGGCCGCCTGCCACCGGTCGTCCAGCACGATGGTGCCCGGGACGACGTCGTGGTCGGCCAGGTGTGCGAGCAGCTCGTCGTAGACGTCCTGCCGGGCGACGTCGGCGGCGACGGGGACGCCGTCGGGGACGACGGCGGGGGCCAGGTCGGCCAGGAAGTAGGGGTGGCTCGGTGGCGCCCCGGGCAGCGGTGCGCGGGCGCACTGGGCGCCCCAGCCGCAGAAGATCGGCTCGGACCACCAGGCGGCCGGCGGGTACGAGGGGCTGGTGGGCGCGAGGCCGTGGGCGATCAGGTCCTCGCGGTGCTCGGCGACGGCGGTGAGCGGGTCGGTGGTGGGCCGCAGGACGAGCGCCGGGGTGGTGAGCTCGCCGTCGACGCGCGTGTGCCCGTCGTAATCGAGGGTCAGGAGGAACCCGCCGTCGACCGGCTCGTAGCGCAGCTCGGTGAAGGTCATCGCTTCCACGCCGGCGCGCAGCGCCAGGGCGAGCCACGGCCCGGCGGGGATGTCGGTGGCGTGCGCGGCCTCGTGCCGGCCGAGCACCAGGCACAGCGGCGGCGGGGAGAACACGGCGTGCAGCCGGCCGGCGTGGGCGTCCCCGACCACGCCGAGGACGGCGGTGCTGTGCGCCGGCCGGACCACCTGGACCGGTTCGGTGGGCGTGGGGTTGAAGACGCTGCGGAAGTCGATCGAGGAGCGGAAGGTGCCGCTGGCGCCGCTCGCCCTGACGGCGCACCCGCCCAGGAGCGTGACGTCGGTGAGGTCGCCGCGACCGCGGACCGTGACGGTGAGCTCCAGGGACTGCGGGCGGCACAGCAGCCGGACCTCCTTCTCGGCCCACCGCGTGGTGCGGTACCGGGCCCGGACGACCGCGCCCTCCTCGGTGCGCTCGACGACGGCCGGCCCGTCCGGGTAGGACTCGTCGGCCCCGTCCGCGCAGTCCACGGAGGCGAGGAGGCTCAGGTGGGACCAGATCCGTCCGTCGAGATCGGCGAGGACGGCCTTGGGAGCGTCGCGGCGCACCTCGACCAGGTACGTCTCGGCGGTGATGGTCGTCGCCCCGGGGTGGGCATCGATCTCCATGGGTCTCCCTCGGTGTTGTGGTCAGCCGAACGGCTCCACCGTGGGCGGCGGCGGGAGCTGCCCCGTCCGCACCAGCTCGGCGTAGTAGTGCCCGGAGTCCTTGATCGTGCGGCAACCGGTCGGGTAGTCGATGTAGGTCAGGCCGTACCGGGGGCGGTAGCCCATCGCCCACTCGAGGTTGTCCATGAGGGACCAGTAGGTGTAGCCGCGGACGTCGGCCCCGGCCTCGATCGCGCGCGACATGGCGCTCACGTGGTCGCGCAGCTGCGCGATGCGCCGGGTGTCGTGGACCCGGCCGTCGTGGGTGGGCGTCTCGCCGAACGCGCCGCCGTTCTCGGTGACGATCACCGGCGTGCCGGGGTACTCGTGATGGATCCGCAGCAGCAGGTCCTCGAAGGCCTGCGGTGCGATCTCGGAGCCGTCGTCGGTGCGGGCGACGTCCCCGCCGGGACTGACGACCTGCCAGGGGAAGGGCCGGCCCGGGCCCGGCTTCGCCGCCACCATGACCCGGCGGGTGTAGTAGTTCACGCCCAGGAAGTCGCTGCGGCCGCTGATCGCGGCCTCGTCGCCGTCGTGGATGAAGTCCAGCGGGCCGCCGATCGCCCGTTCCCAGTGCCGGTGCATGTCCTCGGGATAGCCCTCCCGCAGGAGGGGGTCGAGGTACCAGCGGTTGCAGTAGCCGTCCGAGCCGACGGCGGCCTCGGCGTCGGCCGCGCTGTCGGTCGCGGGTACGCAGGGCAGGAGGTTGAGCGCGGCCCCCACCCTGGTCCCGGGGAAGGACCGCAGGACGTCCGCGCCGGCGCCGTGGCCGAGCAGCACGTGGTGACCGGCAGCGGCCGAGGCGCGCAGGTCGGTCACACCCGGGGCGTGCAGACCCAACCGGTAGCCCAGCAGGGCGATGATCCACGGCTCGTTCTGAGTGATCCACCACTCGACCCGGTCGGCCAGCCGCTCCGCGACCTCCTGGGTGTACTCCCCGAATGCGGCGACGCTCTCCCGCCCCGCCCAGCCGCCGGACGCCATCAGCGCCTGCGGCATGTCCCAGTGGTTGAGCGTCAGCACGGGGACGATGCCACGCTCGAGCAGCCCGTCGACGAACCGCTCGTAGTGGTCCAGCCCGCGCTGCTCCACACGGCCCGTGCCCTCCGGCATGATCCGCGACCACGCGACGGAGAACCGGTAGGCACCCAGGCCGAGCTCGGTCAGCAGCGCGAGGTCCTCCCTCCACCGGCGGTAGGAGTCGCAGGCCCGTGACCCGTCCGCCCCACCCTCGATCGCCCCGGGCCGGCGGGCGAATGCGTCCCAGACCGACTCCCCACGGCCGTCGACGTCCAGGCTGCCCTCGATCTGGAAGGCGGAGGTCGCCGCCCCCCAGAGGAAGTCCGGGGGAATCTGCAGGGGCATGGGTCGGATCCTCCTGAGGTCGAGGGTGGTTCGAGGGTCGTTCGAGGACAACGGCACTCTGTGGGCACGCGGCAGGGGCCGCCGTGCAGGACGGCGGCCCCAGGCGACGTCAGCCCTTGACGCCCGTGGTCGCGATGCCCTCCACGAAGTGCCGCTGGGCGAGGAAGAACAGGACGATCATCGGGATTGTCGTGATCACGCTGGCGGTGACGATGATCTCCCAGTGCCAGTTCCCGCCGAACCCGAACTGGTCGAGCATCGCCTTCAGACCGCGCGGGACCGTGAAGGTGTCGGAGTCCCGCAGATAGATCAGCGGAGCCATCAGGTTGGTCCACGAGGCCTGGAACTCGAAGATCATCGTGACGATCAACGCCGGTTTGCACAGCGGCATCGCAACCTTGTAGAAGATCCCCCAGTTGTTCGCCCCGTCCACCTTCGCGGCGTCGAACAGGTCCCTCGGCAGGCCGAGGAAGAACTGGCGCAGCAGGAAGATGTAGAAGGCGCTCCCGAAGAGGTTCTGCGCCCACAGCGGGGTCAGCGTCCCGACCTGCCCGAGCTGGTTCCAGATCAAGAATACCGGGACCATGGTGACAGCGCCCGGCAGCATCATCGTGGCCAGGACCACGCCGAACAGCGGGCCGCGGCCCCTGAACCGGAAGTACGAGAAGCCCCAGGCCACCATCGCGCTCGAGATCGTCACGGCGGTCGCGGCCAGCACGGTCACCAGCACGGTGTTGAAGATCCACAGCGCCAGCGGGGCCTCCTGCCACACCCGGACGTAGTTCTCCAGGACGAAGGTCTCCGGGATGATCTTGTTGTCGAAGACCTCACCACGCGGCTTGAACGAGGCGCTGACCAGCCAGACGAACGGGTAGATGAAGATCAGCGTGAAGGCGCTCAGCAGGATCCCGATGAGGACCTTGAGCCACATCGGGCGCTTGGAGCGATCGGGCCGGTGCTGCAGGTGCGCGGGGAGCGCAGCCTTCTCGGCGGCCTCCAGCCGCGCGCCGGTGCCGGTCTCCGTCGAGGTCATTTCTGCTCTCCCTCGTAGTAGACCAGGCGTTTGCTGACGACGAACTGCACCGCGGTGATCGCCATGATGATCACGAACAGCAGCCAGGCCAGCGCCGAGGCGTACCCCATCTGCAGGAACTCGAAGGCCTGCTGGAAGAGGTAGATCGCGTAGAACAGCGCGCCCTCGTTCGCGTAGTCGGTCCCGAAGAAGGCCGTGTAAGCCTCGGTGAAGGTCTGGAAGCCGGCGATCGTGTTGACCACCACCAAGAAGAAGATGGTGCCGCTGACCATCGGCACGGTGATCCGGGTGGTGCGATGCCAGAAGTTCGCGCCGTCCACCTTGGCCTGGTCGTACATCTCGGCGGGCACGTTGCGCAGAGCGGCCAACAGGATGATGACGGTGGAGCCCACGGACCACAGGCTCATCATGATCAGCGCGGGCTTGACCCAGTCCTGGTCGGTGGTCCAGTTGGGGCCGTTGACGCCGAAGAAGCCGAGGACCTCGTTGATCAGGCCGTTGTTGCCGTTGAACAGCAGCAGCAGCATGATGCCCACGGCCACGGGCGGGGTCATGTTGGGCAGGTAGAACGCCGTGCGGAAGAAGCCGGCGGCGCGACCGGCCTCGTTGAGCAGCATCGCCAGCGCCAACGAGAACAGGATCTGCAACGGCACCAGGATCACGGTGTAGAACGTCGTGTTCCACAGCGCCGACCGCACCTTGGGGTCCTCCATGAGCCGGCGGTAGTTGTCCAGCCCGATGAACTCGGGGTCGTTGATCACATCGTAGTCGGTGAAGGACAGGTACCCGCTGTAGAAGATCGGCCACAGCGTGAACACGACCGCTCCGACGAGCCACGGACTGATGAAGAGCAGGGCGGCGCGCAGGTTGCGTCGTTCCTTCTTGCGCAGCCCCGGGCGTTTCCGGTCGGTGCCGGAAACGCCCCGGGTGCTCGACTGGGTGGAGCTCACGCTGCTCAGCCTTCTTCGTCCCAGACCGCCCAGGCCTCGTCGAGGGCTGCCTGCGCCTCTTCATGAGCCTTGTCCAGGGCGTCCTGCGGGCTCTGCTGCCCGCTGAGGACCGAGTTGACCGCGTCTTCCCACGCGGATTTGAACTGCGCGTCGGCCGGGCTGGCGTTGTAGTTGAACGCGTAGTCGTTCGCGTTGTACATCGCCTCGATGCCGGCGTCCCACACCTCGCTGCCGGTGGGCTCGACCATCTCGTAGATCTCCTGGTCGGCCACCTCGTTGCCGGTGAGCAGGCCGGTGAAGATCCCGCCGTCCTCCTCGCGCAGCTGGATCCGGTTCTCGGCGGCCGCGATCCAGGTGTCGACCTCGGTCATGCTCCGGGCGAACCGGCAGGCTGCCTCGGGGTTGTCGCTGTCCGCCGGGATGGCCCAGGCACTGCCGCCGGCGTAGGCGATCGGCTCGCCGTCCTTCCCGCGGTAGGCGTCGAAGGCGAGCGGCACGTCGGGAGTGACGTCGTTGAGGACGTTGAGGTACCACTGCTCCATCGGCATCGCGCCGAGCGTGTCGCTGGCGAACTGGTTGCCCTCGCCGAAGAAGTCCGCCGAGTCCCGCAGCGCCTTGACGGCCCCGAAGCCGCCCTGGGCCTCGTAGATGCCGACGGCGTACTCGAGGGCCTCGACCACGGCCGGGTCGTTGAGCTGGGAGGTCCGGGAGTCCTCGGAGATGAGATCCACGCCGTTGGACCGGGCCCACAGCGGGAAGAACTCGGGGAGCTTGGAGTCGTAACCGATGACGCTGAGGTCGCCGCCCTCGGTCTGGGTAAGCGCCTCGTTGGCGCTGCTGAGCGCCTCCCAGTCCGATCCGTTGACGTCCTCGACCGTCAGCCCGGCCTGGTCGAGCAGCTCCGAGTTGGCGTAGGTGATCTGGACGGTGTTGAACTCCGGGATGGCGTAGACGGTGCCGTCGAACGTCACCTGGTTCATCGCGTTGTCCTTGAAGTCATCGATGGCGATGCCCTCGCCCTCGATGCACTCGGTGAGCGGCATGATCGCGCCGCGCGAGGCGAAGGAACCGATCTCCTCCCGGGCGGCGTAGACGATGTCCGGCGGGTTGCCGGAGGCCACCGACGTGAGGAACTGCTGGATGTCGAGGGCGCCCTCGACGTGGTTGATGGTGACGTCCTGCCCGAGGGCTTCCTTGGCGATGTCGAAGCGCGAGGTCGCCACGTCGTCGCCCAGGCCGAAGCCCATGATCTGCAGCTCGCCGGACAGCTCGGCGCCGGCGTCGAAAGCCGATCCCTCAGCGCCGTTGCCGTTCCCGTTCTGGCCACCGCCGACGTCGTCGGGGTCTTGCGAGGCGCCTTCCGCGCAGGCCGCCAGGGTCAGGCACGCCGCGATCGCGACGGCCCCGGCCCGTGTGGTTCGAGTGCTCATGAACCTCTCCTTCGAAGTGATGAGGGCGTGCCGGTCGGCACATCGGCATGGTGCGGTTCTCGCGCACCCGGCCTCCGGACGCTCGGTCGTCCCGGTCAAGGTTTGCGTCGTCGGACCCCCTCGATCGCCGATGCGGGGCGGCGCCGCCGATGGCTCCGTCGCCGTGTATGAGAACGTACCCACACGTGGTGGGTCCGTCAACGCCGCCGACCTAACGATCTGGCGACAGCCTCCGGCCCGGCCGGAGCCGCTCGGACCGGCCGAACCTATCCGGGCTCGTGCGCGCGGGCGATCGTTACGGCCTCGGTCAGCCCGGAGAGCGGCGAGCTGAGGACGTCGGCGCCTCCGCCGTCGCCCGCCTCGTCCAGGGCGGCCGCCATGGACGCCTGAGCCAGGACGACGACGTCGCAGCGGTCGGCCAGCTCGGCCACCGCGGCGCGGATCAGCTCCTCGTGTCTCGTGAGCTCGCCGGCGGCCCGTGCTGCGGCTGCGCCTTCGACCACGGTGGCCTCGATGGAGATCTCCTCGCCGGACCGGTCCACCTCGGCCTCCAGCAGTCGCCGCGTGGGGCCGAGAGTGGTGCTCAGGGTGGCGAGCACGGCGACGCGCCCCCGCCCGGCCGCAGCGGTCTCGACGGCCCGCACCGCCATCGGCCTGTCGACCCGCAGGACGGGGATGTCGGACCGGTCGGCGGCGACGTCCGCGCACTCGCCGATCGAGGAGCAGGTGACCAGGACGGCGTCCGCGCCCTGCCCGGCGAGGTAGCCGACGTGCGCGGTGGTGCGTGCGCTGAGGTCCTCGGTGACGCCGTCCTCGATGGCTGCGGCGAGCAAGGACGAGTCGACGACGTGGAGCAGCTGGACGTCCGGGCCGATCTCCTTGGCGAGTCTTTCGAAGCTGTCGGCGAGGGCGGGCGCGGTGTGCACGAGCCCGAGGGTGATGCGCTCGGTCATGGTTCCCTCCAGGGTCGGGCGTAGCGGTCGACGGCGGCGACCAGTCGTTCGAGGCGGGGCACCGAGACCTCTTGCAGCCGGGCGGGGACGTCCGGTGCGCCGACGACGTCGCTCCACAGGGCACGACCGGCCAGGAAGCCGCTGGCGCCGGCCTGGCACGCGGCGGTCACGGCACCGAGGTAGTTCTCCCTGTCGACCCCCTGGGAGAGCACCACCCACGGCCCGGTGATGGACCGGTCGAGCCGGCCGCAGGCAGCTCGCAGCTCCGCGGGGGTGCCGCGGCCCTGGCGCGGTACCTGGACCTTGTACAGGCTCTGCCCGAGGCCGGACAGCTCCTCGGCGGCCTCCCGGATGGCGGTGTCGAGATCCCAGGTCCCGGCTTCCAGCTCCGCGGGGGTGGCGCGCACGACCGGTTCGAGCACGCTGAGCACCCCCAGCCGCCGCGCGGCGGCCACGAACTCCCGCGCCAGGTCGACGCGCCGGGTACGCCGGTCGTCCCGGCGCCAGATGATCAGCAGCTTGATCGCGGCCACCGGCTCCAGGTCGAGCTCCGGGGCGACGACGACGTCGTCCAGGGCGGTCTCCTCGACGGGGCCGCCGGGGTGCTGCTCGAGGGCGTCCGCGGCCAGGATGAGCCCCGTGTCGGGCGGCAGCACCTGGTCGTCCCGCACGGTCTCGAAGCCGTAGTGCCGGTCGATGAGGAAGCCGGAGGCCAGCGGGCCCAGGGCGCGGGCGACGGCGACCTTGAAGTCCACGAGGCGCGCGTCGTCGACCCGCCCGGCGCCCGCCTCGTCGAACATCGCACGCAGGCTCTCACGCTGGTCCATGGCCACCATGGCCAGGGTGCCGGCGGGACGAGCGATCGGGTCGAGGTCGATCGGTGGGTCGGTCATGGTCCTCCTTGGCTCGCGGCACGGACGAACAGGTCGTAGAGCGGCTCGTAGGTCGGGTCCGGTCCCTGCGCCACGGGCCCGCCGGGCAGCATGGGCGCCTGGGCCAGCCCGGCCCGGTGGGCGGCGAGCAGCGCGGCGCCGGCGGCGACGGGCTCGCCGACGTGGACGGCGCGCAGCCGGGCCGGGCCGACGGCGGCCTTCGTCGCCAGCCAGGGCGTCCCGGGACCGGCCGCGGAACCGAGCACGTGCACGTGACCGTCGGCCGGGTCCTCGGCGGCGAGCCGCGCCTGCTCCTCGTGCATCCAGCGTGCGTGCAGGCTCAGGCCGTCCAGGAGGGCGCGGGCGCCGCCGACGACGTCGTGGTCGGCGGGCTCACCGAGGATGCGTAGGTGGGCCGACGGGTCCGGGCGCGGGGTCTGCCGGCCGCTGAGATACGGCAGCACGAGCAGGCTGGCGGACGGGGCGCCGCGCTTGGCGGCTCGATCGAACAGCTCGGCGAGGTCGTGGCCGTCGGCCATGTGCTCGGCCCACCACGCCACCATGGCACCCGCGCTGGAGGCCCCGGCGAGCAGTGCCTCGTGCTCGCCGTCGACGGTGCGTACGAGGCTCATCCCGGCGTCCGCCGCCGACACCGGGTCGACGGGTGCGCGGAGCACCCGCACGAGGGCCTCGGCGGTCCCGACCGAGTCCGCCACCTGTCCCGGCTCCCGGACCCCGCCGGCCCAGGCGCCCACCGGATGGTCGTGCCCGGACACGATCACGGGCGTCCCGACCGGCAGGCCGGAGGCCAACGGCGCTCCGGGACGGACGCCGCCGGCCACCTGGCCGGGAGGGGCGACCTCGGCAAGTTTGTCCGGTGTGAGGCCCACCTCGGCGAGGAGGTCGGCGTCGAACGACGGCGGGAGGCCGGCCCCGGGCGCGGGGAGGCGGTAGGCCATGGTGCGGCCGGCGAGGGTGTGGTCGGTGACGAGCCGTCCGGTCAGTCCGAGCGCGACGAGGTCCGCGACGCCGGCCCACCGGTGCATGGTGGCCCATCGGTCCGGCTCGTGCTCACGCAGGTGGGCCCAGGTCGCCAGGGGCACCTTGCCGCTCGGTCGCACCCCCGTGGCGCGGACGAGCTCCTCGCGCCCGAGCCTCGCGCTGAGCCGTTCGGCCTGCTGCTGCGCCCGTTGCGGGTCCCACCGGACCACCTCCCCCAGCGGTCGGTCGTCGGCGTCGAGGGGGACTCCGCTCTCGGCCATCGACGCGATCCCGACGCACCGCGGCGGCGTCTCGGACCAGGCGGTCATCGACTCGAGCAGCCGTCCGGCGGTGCTGAGCAGGGCGGCGCCGTCGCGCGGGGTGGGGCGGCTCTCCACGGCCCGCACGCGTGGTTCGGGGTCGGCGTCGATCTCGACCAGCGCGACCTTGAGGTTCGTGCTGCCGATGTCCAGGCCCAGGGCGAGCATGGGGCCAGTCTGTGCGTGGTCGAACAGTCTGGCAACAGGATGTTCGTGCATTGACAGAGTTCGCCGACACTGCTTCGCTGGTTGGCGTGCGCTACGCGTCCGCCCCGCTGCGTCGCGAGGAGCTCTTGCGGCGCCTGGCCGAGAGCGGCTACGTCTCCTCCCAGCACCTGGCCGCGGCGATGGGTGTCTCCGAGATGACCATCCGGAGGGATCTGCTACGGCTGGAGAACGAGGGCGCCGTGGAACGCGTGCTGGGCGGGGCGCTCCTGCCGGACTCCGGCGGCGCCCCCTTCGAGCAGCGCGACGCCAGCAGCACCCGGGCCAAGCGGGCGGTGGCCGCGGCGACGCTGCCGGTGATCGAGGGCGCCCGGACGCTGGCCCTCGACGCCGGGACCACCGTCGCGGCGATCACGCCCTCGCTCCCGGCCGGCATCACCGTGGCCACGCACTCCCTGCCGGTGCTCACCGGGTGCGCCGGTCGGCCGGACGTCGAGCTCATCGCGCTGGGCGGGAGCTACGAGCACAGCACCCGCAGCTTCACCGGCCCGCAGGCCCGGCGGGCGCTCGGCGACCTCGCGGCCGACGTCGTGCTGCTCGCCGCGACCGCCTACGGGCCCGACGGCCTCTACTGCGCCAACGCTCGCGACGCCGAGATCAAGCAGGCCATGCTCGCCGTCGCCCGTCGTGCGGTGCTCATGGTGGACGGGACGAAGCTGCAGAGCCGGGCACCCATCCGGTTCGCCGCGCTGGACCAGATCGACGTCATCGTGACGGACGAGTCCCCGCCTTGGCTGGACGGGCTGGGCGGGCCCGACGGGCACCGACCGGACCTGGTGCTCACCGAGGTCGGTAGGGATGACGCCGGTGCCGGCACCGGTGCCGGCGCGGCACGACCCGCGTGATCGTCCCGCGCCTCGGCGCAGCTCGGATGGCGCGTGCCATCCCTCAGTGCTGGTGGGCCGCCGTGGCGAGCTCGCGCAGGGTTGACACCTCGGCGGCCGCGTCCTCGGCCTTGTAGACGGCCGAGCCGGCGACGAACACGTTGGCGCCCGCGTCCGAGGCGCGTTCGATCGTCTCCTGGGAGATGCCGCCGTCGACCTGGACCCACACGTCGAGTCCTGCTTCCTCGACGGCCGCCCGCGTGCGGGTGATCTTGGGCAACGTCCCGTCGATGAAGGACTGGCCCCCGAATCCGGGCTCGACCGTCATGACGAGGATCATGTCGAACTCCGACAACAGGTCCAGGTAGGGCTCCACCGGCGAGGCCGGCCGCAGCGCCAGACCGGCCCGCGCCCCCTGGCGGCGCAGCTCGCGGGCGAGCCGCACCGGCGCGGCGGCCGCCTCGGCGTGCACGGTCACCGACGCGCAGCCCGCCTCGGCGTAGGCCACGGCCCACCGGTCAGGCTCCTCGATCATCAGGTGGGCATCCACCGGCACGTCCGTCGCCCGCAGGATCGACTCGATCACGGGCAGGCCGAGCGTGAGGTTCGGGACGAAGTGGTTGTCCATCACGTCCACGTGGACGTAGTCGGCCCCCGAGATCTTCGCGAGTTCGCCGCGCAGGTCGGAGAAGTCGGAGTTCAGGATGCTGGGGGCGATCAGGATGCTCACCGGACCAATGTATCCAGCGTTCCCCTCCCCGCTCTCGCCGGCGGTGCCCTCCGCGCGCCCCGTCAGGTCCGGCGCAGCAACGCCAGGAACATCGCATCGGTCCCGTGCCGGTGCGGCCACAGCTGTGCGTAGGGGCCGGACAGGAGGGGATCCGTCCGTGACACCCCGCGCAGGATCTCGGCGGCGTCGAGCACCTCGACGTCGTCCCGGCGGCGCAGGGTGTCGTCGACGACCAGCTGCGTCTCGGCGATGTGCGGCGAGCAGGTCACGTAGGCAACCACTCCCCCGGCTCGGGTGGCGTCGAGCGCCGCTGCCAGGAGCTCGCGCTGCAGCGTACCCAGGGGTGCCAGGTCCGCCGGTGTCCTGCGCCATCGAGCCTCCGGGCGGCGTCGGAGCGCGCCGAGCCCGGTGCAGGGTGCGTCGACGAGCACCCGGTCGAACCGGCCCGGAGCCTCGAGCTCGCGACCGTCACCGACGCGGATCTCGACCGTGCCTGCCGGGATCGCCGCGACCGCGCCGCGCACTAGGCCGGCACGGTGCGGGGCGACCTCGTTCGCGAGCAGCTCTGTGCCGCGCTGGTGCGCCAGCGCACCGAGCAGGGCCGCCTTGCCGCCAGGCCCGGCGCACAGGTCCAGCCACGCCGTGTCGGCCGCACCACCGTCCACCGCTGGACCGGCGAGCGGCGCTTCGGCGAGAGCGAGCGTCACGAGCTGGGAGCCCTCGTCCTGCACGCCGGCCGCCGCGCGGGCCACCGCACCCAGCCGGCCCGGATCGCCGGAGCCCGGGATGAGCGCGTAGGGCGACCATCGACCCGGTTCGGGCTCCCTCGACTCCCGGGCGCACTCGGCCGCCAGGTCTGCTACCTCGACGAGTCCCGGCCGTGCCACCAGCGCGACCGGCGCGGGGACGTTGTCGGCCGCCAGGAGATCGGCGAGCTCGGCGTCGGCGCCGGCGGGCTCGGTGCCGTCGGCGATCAGGCTCTGCCGCAGCGCGCGGGTGATCCACTCGGGGTGCGACTCGGTCACGGACAGACGGGCCACCGGGTCGGTGCCATCCGGGTCGGTCTCCTCCACCAGGCGCTCGAGCCAGGCCTCCGGAGCGGTCCGCGACACCGTCCGCAGCACGCCGTTGACCATCCCGGTCGGCGCGGGGCCGGCGACCTCCCGGGTCAGCGCAACCGTCTCGGAGACCGCCGCGTGCACCGGCACCCGCATCCCGAGGATCTGGTGGGTGCCCAGCCGCAGCAGCTCGAGGACCTCGGGGTCGAGCGAGCTCAGGGCGCGGTCGCGGGTGCAGCGGCTCAGCACGGCGTCGTAGCGAGCCCGCAGCCGGAGCGTGCCGTAGGTCAGCTCGGTGGCGAAGGCGGCATCGCGTCCGGTGATGCCGCGCTCGCGCAGGAGGCCCGGGAGGACGAGGTTGGCGTAGGCGTCGGACTCGGCGACCCGGCGGAGGACCTCGTAGGCCGCGAGCCGCGCCGCGTCGGGTGCGGGCCCGCCAGCCCCGCTCCGCGGGCCCGTCCCCCTGGTCCGCCCGCTGCCGTCACGCTGCCCACGACTCATGCCGCTCCGTCCGCGGCGCCGAGGACGAGGCCGTCGTCGAGGCGCGCGCCACGGGCCCAGGCGTCGGCCGGCATCCAGCTGCGCCCCGCCGGTGCGACCTCGCCCAGCTCGACGGCCGTCGAGCCTGTGCCCACCAGCATCTCGTGCCGACCGGCACGGACCTCGCCGGGCCTGAGGTCCGTCACGTCGGGTCTCGGGATCACCGGTCCCAGCTTGAGGCGGGCGCCGTCGGGCATCGTCGTCCACGCACCCGGCGCGGGGGTGCAGCCGCGGACCAGCCGGTCCACCGCCAGGGCGGGGTCGGTCCACCGGACCGCCGCCTCGGCCACATCCAGCTTGGGCGCGTGGCTGAGGCCGTCGGCCGGCTGCGGGCGCGGGTCGGCGGTGCCGGCGGCGAGGGCGTCGAGGACCGCGACCAGGAGCGGGGCCCCCGACTCGGCGAGCCTGCCGAGGAGGTCGCCGGCCGTGTCCCGGGGGCGCACGGCCTCGGTGACGGTGCCGTACACCGGGCCGGTGTCCAGGCCGGCCTCGAGCTGGAAGGCGCTCGCGCCGGTGATCTGGTCACCCGCGATGATGGCGCGCTGGACGGGTGCTGCACCCCGCCACGCCGGGAGCAACGAGAAGTGCAGGTTGACCCAGCCGTGGGCGGGGACGGTCAGGAGATCGGCCGGTACCAGGCCGCCGTAGGCGACCACGGGCGCGGCATCCAGCTCGAGGTCGGCGAGCCGTTCGGCGATCCCGTCCTCCTTGAGGCTGCGCGGAGTGAGGACCTCGATGCCCTCCGCCCGGGCCACCTCGGCGACAGGGCTCGGGTGGAGGGTGCGGCCGCGACCGCGCCGGGCGTCAGGCCGGGTCAGCACTGCGACCGTCTCGTGGTCGGAGGCGAGCAGGGCCCGCAGGCTGGGCAGGGCGACCTCGGGGGTCCCGGCGAAGAGAAGACGCACGGGGGAAGTCTAGGCGGCGCGGAGCAGCCCGAGGCGCTGCAGATCCCCGCGGAGCCGGTCGGCGCCGGTGAAGTGCAACGCGGTGAATCCGACGGATGCGGCGCCGCACACGTTCGGTTCGGAGTCGTCCACGAACACGGCCCTCGCGGGGTCGACGCCGAGGCGGTCGACGACGATCCGGAAGATCGCGGGGTCCGGCTTGACGAGCCCCTCGCGCCCCGAGACCACGACCTCCTCGAGGAGGTCGATGACCGGCGCGGCGACCGCGGCGTGGTGAAAGGTCTCCGCCGACCAGTTCGTCAGGCCGAGGAGCCGCACCCCGGCGGCGGCCAGCTCCTCGACGATCTCGGTCGTGCCGGGGACCGGTCCGGTCAGGGCGCCCGCGAAGTTCTCGTAGTACCGCGTCACCGTCTCGCCGTGCGCCGGATCGACGGCGGCGGCCCGGGCCGCCGCGTCCGTGGCGGTCGTCCCGGCGTCCACCGAGTGGTTGAGCGCCGGGAAGTCGACGGCGACGGAGAACGCCTCCCACTCGGTTCGGCTCACTCGGTCGGCGACCGCCAGGTAGGGATCCCACCCGACGAGAACCTGCCCCAGGTCGAGCACCACGGTGTCATATCGATTCGTCACCGTCCGAGAGTCTAGGCGACTCGGCTCGCCGCACGGCCCTGGATCGACCCTGGCCCTCGGTGGCAAAGCGCCCTTCCGCCCGGGGGTGAGACGACCGTGCGTGCCGCCCGGACGGCCCGGCGCGCCCGGGTTTGGTCACCGATGGCACGACGACGTCCCGCGAGCGCTCTTGAGTGAGATTGCTAGTTATCCCTATGCTCTGATCAAAACCAGTCGTGATCGAGCACTTCGCGGGGTTACCGTCTGGGCACCTGGTGAGGCGAGCGGTGACGCTCGGCTCGCGACCCGAAGGAGAGACCATGAAGCGCAACCGACCGATGATGATCGGAGCCGTCGCCGCGAGTGTTTCGGTGCTCGCGGCCTGCGGCGGCGGCCCGACCGCCGGGAGCACCGATTCCCTGGACCTCTGGCTGCCGACGCTGGGCGAGAACACCGACGCGGCGGCCTGGGACCCGATCCTCGAGGGCTTCGAGCAGGAGCACGATGTGGACGTCAACGTGCGCATCATCCCGTGGGCCAACTACGAGGAGGCGTACCTGACGGGTATCTCCGGTGGCGAGGGGCCGGACGTCGGCTACATGTACACCGAGATGATGGGCGACTACCTGGCGCAGGACGCCATCGTCCCGTTCGGCGAGTACCTCGCCGAGGCGGACACGCCCGAGTACCTCTACCTCGACCAGGGCGTCGTCAACGGTGAGCAGGTGGCCATGCCGTTCGTCGTCGGCGGCGCGCGAGTCCTCTACTACAACAAGGATCTTCTCGCAGAGGCCGGCGTCGAGCAGCCGCCGTCGACCTGGGAGGAGTTCCTGGACGCGTCCGAGCAGCTCCAGGCCGCCGGCATCACGCCCCTGCAGGAACCCTGGGGCGGCCATCGGGGCATGCTCAACGAGAGCTACTTCCCGCTGTTGTGGCAGGCCGGCGGGGAGCTGTTCACCGAGGACGGCTCGGCGACCGCCTTCAACTCGCCGGAGGGCCTCGAGGCGGCGGAGTTCCTGATGCAGCTCCGCGAGACCGGTGCCATGTCGGAGGCGGTGACGAGCCTCGTCCCAGAGGATGTCGAGTCGGCCTTCGTCGGTGGAGAGACGGCGTTCCTCTTCGGCGCCGACGCCGGGTACCCGACGTTCGACGAGGGCGACTTCGAGCTGGGGCTCGTCGACAGCCTGGAGCACGAGACCTCCGGGACGTTCGTGGCCAGTGACTCCCTGGTAGTCCTGGAGAAGTGCCCGGACAAGCAGCTGTGCACCGACCTGGCCGTGTATCTCACGTCGCCGGCGCAGATGGAGCAGATCCACGAGTTCGCGCCGTACCCGCCGATCAGCGCCGAGGAGGAGTACCTCGCCGCGCCGGAGTTCCGGGACGTCTACGCGCAGACCGAGATGTTGCACAACCTCCCGATCGTGGCGGGGAGCACCGCCGTCTACAACTCCCTGTTCACGAACCTGCAGCAGATGCTGCTGGGACAGAAGACGCCCGAACAAGCGCTCTCGGACGCCGCTGACGAAGGAGACCGCGCGCTGGCGAACGCGCAGGGCTGACCGCGATGACGACAAGACTTATGACCTGGCGCACCCGTGGGTCTGGCGCGCCCGCCGACGGCGCCGCACCGCCGGGGGCAACCGCCGTGCGACCAGATCGACCGCCTTCGTTCGCCGGCCTGTGGTACATCGCCCCCAGCCTGACCATCCTCCTCGTGGTCGTCGTGGTCCCGATCCTGATGTCGGCGTACTACAGCCTGACGGACTACTCGCTGCTCGGGTCTCCAGGATGGGTCGGGGCGGAGAACTACCTCGATCTCGTCGCGGACGCCGGCTTCCGGCGAGCGCTCTGGCAGACGTTCGTCTACACGGCCATCTCCGTACCGCTCCAGACGGGCCTGGCGCTCGTCATCGCGGCAGTGATCGCCCGCCGGACCCGCAACCGGTTCGGCGCCTTCGTCCGATCGGCGCTCTTCATCCCGGTCATCGCGTCGATGGTCATCGCCGGGAGCGTGTGGCGCTACCTGCTCGGCACCGAGCACGGGCTCGTGAACACCATCCTGGGGCTCGTGGGGATCGACGCCGTGAACTGGCTCGGTCGACCCGGCACGGCACTGGTCGTCGTCGCGCTCGTGACCGTGTGGAAGAACGTCGGCTACTTCCTGGTGATCTACTACGCGGGCATGCTCGACATTCCCGAGGACCTGTACGAGGCGTCCTCGCTGGACGGCGCGGGCGGCATCCGCCAGTTCTGGAACATCACCGTGCCGTCGTTGCGGCCCGTGACCCTCCTGGTCGTCATCCTCGGCACCATCTGGTCGTTCCAGGTCTTCGACCTGGTCTACACGATGACGGGCGGCGGGCCCGGAGGCGGGACGATCACGCTGGTCCTCGCGATCTACAACTCGGCCTTCGAGAACCTGCAGATGGGTTACGCCTCCGCGATGGCCATGGTTCTTTTCGTCGTCGTCCTCATCGTCTCGCTCGCTCAGCGCGCACTGGTGAACCGGAAGTAGGAGGGCCCATGCTCAAGAGATCCGTCGGCCTTGCCACGAACGGGTTGCTGCTGGTGCTGGTCGTGGTGGCGCTGCTGCCCTTCCTGTTCATGGTCGTGACCGGCATCCAGCGCTCCGAGGCCGTGTCGCTCGCCTTCGACCCGGACCGGTTGCAGCTGGACAACTTCGTGCGCCTGTTCACCGACTACGGGTTCGGTCGCGCCCTGATCACCAGCTCGATCGTGGTGGTGCTCGCCTGCACGGTGAACCTCGTCGTCAGCTCGCTCGCCGCATTCGCCTTCGCGAAGAAGCGCTTCCCGGGGTCGGAGGCGCTCTTCTGGATCTACATCGCGACGATGATGGTGCCCGTCCAGGTGACGATCATCCCGCTCTTCGTCATCGTCCGGGACCTCGGGCTGCTCAACACGCACCTGGTCCTGATCCTGCCGATCATCAACGCCTTCGGGGTCTTCCTGATCCGGCAGTTCATGTCGAGCGTGCCCGACGAGCTCCTCGAGGCCGCGCGGATCGACGGCGCCAGCGACCGGCGCATCTTCGTCCTGATCGTGCTGCCGCTGATCCGCCCCGTGCTCGTGGCCCTGACGGTCTTCACGTTCATCACCGCGTGGAACGACTTCCTGTGGCCCCTGGTGACCACCTCGGACGGGTCCATGCAGACCATCACGCTGGCCGCGGCGCGGCTCCAGGGCCGGTTCGTGACCGAGTACGGCCTGGTCATGGCCGGTGCGACCGTCTCCTTCGTGGTCCCGTTCCTCATTTATGTCCTGCTCCAACGACAGTTCGTCCAGGGTGTCGCCTCGGTCGGACTGAAGGGATGACGACGTGTTCCCCTCACCCGCCTCCGCCCGGCCGGACTGGACCTTCCTGACGGTCGACTCCCTGGAGAAGGTCTTCGCCGACGAACGCCCCCGCGGTGCCCGCGCCGACGTTCCCCTCGCCGGCTTCCTCGGCGAGACCGTGTCGGGCCAGATCGCCTTCCTGCCACCTGCCGCCGACAACCTGCGAGCGGTGCCGCCCCTGCGTGTCCACGCCGAAGGAACCCTGGCCGGGCTCGTCACCTTCAGCACCGTTGAGCTGGTCCCGGCCACGCTCCTCGCCTTCGACGGCCATGACGACGGGTACCTGCGCGACACCCCCGGCCTCTACCCCGACCTGCTGCGGCCGCTCGGCGCCGGGGACACGATCCCGCCGGCGATCGGCTACTGGCGCGCGATCTGGTTCGACGTCCGGGTGGACGACGCGACGTCGGCGGGCCGGCACGACCTCGCCGTCGTGGTGTCGGACGCCGAGAGCGGCCAGGTCCTGCACCGTGCGGAGCTCCCCGTGACGATCCACCCCGCGGAGCTGCCCGAGCTGGACATCGTCAACACGCACTGGCTCCACGCCGACTGCCTCGCCGACCACTACGACGTCGAGGCGTTCGGCGAGGAGCACTGGCGCATCCTGGACCACTACGTCGGCGCCGCTGCGCAGATGCGGGTGAACTCCGTCCTGACCCCGACCTGGACCCCGCCGCTCGACACGGCGGTCGGGCACACCCGCACACCGGTGCAGCTGATCGAGATCTCCGACGACGGCGGCGGCTACCGGTTCGGGTTCGACCGGCTGGCGAAGTGGCTGCGGATGTGCGAGCGGCACGGGATCCGGGGTCTGGAGATCGCGCACCTGTTCACGCAGTGGGGTGCCCGCGCCACCCCGGCGATCTACGTCGAGACGCCGTCCGGCACCGAGCAGCGTTTCGGCTGGCACGTTCCGGCCACCGACCCGAGCTACCGCGCGCTCATGGAACGGCTGCTGCCAGAGCTCCGGCGATACCTCGAGGAGCACTGGGACGGCGACGTCGTCTTCCACATCAGCGACGAGCCGCATGCGGACATGGTCGAGGACTACCGCGGTGCGCGTGCCGTCGTGGAGGATCTGCTGCACGGTGCCACGGTCGCCGACGCTCTCAGCGACTTCACCTTCGTGAGTGACGGGCTGGTGCACAACCCCATCGTGGCCACCGACCACGTCGGACCGTTCCTCCGGGCGGGGATGACACCGTGGGTGTACTACTGCGTCTCCCAGCATCGCGACGTGGCCAACCGCTTCATCGGCATGCCCTCCCTGCGCAACCGTGTGCTGGGTCGCCAGCTGTTCGTGGCGCAGGCGTCAGGATTCCTGCACTGGGGGTTCAACTTCTGGTTGGCACAGGACTCCACCCGTGCCGTCGACCCGTTCCAGGACACCTGCGGGGGCGGCGCCTTCCCGGCCGGCGATCCCTTCATCGTCTACCCGGGCGTGGACGGCACACCGCTGCTGTCGCTGCGCCACCGGGTCTTCGCCCAGGCGATGGACGACCACCGGGCGCTGCAGCTGCTCCGCGACCTCACCGACGCGGCCACCGCTCGCTCCTACGTCGACCAGGGCGGTGCACTGACGTACGACTCCTTCAGCTACGACCCGGAGCATTACCTGGAATCTCGCCGAGCGGTCGACGCCCGCATCCTCGACGAGCTCGGACTCGGCGGGTAGGCCGAGTCAGGCCCCGCCTCACCACAGGTCCGTCGGGTCCACCCGGACCCGCACCGCGCCGGGCTCCTTGCGCGCGCTGCGCACCCCCGCCGCCCGGGCCAGCCCTCGGGTCAGCTCGGCACCGTGCCGTCGATCGGTGCGCACGAGTGCCCGAACCTGCTCCTCACCGGGCAGCTGCGACGCCTCGCCGGCCACCTCCACGGGCCCCAGCACTTCCATCCCCGGCACGTCACCGAGGTGGGTGAGCAGGGAACGCACCGCCGAGCGGCCGCCCTGCAGCGCGGCCAGTCGTACGGCCGGCGGGAACGCGAGCTCGGCCCGCTCGGCGAGCTCGCGCTCGGCGAAGCCTGCCGGGTCCCACCGCACGAGAGCCTGCGCCGGCACCTGGGCGGGCTTGCCCAGCAGCATCACGGTGCCGCCGTCGCCGGCGCCCCGCACGAGTGCCGCCGCGCCGAACCAGCGGCGCAGCGCCTCCGCCGAGGCCCACAGCTCGGGCCGGGAGGTCGTCGCCCCGGCGTCGAGGAGCAGTGCGGCGGCATAGCCCGCCTGGGCCACCGGTTCCGCGCCGGGCGTGGCCACCACCAGGCGTGGCGTGTCGTCCACCGTCTCCACGACGCCGTGCGAGGCGGACGCGCCCGAGACGACGACCGGCACGGACGGGAACGCCCGCCCGAGCTCCTCGGCGGTCCGGCTGGAACCCACCCGGACGGAGCGCAGCGCCGTCCCCCCGCACTCGGGGCACGCCCAGTCGACGGCGTGGCGACCGCACCACCCGCACGCCGGCGCCGAGCCCGCCCCCTCGAGCCGCAGCGGACCGTGACAGGTGGCGCATCGGGCGGGCTCGCGGCACCGTGCGCAGGCGACGGCCGGCAGGTACCCGCCGCGGGCGACCTGGACGAGCACCGGACCCCGGCCCAGGCCGTCGCGCACCGTCTCCCACGCCGGCCGCGGGATGCGGGCGGCGGCCGCGGGGCCCTCACGGGCCAGGTCGACGTCGGTGGGCGCCACGACCCGTGGAGCTGCGGCGCGCACGGCCGGGCGGGGTGCCTGCACGGCTCGTGCCCAGCCCTGCTCGACGAGGAGCTGGGCCTCGACCGTGCGGGCGTACCCGGCCACCAGCAGCGCGGCGTCCTCGAGGTCCGCCCGCATCGCGAGGACCTGGCGGATGTGCGGGTACGGGGCGTGCGGCTCCTGCAGCCGGTCGTCGCCGTCGTCGACCACGACGGCGAGCCCCAGGTCGTGCACCGGTGCGAACGCCGCCGCACGGGTTCCGACCACGACGCGCACCTCCCCCAGCAGCACACGCAGGAAGCTGCGGTAGCGGCGAGCGGGCCCGTCGTCGGCCACCAGCCGCGCCACTTGTTCCTCCGGGAGCAGCTCCCGCAGGGCGGCGACGACCTCGTCGACCTGGCGGGTGGTCGGCACGACGACGAGGACGCCGCGTCCCGAGGTGAGCGTGGCCTGCGCCGCCTGGGCGAGGGAACCGGTCAATGGGCCGGGCAGCGACGTCCAGACGGCCCGGGGGCTCTCCCCGGCGGCCAGGTGGTGCAAGAAGGCCGGACCGCCGGTGTACGGGGCCCAGGCCTCACCGCCGGGTGCGGGGACCGCTGGTGTCACGAACGACTGGTGCTTGTCGAGGACGGACTTCTCCGTCGTCGCGTGCCGGGGCGGCACGGCGAGCCGGACGACGTCCATCAGCATGCCGGCGTAGCGGTCGGCGACCGCACGGCACAGCCTCAGCACGGGAGGTGAGAGCACCGGGACGGGCGAGGACGCGCGCCGCACGGGGGTCAGGGTGCCGCGGTGGTCGGTCTCGGTCCGCCGCTCGAGCACGAACGCCTGCCGGTCCTGACCGGCGAAGCGCACCCGCACCCTGGCCCCGGGCACCGCGTTCGCGGCGAGCTCCGGCGGGACGCGGTAGTCGAACGGCCGGTCGAGGTGCGGCAGCGGGACGTCGACCAGGACCCGCGCCACCGGGTCGCTCACGCCGCCGCCGTCGACCGCCTTGTCCGGGGTCGGGAGCTCGAGCAGCGCGCCCTGCTCCGGCTGGTCGGCCATGCGGGCGGCTCAGCGGGAGGCGGCGGCGCGCAGGTCGTCGACCCGGTCGGTGCGCTCCCAGGTGAACTCGGGCAGCTCGCGGCCGAAGTGCCCGTAGGCGGCGGTGTGCCGGTAGATCGGACGGATCAGGTCCAGGTCTCGCACGATCGCCGCCGGGCGCAGGTCGAAGACCTCCCGCACCGCCGAGACGATCCGCTCGGGCGGCACGGTCTCGGTCCCGAACGTCTCGACGAAGAGCCCCACCGGGTGCGCCCGACCGATCGCGTAGGCCACCTGCACCTCGCAGCGGTGCGCCAGCCCGGCCGCGACCACGTTCTTGGCCACCCACCGCATCGCGTAGGAGCCGGACCGGTCGACCTTCGAGGGGTCCTTGCCCGAGAACGCCCCGCCACCGTGACGGGCCATGCCGCCGTAGGTGTCGACGATGACCTTCCGCCCGGTCAGGCCGGCGTCACCCATCGGGCCGCCGACCACGAACTGGCCGGTCGGGTTGACCAGCAGCTGGAAGTCGGTGGTCCGCAGCTCGATCTCGGCGGCCTCGAGCACCGGCATGACGACCTCGCCACGGATGGCATGGGCGAGCATGTCCTGACGGACCCACTCGTCGTGCTGCGTCGAGACGACCACGGTGTCCAACGACACGGCCTGCTCACCGTCGTAGCCGATCGTCACCTGCGTCTTGCCGTCCGGCCGGAGACCGGCCACCACACCCTCCTTGCGCACCAGCGCCAGCCGCTCGGCCAGGCGGTGGGCCAGGAAGATCGGCAGCGGCATCAGCTCCGCGGTGTCCTCGCACGCGTACCCGAACATCAGACCCTGGTCGCCCGCGCCCTGACGGTCCAGCGCATCGTGGTAGCCCGCACCGGTGCGCTTCTCCTCCGAGTCGGTCACACCGGTAGCGATGTCCGGGGACTGCTGGCCGATGGAGACCTCCACGCCGCACGAGGACCCGTCGAACCCGATCGCGGAGGAGGTGTAGCCGATCCGACGGACCTCTTCGCGGACCAGCTGCGGGATCTCGACGTACGCCTCGGTGGTGACCTCGCCGGCCACGTGCACGAGCCCGGTCGTCACCATCGTCTCGACCGCGACGCGGGCGGCCCGGTCCCGCTCGAGGATGGCGTCCAGGATCGCGTCGGAGATACGGTCGCAGACCTTGTCGGGATGACCCTCGGTCACCGACTCGGACGTGAACTGGCGCAGCACGGAGGAACCGGACGACGGCGTAGAACTCACCGGTCGATCGTACTGGCCTGCCGCAACCGTTCGACGACGCTCGTCCACAGGGCGTCGGCGACCTCGGTCTTCGTGCCGGCGGCCCGGGCGACCACCTCGCCTGCGCGGTCGAGGACGGTCACGTCGTTGGGGACGTCGCCGAAGCCCTGCGTGGCGCCGACCTGGTTGACGGCGAGCAGGTCGGCGCCCTTGCGGCGCGCCTTGTCCCGCCCGTGACTCAGGGCGTCACCGGTGCCGTCACCCGTCTCGGCGGCGAAGCCGACCACGAGCTGACCGGGCCGCAGCCGGTCCGCGGCCAGCTCGGCGAGGATGTCGGGGTTGGTGGTGAGCCTGATGGGCTCCGGCTCTGCGGTCGACCCGTCCCCGGCGGGGGCCTTCTTGATCTTGTGCTCGGAGCGTCCGGCGGGTCGGAAGTCGGCGACGGCCGCGGCCATGACGACGGCGTCGGCACCGGCCGCGGCGGCGCGGACGGCCTCCCGCAGCTCGAGGGTGGTCTCGACGCGGTGCACGGTGACGGCGGGGTCCTCGGGCAGGAGCGAGTCCGCCACATTGGCGGCGACGAGGGTCACCCGGGCGCCGCGGCGGGCGGCGGACTCGGCGAGGGCGACGCCCTGCCGTCCGGAGGACCGGTTGCCGAGGAAGCGGACCGGGTCGAGCGGCTCACGGGTGCCGCCGGCGGAGACGACGACGTGCCGCCCGGCGAGGTCTGTCCGGGCGGTGCGAGCCTCGGTACGCGGCGCGTCCTCGAGCAGCTCGAGAGCGGCGGCGGCGACGGCTTCGGGCTCCGGCAGCCGCCCGGGTCCCGAGTCGGCGCCGGTGAGGCGGCCCTCGTCAGGATCGAGCACGTGGACGCCACGCTCGCGCAGCGTCGCGACGTTCGCCACGGTGGCCGGGTGCTGCCACATCTCGGTGTGCATCGCCGGGGCGATCAGCACGGGGCAGCGCACCGTCAGCAGCGTCGCGGTGAGCAGGTCGTCCGCCATGCCCGCGGCCGCCTTGGCGAGCAGGTTCGCCGTTGCCGGGGCGACGACCACCAGGTCGGCGCTCCGGCCCAGTGCGACGTGGTCGACCTCCTCGGCGCCCGAGAAGACGTCCGTACGCACCGGCTCTCCGGAGAGTGCCTCCCAGGTCGGTCGCCCGACGAACTGCAGCGCCGACGGCGTGGGCACGACGCGGACGCGGTGCCCGTCCTCCTTCAGCAGCCGCAGCAGGAGCGCGGCCTTGTAGGCGGCGATGCCGCCGGTGACCCCGAGGAGGATCCGGGGCACCTGCGTCACTCCTCGATGGGCGTGACGGTGAGCATGCCCTCGGTGATCTCGCGCATGGCGATCGAAAGGGGCTTGTCCTCCTGCGCGGCCGGGACGAGCGGTCCGACGAACTCGAGCAGGCCCTCCTGCAGCTGCGCGTTGTAGGTGTTGATCTGGCGCGCACGCTTCGCCGAGTAGATGACGAGGGCGTACTTCGAGTCGACCCTCGTGAGCAGCTCGTCGATGGGCGGATCGGTGATGCCCTCGGGGGCGGCGACGGTTCCGTACACAGTGACCTTCTCCAGGCTGGGGGTTCTCGCGGGCGCGCAGCCCACGGGCATGCAGTGCCTCAGTCTACCCGCTGGGTCACGCCCATGAGGCTGAGGACCTCGTCCGTGGCGCGTGCCACGTCGTCGTTGACGACGACGTGGTCGAACTCCCCCGCCGCGGCCAGCTCGCCGCGGGCCGTGACGAGCCGGCGTTCGCGCTCGGCCGGGCTCTCGGTGCCGCGGCCGGTCAGGCGACGCACGAGCTCCTCCCACGACGGTGGAGCGAGGAAGACGAACCGGGCGTCCGGCATCGCGCGGCGCACCTGCCGGGCACCCTGCAGGTCCACCTCGAGGAAGACGGGGCGTCCGGCGGCCAGCTCGCGCTCGACCGGCGCACGCAGCGTGCCGTAGCGGTGCTTGCCGTGCACCACGGCCCACTCGAGCATCTGCCCGCCCGCGACGAGCTCGTCGAACGTCTCCGGGCTGAGGAAGTAGTAGTGCACGCCGTCGATCTCGGTGGGCCGCGGCGGCCGGGTGGTGGCGCTGACCGAGATCCACACGTCCGGGGCGCGGCCGCGCATCTCCGTCATGATCGTGCCCTTGCCGACGGCGGTCGGGCCCGACAGGACGGTCAGCCGGGCGTGGGCCTCAGGGCTGCCGGGTGCCGCGCTCGTCATCCCGCCATCCTGCCAGGTCCCTCGGCGGTGCCGGAAAGCCGCCGGACGGAGCGCGGCCCGCCGGTGCTCAGCCGAACCGCTCGACCAGCGCGGCGCTCTGGTGCGGGCCCAGGCCCCGCACGCGGCGTGCCTCGGAGATCCCGATGTCGGCCATCACCGAGCGCGCGGTCGCCTTTCCCACACCCGGGAGCGACTCCAGCAGCGAGACGACCCGCAGCTTGCTCAGCGCCTCGTCCGACTTCGCCTGCTCGAGGACCTCCGAGAGCGACACCTGGGAGTACTTCAGCTTGTTCTTCACCTCTGCGCGGGTGGCGCGCGCGGCAGCAGCCTTCGCCAGGGCGTCGGCTCGTTGCTCAGGGGTCAACGGCGGGAGGGGCACGTCGGTCACCTCGTCAGCTCACGGATGTGCGATGCCTGGACGTTAGCGGTCAGCGGGGGTCGGGGCAACGGCGGCTCATGCCGACATGGCCGCACGGACCTCCTCGACGACCTGCGCGGCCGCCTCGTGGAGCCTGCCCGGGCCCTGCTGGAGCACCGTGCGGGAGGTGCTCGCGAGCACCTGGCCGCAGGCCCGCCCGAAGACCTGCGCCAGCTCGGCCGCGCCCGCGCCCTGGGCGCCGACGCCCGGCGCGAGCAGCGGGCCGCCGACACCCGCGAGGTCGAGCCCCAGATCCTGGGTGGCGGAGCCGGTCGTCGCGCCGACGACGAGCCCGACCGAACCCAGTCGCTCGCCGGGTGCGGCCGCGTTCTCGGCCCGTGCGCCGTCGGCGATCTGCGCGGCGACCGGGACGCCGTCGTGGCGTGCGTGCTGCACGGCCGCGGCCTCGGGGTTGGAGGTCAGGGCGAGCACGAAGACGCCGCGGCCGGTGCGGCGGGCCAGGTCCAGCGCGGGCCGGAGCGACTCCAGCCCGAGGTAGGGGCTCAGGGTGACGGCGTCCGCGCGCAGGGGTCCGCGGTCCCCCAGGTAGGCCTCGGCGTAGCCGGTCATCGTGGAGCCGATGTCCCCGCGCTTGACGTCCAGGATCGTCAGCGTGCCGGTGTCGCGGGCGGCGGCGAGGACGTCCTCGAGCGCCGCGACACCGGCGGCGCCGTGCCGCTCGAAGAACGCCGACTGCGGCTTGAGCGCCGCCACCCGGCCGCCGAGCTCCTCGACGACGGCGAGGCCGAACCGGCGCAGGCCCTCGGCCTCGTCGTCCAGCCCCCAGGACGCCAGCAGGCTCGGGTGCGGGTCGATGCCTACGCAGACCGGCCCGTGCGCGTCCATGGCGGCCGCCAGCCGGTCGCCGAACGGGGTCACCGGACGTCCACCGCCGTCGCCCCGGCGGCCTCCGCCCGCCGGGCCGCCCGCGCGGAGTCGTGGTCCTGCAGGCTCTGCACGCCGAACTGCCCGTTGCCCAGCGCCTCGATGGCCTGGACGGCGGCGCCGAACTCCTGGACGGTGGTGACGATCGGGCGGTCCGCAGCCGTCGTCGCGGCGCGGATCTCGTAGCCGTCCGCGCGGGCGCCCTGGCCGTTGGGGGTGTTGACGACCATGTCGACGCTGCGCTCGGAGATGAGGTCGATGATGGTCGGCTCGCCGCCCGGGCCGCGTCCCTGGCTGGCCTTGCGCACCACGGTGGCGCGGACGCCGTAGCGGCGCAGCACCCCGGCGGTGCCAGCCGTCGCCAGGATCTCGAATCCCAGCTCGACGAGTCGGGTGACCGGGAAGATGATCGAGCGCTTGTCGCGGTCGGCGACCGAGACGAAAACCCGTCCGGTGGTCGGCAGACCGCCGTAGGCGGCGGCCTGGGACTTCGCGAACGCCGTCGGGAAGTCCGCGTCGAAGCCCATCACCTCGCCGGTGGAGCGCATCTCCGGGCCGAGCAGCGTGTCGACGATCGAGCCGCCCGGCGTGGCGAACCGTCGGAACGGCAGGACCGCCTCCTTGACCGCCAGCGGGTCGTCGAGGTCGACGACGCCGCCGTCCTGCTCGGGCAGCAGGCCCTGCGCACGCAGGTCGGCGATCGACTCGCCGGCCATGACGCGCGACGCCGCCCGCGCCAGCGGCACACCGGTCGCCTTGGCGACGAACGGCACGGTGCGCGAGGCCCGCGGGTTCGCCTCGATGACGTAGAGGACGTCGGAGACCAGCGCGAACTGGATGTTGAGCAGGCCGCGCACGCCCACCCCAGCGGCGATGGCCTCCGTGGAGCTGCGGATCCGGTCGATCTCCGCGGCCGAGAGGGTGACGGGCGGCAGCACGCAGGCGGAGTCGCCGGAGTGGATCCCCGCCTCCTCGATGTGCTCCATGACGCCGCCGAGGAACAGCTCGGTGCCGTCGTAGACCGCGTCGACGTCGATCTCGATGGCGTCGTCGAGGAACCGGTCGATCAGCAGCGGAGCAACCCGGTGCCCGGCGTCGCCGCCCCTGCCGCCGACCGCGTCGGCCGCTGCGGTGCGCTCGACGTAGTCGCGCAGACCCGGCTCGTCGTAGACGATCTCCATGCCGCGCCCGCCGAGCACGTAGCTCGGACGCACGAGGACGGGGTAGCCGATGTCGCGGGCCACCTGCAGGGCCTCCGGGCCCGTGCTGGCGGTCCCGTAGGCGGGAGCGGGCAGACCGGCGCGGCTGAGGACGGAGCCGAAGGAGCCGCGGTCCTCGGCCAGGTCGATGGACTCCGGAGAGGTACCGAGGATCGGCACACCGGCGTCGGCGAGCCGCTGCGCGAGCGAGAGCGGGGTCTGCCCGCCGAGCTGGACGATCATGCCGGCGACCGGACCGGCCGCGACCTCGGCGTGGTAGACCTCGAGGACGTCCTCGAAGGTGAGCGGCTCGAAGTACAGCCGGTCCGAGATGTCGTAGTCCGTGGAGACCGTCTCGGGGTTGCAGTTGACCATGACGGTCTCGTACCGGTGCGCCAGCGCGAGCGTCGCGTGCACGCACGAGTAGTCGAACTCAATGCCCTGGCCGATGCGGTTCGGCCCGGAGCCGAGGATGATCACGGCCTCTTTCTCGCGGGGGCGCACCTCGGTCTCGGTGTCGTACGACGAGTAGTGGTAAGGCGTGCGGGCCTCGAACTCGGCGGCGCAGGTGTCGACCGTCTTGTAGACGGGGCGCAGTCCGTAGGCGTGGCGGACCTCCCGCACGGTCGCCTCCCCCAGGCCGCGCAGGTCCCCGATCTGGGTGTCGGAGAAGCCGTGCCGCTTCGCGAGGCGGAGCACGTCCTGGGTCAGGGCGGGGGCGTCGCGGACCTCTGCGGCGATCTCCTCGATGAGCACGATCTGGTCGAGGAACCACGGGTCGATACCGGTGGCGGTGTGCAGGTCCTCGACGCTCGCCCCGCCGCGCAGCGCCTGCTGGACGTCGATCAGGCGGGACTCGGTCGGGGTGCGCACGGAGTCGACGAGAGCGGCGGTCGCGGCTGTGTCCTCGATGTCCGGCACCGGCGTGTCCCAGTGGAAGGTGCTGCCGCGCTTGTCGATCGAGCGCATGGCCTTCTGCAGGGCCTCGGTGAAGTTCCGGCCCAGCGCCATCGCCTCGCCCACCGACTTCATGGTGGTGGTCAGCGTCGCGTCCGCGGCCGGGAACTTCTCGAACGCGAACCGCGGGACCTTGACGACGACGTAGTCCAGCGTCGGCTCGAAGCTCGCGGGGGTGGAGCCGGTGATGTCGTTGGGGATCTCGTCGAGGGTGTACCCGATGGCGAGGCGGGCCGCGATCTTGGCGATGGGAAAGCCGGTCGCCTTCGACGCCAGCGCCGAGGAGCGCGAGACCCGCGGGTTCATCTCGATGACGACCACCCGTCCCGTGCTCGGCTCCACCGCGAACTGGACGTTGCAACCGCCGGTGTCGACCCCGACCTCGCGGATGACCGCGATGCCGACGTCGCGCATCTTCTGGTACTCCCGGTCGGTCAGGGTCAGTGCGGGCGCGACCGTGACGGAATCCCCGGTGTGCACGCCGACCGGGTCGACGTTCTCGATCGAGCACACCACCACGACGTTGTCCGCCTTGTCCCGCATGAGCTCGAGCTCGTACTCCTTCCACCCGAGGATCGACTCCTCCAGGAGCACCTCGGTGGTCGGCGAGTGGTGCAGCCCGGCGCCCGCGATGCGGTCGAGGTCCTCCGGCGTGTGCGCCATCCCGGACCCGAGCCCGCCCATGGTGAAGGACGGCCGGACCACGAGGGGGTAGCCGAGGTCGGCCGCGATGTCGTGGCACTCCGCGAGCGAGTGCGCGATCGCGGAACGGGCGCTCTCGGCGCCGCACCGTTCGACGACGCCCTTGAAGGCTTCCCGGTCCTCGGCGAGGTTGATCGCGTCGATGGAGGCCCCGATGAGCTCGACGCCGTACTCCTCGAGGACGCCGGCCTGGGCCAGGGCGATGGCGGTGTTCAGCGCCGTCTGACCGCCCAGGGTCGGCAGCAGCGCGTCGGGGCGCTCCTTGGCGATGATCGAGGTGACCACCTCGGGCGTGATCGGCTCGACGTACGTGGCGTCCGCCATCTCCGGGTCGGTCATGATCGTCGCCGGGTTGGAGTTGACGAGGATGACGCGCATGCCCTCCTCGCGGAGCACGCGCACGGCCTGGGTGCCCGAATAGTCGAACTCGGCGGCCTGGCCGATGACGATCGGCCCGGAGCCGATCACCATGACGCTGGAGATGTCGTTGCGCCGTGGCATCAGCCGGCCTCGCTCTCGTTCTGGGTCTGCGTGCTCGTGTCGTGAGTGCCGCTGTCGTCGGTGGCGGCGCTGCCTGTGCTGCGGCGCCCGCGCATGACGCGCACGAACCGGTCGAAGAGGTGCTCGGCGTCGTGCGGACCGGCCGCGGCCTCGGGGTGGTACTGGACCGAGAAGGCAGGGATCTCGAGGGCCTGCAGCCCTTCCACGACCTGGTCGTTCAGACCGACGTGGGAGACCTCGACGCGGCCGTACCGTCCGCCGTCGTACGGAGCGACGGAGGCCTCACCGATGGGGGCGTCGACGGCGAAGCCGTGATTGTGCGCCGTGATCTCCACGCGGCCGGTCTCCTTGTCGAGCACCGGCTGGTTGACGCCGCGGTGGCCGAACTCGAGCTTGTACGTCCCGTAGCCCAGGGCCCGGCCGAGCAGCTGGTTGCCGAAGCAGATTCCGAAGAACGGCACGCCCTCGTCGAGGATGCCGCGCAGCAGGTCGACCTCGTGGGTGGCGGCCTCGGGGTCGCCAGGGCCGTTGGAGTAGAAGACGCCGTCCGGGTTCAGTGCGAGCACGTCCGCCAAGGTGGAGGACTGCGGGAGGACGTGGACCCGGACGCCTCGGGCGGCAAGCTGCTGGGGTGTGCGGGACTTGATGCCCAGATCGACCGCAGCCACGGTGGCGACCGGTTCCTGGCCCGCGTGCTCCCCCGTCGGCTCGACCACGTACGCCTCCGCCGTGCTCACCTCGCGAGCCAGGTCGGCGCCCAGCATCGGCGGCGACTCCCGCACGACGTCGAGGAGGACCTCGACGGCCTGGTCGCTCAGGTGCTCGGCGCCTGCGGGCAGAGCGGTCCCCGAGAAGATCCCGGCGCGCATGACGCCCCGGTCGCGCAGGTGCCGGGTGAGCGCGCGGGTGTCGACGTCGCAGATCCCGACGACGCCCTGCTCGGCCAGCTCGTCCTCGAGCTCGCGCTTCGAGCGCCAGCTGGACGCCCGCCGGGCGGGGTCTCGGACGACGTAGCCGGCCACCCATATCCGGCCGGACTCCGGGTCCTCGTCGTTGACGCCGGTGTTGCCCACGTGCGGCGCCGTCATGACGACGATCTGCCGGTGGTACGAGGGATCGGTGAGGGTCTCCTGATAGCCGGTCATCCCGGTGGAGAAGACGATCTCCCCCACCGTGCGGCCCAGGGCCGCGTAGGCGTTGCCGCGCAGGACGGTGCCGTCCTCGAGGACGAGGAGGGCCGGCTCTCGGCGGGCGCCGCGGGGGGCGCGAGCGAGCTCGGCGCTGGAGCGGGTGCGGGTGTTCATGAGATTGCCTCCTCGAGCGCCACCGGGGCGCCATCGAGCACGGTGGCACGTCCGCGCAGGAACGTGGCCACGACCTGGCCGGGCAGCTCGGTGCCGGCGAAGGGGGTGTTGCGGCTGCGGGTGACCTGTGCGGCCGGCGTGACGACGCGGCGGACCGCCGGGTCGACCAGGGTGATGTTGGCCGGCTCCCCGACCGCCAGCGCTCGGCCCTGGCCCGTGAGCCGGCCGATGCGTGCCGGGGTGGTGGAGAGCACCCGGGCGACGTCCCCCCAGCCGAGCCGTCCGGTCTCGACCATGGTGGCGATGACGACCGGGAGCGCCGTCTCCAGACCGGTCATCCCGAAGGCGCCGGCGGGCCACTCGCAGTCCTTGTCCTCGACGGCGTGCGGGGCGTGGTCCGTGGCGACGATGTCGATGGTGCCGTCGGCGAGCCCGGCCCGCACCGCCTCGACGTCCTCGGCCGTGCGCAGCGGCGGGTTGACCTTGTACCGCGGGTCGTAGCTGCGGGCCTGCTCGTCGGTCAGGAGCAGGTGGTGCGGCGTGACCTCGGCGGTCACGTCGATGCCCCGGGACTTCGCCCACCGCACGATGTCGACGCTGCCGGCGGTCGACAGGTGGCACACGTGCAGCCTCGACCCGACGTGCTCGGCGAGCAGGACGTCGCGGGCGATGATCGACTCCTCCGCGACGGCGGGCCACCCGGTCAGCCCGAGCTCGGCGGAGACCGCGCCCTCGTGCATCTGGGCGCCGGCCGTCAGCCGCGGCTCCTGCGCGTGCTGGGCGACCACGCCGTCGAGCGCCTTGACGTACTCCAGGGCGCGGCGCATGAGCACCGGGTCGTCGACGCAGCGTCCGTCGTCGGAGAAGACGCGGACGCGGGCGGTCGAGGAGGCCATCGCGCCGAGCTCGGCGAGCTGCTCGCCGCGCAGACCCACGGACACGGCGCCGACCGGGTGCACGTCCACGTAACCGGCCCGGGCGCCGAGCCTGTGTACCTGCTCGACCACGCCCGCGGTGTCGGCGACCGGCGTGGTGTTGGCCATGGCGTGCACGGCGGTGAATCCGCCGGCCGCGGCGGCCCGGGTACCGGTCCGGACCGTCTCGGTGTCCTCGCGTCCCGGCTCGCGCAGGTGCGTGTGCAGGTCGACGAGCCCAGGCAGGGCCACGAGACCGTCGCCGTCCAGCGCGGTCGTCGCGGACACGGCGTCGGCAGCCTCCGCGGCCTGCGAACCGGTCGCGACGATGACGCCGTCACGCAGGAGGAGGTCGGTGGGGTCGCCGCCGAGCGGGCGGACACCTCGCAGCAGGCGTTCCTGGGTCATGAGTCCCGTTCCGTAGTGGTGGCAGCTTGGGGTGCGGTCTCGGCGCCGCCGTCCGGTTCACCCGCGAGGAGCTGGTACAGCACCGCCATGCGCACGGCGACGCCGTTGGAGACCTGCTGGACGATGGTCGAGCGGGGCGAGTCGGCGGCGTCGGCGCTGATCTCCAGCCCGCGGTTCATCGGCCCCGGGTGCATGATCACCGTCCGCTCCGGCAGCGCGGCGAGCCGGGCGACGTCCAGCCCGTACCGCCGGTGGTACTCGTGCGGGGAGGGGAAGAAGCCGCCGGCACTGGTCATCCGCTCACGCTGGACCCGCAGCATCATCACGGCGTCCGGGTCCGCCTCGGCCAGTGCCGCGTCGAGGTCGTAGCGAACCGCGCAGGGCCACGGCGCCATCCCGACCGGCAGCAGCGTGGGCGGTGCGACGACCGTGACGCGGGCACCGAGCGTGTGCAGCAGCTGCACGTCCGAGCGCGCCACACGGGAATGCAGCACGTCGCCCACGATCACCACGGAGGCGCCCCCCAGGTCCGTGCCCTCCGGCGCCGGGGCGTCGGTCCCGGTGGTCAGGTGGCGGCGCAGGGTGAAGGCGTCCAGCAGGGCTTGCGTCGGGTGCTGGTGCGTGCCGTCCCCCGCGTTGAGCACGGGCACGTCGATCCACCCGGAGTGCGCGAGGCGGTGCGGCGCGCCGGAGTCGTGGTGGCGGATGACGACGGCGTCGATGCCCATCGCCTCCAGCGTCAGTGCCGTGTCCTTGAGCGACTCGCCCTTGGACACCGAGGACCCCTTGGCGGAGAAGTTGATGACGTCGGCGCTCAACCGCTTGGCGGCCGCCTCGAAGGAGATCCGGGTGCGGGTGGAGTCCTCGAAGAACAGGTTGACGACCGTGCGGCCGCGCAGCGTGGGCAGCTTCTTGATGGTGCGGCGCTGGGTGCTGGCCATGGCCTCGGCGTCGTCGAGGATGCGGACGGTGTCGTCGCGGCCGAGCTCTGCGGCGGAGAGCAGGTGTCTCATCGCGCCTCCTCCACCGAGATGGTGACCGAGTCCGGTACGTCGTCGGTCTCGACGAGACGGACGTCGACGCGCTCGGTGCGGGAGGTGGGGAGGTTCTTGCCGACGAAGTCCGCGCGGATGGGGAGCTCGCGGTGGCCGCGGTCGACGAGGACGGCGAGCTGGACGGCGGCGGGGCGGCCGAGGTCGCTCAGGGCGTCGAGGGCGGCCCGGATGGTGCGGCCGGAGTAGAGCACGTCGTCGACGAGCACCACCACGCGGCCGTCGATCCCGGCACCCGGAAGCTCGGTGCGCCCGAGCGTTCGTGTCGGTTGGCCGCGCAGGTCGTCCCGGTACATGGTGATGTCGAGGACGCCGACGGGTACGTCGGCACCCTCGGCCTGCGCGATGCGCCGGCCGAGCCGGGCGGAGAGCGGGGCGCCGCGGGTCGGGATGCCGAGCAGCGTGACGGCGTCGCTGCCGTGGTTGCGTTCGACGATCTCGTGGGCGATGCGGGTGAGCGAACGCGAGACGTCCGACTCGGTGAGCACCTCGCGGGAGGCGGGTGCGCCTCCGGACGCCGGCGTCGCGGGCCCGGGCGTACCGGTTCTGGGTGTGCTGGCCACTTCGGACCTCCTTCCCCGCCTCACCGGACGGGCCTTAAAGGATGTCGGTCCCTGTGATGCTATCGCCCGGCCACCGGGCCGGGCCGCACGTCTCGAGAGGTGATCGTCACAGCGCCGGGACGGGTCTCACAGCGTCGGCTTGAGCTCGAGCAGCCGGCCGAGCACGCCGTTGACGAAACCGGGTGAGTCGTCCGTGGACAGCTCCTGGGCCAGGTGGACCGCCTCGTCGACGGCGACCGCGTCCGGCACGTCGTCGTTGTGCAGCAGCTCCCAGGCACCGAGCCGGAGGATGCACCGGTCGACGGTCGGCATGCGGTCGAGCGTCCAGCCCTGCGAGTAGGTGCTGAGCAGCTCGTCGATCTGCTCGCGGTGCGCGGCCACACCCTCGACGAGCTCGCTGGCGTAGGCCGGGAAGGGTCCCTGCGCCACGGTGACGTCGCGGCGCTGCTGGAGCAGGAGGAGCAGATCCTCGCGGTTCGAGATGCCCTTGTGGTCGGCCTCGAAGAGGACGTCCAGGGCCCGCCGGCGTGCCTTGGTGCGTGCGGCCATCCGTCAGTCGTTGACTCGGCCGAGGTAGGCCCCGGACCGGGTGTCGACCTTGACCTTGGTGCCGGGCTCGACGAACAGCGGGACCTGGATCTCGGCGCCGGTGGACAGGGTGGCCGGCTTGTTGCCGGCGGAGGAACGGTCGCCCTGCAGGCCCGGCTCGGTGTAAGTGATCTCCAGGACCACCGAGGGCGGCAGGTCGACGTAGAGGACCTGGCCCTCGTGCATGGCGACGATGACGTCCTGGTTCTCCAGCATGAAACGGGCGGCGTCGCCCACGGTCGCCTCCGGGACGAGTACCTGGTCGAAGGTCTCGGAGTCCATGAAGACGAAATCCGTGCCGTCCTTGTACAGGTACTGCATGTCGCGACGGTCGACCGTCGCGGTGTCCACCTTCGTGCCGGCGTTGAACGTCTTGTCGACGGTCTTGCCGGACAGCACGTTCTTGATCTTGGTGCGGACGAACGCCGGTCCCTTGCCGGGCTTGACGTGCTGGAACTCCACGACGGACCACAGCTGTCCCTCGAGGTTGAGCACCATCCCGTTCTTGAGGTCGTTCGTCGAAGCCATGCGTGCGCCGTCCTAGCCTTCTCGTGGGGTGACATGAGCGCTGTCGCCGGGCGGGTGTCCGCGACGTGCCGGTCGGAGCGCGGCGGTCAGGATACCGCGCTGACGACCAGGGTGGCGGTGACTCCCAGCACGGCGGCCCACACGTAGCTGGCCAGGGTGCCGATGATGAAGCGCTCCGCCGCGGGACTGCGGTGGTCGGGATGGGTCTCGCGCAGCTCGGGGTAGCGGCCCAGGCCCTTGATCGCCAGGACGACGGCGACGGCCTCCGGGAATCCGGCGAGGACCGATCCCGTGATCGCGAACCGCTCGAGCATGCCGATCCACGCGCCTCCCCGCAGCACGCCGGCCGGCGGCTCACGCTCGTCGTCGCGCTGGACGCGCCGTAGCACGGCCGTGACGAGGACGCTCCCGAGCGGGACGGACAGCGCCAGCGCCGCGACGACGACGGCAGCGACGAGCCACCCCGCCATGACGGAACTCACCCCTGAACCCCCTTCGCGCCGGCGCGTCGCAGGAGCGCCGCGGCCACCGGGCGTGCCCGGCGCTCCTCGTCCAGCATGGCCGACCGTACGCGCTGGCTGACGGCCTGCTCGGAGATCCTCAGCGTGGCGGCGACGTCCTTCTGCCGGGTGTCCGGGCCGAGCAGGTCGGCGACCTCCCAGCCGGCGGCGGACCGCCGTCGCACGACGGCGGCCAGCAGCTGCACGACGGCGGTGGCGTCCTCCGCCGCGTCCGGGTCGTCGCCGGCGACGACCAGCGGGACCGGCTCGCCGCGCCCGCGGGCCCGTTCGACGGCGGCCCGGGCGTGCACGAAGGCAGGCCCGGAGCTGGCCCGGGAGCTCGCACCGAGCGGATCGTGGACCGCTCCGGCACCGATGCCGACCGCCCAGTCCTGCGTGCGGCACAGGCGCAGCGCGAGGTCCAGCACGGTCTCGGACGCGGTCAGGACGATCTGCACCTCGTCCCCGACCGTGCGTTCGACGGGCAGGGCGATGTCGGGCGCGTGCTCGTCGCCCCAGCCGCGAAGATCGGCGATCAGCTGGTCGACGCGGTCCCCGCGCTTCTTGCTGGCGTGCTGGTCCGCCGTCACCACGAACATCATCTCGTAAAGGCTAGCGCCTTGATCACGCCTGATCAAGCCTTGTGACTTGACAGGCCCGGATCAAGGAGGGCGAGCACGGCGTCCACGACCTCGTCGACGTCCCGCTCGGAGGTGTCCACCGTGTGGGTGGCCACCGCGGTGTAACCCGGGCGGCGCTCCCGGGCCATCGCGGCGAACTGACCGCGGGCGCTGCCGAGCGCGACGGAGCGGGGGGCGTTGAGCCCGACGCGCGGCACGCCCGCGGAGAGCGAGACGTCGAGGAAGACCACGACCGTCCCCGCCGCGGTGCAGCGCTCGAGGTCGGCGGTCGCCGCCGGCACGGCTCCGCTGCCGAGCGCGACGACTTCCCCGGCACCCGCGCCTGCTCCGCTCGCCAGCACACCTGCGACCGCCTCGGCCTCGCGCGCCCGGAACTCCTCCTCGCCCAGGTCGACGATGAGCTCCCCGATCGGCACACCCGCCTGCTCGGCCATCAGCTCGTCGGTGTCGACGAAGCCGACGCCGAGGCGTTCGGCCGCCCGCCGCCCGACCGTCGACTTCCCCGCTCCGGGAGGCCCGACGAGGACCAGGACGGGAGCGCGGTCGTGCGCGGCGTCGGCCCCGCTCACAGCGCCGACCCGACCGCGCGGGAGACGGCGCCGTACGCCGCCTGCAGGTGCTCCGGCGCGGGATCGCGCAGCACGGTGGGGTGCGCGACGTCCGTGAGGACGATGAAGCGCAACGCGTTCCCCCGGACCTTCTTGTCGTGGGCCATCGCCTCGGCCAGCTCCTCCCAGGAGGCGCCGGAGTACGCCGTCGGCAGCCCGACGGCCTCCAGCACACGGCGGTGCCGGGTCACCAGTGCGGCGTCCAGCAGGCCGGCCGCGTGGGCCAGCTCGGCCACGAAGACCATCCCGACGGCGACCGCGTCACCGTGCCGCCACCGGTAGCCCTCGACGCGCTCGACGGCGTGGGCGAAGGTGTGGCCGTAGTTGAGGATCTCCCGCAGCCCGGCCTCG
The DNA here is from genome assembly GCF_039541595.1 of Georgenia halophila. Classification (NCBI taxonomy): domain Bacteria; kingdom Bacillati; phylum Actinomycetota; class Actinomycetes; order Allobogoriellales; family Allobogoriellaceae; genus Georgenia; species Georgenia halophila. The sequence continues at coordinate 31,832 of NZ_BAABGN010000009.1, read as the reverse complement.
TGCAGGTCCTCGCCGACCACCCGGGCCTTGACCGCCACGGCGAGTTCGACGAGCCGGCGCAGGACCGGTGCGGACGCGTCGGTGGCGGCCCGGCCGTCGTCGGCCTCGACGAGGTGGAGGATCTCTTCCTCGGCGATGAAGCCGCACTTGACCACCTCGGCCAGGCCGGCCCGCAGGTCCGGCGCGGGCAGGGTCGTGAGGGTGTCGAGGTCGCAGACGACGGCGGACGGCGGGTGGAAGGAGCCCACGAGGTTCTTGCCGGCGGCGGTGTTGATGCCGGTCTTGCCGCCCACGGCGGCGTCGACCATGCCGAGCAGCGTCGTCGGGACGTTGACGAGCCGGACGCCGCGCAGCCAGCTGGCCGCGACGAACCCGGCGACGTCGGTGGTGGCCCCCCCGCCGACGGCCACCACGACGTCCTCACGGCCGAACCGCTCCGTGCCCAGGTGGTCCCAGCAGGCGGCGGCGGCGTCAAGCGCCTTGGCGTCCTCGGCGTCGGGGAGCTCGTGGAGCACGGCGCCGACGCCCGCCCCCTCCAGGACGGCGGCGACGCGGCGGGCCCGCTGCGCCGTCGCCGGGGCGTGCGCCACGAAGGCGCGGGGGGCCAGGGCTGCGGGGCCCGCGCCGGTCACCGCGCGGACGACCTCGTGGTCCAGGCCGTTGCCCACCACGACGTCGTAGCCGTCGGCCCCGCCCACCGGGATGCGCGTCGGCAGGAGCCGGACGATCTCCTCGGCGACGTCGCGGGTGGAACGGCCGGTCGTGTCGACCACGGTGGTGGCCACCTCCGCGTACACCGGCGCCCGCTCCTCCCGCAGGCGCGCCAGGCGCCCGGCCGGGTCGCCCACCAGGAGCGGACGTTCGGCGGAGCCCCGGAGCCGGTCCAGCGCGTCGTCGACGCCCACCTCGAGCAGCACGACGGGGTGCGCGGCGAGCGCGGCGCGCGTGCGCGGGTCGAGCACGGCTCCCCCGCCCAGGGCGAGGACGCCGTCGTGCTCGGCCAGCGTGCGGGTCACCACGTCGTGCTCCAGCGCACGGAAGCTGGCCTCGCCGTGGTGACGGAAGTAGTCCGGGACGGTCGTCCCGGCGGACTCTTCCAGCGCCGTGTCGGTGTCCAGGAAGTCCACGCCCAGGGCGCGGGCGACGCGGCGGCCGACGGTGGACTTCCCGGCGCCCGGGAGACCGACGAGGACGGCCCGGGGTCCCGAGCGGCTCACCGCATCTCCTCGGGGAAGGTGTCGAGGTAGCCGCGCAGGTTGCGTGTGCACTCCTCGAGGGAGTCGCCGCCGACCTTTTCGAGCAGCGCCTGGGCGAGCACCAGCGCGACCATCGCCTCGGCGACGACGGCCGCCGGGGGGACGGCGCAGACGTCCGAGCGCTGGTGGATGGCCGTGGCGGCCTCCCCGGTGCTGACGTCGATCGTGGCCAGGGCCCGCGGGACCGTCGAGATGGGTTTCATCGCGGCCCGGACCCGGACCGGTTCGCCGTTGCTCATCCCGCCCTCGGTGCCGCCGGCCCGGTTCGTCGCGCGGGTCAACCGGCCGTCGGTGCGGACGATCTCGTCGTGGGCCGCGGACCCACGGCGGCCGGCCGTGCGGAAACCGTCGCCCATCTCGACGCCCTTGACGGCCTGGACCGACATGACCGCGGCCGCGAGGCGGCCGTCCAGGCGCCGGTCGCCCGAGACGTAGGAGCCGAGCCCGGGCGGGACCCCGTAGGCGAGCACCTCGACGACGCCGCCGATCGTGTCCCCGTCCTGCTGGCAGGCGTCGATCTCGGCCACCATCGCCGCGGAGGTCTCCGGGTGGAAGCAGCGCACCGGGTCCTGGTCCAGGGCGGCGACGTCGTCGGGCCCGGGCGCGGGCGCGTCCTCGGGGACGCCGACCGGGCCGATCGCGACGACGTGCGAGACGAGCCGGACGCCCGCCACCTGCTCGAGCAGCTGGGCGGCCACCGTGCCCAGCGCCACCCGGGTGGCGGTCTCCCGGGCGCTGGCGCGCTCGAGGACGGGACGCGCGTCGCTCAGCCCGTACTTCTGCATCCCGACCAGGTCGGCGTGCCCGGGCCGGGGGCGAGTCAGCGACCGGTTCCGGGCGACCTCGCGTTCGTCGCCGGTGCCGGCGTCGACGAGCAGCGACTCGGGCGCGACCGGGTCCGCCGACATGACGGTCTCCCACTTGGGCCACTCCGAGTTCCCGATCTCGATCGCGACCGGCCCGCCCATCGTGACGCCGTGCCGGACGCCCGCGAGGATGCGGATCTCGTCCTGCTCGAACTTCATTCGGGCGCCGCGCCCGTGTCCGAGTCGCCGGCGGGCCAGAGCCTCACGCACGACGCCGGAGGTCACCTCCACGCCGGCCGGGAGACCTTCGAGCACGCCCACCAGCGCCTGGCCGTGGGACTCCCCTGCCGTGGTCCATCTGAGCATGGCCCGATCCTGCCACGGGGCCCGGACCGCTCGCCGACGCGTCCACCGTCAGCCGAGCACGCCGCCCGTCGCCGCGGTCACCACGGCCGTTCCCACCACCATCCAGGGTCCGAGGGCGACGTGGGAGCGCAGGTCGGCGCGACGGGTGGCGAGGAGCACCAGGGCGAAGACCCCGGCGAGGACGAACGTGACCACCGGTCCGGCGAGGACGGCGGGCCAGCCGAACCAGCCCAGCCAGGTGCCCAGCGCACCGGACAGCTTGACGTCGCCGAGCCCGAGGCCGCCCATCTTGATCAGACCCAGCAGGAGGTACCCGAGCAACGAGCAGGCCCCCAGCCCCAGCGCCCACCAGGCACGGGAGGGCTCGGGCAGCCACCCCGCGAGGGCGCCGAGCGCCAGCGGCACCACCACGACGGCGTACGCGAGAGCCACCAACCTGTCCGGCAGGCGGTGGTGACGGGCGTCGACGACGGCGAGCAACACACCGACGCCGGCGAGTCCCGTCCCGGCGACCACGACGGGCCAGGGCCGGCCGGCCAGCGCGACGAGCCCGACGACGGCGGCGGCGCCGGCCACGCCAAGGACACCGGCTCCCACCCGCAGCGGTGCACGGGTCGGCTGCTCGAGCCGGCTGGTCGGCCGGTCACGAATCACGCTCTGCTGCTCGTCACGCTCAGCACCGGCGGCGAGTCGGGCACCTCGGCTCCGGCGGCGCGTGCCGCGAGCTCGGCGACCAGCGCTGCCCGCATCACCTCGACGTCGGGCTTCCGGCCGGTGAAGAGCTGGACCTGTGCGACCGCCTGGTGCAGGAGCATCACCCAGCCCGGCGCGACCGTGCCGCCCGCGGACTCCCAGACGCGGGCGAGCGGCGTGGGCCAGGGGTCGTAGACGACGTCGAGCAGCACCGAACCGGCCAGCGCGGCGCCGTCGAGCCGGTCCGCCAGGGCGGCGGCGAGCTCGTCGGCGGCGCCGGCGGGCACGGTCGAGACCACCACGTCCGGTGCCCCCGCCCGGAGCAGGGCATCGGCACCGGCCTCCGGCGAGCTCCAGGCGCGGTGCGCGGCCGCCACCCCCATCCGGTGCGCCGCCAGCAGGGCGTTGCCCGGTCCGGAGACGTTGCGGGCGATCAGGGTCGTCGACGCCAGCCCCAGCTCGCCGAGCGCCGCCAGGGTGGAGGACGCCGTCGCCCGCGCTCCCAGGACGGCGGCCGAGCGCGGACGCCAGTCGACGTGCCCGGCGGCTCGGGCGGTCTCCCGCAGGGCCGCGACGATCCCGGCGACGTCGGTGTTGAAACCCACCAACGGGCCGGCGGTTCCGGCACGACCGGGCTGCACGACGAGCGTGTTGACGGCGCCGGTGACCTCCGCGAGCGGGTCGACGACGTCGAGCAGCGGCAGGACGGCCTGCTTGAGCGGCATGGTCAGCGACAGCCCGGCCCAGCTGGCGTCGAGTCCTGCCACGGCGTCCGGCAGCTGCTCGGCGGTCACGTCCTGGAGACCGTAGGCCCACCCTTCGAGCTCGAGCCGGTCGTAGGCCGCCCGGTGCAGCACCGGTGAGAGGGAGTGGCGCACGGGGTGGCCCAGCACGGCGGCTCGCCGCCGTGCCTGCCGCACGTCCTGACCGACCATCGCCATCAGTCCCCCTGCGGGTTCTCCTCGAGCCACTGCCGCAGCTGCTCGACGTTGGCGTTGTGCTCCTCGAGGGTGGAGGCGAACAGCGTCTCGCCGGTGTTGAGGTTGACGGTGACGAAGTACAGCCAGTCACCCTGCGGCGGGTCGAGCGTGGCTTCGATGACTTCGGTACCGGGCGAGCCGATCGGCGTCGGCGGCAGGCCGGCGTGCTCGTAGGTGTTGTACGGGTTCGACTCGTCGTTCGTCTGCTCGGTCGAGGGGATGCCGCCGACCTCACCGGCGCCGTACAGCACGGTGGAGTCCATCTCCAGCTGACCGCCGGTCTCGCCGTTGAGGTCGTCGAGCCGGTTGTAGACGACCCTGGCGACCCTGCCGTAGTACTGCGGCTGGTTGACCTCGCGCTCGACGATCGAGGCGACCGTGAGGATCTCTTGGCGCTCGTTCTGCGGCACGTCGAGCCCGTCGAGCCGTGCGACGGTCTGGTCGACCATCGTCGCGAGCATCTCGGTCGCGTCGTCGTCCGGCTCGAAGGAGTAGGTCGCCGGGGCGTACCAACCTTCCGGTTCACCCTCGGCCGCGTCGGGCAGCCCGATGGCCTCGGTGTCCTGCGCGGCGGCCTCGACATCCTCGAGCGGTATGTCGGCGACGTTGGCGATGCGCTCGTACACCTGCCAGGTGGTGAAGCCCTCCGGCACCGTGACGGTCACCTCGGCCCGGTTGGCCGGGTCGAGCAGGGCCGCGACGGCGTCCGAGGCGGCCATCTCCAGGCGCAGGTTGTACGTCCCGGGCTGGATCAGGGAGGCGTTGGCGTTGTCGGAGAACGCGTCGACGAACGCGCCCTGGGTCATGACCACGCCCTCCTCCTCGAGGATGGCGCCGATGTCGCTGCCGGTGGATCCCTCCGGAATCTGCACCTGCACCTCGCCGTGCCCAGGACCCGGGTAGTCGGTCTCGATGCCCGAGCCGTCCGCCAGCATCTCCCGCACCTGCGGGAACGCCCAGAAGAAGCCGAAGCCGACGACCGCGGCGATGGCGATCGTCAGCACGACGAAGGTGCGTACGCGGCGCCGCCGGCGGGCTCGCCGGTACTCGCGCCGGTTCGAGCGGCGACCGGAGGTCGGCTGGGTCTCGGCGGGTGAGGTCTGTGCCTCGAAGAGATCGTTCACGTCGTCTCAGTCCCTCGGACGGTCTCGCCGGCGGGGTTCCCGGTGCGCCGCTCGATCTCGAGCGCCTGCTCGAGGATCATGACCGCGGCCACCTGGTCGACCACCTGGCGGTGCTTCCGGCCGCTGCGGCCGGACGCGTGGAGCGCTTGGTGGGCGCTGACGGTCGTCAACCGTTCGTCCACGAGTCGCACCGGGACCGGGGCGACCGCGGCGGCGAGCTGGTGGGCGTAGCCGCGTGCGGTGCCGGCGGCGGGGCCGTTGCGGCCGGAGAGGCTGCGGGGCAGTCCCACGAGCACCTCGAGCGCCTCCTGCTCGCGCACGATGTCGGCGATCTCGCGGACGTCGGCACCCGGCCTCGCCCTGTCGCGGGAGACCGTCCGCACGGGGGTGGCCAGGATGCCGTCGGCGTCGCAGCGTGCCACACCCACGCGGACGCTCCCGACGTCGACCCCGATCCGCACGCCGCGCCTCATGCACCCACCAGGCTCGCGACGTCGTCCCGGACGGCGGCCAGCGCCGCGCCGAGCGCGCTCACGTCGGTGCCGCCGCCCTGTGCGAGGTCGTCCTTGCCGCCGCCACCGCCGCCGAGCGTGGTCGCGGCGGTGCGCACGAGCGTGCCGGCCCGCACGCCGGACTCGCGCGCGGACGCGTTGGTGGCGACGACGACGACCGGCCGGTCCTTGGCGACGCCACCGATCGCGACGACCGCCGGATCGGCCTCCCCGAGGCGCGAGCGCACGTCGAGCGCGAGGGTGCGCAGCTCGTCGTTCGAGGCGACCTCTCCGGCGTCGTGGGTGACGACCCGGGTGCGGCCCGCGGTGGTGGCGGAGCACGCGAGCTCTCCCGCCCGCGCGAGCAGCTGGTCCTGGCGGAGCCTGGCGAGCTCCTTCTCGGCGGTCTTCAGCCGGGTCATGAGGCCGTCGATCCGCTCGGGCAGCTCCTCGGGGCGGCCGCCGAGCAGCGAGGTCACCTGGTTCACCAGGGCGTGCTCCTTGGCCTGGTAGCCGTACGCGCCCTGGCCGACGAGGGCGTCGACCCGCCGGATGCCGGAGCCGATGGAGGCCTCGCCGAGCAGCGTGACGCGCCCGAGCGAGCCGGTGGCCGGCACGTGGGTGCCTCCGCACAGCTCCTTGGACCAGTCGCCGCCGATGGAGACGACCCGGACGCGGTCGCCGTACTTCTGGCCGAAGAGGGCCACCGCGCCGGCCGCCAGGGCGTCGTCGCGGTTCATGATGTCGTCGGTGACGTCGAGGTTCTCGGCCAGCCGTTCGTTGACCCGCTCCTCGATCTCGCCGAGCGCTTCCCCGGGCAGCGCGGACCCGTGCCGGAAGTCGAAGCGCATCCGGTTGGGTGCGTTCTCGGAACCGGCCTGCGTCGCCTGCTCGCCGAGCTGTTCGTGCAGGACCTTGTGCACCATGTGGGTGGCGGTGTGCGCCCGGGCGATCGCCTTGCGACGGTCCGTGTCGATGGACGCGACGGCCTGCTCGTCGACGGTGACAGTGCCCTCGGTCAGCCTCCCGCGATGGACGCTCAGGCCCTGGACGGGCGACTGGACGTCGGCCACGTCGACGATGCCGCCGCCGGAGAAGGTGATGCTGCCCTGGTCGGCGAGCTGTCCGCCGGCCTCGGCGTAGAACGGCGTCCGGTCGAGGATGACCTCGACGTCGGCGGGTGCGGTCGCGGCCGCGGCGGGCCGGCCGTCGACGAGCAGGCCGACCAGGCGGGACTCGGCCGTGGCGTCGGTGTAGCCGAGGAACTGGACCGGGCCGTCGAGGCGCTGCTGGAGCTCGGTGTACAGCGAGGTGTCGACGTGGCCCGTCTTCTTCGCGAGGGCGTCGGCGCGGGCGCGCTGGCGCTGCTCGTCCATCAGGGCCCGAAAACCGGACTCGTCGACGCTCACGCCGTGCTCCGAGGCCATCTCGAGACTCAGGTCGATCGGGAACCCGTAGGTGTCGTGCAAGGTGAACGCGTCCTCGCCACCGAGCACCGGTGCCGTCGGTGCCGCCTGCTTGGCCCGGGCCACTGCTCCTTCGAGGATCGTCGTGCCCGCGGTGAGGGTCCGGCTGAAGGCCTCCTCCTCCTCGTAGGCGATCTGCGAGATGCGTGCGAAGTCCGCCTCCAGCTCCGGGTAGGAGGCCTTCATCGCGTCCTTCGAGACCGGCAGCAGCACCGGCAGGCTCGCCTCGTCCACGCCGAGCAGGCGCATGGAGCGCACGGCCCGGCGGATGAGCCGGCGCAGCACGTAGCCGCGGCCGTCGTTGGCCGGTCGGACGCCGTCGGCGATGAGCATGAGGGAGGAGCGCACGTGGTCGGCGACCACGCGCATGCGCACGTCGTCGGGCGCGGTGGAGTTCTGGCCGCGGGCGTAGCGCCGTCCGGAGAGCTCCTCGGCGGCGGCGATCACGGGGAACGTCTCGTCGATCTCGTACATGTTCTCCTGGCCCTGCAGGACGTACGCGAGACGTTCGAGGCCCAGACCGGTGTCGATCGACTTCTGCTCCAGCTCACCGAGCAGGGGGTAGTCCTTGCCGGCGCCCTCGCCACGGAGGAACTGGTCGAAGACCAGGTTGTAGACCTCGAGGTACCGGTCCCCGCCCGGGTCGATGGTCCCGCCCTCGGCGTCGGGGCCGTACTCGGGCCCACGGTCGTAGTGGAACTCGGCGCACGGCCCGGCCGGACCTGGCCGGCCGGTGTCCCAGAAGTTCTCCTCGCGGGGCAGGCGCACGATGTGTCGCGGGTCCACGCCGACGCCGCGCAGGGCCTCCATGGCGTCGTCGTCCTGGTCCCAGACGGTCACCCACAGCCGGTCGCCGTCGAGGCCGTAGCCGCCGCGGTCCTGCTGGCTGGTGAGCAGCTCCCACGCCATGTCGACGGCGCCGGCCTTGAAGTAGTCGCCGAAGGAGAAGTTCCCGCACATCTGGAAGAACGTGCCGTGCCGGGTGGTGTGGCCGACGTTCTCGATGTCGTTGGTGCGGATGCATTTCTGCACGCTGACCGCACGGGGCCACGGGGCCGGCTCGGTCCCGACGATGTACGGGATGAACGGCACCATCCCGGCGATCGTGAAGAGGATCGACGGGTCCGGCGAGACCAGGGAGGTGCTGGGCACGACCTTGTGGTCGCGCTGGGCGAAGAAGTCCAGCCAGCGTGTGCGGATGTCGGCGGTGCGCATGGTTCCTTCAGTGTGCCGGGGAGGGTCCGGGGGATGTCGATCGGTCGGTGGCTCAGTACGGAACGGCGGAGATGTCGTCGTCCGGCTCGTTCGTCGCGTACATGGAGTGCCGTGCGGAGGCGGCGCGCCGGGCGGCGACGGCGGCACGGGCGTCGGTGACGGCGTCGTCGTCCGGCAGCAGAGCCGCACGCAGCTCCGTCTCCCGCTCCCGGTAGGCGGCGGCGAAGTCCCGCGGCAAGCTGCGCAGGCGGTCCAGGAGGGCGCTCATGTGCCCGCGCCCTTCCGCCGCAGGACGCTGCGCACCGCGTAGGAGAAGGCGGACAGCTTGATGAGAGGACCACCGACCGTGGCGGAGACCAGCGTGGTCAGGGCGGACACGTCCTCGGTGACGCGGGTGGCCGAGGTGGTGACGGTGTCCACCTTGGCGAGCTGGCCGTTGGCGGACCGGATCGTCTCCACCGCCTCGTCGATGGCCGGGAGCGTGTGCTCGGTGATGCGGCGAACCGTGCCGCGGGTCTCCTCCAGCACGCTGCCGAGCTTGAGGAGCGGTACGGCCACGAGGACCACGAGGACCACGAACGCCAGCGCGGCGATGAGGCCGGCAAGATCACCGACGGACATGTGAGCTCCTCCCTCGTTGGCCGGCCGGCGGCTGCCGACCAGCGAGAATCTACCCTCCTACGGCTGCGCCACAGGAAACCTACCCTCCTACGGCTGCGCCCCAGGAAACCGGCAGGGCCGGCTGCCCGGGGCGCAGCGTGGAGCAGGCGAGCAGATCAGCGCGAGTAGTACTCGACGACCAGCTGCTCGTTGCAGGTCACGGGGACCTCGACACGCTTCGGGCGGCGGACGAGCTCGGCGCGCAGCTTCTCGATCTGGACCTCGAGGTAGGCCGGCACGTTGGGCAGCACGTCGCGGTGGGCGCCCGCGGCGGCCACCTGGAACGGCACGGTCGCCTGGGAGCGGGGCTTGACCTGCATGACCTGGCCCGGCTTGACCCGGAAGGACGGGCGGTCGACGAGCTTGCCGTCGACCATGATGTGGCGGTGCACGACCGCCTGGCGAGCCTGAGCGATCGTGCGGGCGAAACCGGAACGCAGCACGAGGGCGTCGAGACGCATCTCCAGGAGCTCGACGAGCGACTCACCGGTCAGGGCCTGCTCACGACGGGCCTCGTCGAAGACGCGCTGCAGCTGGGCCTCCCGAAGGCCGTACTGGGCGCGCAGACGCTGCTTCTCCTTGAGACGAACGGCGTAGTCCGACTCGGTGCGCCGGCGTGCACGGCCGTGCTCGCCGGGCCCGTACGGGCGCTTCTCGAAGTACTTGACGGCCTTGGGGGTCAGGGCGATACCCAGGGACCGGGAAAGACGCACCTGGCGGCGCGTGCGGGAGATTGCCATGCGGGAAACTTCCTGTCGTTGTTCGGGAACGTCACACCGCTCCGGGAACGGGCGGCGTGGGGTCGACCGTGTGGCCAGGACCCCAGGTGGCTGCCGGGACCATGACGGTTCCGCGCAGCCGGACAATGCTAGCACCGGCGCTCAGGTGCCGGGGTCGAGGAGCTCGCGGATCCGTTCCAGCCGGGATGTGATCTCCCGCTCATGGCCGTGCGTGGTGGGGGTGTAGTACCGCGTGCCGACGAGGTCGTCCGGGGCGTACTGCTGTGCGGCGATGCCGTGCGGCGCGTCGTGGGCGTAGGCGTAGCCCACTCCGTGCCCCATCCCCTCGGCGCCCGGGTAGTGCGAGTCGCGCAGGTGCGGGGGTACCGGCCCGACCTTGCCGGCGCGCACGTCCGCGATGGCAGCGTCCAGCGCCTTGTACGAACCGTTCGACTTCGGCGCGGTGGCGACGTGCACGACGGCCTGGCCGAGGATGATCCGTGCTTCGGGCATCCCGATGAGTGCGACGGCCTGGGCCGCCGCGACGGCGGTCTGGAGCGCCGTCGGGTCGGCCATCCCCACCTCCTCCGCGGCCGCGATGACGATGCGGCGGGCGATGAACCGCGGGTCCTCGCCCGCGACCACCATCCGCGCGAGGTAGTGCAGGGCGGCGTCGACGTCGGAGCCACGCATCGACTTGATGAACGCCGAGATGACGTCGTAGTGCTGGTCGCCCGCGCGGTCGTAGCGCACGGCGGCGACGTCGATGGCGCGCTCGACGGCCTGAAGGGTGATCGCCTGGTCCCCCGCCGCGTCGGCCGAGCCGGCGGCCGCCTCGAGGATGGTCAGGGCCTTGCGGGCGTCGGCCCCGGCGAGACGGACCAGGTGGTCCTCGGCGTCGTCGTCGAGGGTGAGGGCGCCGTCCAGCCCGCGAGCGTCGGTCTGGGCGCGGCGGACCAGCTCTCGCACGTGAGCCTCGGTGAGCGGCCGGAGCGTGAGCATCAGCGACCGGGACAGCAGCGGCGAGATGACCGAGAAGCTCGGGTTCTCGGTGGTCGCCGCGACGAGTGTCACCCACCGGTTCTCCACGGCCGGGAGCAGGGCGTCCTGCTGGGTCTTGGAGAAGCGGTGGACCTCGTCGATGAAGAGCACCGTCTCCTCCCCCGAGGTGACGAGGCGGCGCCTGGCGTCGTCGATGACCGTGCGGACGTCCTTGACGCCCGCGGTCACGGCCGACAGCTCGGTGAAGCGCCGCCCCGACGTGTGGGCGACGAGGTACCCGAGGGTCGTCTTGCCGGTCCCCGGCGGCCCCCACAGCACGACGGACGCGGCCGAGATCCCCTGCCTGCGGCCCGCAGGCGCCGGCTCGACCAGCCGCCGCAGCGGGCTGCCGGGCTCGAGCAGGTGCTCCTGCCCTAGGACCTCGTCCAGGGACGCCGGGCGCATGCGTACGGCCAGAGGCGACGACGCACGGGCGGCGGGCACACCGGCGTCGTCCGAGCCGGCAGCGTCGAACAGATCCACCCGTACAGGCTATGGGGCGCGACGGTGCGAGACTGACGCGCGTGTTCGAGGTCCTCGGTCGCCTGGTCGCTCGCCGTCCCCGCTTCGTCGTCGCCACCTGGGCCGTGCTCGCCGTCCTCTGCGGTGTCACGGCGCTGACGGGTCTCGGCGGCGACGGGCTCTTTGCTCGCCTGCAGGCCGGCGCCCCGGCGGTGGCCGGGTCGGAGAGCGCGGCCGGGCAGGAGATCCTCGACGAGCAGGGGCCCCGGTCCGAGCAGGTCACCCTGGCCGTCGAGAACGTCGACCTCGACGGCGGCAGGCAGCGGTGGGCGGCCCTCGCCGAGGAGCTCGACCCGGTCCGCGCCGATCTCGTCGAGGCGGACGGCGTCGAGTCCGTGGTGTCCCCGTTCACCTTTCCGGAGATGCTCGACGACCCGGCCGCCGAGGCTCTGGTCTCCACCGAGCGCGACGGGTTCCTCGTCGTGGTGACGCTCGAGGCCGGCGCGAGCGAGGAGGTCCACGACACGGTCGTCGAGATCCTGCGTGACGTCCCGGGCGCGTTGGCGCCCGAGGCGCCGGGAGCCGGCGGGGTCGTCGGGTCCGGGACGCTGGTCGCCGACGCGATCGTCGGCCAGATGGAGGAGGACCTCGTCACCGGGGAGGCCGTCGCACTTCCGGTCGCGCTGGTCATCATGGTCGTCGTCTTCGGCGGCTTCCTCGCCGCGGGCCTGCCGCTCCTCGGCTCGCTCGTCTCGATCGTCGGTGGCCTCGGCATCCTGCTGGGGCTGTCGTACGTGATCGATCTGGACTCGGTGGTGGTCAACGTCATCACCCTGATGAGCCTGGCGCTGTCCATCGACTACGGGCTGCTGGTCGTCTCCCGGTACCGCGAGGAGCTGCACCGCCTGGGCACGCCGGCGGTGGGCGGCGCGACGGCGGACGGCGCCGGCGGCGGACGACGGCGACGCGGCCGTGGCCGCGACCCCGTCCTGCTCGAGGCGGTTCGGGCCACGATCGCCAGCGCGGGCCGGACCGTGACGTTCTCGGCACTCACCGTGGCGCTGGCGGTGACCGGGCTGCTGCTCATGCGGCCCGAGATGCTGCGGGCCATCGCCGCGGCCGGTATCGCCGCCGTGCTCCTCGCGGTGGCGTGCGCGGTGACGCTCGTGCCCGCGGTTCTCGTGCTGCTCGGTGACCGCATGACGCGCCCCTCCGCCCTGTCTCGCGTTCCCGGGATGCGGGGCCTCGTCCGGGGTCTCGGCGACGTCTCCCCGCGCGACGGGGCCTTCTCCCGACTCGCCCGCGGCGTGCAGCGGCGTCCCTGGCTGGTCATGCTCGGCTCGTTCGCGCTGCTGGTCCTTCTCGCCTCCCCGGTGACGGGTCTGAGCATGCGCAGCTCGATGGCCCAGATGCTGCCCGCGGGGAGCGAGCAGCGTGAGTTCACCGAGGTCATGTCCGCGGAGTACCCGCTGGCCCGCTCGCCCGAGATCTATGCCGTTGCCGGGACGGGCACGGATGACCTCGATGCATGGGCGGACGAGGTGGCAGACCTCCCCGGCGTGGAGCGCGTCGGGGAGCCCGCCGAGGCCGGTGACCGCCAGGCCGGTGATCACGCGGTGCTGCCGGTCTTCGTCTCCGGCGGCGACGCGTCCGGCGAGGAGGCGGTCGCCGTCGTCGAGGATCTGCGTGCCATGGAACCGGGGTTCGAGACGTGGGTGACCGGCCAGGCGGCCGTGCAGACGGACTTCAACCAGGCGCTGCTGGACGGGCTGCCGCTCGCGGGCGCCGTGGTGGTCGCCGCGATCTTCGTGCTGCTCTTCCTGATGACGGGCTCGCTGCTGGTCCCGCTCAAGGGCTTGCTGGTGAACTCGCTGTCGCTGATCGCCTCGCTCGGGGTGACGGTCTGGGTGTTCCAGGAGGGCCATCTCAGCGGGCTGCTGGGCTTCGACCCGGTGGCGGGCCTGGAGTCCTATGTGGTCGCGGTCGTGGTGGCGTTCGGCTTCGGCCTGGCGATGGACTACGAGGTGTTCCTGCTGGCGCGGATCAAGGAGTACTGGGACGCCGGAGCCGGCAACGACGCGGCCGTGGAGCACGGTCTGCAGCGCTCCGGCCGCATCATCACCTCGGCCGCCGTCATCATGATCGCCGTCTTCGGGGGCTTCGTCGCGGGCGATCTCGTGGTCATCAAGCAGGTCGGCCTCGCGCTGGCGGTGACGGTCCTGGTCGACGCCACGGTGGTTCGGATGCTCCTCGTGCCGGCGACCATGACCCTGCTGGGCCGATGGAACTGGTGGGCGCCGGCCCCGCTGCGGCGGTTGTACGCCCGGCTGGGCGTCGTGCACTGAGCCGGCTGGGCGTCGTGCACTGAGCCGGCTGGGCGCGGCCTGCGGGACCGGTCAGCCGCCGAACAGGTTCGAGAGGCCGCCGCTGGAGCTCTGGTTCCCGTTGGACTGGTGGCCGCCCTCGACGACCGACTCGGCGGGCTGGACCAGGACGTATCCCTGACCGCCGAAAGCCATCTGGAGCATCTCCCCGGTGCCGCCACGCACCAACGACTTCAGGCCGCCGGTGTCCACCCGGACGTCCATGCTCACGCCCGCCGTCCAGAGCACGACGGCCTGCGCGTCGGCGAACGTGGGCGAGCCCGCGACGTCCAGAGCGATCGGGTCGCCCTTCGTGGTCACGGCCACGTAGCCGGTGCCCTGCAGCGACACGTTGTACATTCCGCCGGTCATCGCGCCACCACGGGCCTGGATGCGATGGATGTCCCAGTTGATCGAGGAGGAGAAGGCGAGGACGTTGTTGCCGTTGACGGAGATGGAGTCGTTCTCCAGGTATATGACCTGGACCTCGCTGGCGTTGTCGGCGACGAAGACCTCGCCCTGGCCGGAGCACTGCATCAGCTCGACACCCTCACCGGTGACCGCCGACTTCACCATCCTGCTCAAGCCGCCGGAGCCCTTGTTCTCGAAGCGCACGTCGCCCTGGTAGGCCACCATCGAGCCGCTCTTCGCCCATACGGGGCCGTAACCCATCTGAATCTTCAGCAACTTCTTGTTCTGGAGCGTGAAGGGGTCCTGAGACCGGGTCTCCTGGAAGTCGCTGAACAGTGAGCCGTGGACGGCCATGTGTGGTCTCCTTCTGGTATTCACGGCGGGCGGTGGCCCGGGTCACTTGGACCTTATCGATGCGCTTGCCGGCGTGAGTACTGTTCGGAACCGGAAGTTGGCGGGCGTCACGGGGCGCGACCGAGGGAGATGTTCGACATGGGTTTTCTCGACAAGGCCAAAGCCGCGGCGAACGACCTGGCGGCGAAGGCGGACACCGCGATGGCGGGGTCCGGCCTGAATACACCGGGAGCGCCAGCCGGTGGTGGTGACGCCGAACGGTACTTCCGGGATCTGGGCGTGCTCGCCTATCTCGAGGAGAGCGGGCGCCCCGTGCCCCCGGGCGAGCGTGAGCGGATCCTGGCGGCGCTGCGGGACCTGGACTCGCGCGGTGCGGTCCGGTCCTTCTCGCTGCACACGGCGCCCCCGCCGGCACCGGGAGCGCCCGGTGCGCCGAGCTCGCCGGCTGCGCCGGCCGGTCAGACCGTCCCCCCGCCGCCCGGCTCCACGCAGCCCCGGGGCGAGGCGCAGTCGCAAGCCCACGCGCAGTCCCAAGCCCCCACGCAGTCCCAAGCCCACCCGCAGTCCCAGCCGGCGGAGCAGTCGCAGGCACAGCAACAGGCACAGCAACAGCGCCCCGGCCCCGCGCGCGACGAGCATGCTTCGCCACCACCACCGTCCTGGATGACGCAGAAGGGCCAGGGCTGAGCTGCCTGCGCGAGACAGCGAGCGGCCGCCGCCGGCCTGAGGCTTAACCTTCGACGGTGGCCCTGCTGCTCGACCTCACTCCGCTGCGGGTCGATGCCCGCTACCGGCGGCTGTGGACAGGGTTCACGCTCTCGGGCGTCGGGACGCAGCTGGCGACGACGACCATCGGCCTGCAGGTCTACGACATCACCGGCTCGTCCTTCTCGGTCGGCCTGGTCGGCATCTTCGCGCTGGTGCCGCTCGTCGCGCTCGGTCTGTACGGCGGTGCCCTGGTGGACGCGCACGATCGCCGCACCGTCGCGCTGGTCGCCGGACTCTTCCTCTGGGTGACGGCGATCCTGAACACGGTGCAGGCGGCGTTGGGCAACACCAACGAGTGGGTGCTTTACGGGCTCGTGGCGCTGTCGAGCGCCGGGTTCGCCGTCGTGAGCCCCGCCCGCTCCGCGATCTACCCCCGGCTGCTGCCTGTTCGGCTGCTGCCCGCGGCGAACGCCCTGAGCGTCGTCGGGATGAACGTCGCCATGACGGTCGGCCCGCTCTGCGCAGGGTTCCTCGTCGACCTCTACGGCTACACCGTCACCTACGGCCTCGACGCGGTGTTGTTCGTCGCCGCCCTGTGGGGCATTTTCCGGCTGCCCCCGATCCCGCCGGAGGTCGATGCCGCGACCGCGCGGCGCCGGGTACCGGGACTCTCGAGCGTCGTCGAAGGGCTGCGGTTCCTGTCGACGCGCCCGAACGTCCGGATGACCTTTCTGGCCGACTTCTGCGCCATGATCCTCGCCCATCCCCGGGCGCTGTTCCCCGCTGTCGCGGTGCTGGCGTTCGGTGGTGGCGCCGCGACGGTGGGGATCATGTCGGCCGCGATCGCGGTCGGCGCGATGGTCGCGATGCTCCTGTCCGGACCGCTCGGCGGTGTGGTCCACCAGGGCCGCGCGGTGGTGGTGTCGGTCGTCGGCTGGGGCGGTGCGGTCGTCGGGTTCGGCGCCGCGGTCCTCGCCGCCGGCAACGTGCTCCACCCGACCGTCGCTCTGTGGGTGGCGGCCGCGTGCCTGGCCGCGGCCGGTGCGGCCGACTCCGTCTCGTCCGTGTTCCGCACCACGATCCTGCAGGCGGCGACCCCCGACCACCTGAGGGGGCGTCTGCAGGGTGTTTTCGTCGTCGTGGTGGCCGGCGGCCCACGGCTGGGCGACACCGTCTCCGGGTCCGTGGCGACGCTGCTCACCGAGGGCACGGCCGTGGTGGCCGGCGGGCTGGCGTGCGTCGTGGCGGTGGTGCTGCTTGCTCGCTGGCAGCGCGGCTTCCTCGCCTACGACTCGCGTCACCCGGTCCCGTGAGCGGCCTGCGCGGACGGTTCACGCCGAGGTCCCGCGCCGAGTGCAGCGCCAAGGCGCTAGCACCCGCACCGCTGAGGACCGCTACTCGAAGCGCGAGGTGTCACCGCTGCCGGTGCGCATGACCTCCGGTGCGCCGGACGTCAGGTCCACCACCGTCGTCGGCTCCGTCGAGTCGACCTCGCTGTCGACGATGACGTCGAGGAGATGGTCGATCTCGTCCTTGACCACCCATCCCTCCGAGAGCGGCTCCTCCTGTCCCGGGAGGATGAGGGTCGAGGACAGCAGCGGCTCCCCCAGCTCGGCCAGCAGCGCCTGGGTGGTCCGGTGGGCGGGGATCCGGACGCCCACCGTGTGCTTCTTCGGGTGCAGCAGCCGCCGTGGCACCTCCGGCGTGGCGGGCAGGATGAAGGTGTACGGCCCCGGGGTCAGCGACTTCACGAGCCGGAACACCGCGTTGTCGACGTGGACGAACTGCCCGAGCTGCGAGAAGTCCCGGCAGACGAGGGTGAAGTGGTGCTTCGCGTCGAGACGCCGCAGGGTGCGGATCCGGTCCAGCCCGGCCTTGTTGCCGAGCGCGCACCCGACGGCGTACCCGGAGTCCGTCGGGTAGGCGATCAGACCGCCGTCTCGGACGGCGTCCACGGCCTGCCCGACGAGTCGCGGCTGCGGGTCTTCGGGATGGATCTCGAGATACCTAGCCATGGACCCAGTGAATCAGTCCGCGGCGTCCGACAGCGCGGCGACGGGCTCGTCGGCGCTGCCGACGGCGTCTGGACCGACCGGACCCGCCTGCTCGGCCAGCTCGCTCTGGTGCTGCATCATCGCGATGACGCGACCCGC
Source organism: Georgenia halophila (assembly GCF_039541595.1). Taxonomy (NCBI): domain Bacteria; kingdom Bacillati; phylum Actinomycetota; class Actinomycetes; order Allobogoriellales; family Allobogoriellaceae; genus Georgenia; species Georgenia halophila. The sequence continues at coordinate 14,564 of NZ_BAABGN010000009.1, read as the reverse complement.
GGCCTCGTCGACCCGGGCGCGGTCCAGCGTGCCGTCACGCAGGGCGGCGACCACGCCGGCGTGCGCGGTGGCGTCATCCGCGGGTCCGAGCAGGAGGTCGGCACCCGCCCCGAGGGCGGCCACGGCGATGTCGCCCGGGTCGCCGACCGGTGTCAACGCACCCATGTCGAGACCGTCGGTGACGGCGACACCGGAGAAGCCGAGGTCCTCCCGCAGCCGCCGGTAGGCCTCTGGTGAGACGGACGCGGCGACGCCGGGATCCCACGCGCGAACCTCGATGTGTCCCATCATCACCATCGGCGTGCCGGCCTGGACGGCTGCCTCGAAGGGCGGCAGGTCCTGGGCGGCGATCTGATCCTCGGTGCGCTCCAGGGTCGGCAGTCTCTCGTGGGAGTCGACGCTGAGCGATCCGTGACCCGGGAAGTGCTTGGCGGACGGCAGGACTGCCTCGTCGAGGAATCCGGCCACGGTGGCGCCGACCGTCTCGGCGGCGACGGCGACGGCGGCGTCGGAGCCGGCCGACCGGCCGCCGATCGTGACGTCCTGCCCGGGCACGGTGACGTCGGCGACCGGTGCCCAGTCGGTGTTCACACCGGAGCCGCGCAGCTCGCGTGCCATGGCGGCGTAGGCGTCGCGCACGACGTCGGTGCGGCCGTTCGCGACGGCCTGCCCCGCGACGGCGTACTCGGGGAAGTCCGTCCACGGCCCGGCCGCGGCGTCGAGCCGCTGCACGGTGCCACCCTCGTTGTCGGTGCTGACGAGCGCAGGCCAGTCGCGTCCGCCGTCCGCCTGGGCGCCCTGGACCGCGTCGGTCAGCGTCACGACCTGGTCCAGACCGGTGACGGCGTCGCCCATGAGGATCACGCCGCCGAGGTGGAGCTCCGCCACGTGCTGGGCGACCGCCGAGGGGTCGGGGACGAGAATGGTGGACACGATCACCTGTCCGGCGACCTCCTCCGGCGTCATCTGCGCCGCGATCGCGGTGGCGGAATCGACCTCCTGGGGCGTGGGCCCCCAGGGGTTGGCGAAGTCCGCCGGCTCGGTCGGGGTCGGCGCCGGCCTCGGCGTGGGAGACCGGGATGGTGCCGCGCTCGCCTCGCCCGTGCCCGTGCCCGTGCCCGTGCCGGTGGCGGACGGCGTCGCCGAGGGCTCCGCCGTCGGCCCGGGTACGGACGGCGTGCACGCCGCCAGCGTGGTGGCGGCGAGCGTGGCGAGCGCGAGCGGGAGGAGCCGTCGGGTCATCGCGTGACGGCGGCCGCCTGACGCTCACCGGGGCTGTCGGCGCGCTGGTCCGTCGACGCGGCCTCCTTGTCCTTCGGCGCGGCGTCCACACCGGTCTCCTTGCGCTGCTGCGGCGTGATCGGCGCGGGCGCCTCGGTCAGCGGGTCGTAGCCGCCGCCCGACTTCGGGAACGCGATGACCTCGCGGATCGAGTCAGAGCCGGTGAGCAGCGCCACGATCCGGTCCCAGCCGAAGGCGATGCCGCCGTGCGGCGGCGCGCCGTACTGGAACGCGTCGAGAAGAAACCCGAACTTCTCCTGCGCCTCCTGCGGCCCGATACCCATGACGGCGAACACCCGTTCCTGGATCTCGCGCTGGTGGATACGGACCGAGCCACCACCGATCTCGTTGCCGTTGCAGACGATGTCGTAGGCGTTCGATAGCGCCTCGGCGGGGTTCTCGTCGAAGCGGTCCAGCCACTGCGGGGTGGGCGCGGTGAAGGCGTGGTGCACGGCCGTCCAGGCGCTGTGCCCGAGGTCGACGTCGTCGTCCTCTCCGGTCGGCTTGAACATCGGCGCGTCCACGACCCACACGAAGGACCATGCGTTCTCGTCGAGCAGGCCGACACGCTGGGCGATCTCCAGCCGGGCTGCTCCGAGCAGCGCACGGGAGGCGGCGGGGTTGCCCGCGGCGAAGAAGACGCAGTCCCCGGGGTTCGCGCCGGCCGCGGCGGCGAGGCCGTCCCGCTCGGCGTCGGAGAGGTTCTTGGCGACCGGACCGGCCAGCGTGCCGTCTTCGGCGACCGTGACGTAGGCGAGGCCCTTGGCGCCGCGCTGCTTCGCCCACTCCTGCCAGGCGTCGAAGGTGCGCCGCGGCTGCGAGGCGCCACCGGGCATGACGACGGCACCGACGTAGGGCGCCTGGAAGACCCGGAACGGGGTCTCGGCGAAGTACTCGGTGAGCTCGGTGAGCTCGAGACCGAACCGGAGGTCGGGCTTGTCGGTGCCGTACTTCTCCATGGCCTCGCGGTACGTGATGCGCGGGATGGGGCGCGGGATCTCGTAGCCGATGAGGCGCCACAGCTCACCGAGGACCTCCTCGGAGAGCTCGATGACATCGTCGTGGTCCACGAAGCTCATCTCGACGTCGAGCTGGGTGAACTCCGGCTGCCGGTCCGCGCGGAAGTCCTCGTCGCGGTAGCAGCGGGCGATCTGGTAGTACTTCTCCATCCCGGCCACCATGAGGAGCTGCTTGAACAGCTGGGGCGACTGCGGGAGCGCGTACCAGCTTCCCGGGGATAGCCGCGCCGGGACGAGGAAGTCACGCGCACCCTCTGGGGTAGACCTGGTCAGCGTGGGCGTCTCGATCTCGACGAAGTCGTGCGAGTCCAGCACCCGGCGCGCGGCCTGGTTGACCTTGGCGCGCAGCCGGATCGCCTCGCCCGGTGCCTGGCGGCGCAGGTCGAGGTAGCGGTGGCGCAGGCGCGCCTCCTCGCCGACCTGGCCGGAGTCCTCGGCGTGCTCGGAGACCTGGAACGGCAGGGGCGCGGCGGCGTTGAGCACGGCCACGTCGGACGCCACGACCTCGATGGCGCCCGTGGGCAGGCTCGGGTTGGCGTTGCCCTCCGGGCGGCGTGCGACCTCTCCGGCGACCTGGAGGACGTACTCGGCTCGCAGCTCGTGCGCCACGTCCTCGTCGCGGACCACCACCTGGGCGATTCCCGAGGCGTCCCGCAGGTCGATGAACGCCACACCGCCGTGATCACGCCGGCGGTCCACCCAGCCGGCGAGGGTGACGGTCTGTCCGATGTCGCTGGCGCGCAGCGAACCTGCGGGGTGTGTGCGGAGCACGGGAGTCCTTCCGGGTTGCGGAGCGCACCGCGAGACGGGCGGGCGCTGCCGACGATCTTAGTTGCCGACGCCGTCCTGCCGGCGTACGCGCTGTACTGCCCGCGTACGCGCTGTACTGCCGGCGTACGCGGGCGCTGGTGGGCAAGGTCACGAAGTCTCCACCGCCCCGTCGAGCCTGGCCGCCCGTAGACTGGTACCTCCTGGAGTGCACGTCCCCGCACCAGGCCCTCCGCGGAAGTTGCGCATGTCGGGCCCACGAGCGGACCGGTGTTTCGCAGACCTGCGTCGCCACCGACACTCCGCCTCGTGAGATGAGATTCCCTGTGACCGCTGTGTCAACCATGCCCGCCGCTCCGACCGCCGAGCCGACCACCCACGTCGCCGAACCGGCCGCCGCGACCGTTGCGCCGACCGTTGCGCCGACCGAGGTGCCCGCCACGTTCGCGAACCTTGGCCTTCCCGACGACCTGCTCGCCGCCGTCCAAGAGCTCGGTTTCACCATCCCGACCGACATCCAGACCGAGGCGATCCCCACGCTGCTGTCCGGCCGTGACGTCGTCGGCATCGCTCAGACCGGCACCGGTAAGACCGCCGCGTTCGGACTTCCGCTGCTGGCGGCCGTCGACCCGGGCCAGCGCAAGGTGCAGGCGCTCGTGCTCACACCGACTCGTGAGCTCGCCGTTCAGGTCTCGGAGGCCATCGCCTCCTTCGCCACCCGCACCGGCCTGCGTGTGCTGCCCGTCTACGGCGGCTCGAGCTACGTGCCCCAGCTGCGAGGGCTGCGCGACGGTGCACAGGTCGTCGTCGGCACGCCCGGCCGCGTCATGGATCTCCTCGAGCGCGGCAGCCTCGACCTGCGTGCCATGAAGTTCTTCGTCCTCGACGAGGCCGACGAGATGCTGCGCATGGGCTTCGCGGAGGACGTCGAGACCATCGCGTCGCACGTGCCCGACGACCGGCGCACGGCGCTGTTCTCCGCCACGATGCCGACAGCCATCCGTCGCGTGGCCGACACGCACCTGAACAACCCGGTCCGGGTCACCGTCTCCCGGCCGGCCTCGACCGTCGCGACGGTTCACCAGACCTTCGCCGTCGTGCCGTTCCAGCACAAGGTCGGGGCGCTCTCCCGCGTCCTCGCCACCACCGACGCCGACGCTGCGCTCGTGTTCGTGCGTACCAAGGCGGCCGTCGAGGACGTCTCGAGCGAGCTCGCCGCGCGCGGCGTGTCCGCGGCCGGTCTGTCCGGTGACGTCCCGCAGAAGGAGCGTGAGAAGCTCATCGGCCGGCTCCGTGCCGGCACCCTCGACGTCCTCGTCGCCACGGACGTCGCGGCGCGCGGGCTCGATGTCGACCGCATCGGTCTGGTCGTGAACTTCGACGTGCCCCGTGAGGCGGATGCCTACGTCCACCGCATCGGGCGCACCGGCCGAGCGGGCCGCAGCGGCAAGGCGCTGCTGTTCCTGACGCCGCGTGAGCGTGGACGCCTCGCCCAGATCGAGCGACTCACCGGCTCGCGGCTCGAAGAGATCACGGTCCCGACGCCGGCCGACGTTTCCGCGCACAAGGCGCGTGTACTGATCGAGCAGCTCGAGACCCGCCGGAAGGCCGGTCGGCTCGACATGTACCGCGACGTCCTGCGCGCGCACCTGGAGGAGACGGGCAACGACCTCGAGGAGGTCGCTGCCACGCTGGTGGCCCTGGCGGTCGGGGACGAGGGGCCGCGTCGCAACGACGACGGACGCCGCGTGCGCCACGAGGAGACGCTCGACGGCGATGGATCGTTCGTCGCAGCCCGTTTCGACGAAGGCTCATCGGCTCGCCGCGGATCCGGGGAGCGCGGCGGTCGCCGTCCCGTCGGCGGAGGCAACCGCTACCGCGTCGAGGTCGGCCACAAGGACGGCGTCCAGCCGGGTGCCATCGTCGGTGCCATCACTGGCGAGGGCGGCCTGAACGGCTCCGAGCTCGGGAAGATCGACATCTACCCCAGCTTCTCGCTCGTGGAGATCTCGGGCGACCTGAGTCCCGAGGTGAGCGCACGTATCGGTGCCGCCAAGGTCGCCGGCCGTCGCCTGAAGATCCGTCCGGACTCGGGCCCGCGTGCCTCGCGCCCAGCCCACGGCGCCCAGGCGCGCCGGCCCAAGGCTCGCAAGGCCTGACGCACAACACTCGTCACGACGGAACCCGGTCAGCGGTGCGCTGGCCGGGTTCTGTCATGTGCGAGACCGGTGAGACCGGCGGCGCCCTCTCGGCTGAACAGGGCGTTCCGGTCAGAACGGCGGTTCGTCCTCCCACAGGTCGTCCGGCGTCTCGGCGAGAGGGTCGCCCTGACCGGTCTGGTCGGCGTCTCGGCGCTGCTGGCCATCACCGGCGGTCGCCGTCCGGCTGGGTCCCTCGTAGTCACCGGGACGCTCCTCGTCGGGCAGGTCGACGGCGATGAGGGTGATGGTGCCGTCGCGCTCGCGGCGGTAGGTGTGGCCGGTCGCCGTCGTCCAGAGGAAGATGCCCGGTTTGGGCTGCCTCACCCGCATGGCACCCACCGTCTTGAGCAGGTGGTCGCGTCCGCACAACGGTTTGTTGTTGCCCGGTCCGGTCTCGCCACCAGCGGACCAGGCGATCGTATGGTCGATCTCGCAGTCCTCGGCCGGCACGGTGCAACCAGGCCGCGCGCAGGTGCGGTCACGGGCGCGTACGAGGTCCTGCAACGCCTGCGGCGGTCGGTAGCGCCGGCGCCCGAGCTCGATCGGGACATTCGTGATCGGGTCGGTCAGCATGCGCCGCAGCACGCCGCCGGCAGCCAGCGCCTGTGCCTCGACGTCGTCGATCGGGCCGTATCCCGCGAGGACTGCTACCTCTTGGGAAGCGGCATCCAGGATCGCGGCCAGCTCGGAAGGAGATTCGCGGGTGCCGATGCCGGGCAGGTCGCTCGTGCTTTCGATCGCCTCATCGCTAGCTCGTTGGGCCGACCGGTCGTTCTGCCGCTCTGCTGACGGACTGCTCCCCTGCCGAACGGTTGCGCCTTCTCGCTGCCCGGCGGGCACACTCGTCCCCCGGTCCGCCGGCACACGCCCGATGTGCCCTGGCGAGTCGGTCTCCGTGGGCAGAGTCGTCCCGACGAAGGATGCGGCCCCTTGCTGCTGGCCGTTGTCCGCCGCCACATCGCCGGGTTCCGCGTCCTTGTGCGGCGGGACCAGCACCCGGAACGGCACGGTGACGCGAATCTGCGGCTTCGGTACGCCGAGGCGTTCTGACGGGTCGCGCAGGAGCCGCATCAGCAGAGGTGAGATCACCGCAACGTCGGGGACCACGCCCGGCGGAACGTCGATGGTCTGCCCGTTGCCGCCGTCATCGGCGGTGCGACCGGCCCCTGTGTCGCTCTCCGCCGGAGCCTGACCGCCGCCGTCCGGTTGGGGTCCGCTATCCGTGTCATGCGGCTGCGGGCGACTGTGTCGCTCCCACCACTGCGGCGCCGCGGGCGACTCCCCCGTTTCCGAAGCGTCAGTCCCGACTTCTGTGCGGGCAGGATGCTCGGCGTGCGCCCCACCCTCGCCATGGCGGGCAGGGGCGTCCTCCGAGCCGGTACCGCACTCAGCCGTGGCAGCGGGGTTGTCGTCCAGGCTCGCACTGATGGCGTCCCAACAGGCACTGTCAGTCTCCATCTCCGCGTGGTGACCGGTGCGTCCGGTGTGGATGGCGGCCCGGGTGAGCGCCACGAGGGTGTCGGCCCTGAGCTGGTCGGTGCTGCGCACGTCACCGCCACTGTGGGCGGCGTGGGCAACGGCGTCCAACGTCTTGTCGACCAGCACACAGTCGCCGGCGGGCAGCACCGCTGTGATCGAGCCCATGCCGTCGGGCAGCACGCGCGTGCGCTCCACCCTCCGGCGCGACCTGGCGCGAGTGTGGCGGAGCCGGGCGTCTTCCGGATCGACCGATACGAGGGAGTCATGGAGATCGGTCTCGATCTGGCCGCGGGTCCGTCCGTCGGCGCGGTCGAGCACATCGTGCTCGACCGTCCACGCCACCGGGGCAGACGAGCCGTCCAGGGTCGTCACGATCGTCTCCGCCTTGCGGTAGTCGATGGCACCGGCGGCCAGGGCGGCGCCGGTCTCGCTGAACCGGTCACCAAGGCCTGCTCCGACGCGAACCATCCGACTGGCCTCGCGGCGGGACACGGCGAGTCGCATCGCGATCTCCTCGCCTGCGGCGTGGAACTTGCGCCCGTTGGTCGGATGGCGATGAATCTGTGACGTGGCTGCCAGCTGGGCCGCTGCCTGAGCCGCCTGCCCGGCGAACTGGGACTCCAACCTCTTGAAGGCGGCCATCACCTCCACCAGGGCTGCCCGTCCCAGCTGCGTCATGTCGACTCCGGCCAGCGCTGCGGCAAGCTCGGGACCAGCAGGCATGGAAGCCAGGGCGACCAGGCCGACGCCGAAGGAGGCGGACACCTGATCGTCGTGGGCCTTGCCCACCAGCTCGCCGTACTCACCACGGAGCACGCGCGAGAACGCCGTCGCGTCGAAGCCGGCCTCATCACAGTCGCCAGCTTGGGGCGACTCTCGACGGACCATGGTGAGAACGGCGGGTGCGGATCCATCGGGCACCTCGGCCGCGAACTCGTCAGCCAACGGGTCGACCGGCAGCTTGTCGGGAGCGTACGCGGCGCCGTCCTCGTCCGGTGCGATGCCCCCGAACAGGTCTGCCAACACCTCGTCGGCCCACGGATCACCCGCGTCGGCGCGCTCGACCACTCCACGTATACCCATCCGAGCGACGTCGGCGGCTCGCGCCATCCGCATCTCCGCGTCCAGGCGCCGCACCAGCGCGCGCTCGTGCTCGCACGGACCGAACGGGTCCGTGCAGCACTCGGGCGGCTGCGGCGCGGGGTCGGTGGCCATGAATCGAATATACGTTCGACCACCGACACGGCGGTCGGCGGCTGAGGCCCCTGTGGACCGACGGGCCATGGAGTGCGGATGTGGGGCATCCGGTCCTGTCAGCCGACCTCGCAGACTCGCAGCGACGAGCGACGTCCCAGGCCACGTCTTGCCCCCAGCTGACCCCTACCGGAACGTGTGGTCCGCGAGTTCGAGGCGGCTGTGTCCTCCGCCATCGATGTCACGTCTGACCAAGCACCCGCAACGCCCGCTCCAGCGCCGCACCGGACGACGTCGTGTCCACCTCGGTGGACGGGCCGTCTCGGGCCCTGTCCCACGGTTCCCACCGGGCGGCTCTGACCTCGGGCCAGGTCGGCACGTGCTGGCCGGCGAGGTCGGGTCGCCGTTGCGTGACCCGTCGCTCGTGCTCCCGGTCGTCCGGCAGGTGCGTGACCAGCACGGTGACCTCCGCGCCCGCAGCGGCGGCGGTCACCACCCAGGAGCCACGCGCCTCCGGAACCGGGCAGACGGCGTCCACGACGACGTCGCGCCCGAGCCGGAGATTCGCCTCGGCCAGCTCGTGCACGACGGCGTAGCCCGCCACCCCCGGGTCGTGACCCTGGACCCGTCGTAGCGCCGCCTCGACCGCATCGACCCGCAGATACATAGCGCCCAGCCGCTCGCTCAGCGCCCGGGCGAGTGTCGTCTTCCCGGTCCCGGGTCTACCCACCACCACGATCAGCCGTGCCACCTCGCCGGACACATCGCCACCCCGAGCCGTCACGTCGAGCTCACCCGCCCTGGCCAGCCAGCCTTCGACCGTCGGTCCGTCAACCGGCCAGCGCCGTGACGATCCGCCGGAACGTCGCGAACTCGTCGAGCTGCCGCTCAAGCGGCGCCACCACCTGTGCGCGGACCGTCTCGTCGACCTCGGCGCGGAGCCGCCTGTCCACCCGACGAGCACGCCGCCGTGCCCCCGCCCGTGCGAGCAGACCGCCGACGAGGGCGAGCACGAGCCCGATGATCAAGCCCCCGACCAGCAACGAAGTCGGCCACGGCACCGGGCCGGCCATCGGCGTGGCGGGTTCGGGCATCTGCAGGTACGCGAGCATCGCGAGCGTGCCGAGCCAGGCGCCGCCGGCGAGCGCCGCCGCGAAGAACAGTCCCTGCAGCACCCCGAAGAGCGACCACCACGCCGGTCTGCGCGTCTGCTCGAGCTCCGTGCCCGCGATGCGTTGGTCGAGCGAGTCCACCAGCGAGGGGATCCGCCCCTCGACGTCCAGGAGGACGTCGTCGCGCCACGTGCCGGGCAGATGCGTCGTCGCGGACGCCACGAGCGAGTGCGCGGCCGACCGCACGGCGGCTTCCTGCACCGGCGTGGGCCCCGGTAGCGACGTCCTCGCGAGGGCCGCCTCCGAGGAGCCGACCTTGTCGAGGTGCAGACGGCGGATGGGATCAGGACGCAGCCGTGCGAGCCAGCGCACGGGTGGCCAGCCGACGCGACGGCGAGCGGCCCGCACGTACGCGCCCCGGACGGCCTCGCGCACGGCATCCACACCGGCAGCCTCGGCAGCGGTCGCGGACAGGCGGCGCGCGGGCCGCTCCCCCACGGTGGTGGGCGGCTCCTCGCCGTCGCCCTCGAGCTCCGCCGTGCGAAGCAGGTCCGCGGCGGTGGTTCGCACGTCCGCCGCGAGTCGGAGCCGGGTGGCCCGGGTCGACGCGGTCACGGTCTTGATGCGTTCGCGGAGCAGGTCCAGGCCTTCACCGGTGCGCGCGGAGACCGGCAGCACGGGCACGTCGTGAAGGCCGTCGCGAGCGAGCAGCCGGTCGAGGTCGAGGAGGACACCGTCGCGTTCGTCCGCAGCGAGCGTGTCGACCTGGTTGAGGACCACCAGGGTGACCTCGGCGTGCGCGGACATCCGCGTCAGGTAGTCGCGGTGCACGATGGCGTCGGCGTACTTCTGCGGGTCCAGGACCCAGACGAGCACATCGACCGAACCCGCCATCCGGGTGGCGACCTGCCGGTGCTCCCGGGCCGTCGAGTCGATGTCCGGCAGGTCGAGCAGCACCAGGCCGGCCAGCTCGCCGTCGGCCCGGCCGCTGCCGGGACCTCCCCGGCCGTCGGCACCTCCGGGGCCGCCGGGGCCTCCGGGCCCGCCGGTGGTCCGCTCCGGCACCCCGAGCCAGTCGAGGAGCTCGGTGGCGTCGGCGGTGTCCCCGTCGTCCCCGGACGCCCACACGGCCGCCAGCGGACGAGTCGTCGTCGGCCGCCTCGCCGCCATCGGGGCGACGTCCCGGCCGACGAGCGCGTTGAACAGCGTGGACTTGCCGGACCCGGTCGCGCCGAGCAGGGCGACGACGGTCCTGCCTGCGGCGAGATTCTGCCGTTCCGCCGCACGCCGGACGAGCGTCTGCGCCTTCTCGACGGCCGGTGCGGGCAGGTGCCCCGCGGCTATCTCGGCCGCCGACCCGAGCTTGTCGAGATCAACGGGCAGCGTGGCGGCGTCGTCCGCACGACGGCGGTGCAGGACCCTCACAGGCCGGCCTCCGACCGGCGTGCCGCGCTGACGGCGGTCACGGCGCCTCGGATCCGGTCGGCCGCAGACGGGTCGATCCTCGTGTCGGCCAGTGCTCGGCGGTACGCGTCCGCCTGGTCGGCCAGCAGCCGGCCGGCCCGGCCGTGCAGGTCGCGGCGTGCGGCGGCGGCCATTCGCCGCACGGCCTCGTCGCCGAAGACGGCCTCGAGCAGCTTCTGCGCCACGACGGCGGTGCCTCCGGCGATCGCGATCTCGGCACCCGTCAGTCCCGCGGTCGAGGCGAACATGACGACCATCAGCGCGATGCCGAGCCCGTTGACGCCGAAGGACAGCACGCGCGCCGTGAGCCGCTTGTCGGACCCCTCGCTGCGCACCATCGCGAGCAGGTCGTCCTGCCAGCCGCGCACCTGGTCGGCGCTGCTCGCGGCGAGGCTCTGCTCGTCGGGCAGTGCCCTCGTGGCGGCATCGAGCACCTCGCGGGCGCCGGGCTCGCGTCGCCACGAATGGTCCACCTCGGCGGCGGCCCGCTCGCTCTCGGCCACGAGCAGTATCTGCAGCCCGGTGCCGATCGCGACCTCGACCTCGTCCACGGGTGCCGGCCGGCCGCGGAAGAAGCTCCCCACCCTGTCCCTGAGCCGGCCCACGTGGGCCTCGACCGACCGGAAGAACTCGCCCGTGCCGACGAACTCCTGCCACCGCGCGAGCACCTCGCCACGCAGCATCGCGCCGTCTGCCGTGGCCGTCATGATCCGCTGGTGCGCAGCCGCATAGGCCTCGTCCACGTGACCGGCGAGCCGCACCATCGCGACGGTCTGGTGCTGAGCGCCGTCGGCGACGAGCATCGATCGCCCGAGCGCGGCGTCGACGGCCCCGCCGAGCGTCTGGCGGGCGACGGCGGCCCGGGAGCCGGCGTCGGCGGCGATGCCGTGCAACCATCCGAGCAGGGCGGAGACGTCCTGCGAGGGCAGCAGACCGTCGTCGCCGAGCTCTGTCTCGCCGACCACGAACAGCGGGGCTCGGCCAAGGCCCTCCTCCTCCAACCGGGCCGACAGGTCCTGTCGGACCTCTGCCGAGACTCCCGCCGGGACCCGGTCGAGGACGACGGCGACGACGATGCGGCGCTCGGCCGCGTCGGTGAGCAGCGCCCACGGCACGGCGTCGCCGTACCGGGCCGCGGTGGTCACGAAGACCCACAGATCGGCGGCGGCCAGCAGCTGATTCGCGAGCTGGCGGTTGTCGGCGACCACGGAGTCGATGTCCGGAGCGTCGAGCAGCGCCAGGCCGGCCGGCAGCGCCGTCGAGGTGCGCAGCTCGAGCTCGCGCGCCGCCGTCTCGTCACCCGCCGGCGGGGTGGGCGGCGCCCCGGGCGCGACGGTGACGCGTGCTAGTCCGGGAAGTATCCGGTCGTCGCTGAACCAGGCGGCGTCGTCCGGGTGATGCACCAGCAACGGGCGGCGGGTGGTCGGCCGGATCGCGGACGCCGCGGTCACCTTCTCTCGCAGCAACGCGTTGACGAGCGTGGACTTGCCCGCACCGGTGGAGCCGCCGACGACGGCCAGCAGCGGAGCCTCCAGCTGGAGGTACCGCGGGATGACGTAGTCGGACAGCTGGTCCAGGACCTCCCGGCGGTCGGCGCGCGCGTGGGCCGCGTCCTCGACGTCGAGCGGCAGGTTGAGCCCTTCGAGGACGTCGCGCAGCTCGCCCAGCGCCCCGAGCACGGCACGCGCGGCGTCGCCGGTGCCGGCGGGCAGGCTCATCGCGGTTCGTCCTGGCCCAGCACACGGGGCCACAGGTCGGCCGCGGGCGGCTGCCAGGTCTCGGCGTCGGCCGGCGCCTGGTCGCCGGAACGGATGTCCTTGACCTCGCCGGCGGGGTGCTCTCCCGGGAACCAGACGAACGGGATGCCGCGCCGGTCCGCGTAGCGGATCTGCTTGCCGAACTTGGCGGCGGTCGGGGCGACATCGGTGGGAATGCCACGTGCCCGAAGGGAGCGCGCGACCCGGTCCGAGGAAGCCCGGTCGGCCTCGTCCGCCACGGCGACGAGCACCGCCGTCGGGACAGGTCTGCTCGCCGTGGCCAGGCCCCTGCCGAGGACGCGGGTGAGCAACCGGGAGACGCCGATGGACAGGCCGACACCCGGGTAGGTGCGCTTGCCGTCGGAGGCCAACGAGTCGTATCGGCCGCCGGAGCAGATCGAGCCCAGGTTCTCGTGACCGACGAGCGTGGTCTCGTAGACGGTGCCGGTGTAGTAGTCGAGGCCGCGGGCGATGCTCATGTCGGCGACGACGGTGCCCGGCGAGGCCTGCTGCGCCGCCTCGAGCAGACGGACGAGCTCGTCCAAGCCCTCGTCGAGCAGCTCGGAACGGGCGCCGAGCGCGCGCACGCGGTCCGCCACCGACGGGTCGTCGCCCTTGATGGCGGCGAGCTCGAGCGCGGCGCGTGCCTGGTCGGCGGTGGCGCCGGCCTCGGTCTGCAGGGACTCGACAACGGCGTCGGACCCGATCTTGTCGAGCTTGTCGATCACCCGCAGCGCAGCCTCGACGTCGGCCAGACCGATCGCCTCGTAGAAGCCCTGGGCCACCTTGCGGTTGTTGACCGAGATCAGCACGGGCGGGATGGGCAACGCAGCCAGCGCCTCCGCCATGACGAGCGGCAGCTCGGCCTCGAAGTGGAACGGCAGGGTGTCGGCGCCGACGACGTCGATGTCGGCCTGCGTGAACTCGCGGAAACGCCCGTCCTGGGGTCGCTCACCGCGCCAAACCTTCTGGATCTGGTAGCGCTTGAACGGGAAGGCGAGCTGCCCGGCATTCTCGAGGACGTACCGCGCGAACGGCACCGTCAGGTCGAAGTGCAGACCCAGCCCGTCCTCGGTGCCCGACGCGTCCGGTTCCGCTCGCTCGTCCTGCAGACGGCGCAGCACGTAGACCTCCTTGGAGGTCTCGCCCTTGCGCTCCAGCTGGGAGAGCGGCTCGACGGCGCGAGTCTCGATCCCGGCGAACCCGTGCAGCTCGAAGGTGCGCCGCAGCGAGTCCAGGACGTGCTGCTCGACGACGCGACCGTCGGGCAGCCACTCGGGGAATCCGGACAAGGATGACGCACGTGCCATGGCGCTGATCTTCGCATCCCGTCTCGCCCCTCGGCGATTCCGCCCACCGGGCGGGTCGTCGGGTGCTCAGCAGGCGGCTCGTCCGGCGGCATCGGCGGCAGGCCGCGCCTCAGCGCCCGCGTCCCGTGGCGGCCCGCACGTGCGGGTTGTTCGCGATCTCCCGGCTCAGGACGGTAGCCGGTCCGTGGCCCGGCAGCAGGATGGTCGTGGGCGGGAGCGAGGAGGCCAGGGTGCGCAGCGTCGACGTCATCTCCTTCTCGTCGCCGCCGGGAAGGTCGGTGCGCCCCACGGAGCCAGCGAAGATGACGTCGCCGCACAGGGCGACGAGACCGCCCTCGACGCTCACGTCGTCGCCGACCGGGAGGACGTCGTCCGTGACGCTGCGCGGAACGTCGCCGCCGAGGAGCAGAATCGTGCTGCCCTCCGTGTGTCCGGGCGCAGGGACGGCACGGATCCCGACGCCGGGCACCAGCTCCGCTCCCCCACCGGTGAGGACCTCGGCCGGAAGCTGGCGTACGTCGTCGGGGCGCTTCCAGTCCTCGGCGGCGAGCTCGGTGAACAGGGTGGCCAGGGGCTCGCCGAGGGCGAGGGCGGGATCGGCAAGCCGGTAGCTGTCCGGACCCGCGATGTACACGGGCGCACTGCCGGCGACGGCAGCCGCGTCCCAGACGTGGTCGGCGTGGCCGTGGGTCAGTGCCACGGCGCCGACGCGAAGATCGTGCTCGGCGAGGACGCGACGGACCTCGGGAGCGGTTCCCGAACCGGGGTCGACGACCAGCGCCTCGGTCCCCTCGCGGGCCGCGACGACGTAGCAGTTTTCCTCGAGCACGGGCGTCGTGGTTCGTCGGAGCAGCATGGGTTTCTCCTATGTCAAGCCGCTGCCGCGTAGGTGGGTGCGGCGGCGGTCGACTGGTTGTTCTTCAGGGTGTTGAACACGACTCTTGCGAGTCGGCGTTTCAGGCAGCGCAGGGCCTCAGTC